>CAYUQT010000043.1:0-81851 GCA_964446835.1 uncultured Planctomycetales bacterium | reverse complement strand
AGGGTGGTTTCAACATTGCGGGTATCGCTACAGTCAATCGTGAAATGCTCTAGACTATGACCTGCGGAGTGTCATCTGTCGGGTGCCGAAATCGAGTGTCACCTCGCTATTCCCCTTGAACGTGTACGTGCCCGTGTGCGTCTCATTCTGCAGCGAGACAGTGATCTGGTTGCCGCTGATGGTGTACGTGCCTTGTACGGCGGGTGGCGCTTCACCGCCCGGTGCGCCGGAGACCGACATCGACATCGTGCCGTCCTGGGTGAGCGTGAAGGTCATGCCCACACCCTCCGGCATCGGCATGGCTGCCCCATTCTCCACCATCTCGACCAGTCGCCATGTTCCGACAAGCGTAGGCCCCTGGGGAGCCGTCGGTTCCGGCTTGGGTTCGGTGGGGGGAGGTGCCGCGGGGGCCGTGGCGGCGACTCTGGCTTGAACCGGCTGTGCCTCCGGTTCCGGCGGTGGGGGTGGGGGAGGTGCCTGCGGAGATTCCTCCTGAACGGCCTCCGAATTTGTGGGAGCCGTGGCGACCGGTTTGAGCGGCGGGCGAAAATCGAGGATATCCGGCGGTGCCGACCGATAGCAGCCCCACAGCATGCCGCACGAGATCAGACTCACGAAGGCGGCAAGGCGTCGTCGGGACTTCATCTGTCTGTGTGTTTCCATAAGCGTGTGCCTCGGTTGGGCGTGCTACGTTCCGCTCTCCGCTACGGTTGTTGGTTGGCGCTGCTTTCCGACCTCTGCGGGCAGTTCGACGGTCCTTTGCGAGCCCATGGCCGACTTGAACACGATCTCCCACACAGCAAACCGTCGCGGGGTCTGATAGCCCAAAAGGATCAGCCGTCGTGTCGATGGCACATATCGGCAGGGAATCCACTGTCCACTGAAGAGCGAGATGCTCATGCCCGTGGTTGCGTTGATGGCGAAGACACCGTCGGCGGTGGCCAGGGCGATTGACTGGCTGTCCAGCCAGCATCCGGCAATGCTTCGCGGTCGGTGTCTCCGCACGACCTGCTCGGCAATGTGGAGGGCACAGATCCGTTCCTGAGCCAGATCATGGAACAGCACCGAGGCGCGATCGGGCGACAGGGGAGTCGTAATGCCGGCCCACGTCTGGAGCGCGGCCGCCCGCGTCGAGAGTCCCCATTGGGGGACCGCCCGGGTCGTTCCCGACGAATGGGATTTCACCCAGATCAGGTGTTCCCCTTCGGTCTGAGCGCATAGCACGCTGCCGTCTCTGCACGAAGCGACGGGCAAGAAGCAGTCGGGGCCCGGGGGAGACAGGGCCGCCGGATGGGCCTCACCTGTCCTCTGACGATAGATGCGGAACGGACCGTCGACTTTCGGGCCTGCGCAGAACAGAACCGACTCGTCATCGCCGTCGAAACGCGGCAGGCAGTTGATCTGTCCCTTCACACCGAGCAGCGTCTCCTTGCCGGTTTCCAGGGCCAGATGCACGATCGAACTCTGCGGGGGCTCGTTGACGGTGTAGACGACGGCACGGCCCGATTCCGACCATATCGGCGAGTGTACCCATCGTTGCCGGGACAGGCGCCGTCCCGAATCGTTGCCCTCTGTGGGACGAACCCAGATGGAGAGCAGGCCTTCCGAGGGGGTGTCTCGCGGGTCGGGTGAACCCCACAGGGTTGCCGCCGAGAGCGTGTCTCGATCCGTTCGAAGATAGAGCATCTGCCGGCCGTCGGGGGATATGGCGGGAATGTTCAGGCCCACGGATTCGACCGAGCCGATTTTGCGAGGCAGATCGGCGGCCCCGAAGAGGGCCGCGTGTCGCTCGTTGACCGTCTCGGAGCTTGGGGTGGGCGGGGCCTTTTCCGGCGATTGGCAGCCGGTCAGGCACGCGGCCCACAGCACGCCGATCATCTTCAGAGCTGTACGATGCATGACGCGGTCATCCCATAAGACACGAGACTTCGCAAAGGCCCCCCCAAGGGTCCCATCTCAGGATCGCATGGCTACGGGCTCACATGTCCGTCGGCGGCGTACACCGGGCCGACGACCTCCGTGGCTTGCGTGGTGACGGGAGCCAGGTCGGTCTTCTCTGTGGCCGACGGCATTCTTTCCCTCAGCCGCTCCATGGGTTTCGATTCCACCTCGTCCCTTGAGTACTTCTCGCCGATGACGTAGGGCGTCAGGAAGATGAGCAATTCGCTGTTGACCTTGGCGATCTCACGATGTTTGAAGGCCTCTCCGAGACCGGGGATGTCGCCGAGTCCCGGTATCCGTCGGATGATCGACCGATCCTCTTCGCGAAGGATGCCGCTGATCATGAAGGTCTTGCCGTTCTCAAGGACGATTCGTGTGGTCGTTTCCCGCCGGTCGACGACGACTCCGCCGAAGAGGGTCCGCCCCGGCACGATGCTCGACACGCGGAGATTGACGGTCAGGTCGACGTTGGCCTCCTTCGTGATGTGCGGCTGAACGCGAAGCGTGATGCCGACCGGGAAATAGTCGAACGACTGGGTCAGGCCGCCGACATCCGTCGTCTGAGAATTGGAGATGAAGGGGATGTCCTGTCCGTCGAAGAACTCGCCCTCCACGTTGTCGGCGGTGAGAATCTTCGGTTCGCTCTTGATCTTCAGGTCGGTCACTCGCCTCAGGAGGCTGATCAGGTTGTTGACGTCCACGTTGAGGGTCATCACGTTGTTCCGGTCGAGCTGATCCTTCCACTGATACGTCAGGAGGCCCCGCAATGCGTTCTCGGTGATGATCGGATCACCCGAGGTGAAGAGCGAGGGGTCCGACGAGAATCGATATCCGAGGCTCGTAGAATCATCGTGCGTGATCTCGGCAATGACCGCCTTGACCAGCACCTGGAGTCCCGGTTTATCCAGATCGGCCACAAACTTCTCGATGGCATCGACGTACTCTTCCGGTGCGGCCACCATCAGGAGATTCTGCTCGACGTTCGGCACAATCCGCAGCTTGCCCGCCAGGTTTGTCGGCTGCTTGACCTTGACGTCCGGCGGCGGGTTCTGCCACCAGAACTTCATCATGGTCAGGTCGCTCTGTTGCTGCTGCTGTTGCTGCTGCTGCGGGGGCTTGGGATTGTTCTTCTGGCTGGAATAGGGAGAGCCTTCGTCGGCCAGCTCTTTGAAGGTGCCGGTGGTACGGCCGCGCCGGAGAATCGACGTGGGCGTCCCCGCTGCATTCAGCAGGGCGTTGAGCTGTTCGGCCAGGGTTTCGGCGTCGGCGAACTTGAGCTGGATGATCCGCGGCAGGCCGGCGGTCTGAGCCTGATCGATGTCATGGATCATCTTCTCAATGACCGCGTAGTTCTCTTCGTTCTTGCTCACCACGATGAGCTTGCCCGTTTCGGGGTAGGCCTCGAAACGGAACTGCCCGAAGAGTCGTCCCACCGGTGAGGGAGTCTGGGATGACCCCTCGTCGTCCCACCACCATGGCCGCATCGACTGCTCCTTCTTTGTGAACAGGCTTTCGAGCAGTTCCTTGGTCTTCTCGGGATCGGTGAACTTCAGCGTGAAGATTCGCGGGGCGGCCTCTTCGCCCGTGAAGGGCTTGTCCCACTCCTCGATCTGCTTGGTGATACGAATCATCCGCTCCGGTGAGGCCACCACGGTCACGCTGTTGCTCCGAACATTGGCCGTCACGGTGACCTTGGTTCGGTCGGCCTCGCCGCCGCGCCGGCTGAACGATCCGTAGTAGCTCCAGTACCTGGAGCGAGATTGTTCCTCGCCGAACAGCTCCTTGATGTTGTCGGCGACTTGCTGGGCATCGGCGTGTTTGAGAGTGAACGTCTGCGTGACGTGGAGCCCTGTGTCGGCCACGTCGATGTCCTTGAGCCACTCCTTGACGATCTTGCGGTTCTGTTCGGCCCCGACGATCATCAATCGGCGCGACGAGGGGAAGGGGAAGATACGCAACGAACTCCGAAGGCTCTCGTCGGGTATGTTGCCCATCATTCGCGTCAACTGTTCGCACAGGTCTTCGGCATCTCCGTATTGCACCTCGACAATCTCGGTTTGCGTGCTGGGCGGCTTGGGTTGATCCAGATGTTTGAGCCATCCCTCAACCTGTGTGAGAACGTGCAGAGGGGCCTCGACGACAATCGATGACCGTCGCACGTCGGGAATGAGCAGGACGGGCCTTTTCTCGGCCTGGATGGTCACAACGCCCACGCCGAGGGACTTCTCAGGAGGCCTGCCGCCGCTCTCTCCGCCGGGCCGGGGCCCTCCCTCAGGTCCGCTGCGTCCACCGCCGGGTGATGGGCCGCCACCGCTCTCGCCGGAGGGCTGCGGGCCGGGTCGAGGGGGCCCGACCACGGTCGGGGCCTTGGTTTCGGCACCGAGGTAGCCGGCGATCAGTTTCTCCAGCATGGGGATGATTTCGAAGACGTCGCAGTTCTTGATGGCAAAGACGCGCAGTTCGCGACCGCTGACCTCGGGCTGGTCGAGCTCTGTGATGATCTTCGACATGGTGATCAGCTCTTCGACGGTCGCCACGAGGATGAGCTTGCCGGTGGTTGGGTCCGCCAGAATGCTGCCGTAGCTCGGCATGAGCGGCTTGAGGACCTCCACGAGCTTGGTCGGGTCGTAGTGCTTTATGTCGAACACCTTGCGGATGATCTGATTGGCCGGTTGGATCCGGGTCAGGTCGGCGTCGGGGGCCACCATCTGGATCCGCCTCTGAACGATCTGGCCGATCGGGATCAGGTGGAGGGTCCGCTCGCGTTCTTCGATCGCCACGCCCTGTTCGTGAAGGGCGGTTCTGAGCACGTAGAGCGCTTCACTCAGAGGCAGGGGCTTGGGATTGACCACCGTGATGGATATCTTCTCAACCTCCTTGTTGATCAGGGCCGGTTTGCCCAGATTGTCGGTGAGGAACTTGGCAATCTGCGGCATCGGCGCATTGTTGAACGACAGGGGGATCGCCTTGTCGGAAGGGGCGCTGGTGGTGGTGGTGGTCGGGCGATCGCCGGTCGTCTTGACCGCGGCATCGTCCCGTCGGACGGCCCTTCGCTGCTGAGCGGTGGCCGATGCGGCGGCGAGGATCAGCCCTGCGATACCGAGGGCCGCCATGATGCCCTGTTGTCGTGCGTGCCTCTTCATGGTTGTGCTCCTTGGCCTCTGGCCGGACGCGACGGTCTGGAGACCTCGCGGCCGGGTCGGGATCCGACGGTTCGGGTTGATTCGCCCGTCTCTCCGGAGGGTCTGGTGGAAGAAGATGTTGCGGGTGAGGGCCTACTTGCCCCTTCATCCGGAAAGAGCTTCATCGTTTCGGTCTTGCCTTCGTGTTCAATGGTGACGCTGTAGCCGTCGATGGAGATCACCTTGATACCGCTCCCGGACTTGCCCTCTTCGATGCCCACGGTTCCACCCTCTCGGGCGTTGAACAACGCGGTGTTGCCCAGCACCCCCGTGAGCTGCATGCCGTGCCCCTTCTGAACGGGCGCGGTCAGGATGTTGCGCTTTCGGATCGCTGCCAGGATCACCGGCGGCTTGGCCGGTGGCTTCCCTCGCTCTGAGACCGCCTTGCCGCTGGTCGGCTGTGAGCCCGCCTGCTGAGAGTTGGCCGACTGCGAGGTAGTGGTTGGGCGGGTGGTCGACGGTCTGGATGTGGCGACCTCCAGGGTGTCGGGCAGCCAGGACCGCCATCGGATGTGCATACCGATCTGATAGAGGACGTCTAGCGCCATCAGCGCCGCCAATGCGAACGCCGCGATCGCGATTTTCTGCCTCAGGTTGTCCGGCCGTTTTATTTTGACCATGCCGTCTCCCCTTTGGCACCAGAGGCGACCAGCACCGAGACGCTCAACCTCATCGTGATCTTCCCGCCTTGTTTCCCACCGTCTGATCCGCCCTTCTTCGCGTCGCTCGACAGGTCGAGTTGCTCCACGCTGAGCACGCCGGGTATGCGGTACAGACCTGCGATGAACTTGAAGATGTTCTCCCAGGCCCCCGAGGCGGCAGGGGGCCCCGGCCATGCGGACTCGGCGTCGATGTGGAGCAATGCCACCTCCAGGCTTGGGTCTTCGGCCCAGGGCACGGGAGCGGTCGGCGTAGACCCTCGCAGGCTGACTCCACCGGCCTGAGCGGCCGTCATGATCTGTTCGCCCACGGTCGTGATCTGCTCGCTGTAGGGGGCGGGCGGAACCAGCACGCCGGCCGTCTGTTCGAACTCGGCGATCTGTGAGGTAAAATACTCCGCCTTGCGATTGTCTCGAACGGTGCGGGCCAGCCTCGCCGCCAGATGGTCATGCTCCGTGATCCATCGGTCGTAGGCCTTGGCCAGAGGCTCGACGGCAAACATGTAGGCAGCGATCAGGCCCAGGCCGATTGCGCCCATGACGATCGCCCGGCGATCTCGTTCGCTCAGCGCCATGATGCACCTCGGCCTCCCTGCGACGGGAGCTTGTTGACGCCGACGAGTTCGGCGCTGAGGGTGAATCCGCCTCCCTGGCCCGGTTCGGTACGTTCCGGGCTGACCGAAGATAAGCGGTTGCACTTCCGCAGGGCATCGGCCAGGGCGAAGACCGCCTTCGGATCGCCCGCCGTCCCCTTGATGATGAACCGACGGTCTCGTGAGAGCTGAATCGTTGATAGAACTACGCTGTCCGGAACCTGCTTGCACACTTCGGCGACGATCCCCTCGACGTCGATGCGATACGTTCGAAGCCGCTGCATGGCCAGGATGCGGGGTTGCAGGGCATCGAGTGGCGACGTGGTGCGGACGGCATCGCCCAGGAGCCGTCGCATCTGGCGCATCTCCCATGCGACGGCGCCGAAATGCACGATCGCGGCAGAGGCCAAGAGCGATGCGGCGACGATTCCCCATCGCCAGGGATGCGAGACAATCATCCGCACGATCTTCCGATGAGGCTCCTCGATCGGGATCTCGCGGCGGGATAGGTGGATGATCCCCTCGGATGGGTGGAGCCCGGTCAGGGCCAGGCCGATGGCCGTACCGAAGGCGGCCAGTTGTTCGCTGCGGATTCGCGAGCCGTCCTCGCCGCACAGCCCATGGGTGGGTTCTACCGGTTCGACGGGTATGCCGAGCCGTTCGCCCAGTGGGGTCCGGGCAGGTTCGCAGTCCGGGGAGGCACACCACAGCATCCGGCGGACGTCTCGCAGCGGGAGATGGCCCTCGATGACCTGGCGGCAGAGGCGTTCGGCGGTGTCCGGACGTTGGGGATCGGCAGCGATATGCCTTAGCGATTCGACCAGTCCGTCCCTCAGAACGGCCACCGTCCAATCGTCGGACGTCGCCAGCACGAGAACCTCGACACCGTCCCCGCCCGATCGACCGAGTCCGTGGCGGTAGAGGGCACCGAGGCCCTCGGCTTCCGTCGTCAGAACGTCCACGGAGGCGCCTGCCTCCTCCAGACGCTGCAGCGATCGGGCGATCTGCGTGGTTCGGGCGGCTTGGGCGATCACGCGCCGCTGGCCCTCGCCGGGCAATCGAACGGGGCTCTTTCGGTAGTTCCACGTCAGCTCGGCGATGGGCAGCGGCAGATCGGCTTCGAGCCGGTGGGCCACCATCTGCCGACACCTCTCGTCATCGGCATCCGGAAAGCTCCAGCATCGCGACATGACATCGCAGGCCGGCATCGAGGCGACGCGCGTCGTCGAATTGGCCTGTGCCGGCAGAGGGGACGCCGGCGGCGGCGCTCCCTCGGCCGTCCGGTTTTCGGGCAACGGCTGCTCGAAGGTCCGGGTCTGGACCTGTCGACCCACCCGACGAAGCTCGGCCCAACGCAGGACCGCTCCACGGGGGTTGATTCCCACAGCGGTTGGCTCGCTCACACGCTCACCTGTATCTCTCGCTCATGGTGACGATTCCAGCCAATACAACACTCGGGGCGCACGATCCGTTCGATCGATGACGCATTCGATGGTGGCCTCGGTCAGGCCGGAGGCCGGCCGGCCGTGGCTCTGGATGCGAAAGACGTTCGTTCGCACGGTAACCGACTCTTCATACTTTCCGAAGTTCTCTTTCGTGATGCCGTTGACGCCCAGCAGCTCGGCGACCGACGAGAATCCGCCGATCGCCTCTCGGCGGCGGACGATGGCGTCGGCGATGTCCTCGTTCACACCGGGCAATGTGGCCAGAACGGCGCTCGGGGCCGTGTTGATGTTGATCTTGCCGAGAATCATCTCGTCGTCCTTGAGCGTCAGGTCGTCGAAGATCCGGACGAAGATCGACGACGTCACGGGCTGGTCACTTTCTTCGTTGGTTCGCGAGTAGCTGTCGTCTTCCTTCTTGCCCCTCTGGACGCTGGAGTCGCGCCGGACATCGAGCAGATCCACGATGTGCCCTTCCTTCTTCTGCTCGCGGGCCTTTACGATGGACTCCGCGGCCCATCGTTCGAGACTCAGGCGTTGCATCAGTTCCTCGGCGCCGACCTTGGAGAGATTCAGCCGCTTCTGACCCCGTGCGTTCTCATTCTTCTCGTACGAGTAGGCGGTCACATAGGCGTACCAGCCGCGTTCCATTCGTCCGGAGGTGCCGGCCGACGAGGTCCGGCCCGTGCCGCTTCCTGCATCGGCGTCCGGCAACCCGTCGACATTTCGGTCCTGCCCGTAGAACAGCTCCGGCGTGACATCGCGGACCAGCAGCAACTCGCGTACGGTTCGAAAGGGGGCGTTGCGAATCTCGTAGGGGTGCTTCAGCGTGGCGTAGTAGCCGCGTTCGATGCCGTCGGGCTGGGGCTCTTCGTCGTTGTCTCGCCAATCGAGGATGGCGGCGGCGATCGGCTCCGTCATGTGCGGCAGCTTGAGCAATTGCTCGCGCGTGGCCACATTGATGTTGAGCTTGGCGGCCTCGTCGCCGACTCCGTATCGGGCCTCCGGAATCGGTTCGTGACTCTCCGTCAGCACGCTGAATGTGCCGCCGGCCAGTGCCACATCCTGAAAGGCCGTGGGGTTATCGTGCCAGGTACTGGCCGTCGTCCCGGTCGAGGTCATGTCGTCCATGACGGCGGCGATGGCCCGCTCCACACCGGCCCGGGCCAAGGCGTGCGACACCACGCGATCCTTCTCGATGTTGGCAATCGCCAGGTCCTGACGCAGCGCAAAACTCATGCTGCCGGCCAGAAGCGACAGGATGGCGATGGCCCAGAGGACCAGCAGCAGTGCAGCTCCCGCTCTCCGGAATCGCGGTCTCATCGCTGCGGCCCTCCGGACGGTCGATTGCCCTTGGGCTTCTGCATCGGCTCCGGAGACGGGGGCTCCGTCGGCGTGTTCACTCGGATCCGTACGACCGTGGACAGAATACAAGGATCCGGTCGGACGCGAGCGTCCGCGGCCTGCGGATCGATGGCCGTCACCGTGACACGGACGGCCTCCGGCGTGCGAGGCTCGGTCTTCGGCCATTCCTCGGACCACTCGCCGTCGGAGTAGTATTCGAACGACAGCCCGACGATTCCCTCGGCCACGACCGTCGCAATTCCCCCATCGTCTGGGTGTTGGTCGAGGCCGTGGTCCTTTCGGCACATGAGCGACGGCAGGTGTTGTCCGGAGGGTTTGGCCAGGTAGAAGCTCATCTCATACTGATCCGACTCCGGGCCGTCGGTGCGGACCGGCGTATCGCTGATAAGCAGGAGGTTGATTCGGTCCTTGCCGACACCACGGCCGCCGCTGTGCCCGACGATGACCGGCTGGTCGCGAATGGGGTCCCGTCGGACATTGCGAAGGGCGGCGACCACGGCTTCCATCGCACGGCGGGCGGATGCGGCCCGAGTTATGCGGTGATCCACCCCGTCGCGCGCACCGGACAGTGCCCGCGTCGCGCTGACGACGGACACGACAATGAGTGAGCCGATGGTGAGCGCCGCCACTACCTCGACGAGCGTGAATGCCCGTAGTCGGGATGTACGGGTTGTCGGACTCATCGGACTCCTATCGACCCGGCGGCGCGCTCGGCTGGGCCGGAGCACCCGTCGGTGAAGCGGCGGACTCCTTCGTCGGGCCCTTCACCGCCTCGTAATCGTTCAGCCATGTCTCGATCGTGATCTCCCCGTTGCTGCCCGGGGCCAGCCATCGGACCTCGATGCGGACGCTGAACAGCTCGCCCACGCTCAATTGCTCGATGGTGATGGTCCAGTTGAACTGGGCACTGCCTCGGCGCTCGGACCCCTGGGTCGGATGCCCCAGCATCCAGACGTGGGCACCGAGGAGTTCGACGTTCGCGAGCTTGTCCTGTGCCAGGCAGAGCGCGCTCGACCGGAGCTCGGTTCGTTGTTGATTGCGCAGGGAGAGCGTGGACACCGAGATCAATCCGGTGACGCCGACGCCCAACAGCACCGAGGCTACCAGCACCTCGATGAGCGTCATGCCGCGACCCGGCATCGGAAGCCGTCGGATGCGAGGGCGCACTCTCGACGCTCGGCACATCACCCTGGGTAATGAACTCGTCAACGAACACACCTCAATCGCCCAGGTCGTACTGATCCGGGGCGACGTCCATCGTCTTGGCATCTCCGTAAACGACACGGCCACTGTGCGGATGCACCACGATGTCGCGGGCCTCCTGACGACCCACGAGCCGAAACACCACGCCCGTGCTCGACCCGTCCGGAAAGAATCTCAGATACTGCCGCCCGCCCTCTACCCTTGTACCATCGGGCGTCTTGTACGATGCGACGGTCACGGTTTCAGGCCATTTCTGGGCCTTCATCCATGAGGCCTGAACCACTCGCCACTGCTCCTGGCGCTCTCGACCCGATGGCGCCACCACGGCGTATCGCTTCCCGTCGAGGTCCATCTCGATGGCGTAGGGCTGGTGCCTCGCCACGGCCAGTTCCCGAACGGTTCGCGCCGTCTGTGCGAATCGGCCGGCCGCCTCGTCGAGTTCGCGACGGCTTACCGAACGATCCATTCGCGGCACGATCACTCCCGCCAGCAGAGCGATGATCGACAGGACGACCAGCAGCTCAAGCAGCGTGAAGGCTGCTGCGGCTCGGCAAGGCCTCGCCCGTCGGCGATCGACCCAGGTTGTTTCCAGTCCCTTGAAACGCACGATTGTGGTCTCACCAGTTGCCGATATCCTCGTTCTCACCCTCACCGCCTTCCTGGCGGTCGGAGCCATAGGTGAATATGTCGAAGTCGGCGTTTCGCCGCCCTGGGCATCGGTAGGTGTACTCGACGCCCCATGGGTCGGTGATGTCCTTCTCCTTGACGTACGGTCCCTTCCAGTGGTCACCGACATCCGACGGGGCCCGCAGCAGGGCCCGCAAGCCTTCGCCGCCTGTCGGGAGCCGGCCGCAGTCGGCCTGGAACTCCAGTACCTTGGTCTCGAGCACGGCCACCGCCTGTTTGGCCACGGCCTGCTTGGCACTGCCGATCCGGCCGAAGAAGCGCGGCACGATCAGTGCCGCAAGAATCCCGATGATCGTAATGACGACGATGAACTCGATCAGCGTGAATGCCCTGCGTTTGCTTTCAGAGCGTGTGTGCGGACGCATCGGCATATGATGACTCCTCCATTCAACAGGTGCCCGGTCGAACCCGCTGCCGCAATAGGCCTTGACGGGCATCCTTTCAGGTGTTCAAGGCACCGAAGCCGGTCGTCTGGAACTCCACGATGGCCAGCACCAGCCCGGCCACGATGAATCCGATGATGCAGGCCAGCACCAGGATCATCAGTACCGGCAGCACGTTCACTACCCGGTCCAGAGACACGCGGGCTTCCGACTCGTGTATCTGTGCCGATCGCAGCAACATCTCATCCAACTGCCCGGTGTTCTCGCCCACACGGATCATCTGAACCAGCAAGGGGGGAAACATGCCGCTTCGTTGAAGAGGGCGGGCGATCGGCTCGCCGGCCTTGATGGATTCGGCCACGTCGTACAGGGCGTCGCGGATCACGGTGTTCTGGATCGTGTCTCGAACGACCGGCAGGGCCTCGGTGATCGGCACGCCACCGCGCGCCAGAATGCCCAGACTTCGGGAGAACCGCGCGGCCTCGATCTGACGAATCAGGCGACGCAGGAGGGGGATGCGGAGCTGCGCGGCATCCCACCACTGTCGGCCGAACCCGCGAAGCACGAGCCGCCGCCAGCCCACGACCACGCCGATCGTCCCCGCCAGCAGAAGCCACCACCACTGGCGGACGAAACCGCTCAGACCCAGCAGAACCCGGGTAGGCCAGGGCAACATCGATGGGTCTACCGCAACCGATTCGACAATTCGAGGGACGATGATGGTGACGATAATGGCGACGGAAACGGTCCCGAGCAACAGCAAGATCGCGGGATAGATGGAGGCGCTTTTCACCCGTTCCCGGAGGTCGACCTGACGATCGAGCATGTCGGCGATCTGCGCGAGCACCGATTCGAGCAGGCCGCCGACCTCGCCCACCTTGACCAATCGAACATACATCGGCGTAAACACATCCGGATGCTCGGCCAGGGCGTCGGACAGGCTGGCTCCCTGTTGAACGCGCTGGCTGAGGCGGCTGAGAAGCTCTCGCGAGGGGGCGTACTCCAGTTCTTGCCCCATCACGTTGAGCACCGTCAGAAGCGGCAGGCCGGCCTCCAGCGACACCGCGAGCTGTCGTGTGAAGACCGCCACCTGTTTTGGCCGTATGCGGAGACGCTTACGGCGTCCATTGGAGGGTGCCAGAGACAACCCGTGGGCACGGCCCTCTCGGAGGTCGGTCACGCACACGCCCCGAGCGGCCAGCTCCCGGACGGCCGACGGCCGGTCCGGCGCATCGAGTTCGCCGTGGACGTCACGGCCGTCTACAGCAACCGCCTTATATGCGAACGTCGCCATAACCGCCCGCGAGCCCCGGTTCACACGGGGCGGACCTTGGGTTCGAACGTCTTGTCAAACGCTCAGTTCGAGCGGCGTGCCGTTTTCCGCCGCGTCTTGTGTCACGCGCCATACTTCTTCGAGCGTGGTCGCGCCTTCGAGCACCTTTCGATAACCATCTTGTCTCATGCTGACGAACGCACCGTCGGCGGCCTGCCGAACCTGGCTTCCGGAGGGTCGTTGCAGGACGACCTCGCGAACCGCGTCGGTTACGGGGATCATCTCGAAAATCCCCACCCGGCCTCGATACCCCGTGTGGTGGCACTCCTGGCAGCCGACGCCGCGACGAAGCTTCGCCCCGCGGAACGACGGGGCGTCGACGCCGAGCTGTTCGAGCACCTGCAGCGACGGCTCGTGGGTCTCGGCGCAGCGATCGCACACCACACGCAGCAGCCGTTGCGCGACAATCGCCTCAAGGGTCGTGGCCAACAGGAACGGCTCGATGCCCATGTCGAGCAACCGTGTGACGGCCCCGGCCGCGTCGTTCGTGTGCAGAGTGGAGAAGACCAGGTGGCCGGTCAGCGCGCTGCGGATGGCGATATCGGCCGTCTCGCTGTCGCGGATTTCGCCCACCATGATGATGTCTGGGTCGTGCCGGAGGATGGCCCGCAGCCCGCCGGCGAACGTGAGCCCCCGCTTCGGGTTGACCGGCATCTGATCGATGCCTTCCAGATGAAATTCCACGGGGTCCTCGATCGTGATCATCTTCTTGCCCGGCGTGTAGATGCGGTTGAGGGCCGCATAGAGCGTCGTCGTCTTGCCGCTGCCCGTCGGACCGGTCACGAGAACCATGCCGTGCGGGCGGCGGATGACCCCGTCGAACACTCGCAGGAGATCGGCAGACATGCCCAGTTCGCCGAGCCGGCGGAGCGTGTTGCTCTTGTCGAGGATCCGCAGAACGACGCTCTCACCGAACACGGTCGGCACGGTCGAGACGCGGATGTCGACATTCGCCTCGGGGGCGACAAACTTGATGTGCCCGTCCTGCGGCACAAACCGTTCGGCGATGTTGAGGTTCGCCATGATCTTGATGCGGCTGACGATGGCCGCCTGCAGGTGCTTGGGCGGACTCTTCATCTCGTGCAGCACGCCGTCGGTGCGATACTTGACCTTCAATTCGTGTTCGAACGGCTCGATGTGGATATCGCTGGCCTTGTCCTGCACCGCTTCGAGCACGATCAGATTGACCAGGTTGATCAGCGACGGCTCCCGCGCCAGTTCATGGAGGTGGCCGATGGAATCCTCCGCGATCGTCTCTTCCAGGCTGTCGATTTCGGCGGCAAGGGAATCGGCCATGCGAGCCGCCGATGTGCCATAGAGCCGGCGAAGGGCATCGGCCAACTCGGTCGGTCGGGCATACCAACGGACGATATCCATTCCACAGACCGCGCCGAGGTCGCCGACGGCCTGAAGGTCGAAGGGGTCCGCCATGGCCAGGTCGAGCTGCCCGTTATGAGTCTTCAGGGGAAGCACCCGGTACCGCTGCGCCAGATCGGCCGGGATGAGCCGCAGGGCGTCGTCGGCAACTTCGGTGTTCGACAGACTTGCCAGTGGGATGTCATGCTGAACCGACAGGGCGTGCGTCAGATCGTCCGGATGGATGAGGCCCAGACGGACCAGGTGCTCGCCGATCCGCAGGCCATCCTGGTTGGTGGATCGTTCCATCTGAGCGAGTCGGTCCGGCGTCAGGTAGCCGAGCCGTATAAGGATTTCCCCAATGCGATGGCCCGCCATGTGCAACTCCAGGTGATACGCCGAGGCCCTCCGTATTATACGGTACGTTTGCGGCAAGGTTCCGATAACGTGACCAAAGCTCCTCCAAGAAGACAGCGCCTTACCTGTATTGTCACGTAGAAATACACTATATTACAACTCCTCAAGCGTGTAATTGTGGCCCCTTCATCTCTGGGGTCAGTCAGGTCCAACAAACTACACGGCCAGTCCTTCGGAATTGTCACAGAAGCGTCATGTTCGTCTGACTTTTTCAGGGACGCTCCGGCCAGGGCGTGACAGGGGGGCGGCGTGGTCAGACCGCTTGCAGTTCAGCATAAGGGGCGAAGTTGGGCTTTTGCGAAAACTCTCGGGCGCGTGCCCTCGCTTCGGGCCCTCAAACGGGTTCCTACTCCCGCGATTCGCTCTTGAGCAGTGACTGGACCGACTGCGTGGCCTCGGCGCTGACCACGTCATTCACGCCACACTTCCGCTTTCCGGCGAGATCACATAGTTGCTGATACTGCCGCAGGGTCAAAGAGACACTTCCAGAGACGTCGACCGCATGGGGCATGTCGAGCCACGCGGCACGCGCCTTCTTGATCTGCGCCTCGTCGAGTCCGAAGGCCTTCAGGACACCGGTGGCCATCATGACGTTCCCCTGCGGGTTCATGTGTACGCCGTCGGTCGTCAGGAGGTGGCCGACGTGGGGCGTCTTGCTGCGGGTGGCAACCTCGGCCTGCATGTCGGCGTTCAGGTCGGCCAGCCGGCACTTCTTCTCCTTGGCCAGTTCTCTGAGAAACTCGTTGTAGGCGATCAGCTTCTGGTTGTTCGCATTGGGTTGATCCTCGCCGATCATCGTGGCGGTGAGGATGACCACCTTGACGTTGGCGGCCAGGGTCTGATCGACGATGGCCGTAATGTTCTTCTTGTAGTCTTCCAGGGGAACGCCCTTGGCGCCGTGCCAGACGTCGTTGACGCCGCAACTCAGCGTCATCCAGTCGGGCTTCTTGCTCAGTACGTCGCGGTCGAGTCGCGCCAGCATGTCGTTGGACTTGTGTCCTCCAATCCCGGCTGGAATCGGCACGGTGTCGATTCCGTTGGCCTTCAGCCCGCTGATGACCAGCCGAACGTAGCCGCACGGCGAAGCCGCACCCCCCTGTGTGATCGAATCGCCGAGGAAGGCGATCTTCTCGCCGCTCTTGACCGCGACTGATTCCTGGGCGTGGCCGTCGGCAGCAATGATCAGGTTCGCTGCCAGGGATATCAGAAGGGTCAGACTCGCGACGAGGCTTCTTCCGCTATGTATAGGATGCGATGTCATGTCTCTGTGAATTCCTTTCATTACCCGGCGTTGAAGCAGGTATCGGCAGCCGAACCACCGCCGGCCGTCTGAGATCGGGGCGATACCCGCTGGATGGGGTTGTTTGTAGTACGGTGCGGCCTTCTGTGCAAGGGGTGGGCCGATGGAGTGTTGAGGGATCTTCATTTCGCCGTTCGGCCGAATCGTTCGCCACCGGTCATCGCAACGATGGAGCAGCCGGAGGCGACCAGATCGTCGCCGCGATGTGCTGCTCGGGATTCTCGTGCGTCGTGTAGTAATAGATCGTCACCACCTTACCGTCGGGGCGCTGAACCATCCGCGTATAGCCCAGGTCCCACATCCGTCCGTCATCTCTCAGGTGAATCTCGTCGCCCCAGGTCTTTCCCTGGTTGGTGCTGAGCCGGGCACGGATGCCAAAGGGAAACGCCCGATACCCATAGGCCACACACAATCGGCCGTCGTTGAGCCGGATCATGCTGGGCGGGTTGCCGTTGGCGCCGCCACCGTCGGTGTTGGCCACCTTGCTCAAGAACGTCCAAGTTTGCCCGGTGTCGGCGGATTCGTAGACGTCAATCCAGTTCCTGTCGGTATCAGCACCGTCCTGCCTCTGCTCGGACCTTCGCCGCATGGCCGAGACGAGGTGGTTCTTCGAGCATCGCACCGTGGCCGGCATGACCGATCGGCTGGAATCAGTGGTCATCCACGACAGGAACCGTATGGTCCTGCCACCATCGGGGGATCGGGCGCAGAAGGCGCGATCGGTGCTCCCTTTCTGTTCACGGGCAGACAGGAAGAACAGACATTCGCCGGAATCGCCCGGGAGATAGTCAGTTCTGGACGTCAGCTCCACACCTACCAGCGGCAGGGCGTAAGGTCCCCGCCAGGTTCGGCCGCGATCGCACGAGACCCGAAACTCGGATCGCTCCACCTGCATGGCGAAATCCGGATGCGCGAAGTTGATGCGGCCGGGACACGGCGTGGCCTTCCGACCGTCGCCGACGAACCCCGCGGGTCGTTTCACAGTCCAGGTTTCGCCGCCATCCAGACTTCGGGCAACCAGGCTCTCGGCCGGCTTGCCCTTGTCGATCGAGTGCTCGGTGAGGCTCTCTTTGTACCCCCCAACCGAGAATGCAACCAGGATCTCGTTGCCCCAGCACCAGATCCCGCGATTTGCGGGCCAACCGGCAAAACGTCCGGGTTCCCTGTATACAACGACGTGTTTCGTGGGAACGGTGCGCAAGGCGTTTCGGTCGAGCGAGGCGATCTGTTCCTTGGTCGCCGCCGGGGGTTTGGACGTTGACGAGGTGGGGCGCGACTCGATCATCTTCACAAACTGGCGCATCCATGGCGAGATGTCCTTCTTGCCCTGGGCACAGATCAGGTTGCCCGATCGAACCACGCCCTCTTCCACATAGATTCCACCGCACACCTCCACATCGAAGCGGCACTTAAGAATCGTTGTCACCCGCTTGCCCCGGATCACGTCGGCGGCGGCGATGATTTCCGCACCATGGCAGATCGAGGCCACCGGCTTGTCCTTGGCGAAGAAGGATCGGGTGATTCGCATCAGGTCGGCGTCGTAGCGAAGGTACTCCGGTGCTCTGCCGCCGGGGAGTACCAGGGCAATATAGTCGTCGGGCCGGACGTCCTTGAAGGCGATGTCTGCGTCGAGGTGATAGCCGGGGCGTTCCTCGGTGATGTCCCATCCGGGACCGATTTCATGCATGACGAGATGATAGGTTCGCTTCTTGGGACCGGCTACGACCACCTGGTAGTCCTCGCCGAGGCGGAAGTAGGGGGCCATCGTATCAAGCACCTCGGCACCATCGCCAATGACCAGCAGGACCTTCGGCTTGCCGATGTTGTCGGGCTGCTCGGACCTGAGGCTGGAACGTTGGGGTGGAGATTCTGTGTCGGTGGGAGCTGCGGGTTGGGCTACGGCGAGTCCTGCGGTCATTGTGAGCAGAAGGCCCTCAGCAAACACGAAGCATCGGCGGGGCATTTTAGCTTCCCTTCAATAACTGGACGTCTGGAGTGCACCTGCAACAGTCACGCGCGAACTCGCATGCCGCCGACGCCGGACCCCTATTCAACGGTATACAGGGCCAGCGATTGCTGGTCCTTCACGTACATCCGCTTTCCCGAGAGGATGGGGTGTGCATACGTGGGCGTCTCGGCGACCTTGTACTTGGCAATCTCGGCATAGGCCTTGTCGTCCGGCTTGTATACAACCAGTTCAGATGTGTTCGGCAGCGCCAGCAACACGGCTCCGGCGTCGACAATCCCCCCGAAGTTCTCGCGTCGGGTCGAATCCGTCCAGACCGTCTGGCCGGTCGCCGCATTCATACAGAACAGATTGCCGCGATCCGACAGGCCGAAGAGGAACCCGTTCTTTAGCACCGGCGTGTTGTAGATCGTACCGAGCTTCTCGTTGGTCCACAGCTCTTTGGTGGCAAACGCGTCACCCTGCTTCTCGATCTTGACCGCACGGGTGCCCGTGCCCTGCCCCGTATAGTACACCGTCTGGCCGTCGACGATCGGCGTTGCCGAATTCCAGAACCTCGGCTGCACCACCGTCGGCACCTTCCAGAGCAGCTTGCCATCGGCCACAGCGAGTCCTTCAAGGTTCTTTTCGGTCTGAACGACCACCTGCTTCGTGCCGTCGATGGTCATTAGCACGGGCGACGAGTAAGCAGGTCCTTCGCCCTCCCATATCCACTTCTGAGCACCCGTCTCCAGGTCATACGCAATGATGGCCCCCTTGTCCTTGCCGCCGAGGTGCGCAATGCACTTGCCATCCACAACAATCGGAGACATCGATGTGAAGAACTGGGGCACGGCCTTGCTGTACTCGTCCTTGCGCCAGAGAAGCTTGCCGGTATCGGCGTTCAGGCAGGAGAGCACACCCCCGACGCCCAGCGTGACGACCTTGCCGTCTGCCACGGTGGGCGAGCTCCTCGGCCCAGGGTGCCGGGCGGCCGGTCCCTTGACGGCCTGGGCCGGGTACTTCTCCTGCCAGATTTCCTTTCCGTCGGCCGCATTCAGGCAGAGAGTGATCTCGTCGTTGCCCTGACGCGTGAAGAGATAAAGCCTGTCGCCCACCAGGGCCGGCGTCGCGTCGCCGTAACCCACGGCGGTCTTCCACTTCTGGCTCAGTTCCTTAGGCCAGCTCTGCGGCGCGACGAACCCGGCCACCTTGCCGTCGCGATTCGAGCCTCGCCACTGAGGCCAATCCTGGGCGTGTACCCAGGCTGCACAGCTCAGAACCACGCAGCCTCCGAACGTGCCGATCCACCTGGTTGGATGTCGCATGGGGCGCTCCCTTATGTGATGTGCCTCGTTTGGTCCACACCGAAGGATATGACAAACTATCATACCCAGGTCCGTCCGTCCCGGACACTCTCATCAATGCGGCGGGAAATCGCACCATTCGCAGGCCAGATACGGTCCAATCCGCGCGATCGAATTGGCCCGCATCCCGTCTCTCGTTGGTTACGGCGTCGGGGGCCCAGCAGCCTTCCATCCTGCTTTCAGTGCCTCGCCCAGGGTCTTCACGGTTTCAGCCTGTTCCGGACGGCCGGCAAGATTCATGTTCTCCCCCGGATCATTCTGATGATCGTAGAGTTCACGACCCTGCGCCGTGCGTTTGGAGCCGTCAACCCATTCCACATAGCGGTAGCGATCGGTCCGCATGGCATACCCCATCAGGCCGGGTCGCGGATACTGGCTGAAGGCAGCCTTCTTCCACGGTCGCTTGGGGTCCTGCACCAGCGGGGCGAAGCTCGTGCCTTCAAGGCCGGGCGTCGGCGGAAGGCCGGCCAGCTCGCAGAGCGTCGGATAGATGTCGACAAACTCGACCAGGGCATCCGTCTTCTGACCTCGCGCCTGCTGATTCGGCACGGAGATCATCAGCATCGAGCGTGTGGAGGTTTCGAAGTTGGTATGCTTGCACCACATGCCGTGCTCGCCCAATTGCCAGCCGTGATCGCCCCAGAGGATGACGACGGTTCGCTCTCGCAGGCCGAGTTTCTCCAGTTCGGCCAGCACGCGCCCGATCTGTGCGTCGGTATAACTCGTGGCGGCGTAGTAGCCGCGAATCAGCTCCCGCGCGATCGGATCGGGCACCGGCCCCTGCTTCGGCATGCCCTTGTAGCTTCGCAACTCGCCCCAGGAACTCATGGCGGGGCGAAAGACATCCCTGGGCGGATCCGGGTTGGGGGCCAGACGCATCTTCTCGACGTCGTAGCCCTCGTAGTATCGCTTGGGTGCATCGAACGACAGGTGCGGCTTGCGGAACCCCACGGCCAGGAAGAAGGGCTTGTCCTTGACCTGCCGCATCACCTCGATGGCGGCGTCAGCCGTCTTGCCGTCGACCAGCTCGTTGTCGGCTACGTCGGGTGAAGACCACGGCGGCTTGTTGGCACGGTTGGCCATCTGGCGGGCGTAGTTCAGGGCGGGCCTGCCCTCGGCAGCCGCCAGCAGCACTGAGGTCGACGGGGCATCCGACAGGGGCTGCATCGCCCCGCCTTCGGCAAAGAAGTCGAGATCGACCATGGCCAGGTGGGCCCCTCCGACGGGCTGCCGGAGACGCACGACAGCACCGGCAAACATGGAGGGGGCGCTCCATGACTTCGGATCGTCGAGGCCACCGTGGTAGATCTTGCCGAAGGATTGGCAGAACCAGCCGTTCTCCTTGAAATGCTGGGGCAGGGTGACCACATCCGGAATCGTATCGCGGAAGTGCTTGACCAGATCGTACACCTTTGTCGTGTCCGGCCGCCGCCCTGTGAGCAGCGACGTTCGGGACGGCGAGCACACGGCCTGTTGGCAATAGGCCCGCGTAAACAGCAGTCCCTCCGACGCCAGCTTGTCCATGTGCGGAGTTCGGATGTCCGGCACGCCGTAGCAGCCCAACTGCGGCCGCAGATCATCCACGGCGAGGAACAAGATGTTCATCTTCCGAGTGTCCGGCGGCTTGGTGGCCTCGGCATGAGCGATCTGGGTAAACACGGCGAGGGTCATCGTCACGACGAGTCTTGGAACTGTGTTCATCGGATATCCTCCAGCATGGCAGATCGGATCGCCAGTCCGTCCAGGGTTTCATCGCGCCGGTGAAACCTCGGATTTCGCTTTCGCTATGGGGTGCGAGGGCTCATTGGGCCTTGGATTCCTTGGCCGTATCCTCCAACTGTGTCTTTCCGGGAACCAGCTTGTCACGATGCTCCTTGACCACTTGGGCGATGTCGGCCACCACGTCGGCGTGCCTCCCGGCCAGATTGAACTGCTCACCGGGGTCGCGACCGAGGTGGTACAGCAGCGGCGGGTCATGTTGTGTGGCCTGTCCTCCGGCGTAGGCCGGTTGCGTCATGAAGTGTGCCTTGAACATGCCCTTCCGTGCCGCGAAGAGCTGCGTGCCGCGATAGTACAGGAAGGCCTCACGCAGGCTCGGACCGGTGCCGAACAGCAGCGGCGACATGTCCACGCCGTCGATCACACGATCCTGGGGAACCTCGCAGCCGGCGAGCTTGACGCACGTGGTGAACAGGTCCATCGTGCAGGCCAGTTCGGTGTTGACGGCGCCGGCCCGGATGCGGCCCGGCCACCAGGCGATGCCCGGTTCGCGCATGCCACCTTCCCACGTCGATCCCTTGCCGTCGCGCAACAGGCCCGCCGAACCGCCCGCCTCACCCATGATCAGCCACGGGCCGTTATCGCTGGTGAAGAAGACGAAGGTATTGTCGGCCAGCCCCTCGCGGCGGAGGGTATCGATCACCTGTCCGACGCTCCAGTCGAGTTCCTCGACCACATCACCGTAAAGTCCGCGGCGGCTCTTTCGATTGAACTGATCCGAGGCAAACAGAGGCACATGCGGGAAGGTGTGCGGGAAGTACACCAGGAACGGGCCGTTCTTGTGTTCGCGGATGAAGCGAGTTGCCTCCTCCGTATAGCGGCGGGTGAGCGTCGTCTGGTCGGCGGGGCATTCGATCAGGTCTTCATTCCGGTACAGCGGGGCGGCCCACCATTCCGCACGCATTTCGATGCGATTGTGTCCGCCCTTCAACATCGCAGCCGTGGGGTTCATGTCGTTCGAGTGCGGCAGGCCGAAGTAGTAGTCGAATCCGTGCCTTCGCGGGTGGTGAGCCGGATTGTTGGCGTAGTTGCCGAGGTGCCATTTGCCGATGCACGCGGTGGCATAGCCTTGTGTCTTGAGTGCCTGGGCCAGCGTGATCTCACTGGCCGGCAGTCCCCCGGCCGACTGTCGCCGCAGGACCCGGAACCGGTCGTGGCACATGCCGCTGCGGATCGGATAGCGCCCGGTGAGCAAGGCGGCCCGGCTCGGTGTGCAGACCTCAGCGGCGGCGTAGAAGTCGGTGAATCGCATGCCCTCGGCGGCCATGCGGTCGAGATTCGGCGTGCGAATGGTCGGGTGGCCGTAACAGCCAAGGTCGCCATAGCCCAGATCATCGGCCAGGATGATCACTACGTTGGGGCGTCGCGGGCTTGCGGCGGTGGCTTCGGCAGACGTCGCGACGCTTCCCTGCCACAGAATCACGGCCGCGACGATCGAAACGAGAATCATCCGCATGAGTCAAACCTCCAGCACATCAGCTTCGACGGACACCTCGTCGGCGGACGTCTGTTGAGATATGCGTTTCAGCCCTGCCGGCGACGTCCCCCGGCGCGACCGCCACGTCCTCCTTGCCGCCAGAGCGGCTGGGCCAACTGCGAGTTCCACGCATCGTAGGCGGCCTGCAACTCCTTGACCTTGTCGGGCTGCTTCGAGGCCAGATTATCCTTCTCGCCGACGTCTTCCGCCAGGTTATACAGTTCCGGACCCGCCGGGCCCTGTGCCTCCAGCTTCCATTGGCCCATTCGGACGGCCCATTGCTGCCCGAACCGCCAGAAGAGCCGGTCGTGCGGGGCTTGCTTGTTCTGCCCGGCCAGATACGGAATGAGGTTCACGCCATCGAGCTTGGCTTCGGGGCCGAGCTTCCCGCCGGCCGCGGCAACGGCGGTCGGATGGATGTCCAGTGAGATCACCGGCTGGTCACAGGTCTTTCCGGCGGGCAGGTGCCCCTTCCACTGCATCATGAACGGTATACGGATGCCGCCTTCGAGCACCTGTCCCTTGAAACCACGCAACGGGTCATTGCGTGAACTGGTCTGCGCCGTGGGGCCGCCGTTGTCACTGATGTAGAAGATCAGCGTGTTGTCTTCCAGTCCGGCCTGTCGGAGCTGGGTGAGTACCAGTCCGATGGCGTCGTCCATGGCCGACTGCATCGCGGCGAACGTGCGGCGTTTCGGGTCGCCGATGTTGCCGAATCGCGACAGGTATTTCTCCGTCGCCTGAAGCGGCGCGTGGACGGCGTTGAATGGCAGGTAGACAAAGAAGGGCTTCTTGTCGTGCCGCTGGATGAACCCAGCGGCCTCACGGGCGAAGGCCTCGGTGAGGTAGGGGGGGGCATCCACCGGCTCGGTACCGCGCAGGATGTCTCCTCCCTTGCGACTCTGGGTGGGAAGATACGGGTGCGAGCCGGCCAGGAATCCGTAGAACTCATCGAAGCCCCGTTTCTGCGGGTGGTACTCCGGCTTGTATCCCAGGTGCCACTTGCCGAACATGCCGGTCGTGTAGCCCAGCGATTTCAGCCGGTTGGCAATCGTCACCTCGCTCAGGGGCAGGCCGAAATTCGCTTCCGCCTGTTCGGCGGGGCCGGGGTTGAACTCGTGGCCGAAACGCTGCTGATAGCGGCCGGTCATCAGGCCTGCGCGGGTCGGGCTGCACACCGGACACGAGACGTAGCCATTGGTAAAGCGGACACCATTCCTCGCGATCGAGTCGATGTTCGGGGTCGGGATGTCCTTGCTGCCCTGTGCGCCCGTTTCGGCATAGCCCTGGTCATCGGCAACGATCAGCAGAATATTGGGCGGCCGGCCGCTTGGCGATTCGGCTGCTGTGACAATCCGCTGTCTTCCCAGCGTCATCGCCGCCGCCCCGGACAGCGCCAGGTTCAGGAAGTTCCGCCGATTCAGCGATTCGATTCGCCCAAACTCAGTCCCGCGCGAATTCGCCGTACCCATGCGACTGTCTCCTGTAAGGACCGCTACCCCCATTCCCATGCCCGTTGCGTGAGATCGCCTCCAGCATCTACCGAACCGGAAACGCCGTCGCTGCTGTTGTCGATGTCGATGCTCCCGGTTCTGCGGACGCGATGTGGCTTCCTCAGACGCGCAGAAATTCCCGCACTATGCACTCCGAGGCAATACTGGGCTTAACGTGGGTCGGCGTCTGATATTTCCGTTGTATTCAAGAGAACAAAACGCACCGCCCACATTCAGATGTGGCCGCCGCTCTTCCGTGGCCTCGGAAGCCGATGCCATGGGCAAAATACCAACCGGCAGTGCCGGCGGAAGGCCTACTCCAACCGGGCGATGGCAATACCATGTTCGCCCATCACCGAGTACAGGAGGTAGGTCTTGTTCCGTTCCTTGAAGATGCAGGGATCGCGGAGGGCATTCTCCGGCCCGGGCGAAGGGCCGCCGCGGGAGAAGTCCAGGGGCAGAGCGGCTCCCTCCCATGGCTCCTCCGGACGAAGGACCTCCTGCATCTTCGGTTCGGCCTTCCAGCTCGTCCAATCGCCTTCCAGACGGCATGTTGTACGGTAGATTCGTTCGGGGCGATGTCCCACACAGGTGAAGTAGATCACCATTTCGCTGCCGTTGACATCAACGGCGCCGTGGCGAATCCGAAAGGCCTCCCGGCCACTCCAGGGCTTGGTGGTTCCGGAGGTGTCTCCCGGGCTCTGTGGGTAAAGACCGTAGACGGCCTTTCTGTCAATGACCTCGTGGCCCATCTCGAAGGGTGCTTTCAGATTTCGAGCGCGAAAGACCCGTCCGGCGCCGCTCAGGGCGTACCAACAGTCCCTGTATTGGAACATCCGTATGTAGGCAGGGCCCACGATGATGTCCAGCGGCTTGAAGTGGACCCCATCGCCAGAGACGGCCACTGTCGTCACCTGGCCGGGTTGCTCGTCGAACCGGGCACCCTTGGCTTCCTTTGAAACGGCACCATGGTAGTAGAGCAGGATTTCGCGGTTCCGATCGTCGACGATCACATCGGGTGACGCGATGTGCCCGCGCAGCAGCCGCTGCTCGGCCATCTGAAGGACGCCCTTTCCATACACCTTGTACGGCCCCTCAATGCCGTCCGAATAGGCCATGCGAATGTACTTCCCGCGGTGATGACCGAAGTAGAGGTAGTACTTGCCCAGAGGGTCTCTCACCCAAGCCGGCACCCGGATCACCGAGGGTCCGTTGATGTTGTCGCCGTCGGAACCCGCGAGCATGGAGGGACGGATGATCGGGTTCCCCGCCAGCCTCACCACCCGTGCAGTTTTCGCTTGCGCTGTCGGGGCAGAATCTTGCTCCGAGCCACGTAGCTCTGTCATGAGGGGAGGAAGCGTCCCCAGAACCAGGCTTGTCCAGAGCATCCAGCTTCCGCCCGGCAACCCGACGCCCCATCTCTTCGCAGCGGGGCCTGAACCGGTGCATCGCCTCAATTGAAGCCTCTGTGCCCCGAGGGAAATCACCAGACGCATGGTGCGAGAGAGGGTCATCATCGCTCCTGTGAATCCACATCGGCCCGCAAGAGATAAATCTCAGGCACATTGTCGCAGCATGACGGCGTATTGTCATGTGCGAATTTGCGGCCGACCGTGGCGGATTGATCTCCTGGCCAGCTTCCTCGGTGCGAACGATCGCGTTTTCGGATCCGCTTGGAAAGTCTCAAGAGCGCGCAGGGGCAATTCAGACTTCGGTTTCCCATTGAAGGGTCGCCGCGGCGTTGTACCGAGCCTGACTCGGCACACGACGTGCACCCGTGAAGACCACAGCGCTCTGCCACGGGGCGGGGCATCGGGAACCGCGTCCGTCCATCGTGCGGCGATGGTCCGGTGTATGGAACAGGAATGCGAATTCGAGAAGTCCATCCCGACGAGCAGACCTGCTGCGATCTAGTCCACGCCCTGCAACAGACGGCCCACATTGTCCTTTGCATCGCCGAGCAGAAGAATGGTCTTGGGGTTCCTGTAGAGCGGGTTCTCGACGCCGGAGTATCCAGGTTTCTCGTCCAGGTTGCAGACCACGACGTGCTTCGCCTCGTGGACGTTCAGTATCGGCATTCCGGAAATGGGGGTTCCCGTTGCACCAATCGCTGCCGGGTTCACCACGTCACATGCGCCGACCACCAGTGCGAGATCGGTATTGCAGAATTCGGAATTGATCTGATCCATCTCGTACAGCCTGCTGTAATCGACCTCCGCTTCGGCGAGTACGACATGCATGTGGCCGGGCATGCGGCCCGCGACGGGATGGATGGCGAATCGGACGTCCTTGCCTCCTGCGATCAGCTTCTCGGCAAGCTGTACGACGGCAAACTGGGCTTCCGAAAGCGCCATGCCGTAGCCGGGGATGACTACGACTGTCTTCGCACTCTTCGCCACCTCGATCGCTTGAGATAGGGGGTCCATCTTCCTGGCACCGTCGGCTGTTTCAGCCTCTGGCCTTGGCGTCACGGACTTGGACTCTTGTTGGGATTCAACGTTCCTGTCCGGGTGGATCCCAGCCGTATCGCCCTGGCTCCGAAGTCGAATGCCCAGGAAAAGCCCTGTCAGATGTCGGTTCATCCCCCGACACATCACCTGGGTGAGAATGGAACCTGATGCGGCCACCGTCGCACCGCACGCAATGAGAAGCCGGTTCTGAATGGCAACGCCGCAGAACGCCGCGGCCAGTCCGGCGGTGGCGTTCAGAAATGAGATCAACACCGGCATATCGGCCCCGCCGATACGAATCGAAAACACGAGGCCCAGCAGGCACGACAGGCAGATCAGGGCTATCAGAAGGTACAGGTCGATGCGACCGAACTGTCCTTTCACCACGACGATTCCTGCCACCACAATGGCGGCGGCGACCGCCGTCAGCAGCGCATTGTGTTGAGGCAGGACGGTCGGGGTTTGCTTCAGGCGGTTCGCCAGTTTGCCGCTGGCGATCATGCTGCCGCTGAATGTTGCGGCCCCGATGATCAGGCCGAGAATGCCGGACACTTCTCCCGTGAGAGCCATCGGCGCCTGTGTCTGTCGAGTGAGTTCAACGAAGGAAACGAGCAAGGCCGCGATACCACCGGCTCCATGCTGAAAGGCAACCATCGCCGGAATCTGGATCATGTTTACGCGAACGGCCACAACCCAACCGGCCACGGTGCCCATCGCGCCCGCCGACAACACAATGGGAAGCTCGTAACGGCATACGGGATGACGAATCAGCACGGCGACAACTGCGCACAGGAGCGCCACCGCGCTGATGATGTTGCCCGTCCTGGCACCTCGGGGGGTACGAAAGCGCCACACGCCCAGGAGGAGCAACAGGATGATGGCCAGATCTGCTAGAAGGTGCCACGAGTAGTACATGGGGGCTCCGATGCCACAACCTGCTGTCAGCCGTATGTCCCAACTGCGCGATGCCGCCTCCTTGACGGGGCGACCCATCTCGGCGCAGCCTATCCCGCGGAATCCTTCTTCTTGAACATTCCCAGCATCCGGTCGGTAATAACGAATCCGCCGACCAGATTGAACGAGGCCGTGATGATCGCGATGCCTCCCATTATCTTCCCAAGGACATTCGTCTCAAGGGTGAACAGCAGCAGCGCACCAATGACGATTACGGCCGAGATGGCATTCGTCATCGACATCAGGGGCGTGTGCAACATCTGGGGCACTCTCGATATCAGCAGATGCCCGATCAAGAAGGAGAAGGCGAAAACGGCGACCATAATGAGAATGTCGACCATGGTTTCGGATTCCGAGAGTCCTGCAGTTCTCGATTCAGGCTTCCTTCATCGCTTTGATCGCCCCTTCGTGAAGAAGCTTGCCCTGATGGGTCACGAGGGTGTGTCTCACGATCTCGTCGTCCAGATCGGGGGTATTGATGCCACGCTTGAACAGGTTCTCGACGTAGTGAAGCAGGTTGTTGGCATACAGCCAGCTTGCGTGGACGGCCATCGATCCGGGGATATTCGCCGTGCCGCAGAGGCTCACGCCGAACTGCGTGATGTCCGAACCCGGTTGAGTGAGTGCGCAATTGCCACCCTGATCGACCGAGACGTCCACGATGACCGACCCTGGCCGCATGCCGCGGACCATGTCCTCCGTCACCAGAACCGGTGCCACCTCGCCCGGAACCAGCGCGCTCAGGATGACGATGTCGGAATCCTGTACTGCCGGGCCCAGAGTCTCCCTTTCTTTCAGGATCCATTCAGGGGGCAGAGCCTTAGCATAGCCGCCTTCTCCAATCGCCAGTTCACGTGGAACCTCGAATCCCACCACCTCTGTGCCCTTGAGACTTCCTGCTTCCTTACGAGCCTCCTCACGGATGTCCACGGCTCGTACGAGGGCGCTGAGTCGTTTGGCGGTGGCGACCGCCTGGAGGCCCACGACCCCTGTACCGATCACCAGTACCTTCGCCGGCTTGATCACGCCAATGGCTGTTCCGATCATCGGGACGAACCTCGGCAGAAGATTGGCCGCCATGATCACGGATTTGTAGCCCGTCACGGTGCTCATGGATGTCAGGGCATCCATCTTCTGGGCGCGAGATGTTCGCGGTACCCCGTCCATCGTGAAGGAGGTGACGCGTCTGTCTCGCAGAATGCGAACCATGTCGTGGCTGGTCGGGGCTGCGGGGTGCAGGAACGTGATGAGAATGGCTCCTTCCCGTAGCATCGTGGCCTCGTTGCCGCCCAGCGTCTCGCTGGCACATGGCTGCTTGACCTTCAGGATGATGTCCGCCCGGCCGTACAGGACCCTGGGATCGTCGACGATCTCCGCTCCGGCCTCTGCATACTCACGATCCGAATGAAACACCCCCACGCCCGCGGAGGCCTCGACGAGCACCTGAAAGCCCATCTCGATGTACTTCCTGACCGTGTCGGGCAGTGCGGCTACCCGCTTCTCATGAGGTAGTATTTCCTTGGGAACACCGATGATCATGATGCACTCCGTATCTGTTGGTGGTCTATGCTCCTGCGAGTCCTGATGGCATCCGATTGAGGGCCGGACGGTCTGTCACGGGATCGTGGGCAGGCTCCTGCGGACGGCCTGATGCATGATCGGCGGCTGATGCGAATCGAGCAGCACGTGCATCTGTTCGGTAACGCGTTGCCTGAGCCCGGCGGGCCAGGTGTCCGTTGGCGTCGATACCATCTTCATCAATTCCCCCAGCGCTTCTGCGGCCAGGATGCGAACCTCGTAGTACAGGTCCTCATCCATCATGATCAGGAGAGTCTCGCAGAGGATGCCCTGCGACGGATGTGTGAGGTCGCGAACGCATTCCAGGGCGGCCTCACGCAGTCGCCAGTTCTCTCGATATCGCAATAGCCGGATAAGCCCGTTTTGGTGGCGATCCAGCTCATGGGACCGCTTCAAACAGTCCAGTTGGTTCATCACACGCCCCCATTCCTCGAGATTGCCGAACGCATCGCCGTTCATGTGAAGGTTTCCTCTCGCAGGAAATCGCCCTGTTTAAATCTACCACCGTACGGCGGCGAGAAAAGTGAACCTTCGTAGCTGGAATGCTATACCTTCGTAGGGGGTCGACCAGCGAAAACGGCGGCAGGCCGGAATGGGGCGAGGGCTGCTAGAGCGGCTTGGCCGATACGCCCGCAAGCTGGGCAATGAGAACGAGCTTCGGCAGCGAGTCCGCACCCATCTTCTTCATCAGACGACTGCGATGCAGCTTGATGGTCTGCTCGATCGTGCCCAACTCCGCGGCAATCTGCTTGTTCAATCTGCCGGCGACTACCAAGGCCAGGACTTCCTGCTCGCGAGGAGTCAGCGAGGCCAGACGTTGTCGAGCCTCGGTACGCGCCATCGATTCGCGGCGGGCCTGAGCGTCTCGATCGAGACCTACGTGAATCGCATCCAGCAGCACCTGGTCGTCGAAGGGCTTCTCGATGAAATCCACGGCACCGTGTTTCATCGCCCGAACGCTCATGGCAATATTGCCGTGGCCTGTAATGAACACGATGGGAATGGAGATGTTCTGCGCCTTCAGGCGATCCTGGAGATCGAGGCCGCTCAAACCCGGCATGCGGACATCGAGCACCAGGCAGCCAGGCTGCGCCGGATCGTGCAGATCGAGGAATTCCTGCACCGAGCTGTAGGTTCGTGTCTGCAGGCCGACCGAGCGGACCATTCGGTCGATCATGTGGCGAACTCCGGCGTCATCATCCACGATAGACACGATCGGAGTGGACGGAGGACGTGTCAGCATGGTGCAGCCTCCTCGATGCCCGGCAGCGTGAAGTGGAAGGTCGTGCCGCCATCGGAATTCGCGGTGGCCCACAGACGCCCGTTGTGTGCCTCGATGATCGAACGACTGATCGACAGACCCATTCCAAGGCCCGAGGACTTTGTCGTGAAGAACGGCTCGAAAAGACGCGCCGAGTCGCCGGCCGGCAGTCCCACGCCTCGGTCCCGAACGCTTACCACGACTCCGCCCGATTCGTGGACCGCGGTCCGGACCAGCAGCTCGCGGGGCACTTCCTCACTCTCATCCATGGATTCCAGTCCGTTACGAATCAGATTCAGTATCACCTGCTGGAGCTGAATGGGATCGCCACGTACTCCCGGCAGGTTCTCATGCAATTCGAAACGAATGCCGGCATGATGCTGTCGAGCGTCTATCTCGGCGAGTCCTGCCACCTCCTCGATCACCCGCTGAATGTTCAGAACCACGGATCGCGTCTGTTGTTGCCGGAGAAACTCGCGCAGTCTCTGGATGATCTGTCCGGCGAGCTTCCCGTGAGTCACGATGTCACCCACCGCCTCTCGCACCTCGTCAAGGTCCGGAGGAATTGCCGAGAGCAGTCGTTGTGCCGTTTGGGCATTCCCGACGACGGCGCACAGCGGCTGGTTCAGCTCGTGCGCCAGTTGCGCCGCCAGTTCTCCCATCGTGCTGAGGCGGGTCACGTGCATGAGCGTTTCTTCATGCCGGCGGGCCTCCTCTTCCGCCTGCCTGCGCTGCGTGATGTCCTGCGCTGCTCCCAGGATGCGAACAACGCGACGCTCATTGTCATCCCAAATCGGCCTGGCCAGATCGGACAGCCAGCACAGTCTGCCGTCGTGCGTGATGATTCGGAATTCGCTCGCTGTCGAACGACCCGCCAACAGGGTCTGTCTGCGCCGTTCCATCGCTATCCGATCGTCCGGATGGACGATCCGCTCCCACGGATCGCGTGCATCGCGTCCCGAGGTTGAGTACCCCGTCAGGCGGGCAAATGCGTCGGTTGCCCATTCGGTCTGCAGCGAACCGTTGGCCTCAACGCAACAGACATACGCGTAATCCGAGGTAAGCTCGGAGACCAGACGATATCGCTCCTGGCTTATCCGCAGCGCCTCTTCCACCCGCCGACGCTCCGCAATCTCGCGCCGCAACTGCTCGTTTGCACCAGCAAGCTCCACCGTTCGCTCGCGGACCCGCGTCTCGAGCTCGGCGTGCATCCCCCGCAGCTCTTCCTCGACATGCTTGAGCTCGGTGATGTCGGTATCGATCCCCAGAACACCACAGACCCGACCGTCTGGGTCGTGTCGCGGAACCTTGCTGGTCAGGAGAATGACCTGGCGGCCGTCGGCCAGCCGCTCGGCCTCCTCGATGTTCAGGAGGGGGCTGTCTTCCGCCATTACCCTCGCGTCGCATTGCCGGAACCAGTCGGTCTGTTCCTTCTCCCACGGCAGATCATAGTCCGTCTTTCCGATGATCTGCTCCGGTTCCGCTACGCCTGCAGCGAGTGCGAACGCCTTGTTGCAGCCTTCGTACGCAAACCCACGGTCCTTCCAGTAGATTCCGCACGGAATGTGGGCGATGATGCTGTCGAGAAGCGAGCGATGCCTCTGCAAGGCCTCCTCGGCTCGCTTGCGATCGCTGATGTCTCGAATACTGGAGCGGTAGCCCAGACAGGTACCGTCCCGGCGAAACATGGGCTGCCAGGAGACCGCCGCCCATACGGTGGTGCCGTCCTTGCGGCGAATGCGGAAGGGCAGATCGTTTCCACACGTGCCGGCCAGTGCACCTCGAAACGCTCGCGAAATCTCCTCGCGATACTGTTCGTCGATCCAGGGCATCGGATAATCAGGCATGTCAAGACACTCGGCCGGTGAGTATCCTGTCAGCCGCTCGACAGCGGGATTAACCCAGAGCAGACGGCCATCGGTACCGATCCATGATTCCAGATCGTACGTGTATTCCGCCACCGCCAACCAATCGGCCTGGTTCGGCAAGACAGATGCGGTCCTGCGCGGTGCTCCGGTCGTTCGCTCCAGTTCTTCTGTGCGTGCACGCAGAGCCCGCAACTCATCGATGAGTTGTGTCTTGGTCTTCCTCAGATCATTCGTCTTCATACGTCACACAGGTGCCGGACGGCAACCCCAAGGTGCGCACGACCGTTGCGCTGACAGTGATCGTCGCCAAGAGATCGCGCACGGTCAATCCCATTTCCGACTTCAAAGAGAATGGCTCGATGTCCGGTGGCCGGTTCGCCCCCATGATCCACGGGGCACTTGCACGTGTCACATCGATTCCCGGGCCTCATGTCGCCGAGCCTTTAATTCGTATGCAGCGGTTTGGTATAGTAGCTTCTTGCCGCGTACATCCACCATGTTCTATCTCAGGGCTCAAGGAGTCGACGTATGTCGTTGGTCAAGGACCACCCTTGGCGGTTTCGCGCTGCACTCATCGGACTCAATGTTCTTGGCATTCTCTGGATCCATCACGATCTGACATCCACGCCGAAGCCTCGCCTTCGGGTGCTCGAGGCCCTGCCGGCCAGGGACATCGACAAGGCCGATCGGTTCAGCCTCGTCTTCGATGAGCCATTGCAGCTCAAGACCTCGATGGGCGCCGCGATGGTCCGGTCTCCATTTGCAATCAAGCCTCAGCCGGCCGGTCGCTGGGTGTGGTCTGAACCCACACGCTTGGATTTCGTCCTGGACAAGCCGCTGCCGCCCGGAAGGGTCTTCACGATCCGCCCCGCCTCCGATCTGGAATCACAGACGGGGCGGACGCTCGTGGGGGCGTCGGAGTTCCGGTTTGAGACGCGGGCTTTGACGTTCCTGGGGTGTAGCCTGAAGACAGCCGATCGGCAGGACGTTACCCTCGAACTGCGTTTCGATCAGCCGGTCGATCCGGCCGATCTTCTGCGACACGTCCGCCTGACCGACGCCAAGAGCCATGCGCCCCTGGAGGCGGTGTGCATAACCCGCGAGCCCTCCGGTCTTCTCGTGCTCCGAATGCCGCGCCCCCGATCCAACGCCGTCCGTGTCCGAGTTGATGCCAAACTCACCGGCAGTGGTGCCGACCTCGGTCTGAGATCGCCCGTCGAGCAGGACATTCCCGTCGACGAGTTGTTCCGGCTCCGCCGGGCCGTCGTCGACCCACCGGGAGCAGAGGTCGACATCGCCGTAGACCTCCACTTCTCGAAGGACCTCGACACAAGGAAGCCGCTGCCGAAGGTGGATGTTGTCCCGCGCGTCGAAGGGCTGCGTGTCAGCTACTCTCAGGAAGAATCGGTACTGAGGATGAAGGGTCGCTTCACAAGCGGTCTTCGTTACACCGCCACGGTGAGTTCAAACATCGTGTCGGAACACGGTGAAGCGCTCGGTGAGTCCCAGAGCGCGACCTTCACGGTTCCCGATCGTCGCCCCACCATCCACTTCGAGCACGACAGCGGCATTTTGAGCCCCCAGGGCAATCTCCTGCTGGATCTGACGGTGGTCAACTGCGGCGGGTTGGAGATCGGTGCGTCGCGCGTTCATGCGAACAATCTGCTGGCTCATTTGAGGAATGCCGAGGCCGATGCGACCTCTCGACAGCAGGTCGAAAAGACCATTCCCTTGAAGCTCGTTCAGAACGAGCCGGCCCGGCACGCATTGGATCTCAAACAGCTCATCCGCGAACCGCTGGGCATCTATCACGTTCACGTTGCGGCAACGGATCGAACGTGGACGGCCGACTCGACGATCGTAGCCGTCACAGATCTGGGCATCACCTGCAAGCAGGAGCGGGATGGCCTTCTGGTCTGGATCACCTCGCTGAGCAAGGCCGAACCCATGGCCAGCGTCCGGGTCTCGGCGATCTCCTACAACAATCAGCCCCTGGCCAGTGCGGTTACCGGCCCCGACGGCATCGCACGGCTCGCCGCTCCCGACAATCACCCCGACGGCAAGCCGTGGGTCGTCGTTGCCGAGAAGGGCAACGATCTGAGCTACCTCTTGCCCGAGCGGCGCCTATGGGTTGTTGATGAGGCGGATTCGTCCGGCCGCGAGATTCCGCGGACTTACGATGTGATGCTCTACACCGAACGCGGCGTCTATCGCCCCGGTGATACCGTCCTCCTGACGGGAATCGTCCGCGATTCGGCTGGGCAGACGCCTCCTTCATTTCCACTGTCGATCAAAGTGAAGCGGCCGGACGGTCGCATCGTTGCCACGCTGCCCGTCCGGCACGACGCGCAGCAGCAGGGCTTCTTTCAGACCGCTTTTCAGACCGACCAACGCGGCCAGACGGGGCCCTATCGATTCATCGCATCACTGCCCGGCGCCTCGGAGGCCCTCGGCCAGACTCAGGCGTTTGTCGAGGCCTTCATGCCGGTGCGGATCGAGGTACGCGCCGAGCCGACCCAGAGCCGCTTCGGGCCGAAAGAGGATGTCGAGATCCGCACCAGGGTGCGATATCTGTTCGGCAAGCCCGCCGCCGGTCTGAACGCAGTTGCAGAGGGTGCCTTCCGCCGCGAGGCCTTCCGATCGGAGCGATTCCGGGACTACACGTTCACACCTCCCAAAGAGGGCGAACGCCTGGAGATTGACGCTCCCAATGATGTGACCGACGACCACGGAGAGGCCGTTCTGGAGGTCGATTCGCCCAACGAAGGTTCCCCTGGCTGGTGGCGCGGCACCTTGGCTCTGACGGTCCACGAAGAGGGCGGGCGATCGGTATCCCGGAACATCACCGTATGGGCCGACACGGCAGGGCGGCATATCGGCCTCCGGCTGCCGAGTGGCCGGATGGCCCCCGTCGCGCAGCCGTTCAACATCGAATGGATTCAGGTGACCGGCGACGGTCAACTCGCCCCTCCCGGCCCCATGAAGTACACGCTGGCGCGAGTCGAGTACGACGCGACGCTGGAGAAGGTCGACGGCCGGCCCGTCTGGAAATCTACCGAACGCCTGATCCCCGTATCGCAAGGCGACATCGGCAAGGCACCCGAGGCCAGCGCCAAGGGGATGCTGCCCGCGACGTGTCCAAAGCCCGGGCTGTATCGCCTGAGCTTGTCGGACAACCTTTCGGGCGGCAATACGTCCCAGGTCGACTTCTACGCCTGCGAGGGTGACGACCAGGCCCAGAGCGTGGCGATGGAGCGTCCCGAGCGGCTCGAGATCGTGCTCGACCGCGAGAAATACGCTCCTGGCGCAAAGGCCAAGGTGCTCGTCAGGAGCCCCTTCGAGGGACGGATGCTCCTGACTGTCGAGACCGACAGGGTCATCGATTCCAAGGTGGTGCCGATGAAGGGCAACACCGCAGAAGTGACCCTCGATATCAGTGGGGCCATCCGCGGGGGCGCCTTCCTGACGGCCACCGTTGTCCGGGCTGTGAATCCGGCCGATGCGAAGTGGCTGCCTCATCGGGCCATGGGGCTGGCTCGGCTGCTGATCGACCATTCCGGACGATCCATTCCGGTGGTGATCGAGGCCCTCGGCAAGGCGGAACCCGGCGATGGCCTGACGGTTTCGGTTCGGACCGCCAAGCCTTCCGACCCCAATCACCCCGGTGTCATCCATCTATGGGCCGTCGACGAAGGCATCCTTCTAACCACGGATTTCTCCACGCCGGATCCGTTGGCGCACTTCTTCGCCTCGCGCCGTGCCGCCGTGCTCTCGTCCGACCTCTTCTTCGATCTGATGCCCGACTATCGACGCCCCGCCGGCATGGCTCGAATCGGGGCGGACGGCTGGGAAGGTGATGCCGATGCCCTGCGACGGCCTCCGGAACCCGCTCGCCGAAGGGAATCCGCCGTCCTCTGGAACGAGGTCTTCCCGCTCAACCCCGACGGCACCGCCTGCGCGAGGATGGTCATGCCGCAATTGACGGGGGAACTCCGGCTGATGGCCGTTGTGGTCGACGGTGATCGTTACGGCAGGGGCCAGCGGGCCGTCACGCTGACCTCTCCGCTGTTGGTGGAAACGTCATGGCCGCGGTTCGTAGCACCGGGCGACCGCTTCAAAACGCCGATCAAGCTGTTCAACTCGACGGCGTCCGCCTTGCCCGTCGATCTGAAACTGAAGGTGGAAGGTCCGGTCGTCATCGACAATCCTTCAGACTTTGGGCGGGTCACGGTAGACCCGAAAGCCCCCAAAGTGCTCTGGGTGTCCGCCCGGGCCACCGAAACCGGTCCGCTGACGGTCGGCGTGGAGGCGACTGCGACGGATCCGTTCGGGACTCGCCTCACCGCTCGGGCCAAAGCCGAACTCGTCGTTCGACCGGCCTCGACCCTGCATGCCGAATCGAAGCTCGTGAGGTTGGAGGCCGGCAAGTCGATTCGACTCGACGTTCCGCCCGACTTCCTGCGCGAAACGGTCGAAACCCGCGTCCGAGTCGGCAACCTGCCGACGGTTCACCTTCAGCCTTATCTTGAAGAGTTGATCGACTATCCCTACGGCTGCGTGGAACAGACGACCAGCCAGCTCTATGCCATGCTGTACGCCCCCGACCTGCTCAAGGAGGGTCCGGGGGGCAAGGCGGCGGCCCGCGATGTCGAGGCCATGATCGCCGCGGGGATATCGCGACTCTGGTCCATGCAGACTCGCTCCGGCGGGTTGAGCTACTGGCCCGGCGCTGCCGTTGCCGATCCGTGGGGGTCCACCTACGCGGCCGGATTCCTCGCCCAGGCCCGGCGGACAGGCCGCAAGCTCGATGTCCCGTGCGTCGACGAACTCCTGAAGTACATCGAGAAGCTGTTCCTCGAAACGGATTCCAGGCACGACAAGCCGGACATCAACACACAGGCACTGATCTGCCGCGTGCTGGCCGCCTTCGATCGGCCGCAGCTCGGTTGGATGTCGAGGCTGTCCGAGCAGGCCCCTCAACTCGATATGGCCGGTCGAGCCCACTTGGCCCTGGCTTGGGGCGCCGTGGGCCGCAAGGATCGAGCGAATACTGTGCTCCTCGACGACTCGATCTCTCAGCGGGTCGCGACGACGACGGGGGGGCGTCTGACCTCGCAGGTGCAGCAGGAGGCTGTCCTTCTCGACGCCCTGCTCGAACTCGATCCCCGGCACGAATGGGTGCCGGCCCTCGTCGAGCGACTGGAGAAGGCACGATCGGAAGGCCGCTGGGGCAGCACGCTGGACAAGGCCGCCGCCATCGCCGCCCTGAGCCGATACCAGACGACGGCAAAGAACGACGGTGCCTTTCAGGGAAGCCTTCGCGTGGGCGACCAGAAGATCGCCGCCTTCGATCACACGCGGCCGCTGACGGCACTCCTGCGCGATCGCCAGGGTGCGGGTATCTTCGTGGATTCCTCCGGCACCGGCACGATCTACCTGGCCGTTACCACGCGAGGTCTGCGAAAGTCATCGAGCAATCTGCAATACGATCGTCAGCTCTGTGTCCGTCGCCGCTGGTTGGGTGCCGAGGACAAGCCGATCGGAAAGAACGCCCTTCATGTGGGCGACCTCGTGCGGGTCGAAGTCGAGATATCACGCGTCCAAACGACCGAAAAAACGACCGTCGAGAACGTCGCGATTGTCGATGCCCTTCCCGGTGGGATGGAGGTGGAGAACCCAAGGCTTGCCACGTCGTCCGGCACGGGGCGGCACGGCGAGGCCCCCGATCGCGTGGAGTTCCTCGACGACCGCGTCGTATTGTTCTGCTCGGTCGGCTCCACACGCCGCGTGTTCCGCTACGCCTTGCGTGTGGTGACGCCGGGCACATTCGTCGTGCCGCCCGTCGAGGCATCCTGCATGTATGACGTTGCCTTCGCCTCGATCAACGGCGGGGGAGAGGTGACGATTCAACCATGAACGCGGCCCGACCCAGATCGAAGATCAGGGCCTTCCTGAGGCGATGCGCCATCGCAGCCGGCCTCGCGGTTGCAGCGATTGTCGCAGTCGCCGCCGTAGTATGGCATGCGTCGCCATTTCCGATCGATCGTCTTGAACGCCGACCGACCAGCCCCAGAGTGACCGCCCGCGACGGCTCAACCTTGCTGGCGGTCGTTGGCAGGGATGATCAGTGGCGGCTCCCGGTCCCGCTCGGCAGGATGTCGCCGAGGCTGATCGACGCCACTGTGGCGGTCGAAGATGCCCGGTTCCGATCCCACAGGGGGGTGGACCCGTTGGCGGTAGTTCGCGCTGCCGGTCGAAACCTCACCGCCGGTCGGATCGTTTCGGGTGCCAGTACGATCACCATGCAGGTCTGCCGCATGATCGATGATCGCCCCCGAAGTTGGCGTTCCAAGGTCATCGAGGCCTTTCGAGCCCTGCAGCTCGAAAGGCTCCGCGACAAGGACACGATCCTCGAAGCCTATCTGAACATCGCGCCCTATGGCGGCAACATCCGCGGCGTCGAGGCCGCGTCCCTGGCCTGCTTCGACAAGCACGCCACCGACCTGTCTCTCGCCGAGGCCGCGCTGCTGGCCGGTCTTCCCCAGTCACCCTCTGCCTACCGACCGGACCGCCATTCCGATGCCGCCCGGCGTCGTCGAAACGTCGTCCTGGCGTGGATGGTCGAACGAGGCACGATCTCGCAGGCACAATACGACATCGCTTCGGCCGAGCCGGTTCTCCTGTCGCGGCATCGACCGGCCGATCTGGCGCCCCACGCCGCGAACCTGGCCCTTCAGCGTCGCCCCAATGGGGGACAAACGACGATCGACCCGGCTATCCAGCGCGAGGCGACGCGGCTGGCCGTCGAATACGTCGGCACCCTTCCGCCCGGCAGCGACGTAACTGTTGTCGTGATAGACATCGCTCGAAGCGACATCGTTGCCATGGTCGGCTCGTGTGACGCCGGCAATCCCGTCGATGGCCAGATCAACGGCGCGATGGCGCGACGGAGTCCCGGATCGGCCCTCAAACCGTTCATCTATGCGGCAGCCTTCGAAACCCGGCTGCTGAACGATCAATCGATCGTATATGACGTGCCTATCCATCGGGCAGGCTGGTCGCCGACGAACTTCGACGGTCGCTTCGCCGGCGAGTTGACCGTCGCCGAGGCCCTCCGTCGATCGCTGAACGTCCCGGCCATTCTGGTGGCCGAGGCCGTCGGATTGACCCGCTGCCTTGGGCAGATCGAGGCCGTGGGCATCCGTCTCCCGAAAGACGCTGCCGAACGCGGCGGTTTGGCGGTGGTAGTGGGGGCTATCGAGGTGTCGCTGCTCGATCTGGTCAACGGCTACGCCACGCTGGGACGCGGCGGCATCCGTGCAACCCCGCGATTGTTCGTGGATGAACCGGTCGACGGCGTTCGGGTGCTGTCATCCGACACCTGCCGCCTGCTCGACGACATCCTCTCGTCACGCAGGCGGATTCCTCACGCCAGGGATGATGGGGCCTATCGAGACATTCCGTGGTTCATGTGGAAGACAGGTACCAGCTCCGGCCGTCGCGATGCGTGGGCCGCCGGTCACAACGGGCGATTCGCCGCGGGCGTGTGGGTCGGTCGTTTCTCGGGGGTCGGATCGGAGGCCTATGTCGGTGCCGAAGCCGCCGAACCAATGCTGGCCCGGCTCTTCATGGTGCCCGGCATGCGCAACGACACCGACCCGGGACTTCCCGTCCGCTGGCCGGCGAAAACGGTTCTCCACTGCTCGGAAAACGATACCGCGCCGCTTCGAATCCTCAAGCCACATGACGGTGGGGCCTTTGTCGCCGTGGGCGGTCGAGCGGTGATCCATCCCTGCGTCAACCGTGCATCCGATCGCATGGTGTGGTTTCTCAATGGCGCCCTTCTGTCGACGGCCGATGCGAACCGGCTCGTTCTGGGCGTCGGAAGCTACGAACTGCGTTGCGTGGAGGAATCTACAGGGGCCATGTCGGCGATACGTTTCACCGTATGCTCAGAGGCCCTGTCGTTCGCGGGTTCCGATAGGGGCAGCGGTCGATAGGGTGGTTCATGTGTGTGGTGCGGAAGGTCAGGGCGTCAGTGAATCGGTGGGACACTGTGCGAATGCAGGCAGCACTCAGCAGAAGAGGGACGATCGTATGAGGATTGCCAGTCGGATCGGTCGTGTGGTGTGCGCCGCGGCAATAGGGTGGGCCTGCAGCCGGATGCCGGTGATGGGAGGCGCGGCAGGATCGTCACGTGCTGGGAGTCCCGAGGTCGTCAAACGCAACCAGGTTCAAGATCCACCGACCTTCCTCTTTCCGGCAACCGGCGTCCGGGTCGGTGGAAGGGCCGTCTTGCTGGCCATCGACGATGCGTCGTTTCCGCTGAAACGGAACCTCTGCCTCTATCTGTCGAAACCGATGGTTCGTCGGGAGCCCGTGCTCACGCCCAGCCGCGACAACCCGAACTCTCCGGACTGTCTGGCGGCTCATTTCTACGGCACCGTGCTCTTCGACGGCGGCAAGTATCGCATGTGGTACTACCCCTGTCATATAGGCCGCAATCCGGACTGGTCACCCGAATTGAAGGCGCAAGCCGAACGCTGGCGAGATTCAGTCATCCCCGGCCCCCTCTGCTACGCCGAAAGCACCGACGGTATTCAGTGGACGAAGCCATCGCTGGGCCAGTTGCTCTTCAAAGGCAGCCGCGAGAACAATGCCTTCAACCTCCCCAGCGCGCTGACAGCGGATGCCTGCGTCATCCGAGACGAGGACGACCCGGACCCGTCGAGACGCTACAAGCTGGCTTTCTGGACGCAGTACGATCCGTGGAACTACCCCACGATGCGACTGGCGACGAGCCCGGATGGGCTTGTCTGGAAGGCGACCCCCAAGCCGCCGATCGAGGCCTTTCTGGAACACGCGTCCTTCTACAAGCACAACGGTCTGTACATTGTGAACTCGCAGACATTTCTGGCGGGGGAGTCCGGACGCAACCGCGGGCGGCAGGGGGCAGCCTGGGTCTCGACGAACTTCGACCAATGGTTGCCGGAGTGTGCCGAGTCTTTCGCGTTGCCCTATGTGGCGAACCAGAAGAGAGACGAAGTCCATCTCGGCGTCGGCGCCGCCAGTCTCGGGAATGTGGCGGTAGGCCTGTACTGCATCTGGCATAACGATCCGGAGTTCGGCAAGATCTCCGGCGACCTCGGGCTGGTGGTCAGCAGTGATGGCGTAGCCTTCCACGAGCCGGTCAAGGGATTCGTGTACCTCAGCACGGCAGACTCTCCCGTCACGCCCGTGGCCGGAAAGAACTACCCCACAGTCCTCTGCCAGGCCAACGGTATCGTGAACGCCGGTGACGAGACGCGGATCTACCATGGTCGGTGGCGGAACGCATCGAGCGGTCCCGACTACTACGCAGAGGTGGCCCTGGCGACGCTGCCGCGAGACCGCTGGGGGGCGATTGCATTGGAGCCCGAACGGACCGAGGGGTCCGTCTGGTCGGCAGCGGTTCAGGTGCCATCCAGCGGGTGTGACGTTCTGGTCAACGCCGAGGGGGCGGCCGGGTTGCGGATTGAGGTGGCTGACGAACGCTTCAATCCAATCCCCGGGTTTTCCGGGAACGATTCGGGGACGGTCCAGGGTCAGGAGGGTTTCGACATGCCGGTTCGTTGGCCCGCCCGGACCCTTGCCGATTGCGGTGGTCGCACGATTCGCCTGCGGGCGCACCTGAAGAAGGCGGGCGCCGTCGGACCACGCCTGTATGCCCTGTATCTTTCTGCGAAACCTCCGGCTCGCGAAGCTCGCCTCAACGCGGCCCAGGCATCCAGCCGACCATTGCCCGCACAGGACACGTCGAGTCACAGGCCGACAATTCGACTCACCGATCTGCCGATCCACACCGCCGGTGGTCCAATCATGGGTCTGCTTGCCGAGCCGGTAGGGGGAGACCTTGCCCCCGATGCATGCCTCCTGCTGACCTTCTCCAGAAGCCGTCACGAGGCGATTCACGAAGATATCTACAGCGAGCCGGCCAAGGTCTTTCTGGCAGCGGGGCATCGCGTCCTCAGCTTCGATCTCCCCTATCATGGCGACCGAACGGAGCCCGGGCATACGAAGGAAATTGACGGCCTGCGAGACGCTCTCCTGGCCGGCGACGATCCCTTCGCCCGCTTCATCACCGATGCCAGGGCCGCAATCACCACGTGCATTGAACGGGGGCTCTCCCGACCGGGAAGGGTCTTCGTGTGTGGCCTGTCGCGTGCAGGGTATTGTGTCCTCCGACTGGCAGCAGAGGATTCCCGCGTCGGCGGAGTGGCGGCGCTGGCACCCGTTACCGACTGGCGGGCCTTGCGTGAATTTGCGGCGGTCAAGGAACGGGACGATGTCGCCGCCCTGTCGCTGGTCAACTACGCGGCGCCACTGGCCGGTCGGCCGGTATATCTGGCCATCGGAAGCCACGACGATCGTGTGGGCACCGAGTGCTGCATGCAGTTCGCTCAGCGTCTCGCAGAGGAGAATCGTCGCAGGGCACCAGGTTCATCAGGGCTCTGCCTTCACGTCGTGGATGACTCCGCCGGCCATTCCCTTGACGTTCGTTGGAGACGCGCCGGCGCCGAGTTTCTGCTTCGGACGGCGGCTGATGCGCCCGCTGCACGCTGACCAGTGGCAGAAGGGGGGCGAGGGTGCTGCGGCCATGCCGCATCCAGCCTGAAGAAGGTGTAATATGGTATCGAGGAAGAGATACCTCTGCGTTCGGGCAGGGTATCCGGAGCGACAAGCCTCTTCAGAAGCATGAAGGAATGCGCACATGTCCTTCGCGGACCCCATTGCACTTGGTCGTACCGGGCTGACGGTCGGGCGCTTGGGGATCGGTGCATCCTACGGTGTGCCCGCATCGGCTATCGAAGAGGCCTTCGAGCGAGGCCTCAACTACTTCTATTGGGGATCGCTGCGCCGGGCGGGGATGATGCATGCCATCCATAACCTGGCCCCGAGACATCGTGACAGGCTCGTCGTTGCCATCCAGTCGTACACCCGTTGGGCGAGGCTGCTGAACTACAGTGTGCATCGGGCGATCAGGTCGCTCAAGATCGACCATGCGGACGTGTTGATTCTCGGTCTGCACAACAAGCCCCCTTCGGCCCGCCTGCTCGATGCGGCCATCAGGCTCAGGGAGCGGGGGATGGTTCGATTCCTGGCAATTTCCTGCCATCACCGTCCCGCGTTTCAGCAGTACATTCGCGAGGGCACGTTCGACATCCTTCAGGTACGCTACAACGCCGCCCACCGAGGCGCAGAGATAGAAGTGTTTCCCCACCTGCCGGATCACGGCGGCCCGGGTGTCACCGCCTACACGGCCACACGCTGGGGCAAGCTGATCTGCTCACGGCGGATCCCGCCGGGATTGAATCGCCCAACGGCCGTCGACTGCTACCGATTCGTGCTGAGTCATCCTGCCGTTCACCTGGTCATGACAGGACCCAAGGACGCCGCGCAGATGCGTGAGAACTTGACCGTGCTCGATGCCGACATCATGTCGACTGAGGAGTTGACCCGGATGCGCCAAGTCGGCGATCTCGTACACGACAAACCGTGACAGGGTGTCCTCTGCGGAAGACGGAAATGTCATCCACCGAAGATCAGGCGTGCGAAGTCCAGATTGGGATTGCCCACACCTCGCTGTGCGAATAGCTGGCCCTTCATCCAGTCGATGTACCCCACACCGATGTTCAACACGTCGGGCAGAATGGGCATGCTCTTGGGTATGTTGCGGTCGGGCAACGGGTCCAGATCGAGTTCCACGTGGCCGTCGTAGAGCACAACGTTAGCCCTCTTGACGGCCGGAATCTGGTCTTTGAACTGTCCGACGGCGATCTGGCACGGCATCTTGTTTCCGTGGTAGCGGCCGAACTCATCACCCCAAGGCCCGAACATGCAATCGGCCACAAACCATTCGGAACGCATGCGCCCTTCGAGCCATCCCTTGCCGCAGAGAGAGGGGGGTGAGAAATCCTCGATCGGTGCAGCGCAGTGCCGATCCCACTGCTCGTCCAGAAGCATGTACAACCTGGAGCTATTGTGGACCTGACTGAGCCGGACGATGGGTCCGGGGGCACCGGCCCACTCTCCATAGGACCAGATGGACCCGAGCTTCCCCTCGGGGTCGTCGAGATGATACCACTTGCGTCCCAGGATCCACCGCGTGTAGTTAAAGACATTCTGGGATTTCCGAGTGTCGGTGATCTTCTCGAATTCAGGGCAACGATAGATGTTCTCGAAGCGGGCATATTTGAACAACGTGCCGTTTCGAAGCTGGGCATGCGCGGGCCAGTTCGATTGTTCGCTGCACCAGAAGTCGGGCATCTGCGGCATCAGCCAGTCTTCGAGATACATCCACTGTTGCACCGTGATGCCCGAACCGATAGGCCACTCCACACCTGCCCCTTCATTGACATACTCCCAGCCGCGACCCATAAAGGGGGGGGTCTCATTGAAGTCCTCTGCGTACAAGAGGACCGCCTTGCCGAGCATGCCGATTCGCGTGGCGCACAGAGAGCTTCTTGCCTGAGCCCTTGCCGTGCCGAGCGATGGCAAGAGAATGGCAATGAGCAGCGCGATGATCGCCACCACCACGAGCAGTTCGATCAGGGTGAATCCCGTTCGCCTTCGACCCAGCAGATCCATACATCGGCTCCTCAGTATGGACTCGGGCAATTTCCCCAAGCAGGTTGCCCATGACTTCGCTGGTGTGCTAACACACTGGCGGGCAACACGATGCTTTGGCGACCGTACAGACTCAACATCACGACATGACAGCTCTAATGTACTACTTCTGGCGAGGTATGCAAGGTAAATCGCGAGTCCCCCCGGACGCTGCGATGCCGTCCGAGCGGCAACTCACCCTCGGACGGGCGCCCTTGTGTCACGAGTGAACGTGGATTCGACCTGCTCGAAAACGGCGGCGACTGCGGTATCCTGTATTCGCCAAGGGCGTCCCACACGCGCGAGAACTCGGCGACGTCATCCGCGGCAGATCGTGACAGGTCATATGACGGAGGCCATGAGGGGGATACAGGAGGTTGTGTTCGACATGAGCGGAGTCATGAACTATCGAGCTTCTCTGGCTGTCTGCCTGTTGTGTTCCATCACGATGCGTGCATCGTCCGCCACCCCTTCGCCCCGCTTCCTTTTCACCTCAAAGGGCAAGACGGTCATGATGAGCGCTGACGGCACAGGATGGCACGTCTTCGACTTCAAGGACCCCAACCAGGCCACGTGGCAGCCTTGCGGGTTCTTTGCCGACGGCAACCGCGTGGTCTTTCTCAGCATGGAGCCTCGGCGCGACGGGCCGGGACGTTCCTTCGAAGAGTACTACACGAAGACCCCGACCCACATCTGGATCCACGACCTCAAGTCGGGCTCGCTGACCGAGATCGCCACGCGCAACCGGATGGCCGTCTTCTACACCCCGGCGCTCCTGCTGAGCGACGACCGACTGCTCGTGCAGGTCTGTCGGGACAGGGGCGGACAGATCTATAGCATGAATCTGGACGGCACCGACGCGCAAGAGTTCACACGAGCCAGCGACGGATTCCCCTACGGCCTCAGTCTGAGCCTCGATGGCAAACGCGTGGCGTTTCATCTGGCATGCGAAGGGGGGTATCAGGTCTGGACCAGTGACGTGAAGGGTTCGAATCGCGTTCGAGTGGCCGCCGCCCCCGGCCACATCTACTTCGGCACATGCTGGTCGCCGGATGGAAAGTGGGTCCTCTACGTGGATTGCCTTCCCGGTCAGGACCCCGGCCACGATTGGGCCGATGTCTGCATCGGACGCGCCGACGGCGGCGAGCATCGTGTCCTGACTCGCGGACAGGCCATGTGGTTCGGTGCCACCTATGGCAATCCCAAGATGCGAGGAGGGGGCTCCAATGTCCCGGCTTGGACGCGGGACGGCCGGATCCTCTACCCGCGACGGCTGCCGGGTTCGAAAGTGGCCTGGGAGTTCCAGCCGCAACGCCCGGACGTGGACCACTTCAACCGCGACTACAAGCCGGAGCTCGCCCGCGGCGGCACCGAGGTTTGCATCCTCGACCCGCGTGATGGGACAGAGAAGGCCCTCACCCACTCAGTCCCGCCGGTGTGGGACTTCCGCGCGAGCGAGTCACCCGACGGCCGATACGTCGTCTACTGCCGGGCTGAGACCGGCGGTGTGCCGGCCATCTGGGTCATGGACTCAGACGGCCGTAATCCGCGCAAGCTCACCCAGGGCCTCGATGAAACCGGCGCTGACCATCCTCGATGGTTGCCCGTAGCGTCAGAGAAAGCGACGCAAGGCGGACACTGAGTCTGATCTGCGTGCGGATTGGCCTTCTCGGAAGTGGACCTCAGGCCTCACCTGTTTGGTCCTGGCCTGCTATGGAGCAGCATGCCGAGGTTCCGGTGGAGGACAGACAATCTCTCCTATGAAGGGCTTTCCTGCACATCTGACAAAGGGCTTCAACTCCTCTGCATCGAGGAGTTGAAGCCCTTTGAGTACTGAAGATAGCGTCTCGAACGCTGATCGGATGGCCGCAGTGGAATCCGCCTCAATCCCTCCGCCACGTCCTGCGCGAGACGATCCCAAGAACGGCGACGCCAATTACGAGCAACGGCAGCATTTGGCCCGTACCGCTGCCGCACTTGAACGCGGCTTCGACCGTATAGTCATGATTCATCGTCAATTGCAGGACAGGGTTGCCATCAATGGTTGCAAACTGTGCATCGGGGTAGAGGTTCGGATCTTCCCAGATCGTCCACTCATTGAAGGACTTCCCTTCGATAGGGGTGGCCGTCAATGTCACCACCGTCCCGGGGGCATACAGGGGAAGGTTCGGTTCCACCGTGACCGTTCCATATTCACCCTTCACGACGTTTAGCGTCAGCACCTGACCGTCGGCGAAGTTCGCGGTTACGTTCTTGTTGCCATTCATGGTAACGGTGGTGGGGTTGCTCGATCCGGAGGCGTCTCCCGACCAGTTTGCCAGTACGAACCCGGCAGCCGGTGTGGCTGTCAGCGTAACGACCGCCCCCAGTGCGTACTTGCCGTCGCCATCGGGAAGCGGGTTCGCAGCAACCGAACCGCTGCCGGCGGGGCTGCCTGTCAGCGTCAGCGCGTATCGGAGGACGATGAAGTTCGCGGTCACGCTCTTGTCGCTGTTCATCGTGATCTGGACGGGATTGCTCGATCCAGACGCATCGCCGCTCCAGTTGCTGAACCCGTAGTCGGTGCCCGCATTGGCCGTCAACGTCACGACGGTTCCATAGCCGTATTTCCCATCACCACCCGGCGCCGGGTTCGCCACGATCGTCCCGCCCGCCGGAGGATTCGAGCCCAGCGACAGCGAATAACGAAGCTCAACGAAGCTTGCCGTGACGTTCCGGTGGGCCGTCATGGTGACCTGGGCGTAGGTGTCCGAGCCGGAGGCGTCGCCGCTCCAACCGCTGAAGGCGTATCCGGCAGCCGGATTGGCCGTCAGCGTCACCACCGTGCCGGCCGCGTAGGTGCCGTCGCTTCGCGGAGCTGGGCTGGCGATGATCGTCCCGGCGGACGACGGGCTCGCAACGAGTCCCAGTGTGTAGCCCACCTGCAGGGGACCGCCTGCCAGGTGATAGCAGAAGAACTGATTCATGCGCTCCATGATGGGCACACCCTGAACAATTTCGTTGTAGTCAAAGTCGTGATTGACCTGGGTCACCTGGTACCACTGTTCGTGGTACACCCCCAGTTGCGTGAGCCTGTTGTTGAAGTTCGGAATGTCCGGATCGTACCAGATGAGCGGGTCGAGCGTATTGTTCAACATGAAGCAAGGAGGCGCGCCCGCGTTGATCTTGTTCCAGTTGCCGAACATCGTCCCGACGATGCCCATGACCGCCTGCACGCGATAGCCCTCGGGCACGGGGTTGTTGTTGTACTGAAGGCACAGCACATCCACGCCGCCCGCCGAGCCACCGCAAGCGGCCATCCTGTTGGCGTCAATCCCCAGCTCCGCGGCGTGGGATCGCGTCCAGGCTATGCCAACCGCAAAGTCTTCGATGGCGGATCGGATGGAGTCAATACCGGGGTATATGCTGGAAGGAAGCCCGGCACTGATGTTAACCCATGGCCGGGTGCCAAACTCAGTCTGGCCCTGGATGCTGGGATTGAGGAGGGTGCCATCCTCGATTTGGCGATAGTCGGTGATGACTACCGTAAACCCGCGCCGAACCATGTATTGGGTTGGGATGACCACGCGGCCATGGGTCTTGCTGCCCGACGTCCATGCGCCGCCGTCTTGAATCACAACCCCCGGCCGATTCGCCGGCACTGGACCCTGGCCGATGTCCACCGGTTGGTAGATGTCGCACAAGAGGTTCTTGGTCCCGCTGGAAACCGGCGCGTTCGGGCGGTAGACGACGTCGCTCGTGACCGTGTATCCATAGATGGGGTCTTTGTAGGCGTCACCACCATAGGCGGGAGAGCTAGCCATGAAAGCGACGAGCGTTAGCATGACCAGTGCGAGGGGTATCGATCTCATCACCGTTCCTCCTTCTTCTGATTTCTAAGTCGGATCAGCCTGGTATCCAGGCGACGTGACGTTGACCTCCCAGGCTCACATAGGAGAGGGCACGGGTGCCTCCACGCTGGAAATCCAAAGGTGAGTGCCACTACTCAAAACATCCCAAGAATAGGGTACCCTGTCGGCACGAACACATCAACAGTAATCCCGAAGAAAGATGCATGGACTAAGTGAACGAAAGGGGTCAACTCTTGACACTTGACATACCGAGGTGTCTGGGGCAGGTTCGCGGAGCATGGCACGACCCATTCGCGTCGAATACGAGGACGCCGTTTCCGCACAGGGCTGCCGGTGAGTCCGAGTCGAAAAGACACCGAATTCGCAGGAACAGAGGTAATATGTCTCCCGCTGCCGGGTGCCAACCACCTTAAGGAACAGGCAACTATCCCGACAGGCCCCAGGCTCTGTTGGTCAGGGCGTTGGTGACTTCCGGAGCGGTTCTGTGAAGACGCCGAGGTAGTTGGCGACGACTCGCTGCATAGTAGTGGCTCGGGTCATTGTTGCTCGCCAAGTAGACGCGGCTTCCTTCTCGTTTCAAGAGGATACCGTCGGTTGGTAGGTATGGGTTCTTCTTCAGCACGGCACCGAGCGTATCACCGAGCTTCGCCTGGGCCTTGATCGCCTCCTGGCCGACGATCAACATGGGGGCGCCGGCATTCAGCGAGGCGTCAATCGCATGCCGCTCGCGGAGGACGGGAATCTCGGCACCGGTCATTCGTTCGATGTGGTGGGTCAGATCCTCGGCGGCCTTCTTCTCCCAGCGTCCGGGGGGCGGTGACACGACGATCCTCGCGTTGGTTCTGTCACCTGACGCGATGACCAGATCGGCATCGCCAGATTCGCCTGCGCGGCTGGCCCGGACAGGCAAGAAGCCGATGGCGCACAGCCTCGTCAAGGAGACGATGAACGTTCGTTTCATGTCCCTGCCCCCCGCCGAAAGAGACAGGAATACCCCTGCCCCGTGTTCGCCCGCAGCAGGACACGATACGAGGTGCGGCGGCATTGCATGGCACTCTACAAGGGGGCGCGCAATCCCCTCTGAGCGAAGATCACCTCCAGCGTGTCGTCGAAATAGGCCTGGATCGTGTCTATCGTGATCGCTCGCTCGTCATCCCTGCTGGAAGGTGCCGGATCGCGTCGAAGATCGACGTGTCCGTCGTAGTAGAAGGCACTTCCCGACTTGATCGGACTTTGTCCTGCAGCGGCCTTCGACGCGACTTGGGTGCCGTGGTACTGGCCTTGTTCGTCGTGCGTGCAGAACATCGGATCGGTATCGAGCCACCACCAGGGCTTGTTCTGAGGATTGGCGACGTGACGGTCCCAGCGTTCGTCCCCCAGCATCCGCAGCAGGCCCGGCGCATACACGGCGTCGACCCTCACAATCGGCCCCTCCAGATCTCCGACCGGTATCACCCCACCCGTGTATCCCCCTTCACCTATGAAGCCAGCCCAGGGCCAGGGGGCCGGCTGCCCCACGGTGCCCGGTATGCGAAACTTCCTGCCCCACTCGTAGCGAGTGAGGTTGAATACACTCTGGGTCTTTCCGGAGTCGCGAATGCGTTCGAAATCGGGACAGAGGTAGAGGTTCTCATAACGGGCGTAGCTGAATAGCGTCCCACTGCGAGGAACCTTCAACTCGAGCGGCCACTCGTCCTGACGGGCACAGTAGAATCTGTCCCGACATTCATCCGGGCTCCACGAAGTGGGCAACTGGAAGATCCAGTTCTCAGCGGGATCGCGAGGAAGGTAGGGCCCTTCGGCCGTACAACCCATGAACGGAGGGTAACCGCCGAAATCATCCGAGTACATCAGTAGGGCCTTGCCGAGCTGCCCGATGCGCGTACCGCACAGGACGGTCCGGGCCTGCGCCCTCGCCTGGCCAAGCGAGGGCAGCAGGATAGCGATCAGTAGGGCGATGATGGCCACGACCACCAACAACTCAATGAGCGTAAAAGCCAGTGGGATGCGACTGCGGGTACGCAGCGAGCTCATCGTATTACTCCTCCAGCGGGCTAGGAGTCCATGGACTTGCAGACTGCCAATGTGCTTCTATCCGACCGAGGTCATCGAACTCACCACAGAGCGGGTTGTCCTCCCATGCCACTGGCCATCAAGTTGTGCCTTGGAGTGCACTACGTCATTCTGCGGATCAGCACAGCCCCCGCCAAGACAAGCGATGCCATGGCGATAAACAGAGGCAGGCCGCTGCCGCACTTGAACGCGGCCTCGACCGTATAGTCATGATTCATCGTCAACTGCAGGACAGGGTTGCCATCAATGGTTGCAAACTGTGCATCGGGGTAGAGGTTCGGATCTTCCCAGATCGTCCACTCATTGAAGGACTTCCCTTCGATAGGGGTGGCCGTCAATGTCACCACCGTCCCGGGGGCATACAGGGGAAGGTTCGGTTCCACCGTGACCGTTCCATATTCACCCTTCACGACGTTTAGCGTCAGCACCTGACCGTCGGCGAAGTTCGCGGTTACGTTCTTGTTGCCATTCATGGTAACGGTGGTGGGGTTGCTCGATCCGGAGGCGTCTCCCGACCAGTTTGCCAGTACGAACCCGGCAGCCGGTGTGGCTGTCAGCGTAACGACCGCCCCCAGTGCGTACTTGCCGTCGCCATCGGGAAGCGGGTTCGCAGCAACCGAACCGCTGCCGGCGGGGCTGCCTGTCAGCGTCAGCGCGTATCGGAGGACGATGAAGTTCGCGGTCACGCTCTTGTCGCTGTTCATCGTGATCTGGACGGGATTGCTCGATCCAGACGCATCGCCGCTCCAGTTGCTGAACCCGTAGTCGGTGCCCGCATTGGCCGTCAACGTCACGACGGTTCCGTAGCCATATTTCCCATCACCACCCGGCGGCGGAACGGCATTGGTGGTTCCTCCCGCTGGCGGATTCGATGACAGCGACAGCGAGTACCGAAGTTCCGTGAAGTTCGCCGTCACGTTCTTGTTGCTGTTCATGGTGACCGTCGTGGGATTGGCCGATCCCGATGCATCGCCGCTCCAATGACTGAACGCATATCCGGCGGCCGGCGTGGCCGTCAGCGTCACCACAGACCCCCCGAGATACTGCGACTGGTTCGGCTGCACATCCACCGTTCCCCATGAATCGTTGTTTTTCGTCACCGTCAGGCTGAACCACTGCTGATGAGCCGTACCCGATAGCTGAACATCGAAGCTGACGTCGGAATCGGTCCGGCTGACCTGGTGAACCTCGACGGCCAGCGTGTTCGTCCCGCTGACCAGCAGGCTCGGATTGACCGTCAGCACGAGCCATGTGTTCTCGAGCGCCTGTTGCGTGCCGGTGGCCAGGGTGGTGAAGCCGGCACCGGACGAGAGGTTCTGGCGGGCGATCTCCGTACCGTTCAGGTAGACCGCAGCACCGTCGTCATACAGCAGCTTGAGCGTCAGCGTGTCGAAGGCAAGCGACGGATCAACCTGGAACGTCTTTCGGAAATACGTGGTGACATACTTATTGTTGGCGTCCGGGCCGTAGCTCACGACGGTCTGCTCATGACCGTCCCCGTAACCCAACTGCGCCGTTCCAGTGGTCCAGCCGCTGTCGTTGAATCCCGCCTGTCTCCAAGCGGCGCTCTGGTCCGAACCGTTGTCCAGATACTTCCAGTCGGCGCCGGCGGCCACCAGCGTAATGGGGGGCGTCGGGCCGGCACTGGTCCGCTGGTAGTAATAGAGTGGTTGATTGCCGCCCTCGCTGAGCGTGAAATATCCGCTGCCGATCCCGTCGAAGTCAATCGCCTCACCTTGCCCCTCGGAGGCGATCGGGATCGACACGGGCGTCCCGGCAAGGGCCTGGGCGACGGTCTGTCCGCTCCCTCGCGTCCACAACTGGGCGGCCGGATAACCGTAAGCGGGGTTGTTCGAGTACCCGCGGATGACAATCTCTGAGCCTGTCGACGAAATACATCCGCCTGTGGCACGGCGGAAGCTGAAGTCCCCCCCGATCTGGGTCATACCGACCGTGGCTCCGCCGACGAGACTCGCCGCAGGCGCCCGAAAGATCCTCATCACGTCGTCCGACTTCGTGACAACATACAGGTCGCCTGTCTGCGGGTCGCACATCAGGGTCTCTGCATCGTGCGTATAGAAGAGCCAGAAGAACAGCGGATATGTCAGCGTGATGGATTCCCATTCCCCCTGGTTAAGGTTCACGGTGACGGGGCTGCCCGCCTGACGGCCATAAACGGCCGGTTCGGCGATGCGGAAGACGCTGATCGACGCACGACTCGATCCGTTGTCACCGATGTCGCCCACGTAGATGTACGAGAGTCCTGCCTGAGGGCCCGGGCCCATGGCGATGTCTTCAAAATCGGTGGCGGTGGCGAAGTTGGTCGTGCCGGGCTGCATGATGTTGTAGGTACCCAGGAGCTGCCCGTGCGAATTGATTGCGAAGATGCGGGCGACATCACCCGAGTCGTTATGCACCCACAGAACCCCTTCGCTGTTCCTGCTGGAGGCGATCCCCGATGCCTCCTCGATACTGCCGGAGGTTACCGTGCCCTGACTGATGCCGGGAGCGAAGATCGGGTCGGCGAGACCGGATCGGGTCGCACAAACCAGCGCAAGCACGCACAGCCAGGCGACGCCTCCAACCGATTTCGATTCCTTCCCGATAGACCTCATCGATGGACCTCCGTTCAAGACTTGATCAGTTGCGTAGTGCGGTCTCGCCCTGCCGACGATCTCGAAGGGTGTTCTTGCACCATCGCGCCACCGATCGATCCCTGAGAACCGCAATCCAAGAGTTGCCAGACCCCTCACCCCTTGTTGATTCACTCATGACATGTGCACAGTCCTGCCCTGTCTTGCAGGCCATCGCGATCTCCGACACTACTGATCATAAGTCTACCCCTTTTAAGATGATTGGTCTAGACCCATCAATGAAAAGTCTAATCGTTATGAGCTTCAAGCCTCTGCCTCCTCCATGAATCCACAGTACATCCTATAAGCCATTGCTATATAGATCTTTAGACATATGAAGCATCAGTTTGCAAATCGGGTTGATACCTGTTGATGGTGGTTGGCAAGTGCACATCAATCCACTTCTCCCAGAATGTGTCTCACGTGTGCCCAGAGCGAGCTATGAATGTCGGGAGCCACTTGCCATATAGCGCCATGCCAGTTAGCATAACGCATAGACGTTTGGGGCCAGACATGCCTTCACTCGAGGACCCAATGCCAACAGTCAAGGGCGCCAAGAGCAAGCATCAGAGGATTTGTGACCACGTCCGCGATGCCATCGCTTCCGGCAAATACGGTCCGGGGCAGCAGGTACCTACCGAACCCGAAATCGGGGCACTTTTCGACGCATGCAGACAGACTGTCTCGCAAGCCCTGCGGGAGTTGGTAAACGAAGGCCTTCTGACGCGTCGGCGCGGCTCGGGTACTTTCGTCCGTCACCGCCCGGCGAAGACAGGCACAACCATCGGGCTGCTCTGGCCCGAAGTGCCGGGCGGAATCTTTGCGCCCATATGCGCGGAGGTAGCGAGGACCGTCCGGTCGGCCGGATTCCGTCTTCTCCTGGAAGGTGTACTGCCGGCCAGTAAGCCAGCAAACACGCACGAACCACCCGAAACCTCGTTTGAATCCGACGATGAAGCCAGGGTGTGCCAGATTGAAGCCCTGTGCCGGGAATATGTCGCCCACGGCGTGGCTGGCGTGTTCTTCCCTCCGATCATCCTTCCCCGTGATCCGACCGTCATCAACATGCGGGTTGTTGAGACATTCGAGGGGGCGGGCATCCCGGTGGTCCTGCTCGATCGCGATGTATGTGACTACCCCGGGCGATCGCGTTTCGATCTGGTCGGCGTCGCCAACCGGCGGTGCAGTCAGGTGCTGACCGAACACCTCCTGAACATGGGGTATCGGCGAATCGACTACGTTTCCCAGATCGGTCAGGCCTCGACCGTGACGGCCCGGGTGGCCGGCTATCAGGACGCGTTGCGGAATCACGGCATCGCCCCCGATCCGGCATGGGTTCACGCGGTGGATGTCCACGAACGTGACGTCGTATGCGAACTCATCAAGAACGACCGTGCCGAAGCCTTCCTATGTGTCAACGATCACGTGGCGGCCTATCTCCAACGTCATCTGCTGACGCTGGGTATCCGGATTCCCGATGACGTGGCACTGGTGGGTTTTGACGATGTGGACTACGCGGCACTGCTGCCCGTGCCCCTCACCACCATGCGTCAACCCTGCGAGCGAATCGGGGAAATGGCGGCCAAGCTGATGATCGAACGCCTGGCCGACCCCAGCCTGCCCGCGCGCGAGGTCAGCTTCGACTGCGAACTCATCGTCCGGGAATCGTGTGGGGCAACGAAGACGCGACGCGTGGCCGACGCTCGGAAGGCGTCTCCCGAAGTTCGCTGAAACGCGTATCGGCAGAGCTCGGTCTTCGACCGTGCCTTCCATCAGTCGGAAGCGGGGCCGCGGGGCACCAGACAGCCGGCTACGGAGTCTAACATGTCATTGGATTCACACTCACCCAATGGGGCTGAGGGCGAGCTGACACGCCGTGATTTTGTAAAGAGCACCGGCATCGGTATGGCCCTCGGCATGGCGGGTCTGAACGAGTCTGGAGCATCTGCAGCTTCCGAATCGCGGGCATCAGTTCCCACGAGCGGTCCGCCGGGTAAGGGTGAACCTCGCGTAAAAGATCAGGCACGGATCACGCTGGTGCAACTGACGATGGAGGGAAAGGCCGACACCGTCATCGAGCGGATGCCGGCCTTCTTCCGGAAGGCGGCCGAGGTCGGATCCGACCTGATTGTCTTTCCAGAGTATGTTCTGGGATCGAACCTGACGACAGACCATGAACGCGTACAGCGGTTCTTCGCCATGGCCCGTGAGCACAAGATGTACGCGATTGCCGGCCTGGTCGAGAGCCACGGCGCGAGGTGGTCGACCACCGCCTTGGTGGTCGATCGGTCGGGCACTCTCTTAGGCAGGTACTTCAAGTGCCATCCGGCCTCCGGCCCGCCGCCGCATTGGTGGCCCCCGATCAAAGGCCACGACGCCGAAGCCCGCGGCATCCTGGGGAACCAGTTCAAAGTCTTTCACCTGGACTTCGCTCCGATCGGGATTCTCCAGTGCTATGACGGCTACTTCCCGGAGGCTTGGGGCTGCACCTCGTTCTCCGGGGCCGAGATCATCCTCTGGATCAACGGCCGGGGGGGCATCGTCGAAGACTCGCACTGCATTTTCGCGGCCATGGCCTATGGCTGCGTTGTGGGCGGCTGTATCACCGACGGGCGGAACACCGGCTTTGCCTCACCGGGTGGCGGCATCATCTCGGCCCCGGGGCAGTCTGAGGAAATGCGGCTGTTCCCCCGCATCAAAGAGCCGGGTGATGCGTGCGTGCATGCGGCAATCAATCTGGCGGCGCTGCGTCGCCATCGCAAACACCTGCGTACGATGCATCAGCGGCGGCCCGAGCTCTATTCGCGCCTGACCGAACACATTAAACTCTGGCAGGACTATCCGGACATTCCATGGGACTTTCCGGAATGCCAGGAGTTCGTGAACAAGTCACAGCTATAGGGCTGCGTCGATCGATACGACTCGGAGGTGTGGTGATCTGTCCCCAGGTCGTCATATGCAGAGTGGAGGGCCTTCTCATGTCCATGTCGGATAAGCTCAGCCGCCGCCGTTTCCTGAAGAACTCCGCCTTCGGCTCCTTCGCGCTGAGCGCGTTGAACAAACGGGCGTGGTCGGCCGAGGCCGGGGCACGAAAGCCGAATCTGCTCGTCATCTGGACCGATGAGCAGCGGGCCGACACGATGGCCGTCTATGGAAACACGACGATCCACGCTCCGAACCTCAACAGACTCGCCCGCGAGAGCGTCGTCTTCGATCGGGCCTACGTCACACAGCCCGTGTGTACGCCGTCTCGTTCGACCGTCATGACGGGCCTCTGGCCGCACACCAACGGGTGTATGGCCAACAACATTCCCCTCCGTCCGGAGACTCCCTGCCTGCCGGAATTGCTGAACGACAAGGACTATCGCACGGCCTACATGGGCAAATGGCACCTGGGCGATGAGATCTTCGCCCAGCACGGTTTCCAGGAATGGGTCAGTATCGAGGACGGCTACGGTCAGTACTACAGCGCACGCCGCGATCGAGAAGCCCGGAGCGACTATCACCACTTCCTCGTCAAACACGGCTACACGCCCGAGGCCGGCAATCGCTTCAGTCGCGATTTCAAGGCCAAGCTGCCGATCGAACTCTGCAAGCCGAAGTTCCTGGAACAGCGGGCGTGCGACTTCCTCCGCCGGCACCGAAGCGAGCCGTTCATGCTCTTCGTCAATTTCCTCGAGCCGCACATGCCGTTCTTCGGTCCGCTGGACAAAGAGCACGATCCGGCCAAGGTCCCGTTTCCCGCGACATTCAACGGCCCCTTCGACGAGAACGAACCCCTGCGATACCGCGTCAACCGAGAGTACTGCCGCGCCAAGTACGGTAACGACGAACAGAGCATCCGAAAGCTGATCGCCCGCTATTACGGATTGGTCACCCAGGTCGATCTCAGCGTGGGGGGCATCCTGAGGACGCTGGATGATCTGGGATTATCGGATAACACGATTGTGGTCTACACGAGTGACCACGGCGACATGATGGGCGCCCACCGGCTGGTCGAAAAGAGCGTGATGTACGAAGAGGCCGTACGCGTGCCGTGGCTGATCCGCGTGCCGAAGCTCGGGCGGCAGGGGCGTGTCGTCCGGAATCCGGTCAGTCACGTCGACTTCGTCCCCACGCTGCTGGAGCTGTTGGGGCAGAAGCCGCGTGAGGATCTGCCGGGGCAGAGTCTGGTCCCGCTCGTCGGTGGCGGCAGGATACGCGAAGACCACGTGTTCATCGAGTGGCATCCCACGCAGGAGACCCTTCGGCGCGGACGTCATGAGGCGGGCGTGGCGCCCCGCGAGCAGATCGATCGCGTGGCCGGCGACCGTACCCGCACCGTCATCTCACCCGACGGCTGGAAGCTCTGCCTGAGCGACGTGGACAAGTGTCAGCTCTTCAATCTCAGCGACGATCCGGGAGAGACGAAGAACCTCTTCTATCGGGGCGGGCACCCGGACGTCGTCCGGCGGCTGTCGGGCAGAATCCGGTCGTGGCAGAACCGGGTTCGTGATCCGGTGGAGCTGCCTGTCGTGTGATAGTGTGCCAGAGCACCACGCGACGATCCGGTCGAAGGGACGGTGAGGTTCTTGTGGGAGATGTCCGGATGCCCAGCGAACACGAAGGCGGTCAGCCGCCTGTCATCCAAGTCTCGGCAGAGTCTCCACCCCCTCTGAACAAACGCGGTCGGCTGATCGTGCTCCTGGCGGCCTTTGCCGGGCTGTTGTTCGACGGGTGGGAGCTCGGCCTGATGCCCATCGCCTCCCTGTCCGTCACAAAGGACCTTCTGGGCAGCCAATTCACCGACGCCTTGGCCGGCGAATGGTTCGCCCGGCTGACAGCAAGCATGATGCTCGGCGCCGCATGCGGCGGCATCTGGTTCGGCCAGCTCGGCGACCGCCTGGGGCGAACCCGGGCGATGGGCATCAGCATCCTTTTCTATTCGGTATTCGCGGGAGGGGGGGCGATCGTCACCAATATCGATCAGATGCTCGTGCTGCGGTTTCTCGTCGGCTTGGGCATCGGGGGTATGTGGCCTAACGGCGTGGCGCTGGTTTCCGAATCGTGGCCCAACGTGTCCAGGCCCATGGTAGCCGGTATCGTCGGCGCAGGCCTCAATACAGGCATCCTCATTCTTGCCTCGATCGCCAGGGTCTGGCATATCACGCCCGAATCGTGGCGATGGGTCTTTGGTTTCAGTGCCTTGCCGGCCCTGCTGGGCATGGTGTCGCTCTGTTGGATTCCGGAATCACCCAAGTGGCTGGCCTCGCGTGGAGCGGCGGTGGCGGTCGGTACACCGTTGCGTGAACTCCTCCGTCCGCCATTGCTGCGTCTCACTCTCATCGGCATCCTCTTGGGCTCGATTCCGATGATCGGGGCCTGGGCGGCGAGCAAGTGGATGATTCCGTGGGCCGACAAGATGGGAGGGAGTGTTCAGCCGGGATACAAGGCGGTCACTCAGGGCTGCTGGGCTTTTGGTGCCGTGCTCGGCAGCTTCTTCGGGGCACAGCTTGCCAGCATGCTCGGGCGGCGCCCCGCGTATTTCCTCATCAGTCTGGGCTCGACGCTCCTGACGTGCGGACTCTTTCTGTTCTCTGCCCCGCTCAGAGGCGGATTCCTGTGGGCAGTGTTTGCGCAGGGATTCGTCGCAACGCTCTTCTTCGGTTGGTTGCCTTTGTATCTCCCGGAACTCTTTCCCACACGGGTTCGCGCCACCGGCAGTGGCATCGCCTACAACGTCGGACGCTTCGCAACCGCCGCGGGGGTATTCACCGCGGGAACGCTGGCGAGCGCCTTCGGCGGTGACTTCGCCAAAGTGGGGGCCGTGACGGGTCTGATCTATGCGCTGGGCATGCTGGCGATCTGGTGGGCCCCGGACACGTCGAGCAAGACCCTTGACGAATGATCGATCAGGGTGTTTTTCTGCAGGCGCAGATGATCGCGCTGTTGTCCGCCTCGCCATATCCGGCGGCTTCGGCGGCCTCCAACAGTCGGCGATGCGATTCCGTCAGGGTCAACGCGATTCCCGCCCGTTTGGCCTCTTCAAGAACGATCCGTATGTCCTTCAGGTGCTGCGAAAGCTTCGCCTGGGTCTTGAAGTCGCCCTCGACCATCTTGCGGCCCTTCGTGTCCATGATCTTTGAGTAGGACATGCTTTCCATCAGGGCCACCAGGGCGTCCTGCGGCGAGATGCCTATCGCCTCGGCGAACGAGAGCCCCTCGGCCAGGGCGGCGCGGTTCAGGCCCAACACCAGATTGGTCACCAGCTTCATTTTGGGGGCGGCGCCCCACCCGCCCGCGTAGAGTGTCTTTCTGGCGAACAGGTCGAAGAGGTCGCGGCAGGCCTCAAACACCTCACGAGGACCACTGGCGATCACCGTCACTTCGCCTCGTCGCGTCTGCTCGCTGGAACCCGAAATCGGGGCCTCCAGGTACTGCACCCCTTGCCCGGCAAGTCGCTGTCCCAGGCGGACCGTCTGTTCGGGATCGCCCGTCGTCGTGTCCACGAGGATCTGGCCGGCTCGAAGCCCACCGGCCAAATCGTGCAAAACCTCCTCGACGACCTCCGTCGTATACAGGCTGATCACAATCCGATCGCAGGCGATCAGGGGGTTGTCGCTCCATTCCGCCCCCATCGCCAGAAGAGGGGCGGCCTTCTCGCGCGTGCGATTGTAGACCTGTACGGCAAACCCGGCCTTGAGGAATCGTTCCGTCAGTGCCGTGCCCATCAATCCCAGGCCGATGAGGCCGACGCGCTTGACGCTCGGGGTCTGACTCACGGGTTCGACTCCGTCTTACCACCGATCAACGACAGGAAATCGGCATAGGCTGCCTTCAGATCGGTCGCAGCATCCGGTGCCGATGCATGCAGAAGAACTCCATACCGCAGCCGGAGGGGCTTTCCGGGCTCCACCACAATCCTGCTGAGTTCGCCCTGCCCGAGGGCCTTTCTGCCAAAGGGATTGGCAACGAGCGCACCGTAATCACGTGCGTGGTACCAGCTTCGACGGAAGTTGCCCGGGTCCGTCATCAGCGTCACGCCGATCCGTCGCCCGTCGAGGATGCCACCGTAGTCACACCAGTCCGCCGAGCTTCCCCTGACCTGCTTCTCGTTTACATGCCCCTGGCTGTCGAGGATCTGTCCGCCCGATTTGACGCAGATTCCGGTGGCCACCCGAAGCCCCAGCCCCATCTCCTCCTGATCCCCGAAGAAGATCGGTGTGTCGCCGGCGCAGAAGGTCGAATCCCAGATCAACAGGAAGCCCGCCGGCCGAACGTGAATCGAAAGACGGCATCGCTCGGTGCACACCGTTTCGCCCGAGGCAGAGACATACCGATTGCAGACCGCGAACGTACCCTTGCCCGATCCCCCGCTGGGCTCCTGTTCGAACCGCTCTTGAACGACGCGGGCCTTGTTGCGCCAGAAATCCGATCCACTCACATCTCCGAATGCCATCCAGATGCCGGGATGAAACGTAGCATGATCCATTGGGTCCTTGCCCTGAATCGGTGGATGGTTCCGAGTTACCTGAATACCACCGGGGACTCGGACGTGGGCGAAGTAGGGCCTGGGTATGTCCTTGTCCACATAGACGTAGGTGGCCACCGGACGACCGCCGATCAGGATCATGACCCTGCCGGATTCTTGCTCGAATGTCACAGGCGAATCATCGCCAATGAGCGCTTGCCCGCCGCCCGCCAGTGCAACGATACAGGCCACTCCACGAGCGATCATGAATCCGGGAGTTCTCATTGTGGACCCTCCACCCCGACCGATCCGCGGCATCATGCCCCCTTGGGCACGGCCCAGTGACCCTCGCGATAGGTTCGCCGTAGCAGTTGATTGGCCTCGGCATCGTCGACGTACTGAGCCTTCTGCGGGTCGAATCGCGGCGAGCGGCCCAGCCGTATGGCGATATTTCCCAAATGGCTCAGCGCTGCCGACAGGAAGCCCGTCTCGATGTCGGCGTTGAGCGGACGCCCCGCTCGGATGGCCTCGAAGAAGTTCCGGGCGTGGGTTGATCGATCGGAAGCCGTGGGAAGCTTCACCTCGATCGGCTTGTTCCGCTCGCCCAGGATCTCCACCTTGCCCCTCTTGGTGAGCATCATTCGGCCCTTGGTCCCCCAGAACTCGACCCCGTTGTCGATGTCCCAGGGGCTGTTCGTCGACCAGATCCGCTGTTCGAAGAACAGCATTCGCTTGCTGCCCACCTTGCCGTCGCCCGCATACTCAAAGGACACCATCGCCGTATCGGGAAACTGCTGGTCATCGTCAAAGAAGTACTTGCCGCCTGTTGCAGACACGCTGGACGGCAGCGTATCGACCCCCAGGCCCCACCGGGCGATGTCGAGTTCGTGGACACCGTCGTTACCCAGGTCTCCCGTGCCGAAGTCGTACCACCATCGCCAGACACCGTGAAATCGGTTCGCCTGGAAGGGCACAAAGGGGGCAGGGCCGAGCCAGAGATCGTAATCGACATTCGACGGCGGCGTACCGGGCTTGCCTCGCCCGATGCTCGATCGAAGCTGAACGTTCCACGCCTTGGCCACCAGCACGGTGCCGATGACGCCCTCACGGAGCTTGCGAATGCCGGCGGCGATGAATTCGTTCGACCGGCTCTGCGTGCCGTGCTGAACCAGCCGCTTGGTTCGCCGGGCAGCCTCGATCATCAACTGCCCCTCGCGAAGGTTGTGGCTGCACGGCTTCTCCACATACACGTGCTTGCCCGCCTCGCACGCCAGAATCGCAGCCGGGGCATGCCAGTAATCCCCGGTGGCGATGAACACCGCGTCGACCCCCTTGTCGTCGAGCACACGCCGCATATCGACGACGGCCTGATCGGCCTTGGTCACCTGCTTCGCCTGGTTGGCGCGATTGGAGTCCACATCGCAGACGTAGGCCACCTTCACGTCGGGCATCGTGGCCAGACCCTTGCAGTGAGCCATGCCCATGCCGCCGCAACCGATCACGCCGATTACGAATCGGTCGTTGGCTCCCAGTACCGTCGAAGTGCTGCCGGCCAGCGACAGAGAACCCGCCGCGACCCCGAGTCCCGCCTGCTTCAGGAATTGCCTTCGGTCCACGGAATTCTTGTTCGTCGTCATCATTGCCCCTATCCCAGGAATTCCCACTGAATGCCCACGCGCTTCAGCGCGTAGCCGAGTTCCTTCGCGTAGTCTCCGTACCCGGTCATCCAGTGGAAGCCGGGCATCCGTTCGGCCAGCAGCAGGCTGTCGCACTTGAATCGGATGTCGATCTGGTCGCGGCAGATGTCCAGGAAGGGTGCCTCGACAATCTCCCCGAGCAGCCCCACCCATCGCTTCGCCGCGAAGTCCGGCAGGATGTTCGTCGTCATCTGCCCCTTGCGCATCTCCACCTTGGGCGCCGCTCCATAGTCCGACTCGAAGTGCGTCAGGATCCGTGCCGGTTCGAGCGTCTTGCCGTCCATCTTCCGCGGGCCCGTGCAATGGGCCAGCGTGATTACACTGTCGTGCGGATAGGTCGGGTCGTTCAGAAACGCCGGCTTGCCCGAGATGTTGGCCAGCAGAATTCCTGAGGGCACCACCACGAAGTCCGATTCGCAGAAGGCCAGATACCCATCATCGTTCAGCGTGCTCAGTGCCAGACAGGCGCTGGTCTCAGCCAGCGGCATGATCGTGCTCATGCACGCCCCGATGGTGATGGCCCGGCAATCCGCCTTCTTCATGAGCCGCCGGAAGACCTGTTCGAGCAGAAAGGCGTTGGCGACAAACTGACGATCGGTCTCCAGCGTCGTGCCCGGCTGTTTGAGGTACTCCTCGGCGCGTCGCTGCGCCAATGCCGTTGCGGCTGCATCCCGACGCGCCGCCTTGATCAATTCGCCCAGTTGGTCGTAGGGCACCACCTGGATGTCCAGCTTGAAGAGATCCTTCGCCAGTTTCGGGGCCTGTGGCGTGGCCCACCCGCTCGCCCCGCCGATAGCAATGATTCGGCTGCCCATCGTGTTCCTCAGCCCGCACAGGGCCCGCAGCCGCCACAGAACCTCGTCCGTCCGATCGACAACGATGTCCTCGTACCCGATACCTTTGAGCGCTAGCGAATCGGTCTCTCGATGGAGGAACCGCGCCATCATCCCTTCATACCAGTAATACACCGGTCCGGACTTGTGCCGGACGAAGAAGATGCTGTCCTTGCCGAGCTTGACGATCGCGTCCATCTCGGCCGTGAAGTGTTTGCCGCCGTCCCCCGCGGCCCAGACGATCAAGGCATCGGCCTTCTGGATATCCGGAATCGCGCCGATCTCGCCCGCCTCGCGCACCACGGCCAGTGGCCGGATCTCCAGCGGAAAGTCGGCCTGCGACCGAATCGTGTCCAGTTCCCCGCGGATGCGAGTGGCCTCTTGTTCGACGTCGGCCTGCGTCTGAACGCCTCCCCAGTTGCGCCAGCTCGTCTGTGTGCGGCGTGTCGCTAGGGGATACGTGAAGATCGGCTGAACGCGCAGCGGACGCCTTGGCGGCGAAGGCTCCAACTCACCCTGGGTAGCCTGTAGCTGCGACCAGGATACCATCGCCATCGCCCCGCCCAGGGCCGCGCCGCTCAGGCCCACCGGGAATCCCCCGGCGGATATCGCCGCATGATCGGCGGCGTCGTGCTCCTGCGGACAGCAATGAGCGTGGCCCGGATGACAAGACTTCGGTCCGGTTGACGGCATGAATAGCCTCCTGTTGTCTGAGATGACTCGATCGGTCGGAACCCACGTTCTGGCGAGGGTTCACCGTATGCATGGTCCGCTGCAATCCCCGGCCATGCATTCAGGTCAGTATAGCCCACCCTCCGTTGCGATCAACACGATGCCGCACGACACGCATGCTGCATGCTCGGAGACCCCCCGTCGGCAATGGGCTCACTCCCACTTCAGATCGATCTCGCAGGCGGCAATCTCACAGGCAAACGAGAAGGGTGCCAGAAACGCCGCCTTGAGCTTGCCCCGGCCAGGGCTCGCCGGCGCCTTCCCCTTCAGCGTTATCGTACGCCGATCCCCCGGGGCCATCCCTTCGCCCTCATACGTCCACACCTTCGGAAGGCCCAGCGCTTCAGCGGCTCCGGACAACTGGAGAAGCTGTCCCGCCTCGGCCACCCACGGGCAAGCCCCGAGGTTGTGCAGCTCAATCGTCAGGGCAAAGGGCTGGCCCGCCTTGAGGGTGCCGGCGGCCGGCTTCACCGTCCCCGCGAACTGCCGAACCTTGAGTTGTGGTTCCAGCCACTGATCATACCCCGCCATCCACTCCTTGTAAGGCTTCGTCATACCGCGGCAGTGCGTGAGCATCCCGTCCGGGCTGCCCTTCATGACACGGTCGTATTTCGCGGCCCACTCGTACATCTCCCGGTACCACCCCAGCAGCGTCCGCCGAACGTCGTCCGGCAGCGGTTTTCCCGCCTTAAGCGTCGACTCATAAGTCACCACAAGGTCGTACACCCGGGCGAAAAGGTCCAGCCGGTGCAGGTGATACTCGATGAACGGCGCAAACAGCTCGACATGGCCGAACCATCGCGCGTGGGCGGCCGGATCGACCTGTCTCTTCAGCTCGGCCAGACGCGTTCGAAGCGTTGTCGCTTGGGCCGTCCCCTCGGCCAGGATGTCTTGACGCTGGTTCGGGTCGAGCTTCATCCAAACGCCCGGCAGCAGATACCGGGCATTGATCTCCCACAGACGCTCATAGGTCTGACTCATGCGGACGAAGCCGATGGCCCGATCGTGCCCGAACGTCCGCTGTCCCCATTCGTATCGCAGGGTGTTGGCGGTCGCGGTCGGCTCCCACCCGAAACGCCCCACGGATTCCCACGGCAGCTCGGTTCCGCAATACGCACCGCCGATCCAGAAGCTGCCTCGGTCGGCCAGCAGCCGCTTCATTCGCGGGCAGGGGGGCAGCCGGAAGTTGGCATACAGATTGTCCAGCCACGTGTCCCCCATCAGCCCCGTGCGGGCATAGTCGCGCGTCAGAACGGCCGGTTCGCCCCCGTGGCCGACCACATACAGGTCCTTCGGCAAGAGCGGCTCGAGCCGAGGCATATACGTGTCGAAATATGGGTACACCGCGATGTCGCCTCCAAAACCCTTGGCGCGGAGCATGTCGTAGATGACCAGATACTGCTCCCAGGCGGGTTCCTTCGTCCGCGACCCGGCTGTATAGGATTTGCAGCGGGGACATGTACACAGGCCGCCGTTGTCGTCCCGGATCAGGACCAGTCCTTCGATCGGATAGGTCTCCAGCAGCTCGCGGAAGAACGCCTCGACGTATCGCCGGTAGTCGGGATGGGTGAAACAGGGGATCTTATCGCTGTGGCCGCCCTCGGGCCGTGGCGCCATGGCCGTGGGGAACTTCTGAGTGAAGGTCGTCGGCACGCACCCGATGGGGATCCACAGCCAGACGCCGGCCCCCCGATCGTGCAGGAATCTCGCGAGCCGCAGACCCCGCTGGCGATGCTCGTCGATCTCGACGAACTTTGCCCCGGACGATTCGTCGTAGGCCTCCCGTGACGAGGATCGAATCTCAGGCATGTAGGCGTAGCTCACGGGCATCTTCCAGTTGCCCCACATCCCCAGGCAGCCGAATCGGTTCATCCCGGAGACGACGAGGTTCTCGAACGTGCGCCGCCACTCCTCCTCGGACCCGTATGGGAAGTCGACCTCGAAGTTCCCCCCGCCGAATCCCCCCGCCCGCAGCGGGACAACGGGGTTGCCCGCGATCAGGGGCAGGCCGGCACCGTGCCGCGACAGATGCGCGACCACGGCAGTCGCTGCCTGGTATAGCCCGTTCACAGAACGCGCCCGCGCCGACCACCCGGCACGAGCGATCGGCCGGATCTCGAAGCCGTCCGGCTCGATGCCACCGTCCTCTGGGGCGGTGACGATCTCCAATCGGAGCAGCACCGACGCGTCGTCGCGACCGACCCGCCTGACCTTGAGGCCCGCCTTCTCCAGGCCCTGTGACAGCAGCGTGCCCACGGCCTGGGCGGAGTCCGGACAGGCGATTGTCGCTTCTCCACCAGTCGGCAAATCGTTCCTCATCGGCAGCACGTCGATGACGAGCCCCTCGTCGGCGGCCTCCACCAGATCGTTCGGGTCGGCCGGTCCCGTCAGGTCGATCGGGATCACCCGGCGCACCCATCGGCGGCCGTTGACCGTCTCCTCGCCCAGTTCGATCGCCCCGATCCGCGTCCCGCGCCGAACCGCGGCAGCCTGTCGCACAGAGGCTGTATAGCCCTTGAAGCCGTAGAACGGATAACGGTTCTCAAGGCAGGGCAGTGACTCGGCTCTCCCGGCCAGCGGCAGCGTGTACGCTGCTGCATGATCACACCATGGGCTGGTTCCCGTCCACGGCTGGCTGTCGGCCACAATGTCCAGCATTCCGTGGCTGTGCAGGCGATACGTCAGCGCCATCGACGGGCCACCGGTGGTTTCGATCAGGAGATTGATCTCCGTCATGGCATCGGTCGATGTCGCCGAGCCCCAGCGCACCCGATGCGGAATCCTCTCGCCTCGGTTGACCTTGATGGTTGGGGCACTCGGCTCCCCCGAATAGGCATATCCCGGGTTGAGCGAGCCGACCAGTTCATAGGGTGCCGATGCCGAAAGCCTCGTCACCTCAATCCCCATCGGCCCTGTCAGCAGCGATTCACCACGAAACGAGAACTCCCACAGCGTTCCGGTGGCCTCGTCGATCACCGCCGTCACCTCGTCGTAGACCAGGCGAGCCCGTCCGTCCTTCCGTACCAGGTGCGTCGTGTCGCCGGAACTCGATGCCGATCCCCGCAAGACCCGCACGCTCACCCACTGGTTGGGGGCAGCGGCGATCGAAAAGACCAGCAGGTCCTCTGCGCGGGGCGTCGCGACGGGAGCGGCCGAGTTCGTCTGCCAGTGTGCCCGCCCTGATCGAAGTGCAAACGGAACGACGCGTGTCCCCACCTGCAGACGAACGCCTCGCCAGTCCAGCAAGCCAGGTGTCGCGATTCGTCCGGTCGGCACCTCGACCGTCAGCGGCCCACTCCAGTTCGTCGGGTTGAACAGCGAGATGACGGCCACGGCGTCGCCTTCACCCACACCGGCTGCCGAAGACACTCCCCCCAGAACCGCCACGGCGAGCACACACGAAAAGACCATGATCATCACCTCTTGCCGGCCCGGGACGCCGATCGCACGTTAAGATAATTCAAAGTCTGACTTTGAATTATCTTAACAGGAGGAATAGAAGGTCGTAGAGGCGCGGATGTGGCGAGACTTGTTTCGACGGTCAGAAACTGGTGGCATGCATCCGCCGCCAGCGTCGCTGCTGATACCAGTTGAACACCACGGGAATGAGCAGGTCGATGACCTCGTCCGCCACCAGCAGCCCGCCCAGAACCGGTGCGGCCATCGGGCGCATCACCTCGGCCCCGACGCCGGTGGCCCAGAGCATCGGCATCAGGCCGACAATCGCCACGCCCTCCGTCATCAGTTTGGGTCGCAGCCGGTGAACCGCGCCGGTGATGATCACCTCGGTCAGTTCGCCTGGCGAGGCGATCTGACTCAGGCCTCCGCGAGCGTTGATCGCATCGTGCAGGTAAACGAGCATCACGATGCCGGTTTGCGTCGCCATCCCGAAGCATGCGATGTACCCGACCCACACCGCCACCGAGAAGTTGAAGCCGAACAGGCTCTGGAAGATCACGCCGCCGATCAACGCCCCCGGTACCGCCAGGATAATCAGCAGGGCGTCCCGGACATCGTTGAAGGTCATGTACAGGATGACAAAGATCAGCAGCACCACCATCGGGAAGATGATCTGAAGCGTGTTCCGGGCCCTCACCTGGTGCTCGAACTGCCCGCTCCATTCGACGAAGAAACCGGGCGGCAGCTTGACCTTCTCGGCCACTGCCTGCTGGGCCTCCTCGACAAAGCCGACAATGTCGCGGTCGCGAACATTGAGCTGCACATAGGCCCGCAGCATGCCGTTCTCGCTCTTGATGACGCTGGGGCCTTCGACGACGGCAATCTCGGTAACCTCGCTGACGGGGATCTGAATCGCCTCGCCGGACGGCATCGCCCCGCCCGACGATCCGCCGCCCATGACCGATGCGCCATTGCCCGCCGCAGGGCTCCGCGTGCCGCGACGCCCCGTCACCAGCGTGCGACGCAGCGCCTCCTCGGTCTGCCAGAAGTCGCGGGCGTAGCGGACGCGCACGGGGAATCGCCGGCGGCCCTCCACGGTCGTGGTGATCGTCTTGCCGCCCATCGCCACCTCGATGGCCTCCTGAATGTCCGAGACATTCACGCCGTAACGGGCGGCCTTCTCGCGATCGATGTCGATCCTCAGGTAACTGCGCCCCACGATCTGATCGGGGAAGACATCGACGGCCCCCTGGATTCCTCGCAGCGTGCCGGCGATCTCGTTGGCAACCGTCTGGATGCCGGCGTGCACCACCGTCTTGCTCGAACCGTTCTCCACCACCTCCTGCTTCTCATCCGTCAGTCGCGGCCCGTACACCTTCACGCCGATCATCGTGCGCACGCCCGTGGCCAGCATGTCCACACGGTTGATAATCGGCTGCGTCCAGATGTTGCCCCAGCCGGGCATCTGAAGCTCGCTGTCCATCTCCTTGACCAGGTCGGACTTCGTCTTGTGCCACAGGAACACGCGCCGGCTGAAGTCGCCGGCCCGGCTCCGCGATATCTCCGAAATCCGGTCCTCCTGGCCCTTTGCCACGAACTTGCTGCCGGCATTCTTTCGAACGGCCTCGATCATGGCATCGACCAGCGTGCTTCCTGATCGATCCTCCAGTTCCCAGTTGAGCGTCTTGACCCGCCGGGCCCACTCGGCATTCAGACGGCGCTCCATCCGATCGAAAAGGTCTCCCGAGACGGTCGCCCTCTCTCCGCCGACGGCTGTAACGATCGATTCCTTCACGGCGGTGACGATCGACGGGGCCGGCAGCAACAAGTCAGGCTTCTGCTCTACGCGACCCAACTGGGCCAGCCGCGCGGTGATCTCGCCGATCAGCCTCGTCATCTCTTCCCGTCTGGGAACCTGGACGAGCAACAGGCCGTGATCCTTCACCAGCGGATCGATCATCTGCTCGATGTCCGCCGCAGAAGGTTCGTCCTTCAATGCCCCCTTGCGTCGGAACAGGTCGAGCAGGTCGTCAATCGTCGATCGCACCAGCGTCCGGGCCAACTGCGGCTCGAACTCGATCTGTCGCCGCCGCGCCCAATCCCGCATCGATCGGTCAAACCGCTCGATCGAGTCCATGGCCACGCCGTTGACAAGGCCGTCGGTCGCGTCGGCCTTTGCATCAAGGCTCAAGATGCGGTCTTGCACCAGGGCCCCAACAAGGCCGCCCGCTTCGTCCAACACGTCTTCAAAACGCACCTTGCGTTTAGGCCACCATTCCTTGGGGCGCAGCGTGACCACCGTCTCGACCATATCGATGCCCGACGGGTCGGTAGGGGTATCAGCGCGTCCGACCTTACCGACGACCTGGTCAACCTCCGGGAAGTCGAGCATGACCCGATCCCGAACGCGGATGTCATCAACCGCCTGGGCCATCGACACGCGAGGCACGGTCACCGGCATGTCCAGGATGCTGCCTTCGTCGAGCGGCGGCATGAACTCGCGGCCCGGCGGGTGCAGTTGCCACGCCCACGTGGCGGTCAGAACCAGCAGTACAAAGGCCATTCCCTGGCTCCACAGCCGTCGGAAGAACGCGCAGCCGAACAGCAGCGCCACCGCCAGCACACCCAGAAACAGTGCACGGCTGCCGACAAGCCCCGCCCCGATAATGAACAGAAGGCCCATGAACCACAGCCCGGCCGCCGGAACCTCCATCAGCCAGGTCAGCACGGGCTTGTAGATATTGATGAAGCTGCGGACGATCCAGTTGTCTTCCTCGCGGCGAAGATGCCCCTTGATGAAGATCGGGATCATCGCCGGCACGAACGTCACCGCCAGCAGCGCCACGCCCACCATGGCGAAGCTCTTGGTGAACGCCAGCGGATGGAACATCTTGCCCTCGGTGCCGCTCAGGGCGAACACCGGCAGGAACGAGATCAGCATGATCATGATGGCGAAGAAGATCGGCTTGCCCACGAGCCGGCACGATCGCACGACGATCTCGGTCGTATCTCCGCGGACTTTCTCGTGGCCGAACTGACGCGTCAATTCGTGCGTCGCGTTCTCCACCATGACGACGGCGGCATCGACCAGGATGCCGATCGAAATGGCGATGCCCGACAGCGACATGATGTTGCTGGGAATGCCCAGGTAGTACATGAGAATGAACGAGACAAGCACTGCCAGCGGCAGCGTCAGGCACACCACGATCGCGCTGCGGACGTGCGTCAGAATCAGCAGAATGGCGATGCTGGCGATGATCAGCTCTTCCGTCAGCGTCCCGCTCAGCGTGTGGATGGCCCCCTCGATCAGTCGCGTGCGGTCATAGAACGGCACGATGCGAACACCGGGCGGCAAACCCGGCTGAAGCTGTTCAATCCGCTGCTTGATGGCCCGCGTGACGGCCAGCGGGTTCTCGCCGTATCGCATCATCACGACGCCGCCGACCGCCTCGGCGCCGCCCTTCTCCAACATGCTGCGGCGATATTCAGGGCCCGTCTGCACATCGGCCAGTTGCCGTATGGTGATGGGCACGCCTTTCCGTTCGGCCACAACCACATTCTCGATGTCCCGCACACCTCGCAGCCAGCCGACGCCGCGAATCAGGAACTCGGCCTTCGCCTCGACGTACACCTTGCCGCCCACCGCGACGTTGCTGCGGGCCACCGCGTCGAAGACCGCGCCCAGCGGGATATCATAGACCCGCAGCTTGTCCGGATGCACGTCGATCTGATACTCGCGGACAAACCCGCCGACACTCGACACCTGGGCGACGCCCGGAACGTAAAGCTGGTAGCGGACGTACCAGTCCTGGATCGCCCTCAGCTCATCGGGGCTGTAGCCGTCGCCCTCGACGGTATACCAGAACACCTGCCCCAGCGCCGTCGAATCGGGTGCCAGATACGGCACCACGCCGGGCGGAAGAAAGGTGCCGGCAATGTTCAACCGCTCCAGAACACGGGTTCGGGCGAAGTAGAAGTCGGTCTTGTCGTCGAAGATGATGTCGATCATCGAGAAGTTGAACTCGCTCGACGATCGAATGGCCTTCACGCCGGCCAGTCCCTGGAGGTTCACCGACAGCGGATATGTGATCTGGTCGTCGATCTCCTGCGGCGAACGCCCCATCCAGTCGGTGAACACGATCACCTGATTCTCGGACAGGTCGGGAATCGCGTCGATGGGCGTCTTCATCACACAATAAACGCCCCACACCGCCACGAGCGCGATCACAAGGATCACGATGAAGCGGTTCCGAACAGAGTATTCAATCAGCGGAGCGATCATTGGGATTTCGCACTCTTGGCCCTTGGGCGTCCACCCGTCCGCCTACCCGCCGCCACTGGCCCCGAAATACGTCGCACCGGCCGCGGGGTTCAGCCGATTCTCCGCGTCCACAAGGAACGCGCCGGCGGTCACCACATGTTCTCCCGACTTCAGACCCGACAACACCGGGTAGAACTCGCCGGCCCGCGGGCCCAGCGTCACCTCGATCATGTCGAACGCGCCGGGGCTGCTCTGGCGATAGACGATCCTGCGCGTGCCCGTGTTGATCACCGCCGACTCGGCCACCGCCAGCACCTTCTCGATCCGGGCGTACTTCATCGGGAACTTGTCGATCGGGCACAGGTGCGTCGTCTCGTACAGCCGGTCCGGATAGATCGGACAGAAATAGCCCGACGCGAATCGCTCGTCGTCCAGAACCTTCGCCGGCTCCAGCGGACCCACGACGTTGCCGCACTCGAGCATCTCCGACCCGTAGTAGGGGTTGATCACCTCGTCGATGTTGCTGAGCCAGTCGGCCTTGGCCATCGGGCAATGAACGACGTAAAGCTTCATCTTGGCCGGCGGGCGTATCCGAAGCAGGTCGATCATCGCCTGACTGACCGGCTTGAACGCTTCGCGCTGGGCCTTCAGGTCCTTGTTCTGAATCGCTCGGCATCGATCGAGCAACGCCGCCACCTTCGGCCGGATATTCCCCGGCACCTGGTCTCTGGCACGCTCCGCCGCCGCGATCAGCTTCGATAGCCCCGCCGCGTCGGTCTTGTCCTTCGAATAGACGGCACACATCGCCAGGTAGGCCCGGGTCAGGTCATACGTGTCTTCCGACCCCGCCGGTGCCGACGACGTGGCCGACCGGGACGTCGTCGAGATCTCCGTCACCTTTCCCACCGGCAGCCGAATGGCCGCGTTGGCATACATGCCGGGCCTCAGCTTCAGATCGGGATTGGCAATCTCAACGCGGGCGGCGATAGTCCTCGTCGCCGGATCCACCGTATAGGCGATGAACGTGATCCGGCCGGCAAACACCTCGTTCGGATAGGCGGTGCTCGTCACCTCCACCGCGGTCCCGACGGACACACCGGCGATCTGATCCTCGAAGATCTTCGCCTGCATCCAGACGTTGGACAGATCGGCGATCGTGTAGATGCGAGTGCCCTCGCTGACATAGTCGCCTTCGAGCACGTCCTTCTGTGTCACGATGCCGCCGATGCTCGAATGAATCGTAAGGTGGGTCTCGGGCGTGCCCCGCCGGATAAGCTCTTCGATCTGCTGTTCGGTCACCCCCCACAGCAGTAGCCGCTGTCGCGCGGCGTCCGCAAACGTCCGGACGCTCGATGGAACCCCGGTATCGCGGGTCTTCTTCTCTTGTTCGCTCCACTTCTGGTTGGCGATGAGGTCTTTCTGCGTCACCAGCAGATCGGGGCTGTAGATCAGAACGAGCGGGTCGCCCTTGCGGATCTGCTGGCCCACGTAGTTGACCATCAGCTTGTCGATTCGCCCCTTGATCCGAGCGCTGATATAGGCCAGCCGCGTCTCGTCATAATCGATGATGCCGACAGTGCGAATCTCCCGGCTGAGCAGTCGATACCCCACCGGCGTCGTCGCAATCCGACCCATCTGAACCCGCTGCGGCGTCAGTTGCACCTGGGCCAGCACCCCCTGAGGAATGGTCTGCGATGCGGTCTTCGTTCGCTTGCTCAGCGGCATGCCGCAGATCGGGCAGCTTCCCATATCCGCTCGGACAATACTCGGGTGCATCGGGCAGAAAAACTCGATCGCCTGCGCCTCGACCGCTGCCGACGCCTGCGGAGGCCGCCGCCACCGGTCGTAGCGATTCATCAGGCTCTCCCAATGACCGGCGATCAGCCCGACCAGCACCATCAGGAAAATGAACCTCAACCGAACGTTCATGATCCGAAGAAATGTCCAGATGCGGCCCATCGCAGATGACCTCCCTGCGGATGTCGATTGCACTGGCGTGTCAGGCATGCCGCAGACTTCGGGTTCGTCCTTTACCGGCAAACCCTTCGTGGCGTCCTCAAACGCCCCTGAACACTACCATCCCCTTGCACACTCCGAAAGCATGGTCTGCCCTCCTCGGCAACCTCAGGAGTCCGGGCGCACGTTCCCCCACCTGGAGCCAACCTCCCACGAACTTAGATGCCTGAGAACGAGAACCCGATCCGATGTGTCCCGTCGGTCCAACGGCGGCATCTGGACACAAGCCGAATCGCCTCCGGTATGATGGGTAACCCTGCAGGGCTTGCCAGGCCCGGGGTCCGACAGAACCGGAGGTGAATCGATGACGTGGGTGGTCTTTGACGGCTGGGGTGTGGTCTATCCGGTCAGCGACGACATAGCAGGGCTGCTCGTTCCCTTCCTGCGAGAGCGCCAGCCGGCCGTCGATGCGGCTCTCGTTCAGGAACTCTATTTCACCGCCAATCTGGGGCACATCTCACCCCGCGAGTTCTGGACACGCGCGGGCTTCGGCGACCAGTATCCCCAGATCGAGCAAGAATACCTCGACACGCGACCCACACTCGACTCCAACTTCATCGAGGCCGCCCGCACCCTCTCGTCGAAATACCCGCTGGCCATGCTGAGCAACGATCTGGGCAACTGGTCGCAGCACCTGCGGCGCCGGTTCGGCATCGAACACCTCTTCAAGGCTTGCGTCATCAGTGGCGACGTCGGCTGCCGCAAGCCCGACGAACGCATCTTCCACCGGCTGCTCGAGCGCATCGGTGCGACCGCCGACCAGTGTATCTTCATCGACGATCGGACTCGAAATCTCCGTGTCGCCGCCGATCTGGGATTCCGCACCGTCTGGATCAATCGCGACCACCAGCCGCCCGACGACTTCGTCCCGACCGCCACTACGGATACACTGGCAAACGTGGCGACCCTCATCGAGACAATGCCGGTCTGATGCCACGCCGCCTCCTTCACCGGCGTCCGAAGGCCGCAGCAGGGGGGGGCAAGAGAGTCTTCGACCTGACGGAGGCCCACGCGTGACGACGACCATCCGAGAAGCCGCTGCCGAGGACATCCCGCTCCTCGTCCGCCTCATCCGTGGTGCCTTCACCGACGTGGCGCAGCGATTCGAACTCACTCCCGAGAATAATCCCACCCACGGCTCGAACTGCACCGCCGATCAGGTCCAGTCGGCCATGGGCAAGGGTCAGCGGTTCTTCATACTCGAGCAAGATCAAACGCCCTGCGGCTGCGTCGCGATCGAGTCCCTCGCCGAAGGCGTCGGCAAGATCCGGCGGCTCGGCGTCCTGCCCGGGTTCCGGGGGCGTGGGTTGGGCGAAACGCTGGTCCACCACATCCTGGGCGTGGCGCGCGAGATGGGCGCCGGCCGCGTCGAGATCGGCATCATCGCCGCCGAAACCCACCTCCGCGACTGGTATGGGCGGCTGGGCTTCGTCGTCGAAAAAGAGGGCGTCTTCGTCCCCCACGTGCCCTTTGCCGTCACCTACATGGCGATCGCCCAGCCGATCGACCCATAGCCCCAGGCGATGCCTGCCCGAGAACACATCATCGGCATCGTTTCACGGCGGCCGTGTTCCACGGTGGTCGCCGCCCGCGGCGTTCAGGGGGACATGTCCCGCCGGGCAATCTCGTTCAGTTTGAATCTGTCCAGAAACAGGCTATAGTATGGCCAGAATGGAATACTCGATCATATTCGCGCCACAGGCCCGGGATGATTTCTTCGCCCTCTCCGCTTACGATCGGGCCGCTGTACGCGATGCGATCAATCGACACCTTGCCCACGAGCCGACCCGAGTAAGCAAGAGTCGGATCAAGAGGCTCCGTGAGATGGCCAAACCGCAGTACCGCCTGCGCGTTGGGGAGATTCGGGTCTTCTATGATGTGCTCCAAACTTGCGTGGAGGTTCTCGGAATCGTGGACAAGGCTCATGCCGGTCGGTGGCTTGAGAAGCGAGGAGTCCGATCATGAAGCAGGTTGCACTTGCTGAAGTCAAAGATCATCTGTCCAGGTATGTCCAGGATGCCGCGGACGAACATATCGTCATTACCCGCCACGGGCGGGCAACGGCCGTCTTGATCGGGTTCAAGACGGAAGACGACTGGTTCGAGTATCGGCTGCAGAACGATCCGCGGTTCCTGCAGCGCATCGCTCAGGCAAGGGCTGCCCTCAGGCAGGGCAAGGGCGTCGCCTGGCAGAAGATCCAAGCAGAGGAGGATCGGCGCGCATCCACACCCAAGCGAACGAAAAGGAGCAAGGGCTGATCTCTGCCCAGGCCCCGTCGCGCAACGACAGAAACTGCGTCCCCTTTACTTGTCCCGCTACAGCTTGTACTGCGGGATCTTCATCAGCTCGCCGTCCTTCAACGCCGACTGATGCGCCACGATCCCGCCCACCGTCATGTTCAGCGCCTGGGCGATATCCACCAGCGGCTTGCGGTCTTCCAGAATCGCCGTCACGAACTCATTCATCAGATAGCCGTGCGAACCACCGTGGCCGCCGCCCTCCACCGTGGGCGGCAGGGGCGGACGCTTCGTGTTCGGCAGCTTCTTCTCGAGCCCGTCATACTGGCCGTAGAACGTCCCCTTCTGCCCGCGAACCCGACCCATCTCGCCGCTCACGCCCGGCGTGTCCCAACTGACGGCCATCCGCGACATCCCGCCCTCGCTCGTGCGGAACAGGGCGATCTCGGTGCCGAACGGGTTCTTGTAGCGGTTGTTTTCCGGCTTCAGCCACCACGTGATGCTGGGGATGCCCATGCAGCTCACCTCGGTGAAGCTGCCGGCCGTCACGCCCACGTAATACGCATTCGAGTGCGTCGGGTACCATTGCGGCGGCGTGCCGACGCGCCAGTCCTTGTACGACGGAATCGGATCGGCCGCATAGTGGTAATACTCGCCCTCAGAGTACACCAGCTTGCCGAATCCGCCCGCCTTGTAGATCTCCCGCATCGCGTGCAGGTCCTCGTGGAAGTACGACGTCTCGAACATCATGTACTTCCGCCCGCTGGCCTTGTACGCCTCGAACAGCTTGTCGGCCTCCTCCAGCGAGCCAAAGGCCGCCGGCACCGCGGAACAGGCGTGCTTCCCGTGCTTGAGCACCTCGATGCAGTGCCGGGCGTGGCTCGGGGCATCGGTTGCCACGAACACCGCCTCGATCGAATCGTCCTTCACCAGCTCCTCCAGCGATGGATATGTCTTCTCGCAGCGGCACGCCTTCGCCAGTGCCGCGCACCGGTCGGGAATCAGGTCGCTCACCGCCACCACCTGGACACTGGGATGTTTCTGGAACCCGAACGCCGCGCCGAACTGACACACACCGAACCCCACGATGCCCACGCGCAGCTTCCGGTCCGACACGGGCTTCCAGCCCTTCGAGGCATCCGCCGCAGTGGGGGCCTTCTCAAAACCCTGAATGACCTTCTCTTCCCCCTTCGCCACCTGCTGCAATTCCAGCGCCGCAGCGCCCAGACCAATCGCCTGAAGGAACGAACGTCGTGATGGTGAACTACTCATACAGGTTCTCCTCGACCGATTCTCCGCCAAGTGCGTTGCTATCGCCACGCAGCCGACACCGCAGGACGCAATCCCCACCGGCCACCCCGCATCGGGGCATGTCTGCGCGGCGTTCCTCTTCTCGCTACAGCTTATACTGCGGAATCTTCAGCAGTTCGCCGTCCTTCAGGGCCGACTGGTGCGCCACAATCCCGGCAACCGTCATATTCAGCGCCTGCGCGACGTCCACCAGCGGTTTGCGATCCTGAAGAATCGCCGTCACGAACTCATTCATCAGATACCCGTGCGAGCCGCCATGCCCGCCGGCATCCACCTTGGGCGGAAGCGGCGGCCGCTTCACGTTCGGCAGGTTCTTCTCGAGCCCCTCGTACTTGCCGTAGACCGTCCCCTTCTGACCGCGAATCCGGCCCATCTCGCCGCCCACGCCGGGCGTGTCCCAACTGACGGCCATCCGCGCCATCCCGCCCTCGCTCGTGCGGAACAGCGCGATCTCCGTCCCGAACGGGTTCTTGTAGCGGTTGTTCTCCGGCTTCAGCCACGAAATCAGGCTGGGGATGCCCATGCAGCTCACCTCGGTGAAACTGCCGGCCGTCACGCCCACGTAATAGGCGTTCGAGTGCGTCGGATACCACTGCGGCGGCAGGCCCACCCGCCAGTCCTTGTACGAGGGGATGGGGTCGGCCATGTAGTGATAGTATTCGCCTTCGGCATACACCAGCTTGCCCAGGCCGCCCGCCTTGTAGATCTCTCGCATGGCGTACAGGTCTTCATGGAAGTACGACGTCTCGAACATCATGTACTTCAGCCCCGTGCTCTTGACGGTCTCGAACAGCTTCTCGCCTTCCTCGATCGATCCCCACGTGGCCGGCACCGCCGAGCAGGCATGCTTCCCGTGCTTGAGCACCTCGACGCAGTGCCGGGCGTGGCTCGGGGCGTCCGTCGCCACGAACACCGCCTCGATCGAATCGTCCTTCACCAGCTCTTCCAGCGACGGATAGGTCTTCCCGCAGCGGCACACCTTCGCCAGCGCGGCGCACTGATCGGGGATCAGGTCGCTCACCGCCACGATCTCCACGTTCGGATGGTCCTGGAAGCTGAACGCCGCCCCGAACCGGCACACGCCATAGCCGACGATGCCTACGCGGAGCTTCTTGTCGGACACCGGCTTCCAGCCCTTCGAGGCGTTGGCGTCGGTGGCGGCCTTCTCAAAACCCTGAATCACCTTCTCTTCCGCCTTTGCGATCTGTTGCAGTTCCAGTGCGGCGGCCCCAAGACCGATGGCCTGAAGGAACGAACGTCGTGATGCGGCGTTGCTCATAGCGGTTCTCCCTGCGTGTGCTGCCAGTGCCGGATGCCCGCACTGGCCAATTCCCCTGATCCCCGCCCCCGAACGCAACTGCGGGGCCCAAGGCTCGGTATTCTACATCCGGGGCGGCAATTCACAAGAAGACGATCGAATGACCGTCGACGCCGTGGGTTTCGGCCATGGGCGGAGATCGGCAAAGGTGGGAGCCCTCGGGTTGTCACTCTCGCCGTGTGGCACCTTGCGGTTCGCTACAGGCGGACGTACCTCCATTCGGACTTTCATCGCCTCTTGGAACCGATTCAGCGTGCGGTCGGCGCAGCAGGGCGTCATCGTCAATGCCGCCAGAGTGTTTCAGTGGTTCCCGATGGATCTCCGGTGTGCCGAAGTGATCGCCCGGTGTACAGTCGGGCGGAACACGGGCAGATGCTGATTCCACATGTTCGCGAGAGGTCGTTGGTGGGCATCATCTTTTGGTTGATGATCGGGACGTTACTTGGGCGATATCGAATAGTGGAACTTCCACGCCCGGGCTTGTCGAACTGTCACGGCGGAGCATCTATGAAGGTCTCCCTGGCATACCTGGTCATCGATTCACCCCAGGATACCGGCTATAACTACGGGTTGGGTTACGTGGCCGCCGTGCTCAAGGAGGCGGGGCATCAGGTTGAGTACGCGGTTCTCAACACTCCCGATGACGTGACGCGGTTCATCGGGCAGGCAGAGCGGTTTCGCCCGGGGATTGTTGGTCTGTCCTCCACGACGGCTCAGTTTCCCCACGTTCAGTCGATAGCCCATGCAATCAAGCAGAGGTGGACCTGTTTCATTGTTTGCGGCGGGGTGCATCCGACCCTGAAGCCGGAGTGCCTGCACGAGGCGCCGGCCCTAGACGCCATCGTCAGGGGTGAGGGAGAGTATCCACTCCTTGAACTGGCCCAGGCCCTCGAACAAGGGGTGGACTACCGCTCCATCGAGAACGTGTGGTCCCGGGACGGGGGGGCCGTGATCGAGACGCCGATGCGCCCATTCCTCGCGGACATCAGTGCGCTGCCGTATCCGGACAAGACCAGCCTGGATTACCAGTCGGTGATCGACCGGGCGGGTGGCGCCAACCGGTTCATCTTCAGTCGGGGATGCACCTTCGGTTGCACCTACTGTTCGAATCGGGCCCTGTCGCAGTTGAGCGAAGGGCCGTACTTTCGCCAGGAAAGTCCTGCCAGGGCGATCGAATACATCCGTCGGGATCGTGAGTGGTTTCGGTTCTCGCGAATCATCTTCGACGACGACACCATCTCGCTGAACAAGGCGTGGTTCTCCGAGTTCTTCGAGCGGTACCGACGGGAGTTCCGCTATCCGTTCACATGCAACATCCGGGTAGATACCGTAGACGAGGATATGCTCCGGCTGCTCAAGGCCGCGGGCGCGACGATGGTGGCTGTGGGCGTCGAGCACGGGAACGAGGAATTTCGGCGAACCGTTCTTAAACGCTTCATGGCCAATCAGGATATCATCCGCACATTCGACATGTGCCACCGGCTCGGACTGCAAACCTACGGCCAGGTGATTGTCGGGTTCCCTCATGAAACACGAAAGTTGTTTCTCGATACCGTCAGGCTCTGTCGAAGGCTCTCGGTTCGGAACCCCGTTTCCATCTTCCAGCCCTATCCGGGGACTGAATTGGGTCAGGTCTGCCAGACGAGTGGTGTGCTTCCCTCGAAGGCCGTGTTCCGTGAGCGGCGGGAGGCGGTTATCAGTTACCCTGCCTTCAGCAGGGACGACATCCAGTTGTGTGCTACCGCCTTTCCTATCCTTGCACAGATCAAATGGATTCCACTGGTCATTCCGTTGTCGTGGACCGTTCGAGTTTGGCAGGTCGTCAACGTGAGCCTGTACCTGGCGAAGCGATTGATACAGAAGACCTCCTCCTCCATAAGGCAGTTCTGCCGCGGAGGTTGCAGGTCCGTTGCCGATGTGGGTTGATCGGGCGACCCATAGCTCAAGGCCGCTCCCTCTAAGACCGATGAGTTCATTCCCGAGAGCAGACGGATGCGTCACGACGCACTCCACGCTGCTCATCACTCTCGCCGTGTGGCATCTTGCGTTTCGCTGCAAGCGGATGTGTCTCCGCTCGCACATTCATTCCCACCCGGAACCGATGGGTTACCCGGTTCGCGCATCAGGGCTCGGACAAACCCAGCCAGACCTTGGAGCGCCAATACCAGCGCGGCGAGGAGAAGTAGGTGCGCTATCCAGCCGGCTACACCGAAGCCCTTCGACGGAAGGATCGTGCCTCCAACCATCCCCAGAATCACGATCAGCAGCAGTCGTCGCCATGAGGTCACTTCGTTGGCAGCCTTCCAGTTCATTACGTTCCACTCGTTGGACCGCGTAGAGCTTCTTGCAGCAGCCACAACTCTGACGGACCCACGACTTGACGGTCGCAGGATGACACTCTAAGGCTCTGCATTATGCGCGGCAACCGCTTTCGCCTCCGCGCATCAGCTACCGCAATCCCAGCCTCGTCTTGACCAGCGGTCCCAGTGGGGTCTGGGACTGCTGCCACGGGCGAATCGTAGCGAAGCCCATGGGACACGATCGAAGAACAGCCCCGTGGGTCGGTGGAATACGACACCCACTCGCTGCTCCGTCCGCGCCCACAGCTCACCGGCCCCCTTATCCCCGATGGACCCGGAAACCACCAGACCAAGGAACCCAAGCCATGAGCGCCCCACGGTTCAACACCACCATGCACTCCCGACGGCACGACGCGGGCCGATCAACGCTTCCCTTCCGAACGCACGACAAGTGTGAAGATCGTGTCGAAAGTGAGACACTCGCCGCTCCGAGCCGGGCAGTCCTCTGCCCGGATACCCGACGTGAGACACCCAATACCCCCGCCACTCCCCAAACCTGGGACAATATGCGACATAGTGAGTTATCTCAGGATACGCACGATCCCAGAGCCACTCATGTCACATCTGAGCTGCCGCCAGCCGTTCCCGCCCAGACCCAAACCTCCAAAACATGTGTCGAAAACGAGACATTCGCCGACACGCCCGATCGCAATCTCATCAGCCTGCCCCGCCGCGCAACCGGATCACGCCCATGCCCCGTCCCCCCTGAAACGCGTGATATCTGTGTCGAAAGTGAGACATGCCCCGCTCCGAGCCGGGCAGTCCTCTGCCCGGATACCCGACGTGAGACACCCAATACCCCCGCCACTCCCGAAACCCGCCGCCCCGTCCTCCAAACGTGCGACATCATGCGACAAAGTGAGACATCTCAGGATCCGCACGATTTCAGAGCCACTCATGTCACATCTGAGCTGCCGCCAGCCGTTCCCGCCCAACCCCAAACCTCTAAAACATGTGTCGAAAACGAGACATTTACCGATACGCCCGATCGCAATCTCACCG
>CAYUQT010000042.1:0-82243 GCA_964446835.1 uncultured Planctomycetales bacterium | reverse complement strand
GGCGATTACCGCCATACCGTCCTGCGGCCGAAATCGGAGCCGTTGCGAGGCGGACCGCCACATGACACAAGGCAGTTCGCTGCCGGCGTCCTTGAGCGTGAAGTACAGATGACCGCTGGACGGACGGGACAGGTTGCTGATTTCACCCATGACCCTCACGCCGGACGGCAGGTGTTCCGTAATCGCTCGTTTGATCAGTCGGGTCAGTTGCGAGACGGTCAATGGGTGATCGGGCGCGACGGCGGCAGGGCGTTCCTCCGGCGGGACTGAGATACGTTTCGGATCGAAGGGTTCATGCGCCACGTCAGGGACCTCGTTGCCGCTGGAATTCACCCATCCTCTACGGTTGCGGCTTCGGCCGGGCCATGGGGGCTCCTGTCGTTTCCGCCGGCTCCTATTGTGTCATGCCTTCGACCCGACGCCCAGCCCCGTGTGTGGGGCGTGTCTGGTTCATGGTTGTCGGCACACTTTGATCAGACGGACGGCCTTCGGGAGGTTCTCAAACCGTGCCGGTGTTTTGGCAACGTAGTCTCCGTCGATGCACATCTCCAGGGGGCGGTCGGGGGTGACAGTCAGTGTGTGGCAAGGTTGGTAGACAATTCCCGGGTAGGTTGTGTGCGTGCCCTCGCGGAGCATCTTGAATCGGCGAAGGAGTGCGAACTTCGAGAAGTCCTTGACGATGGTTACGTGAAAGCGTCCGTCGTCGAAACGGGCGTCGGGAGCGAGTCGCATTCCGTCGCCGAAGTATGTGGTATTGGCCACGGCCAGCATGTGAATGCGCTCGTAGCGGTGTGGCGTATCATCCACGGTGACCGTTGCGCCGTAAGGTGTGTATTGAATGATCGCCCGCAGGGCCCCCACGTTGTAGCTGGCTACCGTGCTGAAACGGCTGAGCCATTGAGGCATCAGCCGGACGCAGGCAGCGTCCATGCCGGCACCGGCCTCGCTGGCGAAATGCCGAACCGTTCCGTCGGAGAATGTTACGCGACCGACGTCCGCCGGCATCGTTTCCGTGGCACTCAGCAGTTCCGGCAGCGTGGCCGGGTAGCCGGGCAATGCCTTGACGTAGTCGTTTCCCGAACCGGCCGGCAGGGGGGCAATGGCAACGGGTTGGCCGAACGAGCCGTCGATCACCTCGTTGAGCAGTCCGTCACCTCCCGCGGCGATGATCTTGGCATAGCGGCCGGCGTCTCGGTGACAGAGGTCTCTTGCATGGTCGGCTCGGTCGGTCAAGAGGACTTCGACGCATCCCGGTTTCGCGGCGGCCAGGACACGGTCCAGCAGGCCCGATCGGCGGATACGCAGGGCCCTGGGGTTGACGATGATGAGTGTCGGGCGGTCGGCCATGTCTCACAGAGCATACGGAGTCTGTCATCCCGCTGTCGGGATGCCGGGTTCGCCGATCCGACGATGGATCGGCTGGGTGGGTAGCATATCGGAATTACTTGCCGCTATGAAGGTCGGGCACGTCGAGTTTGCGGGCGGGGAAGATCGTCACCGAGCCGGTGAGCTGGTTGACGATGACGATTTCAGTCACGTTCTCGATCTTACGTTTCTCGATCTTGACGGGGCCCCGCACTTCTTTCTCGAAACGGAGCTCGTAGTTGTCGACGGTGATGCACACGCCGGCAAAAATCTGGTTTGTGACAATCAGGCTTGCTCCCTCGATCGGGGCGGTCTGGTCGATCAGTTCTTTGCGGCTGAGCATCAGAGGTTCGGTCTGCGCGTCGAGATCGTCCGCCTGGTACATCAGTTCTGTGGCTTTCTCGCGCTGCTGGGCGTTCAGCCGGCGTATGTTTGCCAGCAGGGGTTGAACCTGCGTGCGGATGTGCTTGGCCGTGTCGTGCAGGGCCTTGACCTTCTGGTCGATCGCCGTGATTGCGCCGAACACCTCGGGATTCATGCCGATGCCGAGGTGGGTTCGGATACCGGCCTCGCTTCCCACCACGCCCAGGCTGCCGCCGTTGCGAGCGTGGGATCGCCCGCCGATCAGGCTGCCCTTGGGGATGTTTATGACTCCCTTGGCCATCAGCGTGCAGTTGATCGCCTCCTTGGAGATGGTGATGTCCTCGCCGGCCTCGATGTGGGCGCCACTGGCAAAGCGGGCCTGCACACCCTTCTCGGAAACGACCTTTCCCTTTTCCTTTCCGCAGATCCCGCCACGGACGATCACCTCGCCTGTCGCACAGACGTCCGCGGCCTCCACGTTTCCAGCGACCTCCACGGATCCCTTGCACTTGACGCTGAACAGGTCAAGAACATTGCCGCGAACGATCACTTCGTTGGTGGCGTCGATGCTGCCGGTCGAGAAGTCCACATCGCCGCGGATTTCCAGGACATCGAGAACCTCGACGCTATGGCTGTCATACTTGATACGGCCGTCACGAGAGGCCAATACGGTCACACCGTCTTCGGCGAATCGCGTATTTCGGCCGGGTTGAACCTCGCGAAGCTTGGCCGCGGGTTTGATCGGGTGTCCGCAGACATCCTCGCCGATCACAACCGGTTCAGGGGGATGGATGCGCCCCAGCACCTGACCCTCTACGACGCTGAGGATATGGCTTGCCTTGTGATAGTCGACGTGTTCGCCCTCGTTCTTCGGCGCGATCGAACTCAGCAGGCCGGGATCGAGTTCAAAACAGCCATTCTTGCCGGGTTCCATCGGACGTCCCACGGCGACCAGGAAGGGCTCGGCAGGCAGATGACCGCCGCTGATCATGGACAGTAGTGCGTCGAGCTTCTGGTCAACTTCCGGGGTGATCTTGATGGCGGCTTCTTTCAGCGGCTGGAGAAGCATGGCGCGTGAGATTGTGTGGGGAGGCACGTCTGGATGTATCACCAACGACGCCTCAATGCGATTCTTACTCACCGCCAGCCTGCACGGTGCTGTCTCGGTTGCTCCCATGTGTTACGGCCTGCCGACGATCCGGCTTGTTCGGTCGGCCAAAGCTCCGGCATTCACGCCCGGAGCATCACCCGACACCGACTGGAACTTCCTTCTCGATCCTCATGGCGACTTCCAGGTAGAAGCCCCCGAGGCTTGTCTCACAGGGGATCACCAGACGCGGAACCGTATTGCTTTTCGAGACACGATGGTTCTCGCCGATGACCACGCTGGGAAGGGAGATGCTGATATTCACTCCGGTGAAATCCTTCTTGGCGTTCCCGGCGATCATGTTCGCCAGTTCGCCGATCGCGTCCGCGAAATCAGGATGCGATTCGGTAATCTCGGTTCCGGCAAACGTGGAGGCGGCACGTGAGGCCACATCCTTCGGAAAACTCAGAACCACACTGCCGGCCGCATCACCGGAGAATCCAATGATTCCACTGACATCGGCCATGGCCTCCTGATCTGTCTTGACGTAGGGCTTGCCGACTTTGACCTCCACGCCAAGCATCGTGTGGAAGACATTCCGAGCTGCGCCAACGAACGGATTAATGTACCTCACGTCCATGGTGATTCCTCGTATAGGTAACCGCCTTCGATCCGCTTTCTACCTCATCTCGAAAGCCGATCGCAATGAACCACAACCTGCCGCTCTATCTATCGGTCAAAAAGGGGGGCAACCCCAGCAGTGTGAGCAAAACATGTGAATCACAGTCGGCAAAGAAAAACGGATAGGCTCTATAACCGAAGGGGACCGACGAATCCGAAGACGGCGGCGGAGGTCCGACGGATTCGAAGAACCCTTCTCTCGCAGGTTCGAACAGACTGGGCCTTGGGGGCTTGCTGTTTGGACACCGATTCGGGGGAGAAGGTTGGGGAGGATCCCTCAAGTTTTATCTACATCGCACCCCTGCGAAATCCGACAAAGGAAGTGTGGCTATCAATGGCCATAAGGCGATCTCGCCGAATGTGCGGGTCCAGGTCTTAGGAGGCCACCCTGTGACGGACTCAGTCGAATCAAGATCCATCGATGCGGTGGTAGATCAGTTGGCGCTGAGCTCCACCCTGTGCGATGTGACCGATCTGGGCGAATTGGCGCGAATGCACACGCAGGTCGGTGTGCTGCTGAAGATGGTCGAAGAGCGCGAGGAGTGGCTCGGGTCAACCGACTTCTCGAAGTTTGGTACGGCTCTGGAGGCCCTTCTGGAAGGCATCGTGCTGGAGACTTACTCCGATCTGGAAGGCAGTCTCGGACTGGTGCGCCAGTCCATCTCGGAGATCCAGAGGTCTCTGAGATTGTCCTCGGATTCCGCGCCCTTACCCGCCGATCGGTCCTTTGTGGAAACGGTGATTGCCGCGGCCGGTGGAGGAGCCGGCGAAATCGCGACCGACGATGCCAAGACCGAGGCCTCCGCTGCTCCGGTTGAAGCCGATACGTCGACTCTGGAGGCGATCGAGGCCTCCCCGTCGGCATCTCCTGCGGCGACCGCGCCCCAGGATACGACTCAGGAGTCGGCCGAGCATCAGACGGTGCCCCTGATCCTCAATAAAGACGAACTCGAGTATGCCCGGAGCTTCGTGACCGAGGCGTACGAACACATCGATAACATCGAGGCCGCCGTCCTCGAACTGGAGCAGGCCCTCGCTGATCAGGCGAAGATCAATGAACTGTTCCGACCCTTCCACACCATCAAGGGAATGGCGGGTTTCCTCAATTTCCATGATGTCAGCCGCCTGACACACAAAGCCGAGACACTGCTCGATCTGGCGAGAAAAGGTCAGTTGGCGTTCACGATAGACCACATCAATGTGATCTTCGCCACCGTCGACGCCCTGAAGGAACAGGTGGGTTCGATCGCAGACTACCTCGATCGTCCGATGGGTGAGGTCGTTCCCCAGCCGGACATCCGGGATCTGCTGGTCCGGCTCCACAACGCGGCGGATACCCGATCCGGTGCCGGTGCGGTTCCCACGGAGAGAGTCCCCGAAGCAGGATCGGCAGGGGGCTCGCCGGCCGAAGAGACGGTTGCGGGGCCGAGCCAGCCGTCCGAGAAGGCGGCCGGTTCGCCGGCCTCGGCTGCGGCCTCCAAACCCTCGGCCAAGAAGGACCTGGTCGTACGCGTGGACACCGCCCGGCTCGATCATCTGGTCAATATGGTGGGCGAGCTTCTGGTGGCCCAGACCCTCGTGACTCAGAACCCCATCGTGGGTGAGCACGTCGGTCTGTCCAGAGACGTGGCGCAGGTGGCCAAGATTACTCGCGAAGTGCAGGAGATCGCCATGGCGATGCGGATGGTGACCCTGCAGCAGACGTTCCAGAAGATGGGGCGTCTGGCACGCGATGTGGCTCAGAAGGCCGGCAAACTGGTGGATTTCGAGATTTCCGGTGAGGACACCGAACTGGACAAGAACGTCATCGAGGAAATCGGCGATCCGCTGATGCACATGGTGCGCAATGCGGTCGACCATGGGGTTGAGACGCCTGAAGTACGTGTGGCGGCCGGCAAATCGGCCCGGGGGCGCGTCCATCTCCATGCCTGCCATCAGGGCGGCAACATCGTGATTCAGGTGACCGACGACGGCCGGGGGTTGGATCCCCAGAAGCTGATTCAGAAAGGGATTGAACGGGGACTGGTCTCTCCGGATGAACAACTCACCGAGCAGCAGGCCTTTGCACTGGTCATGCAGGCGGGGTTCAGTACGGCAGAGAAGATCACCGACATCTCGGGACGCGGCGTCGGCATGGACGTCGTGAAGCGAAACATCGAGAAGCTCCGCGGCAAGGTCGAAATTGCCAGCCGAAAGGGAGAGGGCAGCACCTTCACGGTCCGGCTGCCGCTGACCCTGGCAATCATCGACGGCATGCTCGTGGGAGTGGAAAAGGACCGGTTCATCATCCCCACGATCTCGGTGGACCAGTCACTTCAGCCGAAGAAGGAACAGATCTTCACCATACAGAACCGGGGCGAGGTGCTCGAAATCCGAGGCGAGCTCTGCCCGTTGCTCCGCCTGGATGCCCTCTTCGGTATCCGTTCGGAACGCCCCCCGGTATGGGAATCCATGGTGGTTCTGGTCTACGTGGACGGCCGGCGAGTCGGGCTGGTCGTGGATGAACTGCTCCGACAGCAGCAGATCGTCATCAAAACACTGGGGGAACAGTTCAAGCAGGTTCGAGGTGTCAGCGGGGCGGCCATCCTGGGGGACGGACGCATCGGGCTGATCCTGGAGCCTTCGGGTTTGGCAACCCTGTACAACGGTCGAAGTACCGGATGATGAGGAATGAAGTGAAGTGACGTGCGTGACGGCGCGGCGATCGGAGTGACGCGCTGGCTCGACAGGAAACGTCAAGAAGCGGCTTGACAACGAACTTGTCCGACTGCGAATAGGTTTCCGGGGCATGGATGCCAACCGGAGAGACGTGGCCTCGGCAGTTCTGAGTCGCCCAAACGCCGCTGGAGAACGAGTGATGAGGATTCTACTGGTAGACGACTCCCGGACCATTCGCAACATCCAGAAGAACGTGCTCGCTCGGCTCGGTCATACCGAGATCGAGGAGGCGGGCGACGGGGTGGAGGCGCTGGCGAGCGTCAAGAAGAGCCGGCCCGATCTCGTCCTGATCGACTGGAACATGCCGAACATGGACGGCATCACCCTGGTACGTGAGATCCGGTCGTTCGACCGCGAACTGCCGCTCATCATGTGTACCACAGAGGCCGAGAAAACCCGGGTGCTCGAAGCGATCAAAGCCGGCGTGAACAACTACATCGTCAAACCGTTCAGCACGGAGACCCTGGAAGAGAAGATCCAGCAGACGATGGAGAAGGCTCAGGCCAAGGCGGCGACGCCCGCGGGTGCCTAGCGACTCGGTGCTGCTGTGTGGACCTTGACCCCGCCATGCAAGGGCACAGGGGGGGTAGGTTGAAACCATGGACCATATCGTAGACATCGCCGACTGCAAGGTGGCCAAGGCCAACGGGGATGGCTCGCTTCTCGTGACCTACTCCCTGGGAAGCTGCATCGGCGTGAGCCTCTGGGACCCTGTTGTTCATGTGGGTGGTATGCTGCACTACATGCTTCCAGAGTCTTCCATCTCTCCGGAGAAGGCTCAACAGAATCCGGCCATGTTTGCCGACACGGGACTGCCCCTCCTCTTCAAGAGCGCCTACAAGCTGGGAGCCGAGAAGAAACGTCTGATCGTCAAGATCGCCGGCGGTTCACAGCTCCTGGACGACAATGGCACATTCAACATCGGCAAACGCAATTACCTGATACTCAGGAAGATCTTCTGGAAGAACGGGATCATGATCAATGGGGAACACGTCGGCGGCAGCCTGAGTCGCACCATGAGACTCAATCTGCACACCGGCATGGTCACGATCAAGAGCAAAGAAGGAGAGGTGGAGTTATGAACCGCGTTCAGGATATTGTGGCCGCGGTGGATACCCTTCCGCCGCTCCAGGATACGACTCTCAGACTCCTGTCGGTCATCCGCGATCCACGGAGCAGCATCGACGACATCGTCTCGACCATCAAATACGATGAGGCGGTCACGAGCCAAGTCCTGAAACTCTGCAACTCGGCCTTTCTGGGGTTGAACCGAAAAGTCAACAGCCTCAACGAGGCGATGATCTGTCTGGGCACCATCAAGCTGCTTCAGATCATCATGGCGGTTCACAGCACGACCCTTCTCGGCAAGGAGCAGCATGGCTATGGAATGCCTCCGGGCTGTTTGTGGGAGCATTCCGTGGCAGTGGCCCTGGGGTGTGAGGTTCTCGGCAACAAGATCGGCGTTCCCAACGTCGGATTGCTCTTTACCTCGGGGTTGCTCCATGACATCGGCAAGGTGGTGCTGAACGAGTACGTGGCCAAGGAATACGCTGAGATCGTCCGCCTCGTCAACGAAGAACACTACGCCTTCAATGAGGCCGAGCATATGGTGCTCGGTTATGACCACTGTGAAGTGGGGGCGATGCTCGGAGAGAAGTGGAACCTCTCCAAGGCCATCACGCAGTGCATCCGTTGGCATCATGACCCCACGAACTCCTCAGCGGTCGAGAACCTGGATGACGTCGTGTTGATGTGTGTGGACCTGGTATATCTGTCCAATATCCTCTGCATGATGTTGGGGTTGGGCATCGGGTCGGATGGATTGTGCTATCGGGCCGACGAGCAGATCCTCACCCGTTACCGTCTCTCGGAGCGGGACCTCGAGACTGCGGGTGCCCAGGTTATCACCGAGCTGATTCAGGTGAAGCAGGTGGCTGCACGGAATTAGGAATAGCTATCATGTCACACCGGATACTGATTGTGGACGACTCGGCTACGATTCGGGCCATGATCAAAAAGGCGATAGGGATGATCGGACTCGATGTGGGCGAGGTCCTGGAGGCATGCAACGGCATGGAAGCCTTGGCCCAACTGGCGGACCATCCGCCCAGTGTGGTCCTGGCGGACATCAACATGCCCATCATGAACGGACTGCAACTCGTCGACATCATGCGCAAGCACAAGACGCTCAAGGATATTCCCGTCGTTATCGTCTCCACGGAGGGTAGCCAGCAACGCATGGAAGAGCTGGCAGCTCATGGGATCACCGGCTACATCCGAAAACCCTTCCGTCCGGAGCAACTGAAAGAAGTCCTGATGCCTATTTTGGGGACCAATCATGAACAAGACAGCTACGCCGAAACTGCGGAAGACGTTTTCTAACGTCCTCAGCGACATGGCGTTTATGTTCATCAGCGATCCCGATGAGACCTCACCGGCGCCGAACTACACGCTGGAGACCCGGATTTCGTATCGCGGACCACACACGGGGACGATTCATCTCCGTTGTGATGGGCGGTTTGCCGCCGCCCTGGCCGGAAATCTGCTGGGACTTGATGCCATGGACAACGAGGCCGACCAGCAGCGGCTGGATGCCCTGAAGGAATTGATGAACGTGGTGTGCGGGAATCTCGTGACGGCCCTCTATGGCACGGACGGACTCTATGATCTGACCATCCCCGAGGTTGTCCCCCTGCTGCTGGATGCACCGCTCGAGAGTCCAAAGGCCGACGAGATCCACACGCTGGTCGTCGACGATCACGTCATCGAACTGGCGCACCGACCGGAATAGGATATCATTCGCTCGGGAGCCCTGCGCGAACAGGGCTTTCCCTTCCCAGAAGACCCTTTCCGATTCTCTATCCAGATCTCAAATGCCCCGATCGCATCCTGCTCCGCGGGCTCAGGCGGCAGCGAGCGGCTATTCCCATTGACCGCCGTATCGGCAGGTCCTAGTATTGAGGTCATCAGGCTGTTTCGGGGGACACCTGCGGTTGCGGACAAGCCGATCGCGAGGGGGCTATGCCTCTCACGAGAACTGGTGTTTTGCCTCAGGAGAGATGGGAGGTTCAGCGGTGAACAAGGCCAGGATTGGCGTGGTGGGGGCCGGAGTCGTCGGCAAAGCGGTCCAACAGTTGTTCGGCCCGGATACGGTGATGTACGATCCCAAGCCCGGTTTCTGCCACGATCAGGAGGCCGTCAACGCCTGTGATGCGGCCTTCGTGTGCGTTCCCACCCCCATGGGCTCCGATGGGGCGTGCGACACCTCCATTGTCGAAGAAGTCGTGTCGTGGCTTGAGACCCCGCTGATCATCATCCGTTCGACGGTGATTCCCGGCACGACCGATCGCCTCCGCGAGGCCTATAACAAGCGTATCATCTTCCAGCCGGAGTACACCGGCGAGACCGTGGCGCACCCCTTTGCCCGAGAGGCCGAGTCAAACTTCGTGATCCTGGGGGGCCCCCAGGCCGATACCAGCTACGCGGCCGATCTGTACAAGTGCTACCACAACTCCATGATTCGCTTCCACTTCTGTGATGCGGTGACGGCCGAGTTGACCAAATACATGGAGAACGCCTTCTTCGCCGTTAAGGTGACCTTCGTCAACGAGTTCTACGACATCGCCAAGGCCCACGGTGTGGATTTCAATGTCCTTCGCGAGATATGGCTGGCAGATGCGCGGATCAGTCGCGACCATACGTTCGTCTATTCCGATAACCGGGGCTTTTCGGGCCGGTGCCTGCCCAAGGACGTCAATGCCCTCGTCCACTCCTGCCTCAAATCGGGCTACGATCCCAGACTGCTCAGGGCCACACTGAAGATTAACGAGTCGTTCACCGCGTTGAATCTCCGACACCGCAGCCGGGCCACTGAACCGGCGTGACGACGATCCGACTCGTCGAAGGTCCTTCTGTTTCCTGAGACGGACATCTCATTCCCCGCCAATCTGTTCCGAGGCGTCAAGAACGAGGTTCGCTTCACCGATCCGGGCATCGCGATCGGTGCGGTTGTCCTACCGGCCAAATGCATCGCAGAGGGGCGGGGGGCATTCGGTGGGGGTGATCACCGTGTGTAGGCAAAGACAATGAGGACGTCTCCAGTGCCCCCAAGAGGAAGCCACGACTCCGCCCCAACCGCTGGCCAGCCTGTGACACTATGGTTTGGACGCTCTCGCCAGCGGGTTCTTCCCCGATAATAGGGGCAGTGTCACGGTTCTCCCCTCGACGATCGATTGGTAGGCGGCCATGAGCACCTCTGTCGCAACCACGCCCGTTTCGGCATTGCTTGTGGGAGGAATGCCCTTTTCGATCGCATTGAGCAACTGATCGACCGAGCCAACTGCCTTGGCGCCCCCGGCGAACTTCGCGTAGTCCTGGTGCACGTGGTTTACCGCCGCAAGTCCCGCACTGGCATCGATGAAGAAGGTGTTATGCTCGAAGTTGATCGTCATGGAGTTGCTGTGGCGGTGTTCGCCGATGAGCTGCTGCTTGCCGCATTCGAGAAAGGCAAAGAACTCGCCGTAGTCCAACACGATCTGGCCGAAGTTCTCGACATCGGCGGCCTGGTAGACGTCCCACGTCTTGCGCCACTTCGCCGTCACGGTTCGAGGACGGCCGAACAGCGATACGGCGAAATCGATCGCGTAGCAGCCCATGTTCGTCATCTCGCCGCCGCCGCTCTTGCCCGGTGGATCGAGCCGTTCCGGCCAGGCTGCCTTCAGGTCGAAGCTCGGCGGGAAGTTCATTCCGAACAGATGATGGTAGCCCATCACCTTGCCGTACTTGCCCGCCCGAACCTCCTCCAGCAGCCGTGCATAGACTGGTATGAAACGCACCATGGGGATGTCGTGGACGAGCCAGACCTTGTGCCTGGCTACGGCGGCGGCGATGCGGCGGGCGTTGTCGAGGCTGTCGCAGAATGGTTTGTTCAGGAAGATGGGTTTGCCGGCTGCCGCGGCCTTCTCCACCATCGTCGCCTTGTCGCACGGGTTGCACGTCACCGCGACGACGTCGACCTGCGGATGGTGGATCACGTCGTCATACGACTTAGCCAGCGGCGCACCGAAGGCCTGTTCGAGCTCCTTGGCCCGTCGCGGTTCCTGCTCAAAAACGGCCACCACTCGCGTCCGCGGGTGGTTCTTGAACATGCCGACGATTCCGGCCCCGTGCGTGCAGGAATTGCCCAGGACGCCGACGCCGCAGGGGACCGTCTTGGTTGGTTCTCCGCCGACAGCAACCGCCGAAACGGCAGCGAAGAACACCCAGGACAAGACGCCATATGCTTGGGTCTTCATCTCGTCTTGCTCCTGTTCGCCCACAAAGGGGCTCTGGACAACGATCGGGCATCGTGGCGGAAAGCATGCTCCCGGGATCTCTCATTGAAACGACATGATGAGAACCGCCAGCGGCTTCAATTCTTGGAACGGGGATGACTTCCGGGCCCGGTCCGACAAGGACAGCCCAATATCAAATGCTCCCATAGATCATGGACATGTTCAACGGTTTATCCGTGATGCTGCCGGTTTCAAAGCCGCGTCGCCTTCATTCCGGGTTCTTGGCGGTGCGTCGCTGCCGGGTGGCAGCCTGCGGCGTCCGTCCCTCGTCCGATCGTTCGGGACGGATGTCCCTCGGTTGTTCAGCGGAGAGCACGTGCTACAATAGCGCCCGCTGTTCGGCCGCCGCGTGAGAAGCGGAACCATGAGGGACGTCGAAGACTATTACAGAGATGCAATCGCCCGCCTGACTGTGGAGGAGCGGTTTCAGAGAGTCTGCTCGCTCTTCGCCTCGATGCAACGTATGTTGGCCCTTCAGATCCGGCAAGAAGCCCCGTCTCTATCAGATTGGGAAATCAAGTGGCGTGTGGCCAAGCGAATGTACTTGACCGATCCCGGCGCACAGAAGCTGCTCGAAGAGTGCAGAAGGCGTGGACAACCCGGATGATCTGGAAATAACCTTGCGAAAGGTCGCCGATGCCCTTGAGGAGGCCGGGGTCCGGTTTCACCTGACGGGTGGGTTGGCATCGTCCTTGTATGGCGAGCCTCGTTTCACGCAGGATGTCGACGTTGTCATCGAGCCCTGTTCCGACAGCCCTGTATCCCACCGATTGATCGCTGCGCTTTCCCGGAGGTTCCTGCTGAGCGACGAGGCTGCCCGAGAGGCACTTCGTACGAGACAGATGTTTCGAGCGATCGACAGCGAGACGCTCATCAAGGTGGACCTGTATACCGCTGTCTGCATACCCGGGGAACTCAGCCGGAGCGTGAGGCACCCGATCTCGCCCAATCTGGACATGCCGGTGGTCTCAAGAGAGGACGCGATACTGTCCAAGCTTCTTTGGATAAGGCGGGGCAGCGAGAAGAGTCGTCATGACGTGATTGGAATGCTCTTGAACCCTGCCCCCTTCGACCATGGGTACCTGAACTCCGCCGCTCGCGCCCTGGGCGTGGGCGAACTGCTTGACGACCTTCGGGGTGAGGCAAACCGCAGTAGATAACGGGAACAGGGGGGGTGAAAGGTTGCCGGCCTTCAGCCTCTCGCCGCATCGGGGAGGGGCTATCTCAGCAAGGTCATCTGGCCCATTCCCTCGACCGACGGGTCCCTGCCGAGAGTCTTTCGGATGGGGGGCCGCACATCTCACAGCTTGCCGCATGCGCGACTTTGGGTACCGTATGATGCGGGGTTCGTGCCAAGGCCTCCGCTTCGAGAGTGAGGAGTTCGATGCAGCCCAACCATCGTTCGTTCGGCCTGTCCGCCGTGAGTCTCATGCTGGCCGTGTGCTTTGGGGTCCGGGCCGATCAGTCCGCATGGGCCGGCGAGGGCTCGGCCGCCTCCTACAGCTCCAAGACGATGGGGCAGGCGAGGAAAGACGCAGCTCACAGGAAGCGACGGATCATCTTCGACAACGACGGCAACGAGCCGGTCTACTACTGCCAGAAGGCCACGGCCGAAGAATTGCTGGCCAAACGCACGACCGCCCTGATCGGTTCGCAGGTGGATACCATCGTCTACTGCACCTGGTCGTCCGGCTTCGGCATGTTCACGCACAACACCAAGGTCGGTGAGGTCTTCACGTGTAAGGAGAAGGGCTTCGACAAGAACAAGACCGCCGAGTTCCTCGAACAGGGCACCGACTCGCTCAAGATCGTCGTCGATTTCTGCCGCAAGAACGGCATCGAGGTCTTCTGGTCGATGCGCATGAACGACACGCACGACGCGTGGAACGACTGGTACTCTCCGCTGCTGTTTCCCAAGCTCAAGAAGGATCACCCTGACTGGCTCGTCGGCACCCGGGACAAGAGAACCAAGAACGGCGCCTGGTCGGCGGTGGATTTCACCCATCCCGAGATCCGCGACATGGCGTTCCGATACGTCGAAGAGGTTTGTAACAACTATGACGTCGACGGCGTGATGCTCGACTGGCTGCGCCACCCGCTGTTCTTCAAGAAGCACGCCATGGGCCAGCCGGTCGGGCAGGAAGAGCTGGACATGATGACCGACCTGATGCGTCGCGTACGCAAGATGGCCGACGAGGTGGGTGCCAAACGGGGCAAGCCGATTCTGGTAGCCACTCGGACGCCGGATTCCGTCGAATGGTGCAAAGCCATCGGGTTGGATATCGAGCGGTGGATGTCCGAAGGCCTTATCGATTGGTGGGCGATGAGCTGCTACTTCCGCCTGAATCCCTGGGAGGTCAGCGTCAAGCTCGGCCACAAGTACGGCGTGCCGGTCTATCCGAGCCTCAGCGAGACGCGGATGCGCGACAAGGAGGCGGCAAAGGTTCGAGGCTCGATCGAATGCTATCGCGCCCGCGCGGCAGAGGCTTGGCAGGCCGGGGCCGACGGGATCTACATGTTCAACTTCTTCAACCCCAACAGCCCGCTCTGGCGCCAACTCGGCGATCCCAAGACGCTGGCGGGTCTGGACAAGGTGTACACGACCGGGGCCCGCGGCGTCGATTCCATCAACCGTTGGTTCTCGGGCGGCATGAAGTGGCTGAATCGGCAACTCGTCTCACCGGAAACCCCGATCACCCTGGAGCCGGGAAAGCCCGCCAAGGTTGTTCTCCTCGTCGGCGACGATCTCACCGCCGGGACCGCACAGGGGATTCGGTTCAATGCCATGCTTCACCTCCGCCTGCAGGCTCCGGCCGAGCGCGTCGAATTGGCCGTTACCCTGAACGGAGCCTCGTTGCTACCCGGCAAGAGTGTCGCCACCTACGTCGAATACCAGGTGAACCCAAGTCTTATCAAGCAGGGCCCGAATCACGTCCAGATCACGCTGACGTCGGACCCCGGCGCCAAGGTCGCACTCCTGGACCTCCTGCTTTGGCTCAAGCGGGGGTGATCGATCCGCGAGAGAAGTGACTGGAAGTCGGGGGTGTCCGGACAAGCGATGGGTGGTAGATAGTCGCCCGATGGCTATTTGTAAAGTACTTCATAAAAAGATGTTATATGCCAATGCCTCCGCATTCCATCCGGCGGGGTTCCCCCCCAGGTCCCAGCACCGGACTCCCATTTCTTGCGGATTTCCAAATTGGCCTATTGACTCCTTGGAGAGTGCGTGTATACTCCTATTAGAGTGCTGATGGTGATGCCCATGAAGTCCGCAGGACGAGCCTGTAAGGACGATGCGATCAGGGCGTCGGGAAGAGTCTGATCGAGTGGGGTGACCCCCGAAGAGCTCTTCAATCAGTGAGAATCGAATGATCCGCAGTGCGGATATCCCAGTATTCCGAACTTCCTTTCCAAAACAGATCGGTGGCCGCGTGGTCGAGACCCACGCGGCCACCTGTCTTTGGGCTCCCCTTCATTGGCCGCCAGCAGACAGACCGGATTCCATCGAGCGGAACAAGAGGTCGGCTCATCCTGGCTGCCGTTGACAGCCCATCAGGCATGGTCTTACAGTAAGGGCGTCTGCGGGTAGTACCACACGCGAGTTGTCGCTGTTCCTCACCCGAAGATTCCGGCGGAGAGGGTTGGATTCGATGTCACACGGTGATCTCACGTCCAGGGAGTTGTCGCAACTGTCCAGCCCGACGGCGTTGCTGGATAGAGAGTGGCCACCCTGCAAGTATCACTGCCCCGTTCATGCCGATGTGCAGGCCTATGTCGAGCTGATTGCTCGGGGGAAATGGCGCGAAGCGATCGACCTGATTCGAGACGCCCTTCCCTTTGCGGCCGTTTGCGGGCGGATTTGCCATCACCCCTGTGAGGCCAACTGCCGCCGGTGGGAAGTGGATCAGCCCGTGGCCGTGCGGGAACTCAAGCGATTCGTGGCCGAACTTCAGGGGTCCAAAGGGGCGACCGTCCACCGCGCCGCCGCTCAGGATAAGGCGGTTGTGGCGATCATCGGTTCCGGGCCTGCCGGCATGACTGCCGCGTTGGACCTGGCGAAATTGGGCTACCGTCCGACCGTATTCGAGCGATTTGCAATTGCCGGCGGAATTCCCGCCACGGCCATCCCCCAATACCGCCTCCCTCGAGACGTGCTCGAGATGGACATCCAGTGGATTCTTGCCCACGGTGTGGAACTGAGAACGGGTATAGAGATCGGCAAGGACAAGACGATCGCCGGTCTTCGTGCCGAGGGCTTCAAGGCGATCGTGATCGCTACGGGGTTGGCCAAGAGCCGATCGCTGCCGCTGCCCGGTATCGAGCATCCGCGGGTTCACCTGGTGATGGATTTCCTGACCGCCGCGGCGTTCGACAGGCGCCCGGACATCGGCAAGGACGTGCTGATCGTCGGCGGCGGCAACGTGGCGGTCGATGCGGCCCGAACGGCGGTTCGCCTGGGCGCGACGCGTGTCCGCATGATGTGCCTGGAAGACGAGAAGGAGATGCCCGCCTGGTCATGGGAACAGCGCGAGGCATTGGAAGAGGGGATCACCTTCATCCACCGACGTGGACCCGTCGAGGTCCTGATTCGCGGCGGGCAGATCGTCGGCGTCAGGGCCCGCAAGGTTACGCAGGTGTTCGACGACCAGCGGCGGTTCGCACCCGAATACGACGATAGGGATCAGATCACCGTCGAATGCGACTCGGTCGTCATGGCGATCGGGCAAAGCGCCGACATGGGGTTCACGAAGGACAGCGGTCTGACCGTCGATGAGCGAGGCCGGCTTCGCTACAACCCCGCGACACACCAGACGAGTCTGTCCGACGTGTTCGCCTGCGGCGAGATCGTCACCACGCCCGGTTCGGCGGTCGAGGCATGTGCCCACGGGCATCGCGTCGCCAAGGCGGTCGATCTGTATCTGTCCGGACGGCCGATCGAGATCCACGACACCACGCCTCCGTACATCGAGAAGATCGATGCCAAGACGGCCGGCAAGGTGAGCAAGGTCGAGCGAAGCAGCGTGCCCGCCGATCCGGCCGATCGCCGCACGAGCAGCTTCGCCGCCTTCGAGCACACGCTGGATGAGGAAACGGTCCTTCGCGAGGCGCGACGCTGCATGAGCTGTGGCAGCGGCGCCGAGGTGTTGGTCGACAAGTGCGCCGCCTGTCTGACGTGCCTGCGAGTCTGCCCCTTCGAGATCCCCAAGGTTACCGACGTGGCACGTATCGAGTCTTCCCTTTGCCAGGCCTGCGGCATGTGCATCGCCGATTGTCCGGCCAATGCGATCGTCGCACGCGGTTGGGATGTCAAAGAAGTGATTCGCCAGACGGCCGAGATCGTCGCAGCCGGAAGACGAGCGGCCCGCCGGTCGATCGTGGCCTATGTTTCCGGTTTTCATGCCCCGGCCAATGCCTGGGGTGGGGCGACCGACGATGCCGTTGACGGGGTCTCCGAGCTGTACCTGCCGAGCATCAGTCGCCTGGGCTCAGCCGAGATCCTTGGTGCGTTCGAACAGGGCGCCGCCGGCGTGATCGTGGTGGCCTGTTCGGTCGGCGGCGACCGATATCCCGGAACCACCGAACGGGTTCAAAAACGCGTGGAGCAGGTGCGCACGCTGCTCAAGGAAGTCGGACTGAATCCGGAACGCCTGCAATGGGTCGAGGCGGCGGATCAGGGCAGGGCTGCCATGCGAACCGCCATGGCGGCGGCGGCCGAGAAGATCGCCGCGGCTTCGTGATCGGCGGCGTTTCGGTCCCGAGCCCGCAGACGGCAGGGGCCGGCCGGTAGCCAGACGTCGAATAGCGGCACAGGCCGCATGGGGAGTGCATCCGGATGATCGTAGGTGAACGAAAACCGTTCGAGGAAATCCTGGGGACACTGGCGCCCTTCAAGCGGGTGCTGATCCTCGGCTGCGGCGGGTGTGTGACCGTGTGTCTGACCGGTGGCGAGAAGCAGGCCGACCTGCTGGCCTCGCAACTCCGCCTGGCCGCAGGGCAGAAGGGGCTGGACCTGACCGTCGACGTCGACTGCATCACACGCCAGTGCGATCGCGAGTTCATCAACAATCTCAAGAAGGACCCGCGGCAGTACGACGCCGTGCTGAGCATTGCCTGCGGTGCGGGCGTTCAGTTCATGTCGGATCTCTTCCCGGAGGTACCTTTCCTGCCCGGGTTGAACACCTCGTTCCTCGGCTACAACAAGGCTCACGGGATCTGGGAAGAGAATTGCCGAGGTTGTGGCGATTGCGTACTGGCCTGGACGGGCGGCATCTGCCCTATGGCTCGGTGCAGCAAAAGCCTCATCAACGGCACGTGCGGCGGCACGAACAAGGGCAAGTGCGAGGTCAACAAGGACATGGACTGTGCGTGGTATCAGATCTATGAGCGGCTCAAAGCCCGGGGCAAGCTCGACGAACTTCGCACGATGAGAGCCGCCAGGGACTGGCGCAAGGATCGTGGAGCGGGCATCCGCCGGTTGACTCATCAGGAGATGCTCGATCAGGAGAAGAAGGCATGAGTGAGGCCGTCAGCCAGTTTCAGGCCGCCCTCGAGGCGGGCACGTTCGTCGTTACCGGCGAGATCGGTCCCCCCAAGGGCATCAACATCGAACCGGCACTGCACGAGGCCGAGCACTATCTGAAGGGCAAGGTCGTTGCAGTCAACGTCACCGACATCCAGACCGCCGTCATGCGCTTCGGCAGCATGGCGGCCTGCCACATGTTGGTCGATCGAGGCATCGAACCGGTCTTCCAGATGGTCTGTCGCGACCGGAATCGCCTGGCCCTCCAGAGCGACCTGCTCAGCGCCTATGGGTTGGGCATCCGCAACGTGCTGTGCCTGACCGGCGATCACACCACGATGGGGGATCATCCGGGGTGCAAGCCCGTCTACGATCTGGACGTCGTCGGACTCCTCCAAGCGATCGGTCGCCTCGAATCCGGCACAGACATGGGCGTCGACATCAAAGGCAATCCGAACAAGCTCGACGGGTCGCCGAAGTTCTTCAGGGGGGCCTGCGTCACGCCGTGCGCCGAGGCCGTCGAACCCCAGATTATCAAGATGGAGAAGAAGGTCGAAGCGGGGGCCCAGTTCATCCAGACGCAGGCGGTCTACGATCCGGCGGCCTTCGAGGCATTCATGAAGCAGGTCGAGCATATCAAGGTGCCGGTCCTTGTGGGGATCGTCGTGCTCAAGAGCCTTGGCATGGCCAAGTACATGAACCGGTCTGTCCCGGGCGTGGTGGTTCCCGAGCCGATCATGAAGCGCCTTGCCGACACCCCCAAGGAAGACCTCAAGAAGGTGGCTACCGACATCGCCGGCGAACTCGTCGCGGCGATGAAGCAGATGTGTCAAGGGGCCCATCTGATGACGCTCGGCTGGGACGACTGTGTTCCGGGAATCATTGATCGGGCGGGGCTCGGCGGCAGGGGACACTGATCGTTCCCGGCTACTTCTATGGGCGGGTCTTCGGTCCCGCGTGGACTGTCGTCCCCCAACAGATCCGACGTGCGGCGTCGAACCAGGATCGGTTCCTCGGGAATGAATGTCGGGTCCATCAGTTCTGACACCTCGTTCGGAGGTTGACACGTGCCCAAAGCAGAGACCACCGCAACGGATCACCAACCCTCTCAGCGGCAGGCCTCATGGGGGGGGGGCATCCTGCCTCCGGTGATCGTCCTGTTGGTCGCTCTGGTGGGGGGGCTGATGCTTCGCATCTACATGGCCGGCACCCCGGGGTATGTGCCCGATCTTCTGTGGTTCTTCAACTGGGCGGATGCGGCACATCGGGTGGATCTGGGGGCGCCCTATCGCCTTGAGGGCAGACTCGCCTGCAACTATCCGCCGGGGTACATCCTGGTTCTGTCTCGCGTGCCGTGGCTCTATGAGGTCTTTACCGGCCAGAAGTTTCGGCAGCCCGGTTCCGAAAAAGGGCAGCCGGACCCTGCAGAAGCCGCCATGCAGCGGTTGAGTTCACGGCGACAGATCGTCAAAACCCTTGAACTGATCGACGGCTATCTGCGGAGCAAGGGCACGCCCGCGTACCGCGACATGATGGAGAAGTCGCTGCTGGGCATGCGGCTGATCACACCCGAAGATCAACGCCGAATGCGCGAAAGCCTGGCCGGCCACCCCGAGGTCTACGACCAGATCGTCCGTCAGGCCGGTGATCGCCTTCGCGCGGGGTTGGCCAGGGCCATGCCCTATGATGTCCCCGATCGACTTCGCCAGTTGGCGGTTTGGATCAAGCTGCCGGCCCTGTTGTTCGATCTGGCCGGTGCGGCGGCCCTCTTCGTACTGCTCAGACGTGTGCGGGGGGCGTGGCCGGCGCTGGCCCTCTCTGTGATCTATCTGTTTCTGCCCGGGGTCATCTACAACTCGGCGTGCTGGGGGCAGGTGGATGCCGTTCATTCGCTGCTGATGCTGCTCTGTCTGGCCTGTTTGGTCACGTGGCGACCGTTCTGGGTGGGGGTGCTGTTCGGCGCCGCGATGCTGACCAAGTTTCAGTCGATCGTCCTGGCACCCGTACTCCTCGCCGTCGTTCTGCGAAAGTGCCATGAGATGTGGGTCGCGGGATCGGAGCATGAAGGGGACCTTCCGCCCAAACGCATCGTCCTGGCCCTTTCCAAACTCGTCGGCGGACTGGTGGTCTCGGCGGTCGTGATTCTGATTCCGTTCGCCGCTCGGGATGCTGCGGGCAAGGCCCTCGACACCTACGTGAAGGCCCCTGGGCAGTACCACTGGGTCAGCGTGTGCGCGTTCAACCCATGGTGGCTGATGAATTCGCGTCCGGACCTGCCGCGCTGGTACTATGTGTTCACGCCGGAAGATCAGGTTCCTTTTCTGGGGCCGATCGCGCCCAAACACATCGGCTTGCTCCTCTTGGCATCGTTTTCGTTATGGGTCGTCTGGGTCACTTATCGACGCGGCTCTGACTCTCGGACCCTCGCTGCGGCAGGGGCCGCCATGGCGATGGGCTTCTTCGTCCTCCCGACGGAAATCCATGAGCGATATGGGTTTCCGGCTATGATCCTGGCCGCTTGGCTCGTCGGGGCAGGTTGGAGGTATCTCCCGGGCCTGCTTTTGCTGGCCGTCGGACAGTTCTATAACTTCTCCACGGTCCAGCCGATCGAGGATTCGCGGTTCGCCTGGCTGATGCCGATGGCCAACGCTATCGATGGCCACGGGACAGCAACTTACGTTCTGGTATTGATCCACACGATCTGCTTGGTATACTTCTGTGTTGTACTTTGGCGGGCGCCTGTCTCGCCGGTCGTGGCACTGTCCGCAACTAAGTCGTCTACAAGCCCAGCCTCGCGGGACTCTCGTCGTCGGACCCGCCGGCGGTAAGGGCCGGCTTGGGTGCCGATTCTGGGTGACCCGACGTTGTCTTTGTGGTCGGGTTGCATTTTTTGGGTTTGACTGCCACGGAAAAGACTTTATACTGATGGATCTTCGGGTACCACTTGGGACCCGAACGCCGATTTTGCAGGACGGTCCGGCGTATCGGGACGGACCCGTTAAATGGCCGACGGTGCTGCTGTAGCTCAGTTGGCAGAGCGCGTCCTTGGTAAGGACGAGGTCACGGGTTCGACCCCCGTCAGCAGCTTGAATTCAGGCAGGTTATATCTGAACTCGTTTGGAGTCGTAACCAGAGTGGAGGACATGTAGGCATGGCCAAGGGCAAATTCGAACGAACCAAGCCCCACGTTAACGTAGGCACGATCGGTCACGTCGATCACGGCAAGACGACGCTGACGTCGGCTATTACCATGACACTGGCAGCCAAGGGTCTGGCTACTGCCAGGAGTTATGACAGCGTCGCCAAGGCGTCCGAAAAGGACGGCCGTCGCGACCCGACCAAGATTCTGACCATCGCTACGGCCCACGTCGAGTATGAGACGGACAAGCGCCACTATGCCCACGTGGACTGTCCCGGGCACGCCGACTATGTGAAGAACATGATCACCGGCGCCGCCCAGATGGACGGTGCGATTCTGGTGGTGTCCGCCGCCGACGGCCCGATGCCTCAGACCCGTGAACACGTCCTCCTGGCCCGCCAGGTGAACGTGCCCGCCCTCGTGGTGTTCCTCAACAAGGTCGACCTCGTCGACGATCCCGAACTCCTCGACCTCGTCGAGATGGAAGTTCGCGAACTGCTCAGCAAGTACGACTTCCCTGGCGACGACGTTCCGGTGATTCGCGGTTCGGCCCTCGGCGCCATGCAGGGCGAGGGCAAGGACAACGAAAAGTCCAAGTGCATCTACGATCTGCTGGAAGCCCTGGACACGAATATCCCCGAGCCGAAGCGCGAACACGATTTGCCGTTCCTGATGCCGATCGAAGACGTCTTCAGCATCAAGGGACGCGGTACCGTCGTGACGGGCCGTATCGAGCGTGGCGTGGTGAAGGTCGGCGACCAGTCCGAAATCGTCGGGATCAAAGAAACCCGGACGACCACCATCACGGGCGTTGAGATGTTCAACAAGACCCTCGACGAAGGCATGCCCGGCGACAACGTCGGCTGCCTCATGCGGGGTGTCGAGCGCGAAGAGGTCGAGCGCGGTCAGGTCCTGGCGGCCCCCGGCTCGATCACGCCGCACACGAAGTTCCGGGCCCAGGTGTACGTCCTGACGGCCGACGAAGGTGGCCGGCACAAGCCGTTCTTCAACGGCTACAGCCCCCAGTTCTATTTCCGAACCACCGACGTGACCGGACAGTTGAACCTGGTGGGTGCCGACATGTGTATGCCTGGCGACAACGTTGAAATGGAAGTCACGCTGAAGCACAAGATCGCCATGGAAGAGGGACTCCGGTTCGCCGTCCGCGAAGGCGGTCGAACGGTGGGGTCGGGCGTTGTGATCAAGGTGATTGAATAGCGCCGGCTTTGGCATCCGATGACCGGTGGGACCCGGTGAGTGTGCCGAAAACAAGCTGATTCCCGCCGGCAGCGGTGGTTTGGGGAGTTGAGTCGATGGCCAAGGCCGCAAAACGTGAGTGGGTCTTCCTCCAATGTACAGACTGCGGTGAGTTGAACTACCGGACGCAGGTCAATGTGCAGGGCGGGGCCCCGAAACTCGAACTCAAGAAGTTCTGTCCTCGTACGCGCAAGCATACGATGCACAAACTCAAGAGGAAGTAACACCGCCGGCTGTTGACGCGGCGGGCAAGGGGTGTAGCTCAATTGGTAGAGCACCGGTTTCCAAAACCGGCGGTTGGGGGTTCGAGTCCCTTCGCCCCTGGTCGACACATGGGGGGACGGCAGTGAGATCCGACCCCTTGAGGTAAGACGGGAAAGCGTACCCTACTGGGGTGGTGGACGGTTTATGGCCAAAGGAAAGACCAAGGCGAACAAGCGGAACCATCGCCCTGAGTCGGATGTCTCGGTCCCGCGGGACTCCGATCGGGAAGGCGTTTCCTCTCCGGCCGAAGAGCAGGACCGTGTGGCAGGTTCGCAGGACGAGCAGGAGCCGGATATGGCGGATGAGATCGAAGTTCCCGACGAGTCCGGGGCTGCACCACGCCGGCTCGGTGGGATCCGGCGCGGCAGCGCCGTCTCTCGCGTCGGCGGACTGGCCATCTACAAGCCCGGCCAGGGGTACTATACCCGCGTGGGCACGGCCATCTTTGCGGGCGTCCTGATCGCCTGCTTCTGGCAGTTCCTCTACAGCGAGATGGAGATCTACGTCGAACCCGATAAGGCGTGGACCCAGTATCTGCAACTGGGTCTTCCGACGTTGTTCCTGATCGGTCTGGGACTCCTGGTCTACTGGGTCGTCGGTCTGAATGCCCGATCCTGCGACTTCATGATCCTGACCGAGGGTGAGATAAAGAAGGTCAGTTGGTCGAGCAAGAAAGAAGTCATCGGCTCGACGAAAGTCGTGATCTTCACCGTGGTCGTTATGGGGATGCTCCTGTTTACGGTAGACGTGGTCTTCGCCTGGTTCTTCCATGTAATCGGCGTTCTCCAGATGGCACCGGGTGTATTCAACAAGATGATGAGTGATGCACTATGAGCGACACTGAGCTCATTCCTGATGGGGCTTCCAATCCAGCCGAACTGGAATCGGCCGATTCGACCGGTGAGCCGGTTGTGTCCGGCGGACCGGTGGTCCAGGAGACGGTCGCTTCTCGTCCGATGAAATGGTATGTGCTTCGCGTCGCCAGCAACAAGGAAGAGCAGGTTCGCGACGCCTTGGTCCGCAAGGTCAAGATCGAAGGATTGGAGCATCGAATCGGGCGGATTCTGGTCCCCACGGTCAAGGAAAAGAGCATCCGTCGCGGTCGGGCCCGGATCGTTCAGCGAAAACTCTACGCCGGTTATGTCTTCGTCGAGATGTCCACCGAGTCGGACGGCTCGGTGGCCGAAGACGTATGGTTCCTGATCAAAGAAACCACCGGTGTCGGCGATTTCATCCAGTCGGATGGTCGTCCGACCTCGATGAAGGATTCCGAGGTCGAACGGATGCTGGCCGCCGTGGCTCAGCCGGAAGACGAGGCGGCGCTCTCAGGCATTCGTTTCAAGAAGGGAGATCGCGTCAAGATCCGCGAAGGTCCGTTCGAGAACTTCGAGGGTGACGTTGAGGCGATCGACGAGCAGAAGGGGATGGTCACAGTGCTGCTGATGATTTTCGGTCGTCAGTCGCCGGTGGACGTCGAGTATTGGAACTTGGAGCCGGTTTAAGTCTCTAGTTAGGTGTCATCGTGGCAAAGGAAGTATTAACGGTTATCAAAGTGCAGGCCCCCGGTGGTCAGGCGACCCCCGCTCCGCCGATCGGTCCGGCACTCGGGCAACACGGCGTGAACATCGGTCAGTTCGTTTCGCAGTTCAACGAACGGACCAAGGAGTCGATGGGGCTGCCGCTGCCGGTGGAGATCACGGTCTTCAAAGACAAGACCTTCACGTTCAAGGTCAAGAGCCCGCCCGCATCGGTTCTGCTGCGGATGGCAGCGCAACCGACGAATCCCGAGCTTCGGGTCGGGGCTCTGGAAAAGGGCAGTGGCGTGCCGAACAAGAACAAGGTCGGCACGGTGACCAGGGATCAGGTTCGGCAGATCGCCGAAAGGAAGATGCAGGACCTGAATGCGTTCGATGTCGAGGCGGCCGGTAAGATCATCGCGGGGACCGCACGCTCGATGGGAATTGACGTGGTAGACTAAGTGCGGTCGACCCTGCGGGAGATGGCAGAGATGGCGGTTGAGAAGTCACAACGATACAAGGCCCAGATGAACTACAGTACGGGCGACAAGCCGATCCCTCTGGATCAGGCGATCAAGGCCGTCAAGGACATGTCGGCGGTCAAGGTGCAGAAGAAGTACAAGGGTGCCAGGCCCCGCAAGAACTGGGACGAGACGATCGAAGTCGTCCTCTGGCTGGGTATCGATCCGAAGCAGGCCGATCAGGCGCTTCGCGGTGCCGTGTCGCTGCCCAAGGGCATCGGCTCCACCAAGAAGGTGATCGCCTTCGCCGAAGGGGCCGCGGCCGAGGCCGCCAAGGCCGCCGGGGCCATTGAGGTGGGTGCCGAGGATCTCGTCAAGAAGATTCTCGACGGTTGGGCCGATTTCGACGTGGCGATTGCTCACCCCTCGATGATGGGGAAGGTCGGAAAGCTCGGGCGCGTCCTGGGTCCTCAGGGCAAGATGCCCAGTCCCAAGAGCGGCACCGTTACGCCCGACGTCGGAACGGCCGTGACCGAATACGGAGCCGGCAAGGTCGAGTTTCGTAATGACGACGGCGGGAATATCCACGCTGTGGTGGGCAAGTCCAGCTTCACCGATGACGACCTCAGGGCCAATATCACGGCGTTCATCGACCACATTCGAAAGCTCAAGCCGGCGACGAGCAAGGGCACGTACTTGAAGCGCGTGTGCCTCAAGGCCACATCGAGTCCCTCGGTAACGGTGGAGGTGGCCTAAGGGGAATAAGTCGCACGAGGTAATAAAGGGTAACCACCGGCCCGCTTACGTGCGGGCCGTTTTTTTTTCCTGGGCAAGGAGTCGGATATGAGTCGGCATGTTGCAGTAGTGGGTGCCACCGGAGCGGTCGGGCAGGAGTTCATCCGGATTCTGGAACAGCGCAAGTTCCCGATGGACAAGATCACATTTCTGGCCTCGGCGCGGTCGGCGGGTAAGACGGTAACCTTCGGCGGTCGGGAACACACCATCGCCGAGCTGACGGAGAACAGCTTCAAGGGCGTCAACATCGCCCTGTTCTCGGCCGGAGCCTCCATCAGCAAGAAGTTTGCTCCGATCGCCGCCCAGTGCGGCGCGGTTGTGGTCGACAACAGTTCGGCCTTCCGCATGGAGCCTGAAGTTCCCCTGGTTGTGCCCGAGGTCAATCCGGGCGACATCGCCAGGCACAAGGGCATCATTGCCAATCCCAATTGCTCCACGATTCTGATGGTCGTGGCGGTCTGGCCGTTGCACAAGGTCAACCCGGTCGAGCGGATGATCGTCAGCACCTATCAGGCGGCCAGCGGTGCCGGTTTTCAGGCCATGGTCGAGCTTCAGGAACAGACCCGCACCATCCTCGCCGGCGGCAAGGTGACTCCCTCGAAGTTCCCCCATCAGATCGCCTTCAATCTCTTCCCCCACGTCGACGTCTTCCAGCCGAACGGCTACACGAAGGAAGAGATGAAGATGGTCAACGAGACACGCAAGATGTTCCACGACGATCGCATTCTGATCAGCGCGACGTGCGTTCGCGTTCCCGTGCTTCGCGCCCACAGCGAGTCGGTCAATTTGCGGTTCCAGCGGCCGATGACGCCCGATCAGGTCCGCGAAGCCATCCGAAACGCCCCGGGCGTCCGGCTTGAGGACGACGTTCAGTCGAACCGCTATCCCATGCCGATCGACGCCAGCGATGGCGACGACGTGTTCGTCGGACGCATCCGCCAGGACATCAGCCAGCCCGACCTTCATGGAATCGAGCTGTTCCTCAGCGGCGACCAGATCCGCAAGGGGGCCGCGCTGAACGCCATTCAGATTGCCGAGCACCTGATTCGGTAATCGGCGGCAGACGTGCCGCGGAAGCATTTCGGGATCGGCAGGGGGGCGAGTCCTCCATCGGTCGGAAGACTTGCCCTCCTGCGTCCTCTTTCTTCTCGCTTCGTCGTCAGAGGCGCTGCCCGTTCGGTTCGTTGGGCGACAGCGGCCCACCCCCGTACCCTCGATCGGCCGTTCGCAGAATCGCATCCAGACGGCCCGGTAGCCGCGTCGGATAGTCCGCAAAGTCTTCCGGCCGGATACTGAACAGGTTCTGACGATTGTCGAATCCGCTGACGCTGCCGTCCCCGTAAAGGACGTGCGCCCACCGGCCCTCATGATTCAGGTGCAGGGCGGGGCCTTCACCCAGACTATTGACATCCAGGGCCCAGGCACGGGCGGGCTGGTCTTCACCGTTGCGGCCCGGCGCATCCAGCAGCGGTCGCTCGATGTCGTCCCGGTGACGGTACAGGTACGAGGCAAACGCATCGCTGTCGGTGCGGATCTTCGGCATCTCGTGTTCCAGATCGCTCGCGCCGTCGGCGGGACAGAACAGGATCCGAGGGTTCGGTGCGTGGCGGCCCAGCAGCAGGCCCAGGCCGGCATGCGTCCGGGCGCCGCCGCTCCAGATCTGATTCGAGGCCATATCCTCCGGCACGTACGGAGTGGGGGTTGCGGCGCCACACGGAATGCGCCCCGCATGATCATCGGCATAGTTGCGCAGCGACAGGCCGATCTGTCGGAGGTTGCTCATGCAGACCGACGCCTTGGCCCGATGGCGAGCCATGTTCAGCGACGGCACCAGCATCGAAATCAATAGCGCGATGATCGCCACGACCACCAGCAGTTCGATCAGGGTGAAACCCGCAGGCCTCTTGTTCAAAGCCGATCTCCCGTGGAGACGGTTCCATCCGCTTAACGCATACACGTCGCGGCTTCCCATTGCCTGTCGATGCCGGCCACACACACCACGCCACAATCGCATCTCCAGCCCATCGGTCATTGTTCCACGTACACCTGTATGAGTCCAGTCGCCGAAGCCCGGTCGTGCCTCTTTTCGTTCGGCGATCCGCCGACGCCGAACGCGCCATGCCGACATCGAGAAGCAGTGTCTTGACACGGACGCCGAAGGGGCCAGACAATAGCGATATGAACCTTGCCGCACCCTTCACGTGGTCGGCAACGGAGCGGACCATCGATCCGATTCAATTGCTCATCTCCCCGGGCTCAGCAATGGAGGTCTCGAAACATGTACCAGGTGACGACTGGCCTGCCCGCGTCTACCCCGCTCAGAGGACTCCGCCGTCTCGTTCTGGTGGCCTTCATCGGTCTCTGTTGCCGCCCGGCTGTCTCAGCCGGTCCCGACTGGGCCTGGCTGAACCCTCTGCCCACAGGAGCCACGCTCACCGAGGTCTGGCTTAACGGTCCTAACGACGGCTTCGTCGTTGGTGATGGCGGGACGATTCTTCGGGTTCTGGGCGACACGGTCACGTCGATGGACAGCAACACGACGGTCTGGCTGGGTGAAGTCTATGGCTTCGCACCCAACAACGTCTTTGCCGTCGGCTCAGCCGGCACGATCCTCCACTACGACGGTTCCGCCTGGTCTTTCATGACCAGTCCGACCACGATGGACCTGTACGCCCTCTGGGGGACTGCTCCCGACAATCTCTTTGCCGGGGGGTGGATGACGGTTCTCCACTATGACGGTGTGAGTTGGACGGCCTTCGACATGGGGGCCCTTCATGAGGACGTTCAGGCCCTGTGGGGAACAGCCTGGAATAACGTCTATGGGGCCTGTCGTGCCTCAGCGATTTACTACGACGGGACGGCCTGGAGCCTGCTGGCGCCGGGCGGCTGGCGGCTGGATGTGTGGGGCACGGGGGCGAGCGATGTGTTCATGGTAGGCTCCGGCGGGTCGATCCAGCATTTCGACGGTGCGGCATGGTCGGCGATGCCCTCGACGACCGGCAGTTGGCTCTTTGGCGTCTACGGCAACAGCCCTGCGGACGTCCTGGCGGTCGGCTCTGAGGGCACGATTGTCCACTACAACGGCGCCGCATGGTCGGCCCAGACCAGCGGCACAAGATCGCGCCTTTACGGCATCTGGAGTTCGGGAGCCGGTGGGGCCATGGTCGTCGGTGACTCCGGGACGATGCTGCGACAAACCGCAACCGGATGGGAAGATCGAACAAGCGGACCGAGGCCCTATCTCAAGTGCATCAGCGGGACTGGCCCGAATGACGTCTTCGCCGCCGGTGACAGTGGGGCATGCCTGCACTTCAACGGGACAACATGGTCGGAAACGACCACGGGTTCCACCGTCGATCTGGGGGGCATCTGGGCCTCCGCATCCAACAATGCCTTTGTGGTCGGCAGCGATGGAGAGATCCGCTATTACGACGGATCCGTCTGGTCGCTGATGACCAGCGGCACGACCAGAAGCCTGACCGACGTGTGGGGCACGGGAGCCAACAACGTTCATGCGGTTGGGGAATCCGGGACTTGGCTTCGGTACAACGGGACGACATGGTCGGCCCTGAGTTCAGGGACGACGCAGGATCTCTGTGCCGTCTGGGGCAGCGCCCCGAACGATGTTTTCGTCGTGGGCGGCGGCGGCACGATTCTGCACTTCGACGGATTCGGCCGCTCCGAGATGACCAGCGGAACCACCTCGCGACTGACGGCCATCTGGGGCAGTAGCTCCAGAGATGTCTTCGCAGTGGGCCAGAGCGGCGCCCTGCTTCATTACAACGGATGGGGCTGGGCGGTCATGACCGGTCCGACAGACGAAGCGTATACGGGTATATGGGGAACAGGGCCGAATGCCGTGTTCGCCTCCACCGAACGGGACATCTTCTTCTTCGACGGCTCCAAATGGACGGCAACGGGGCGGGCGACGACGTTTGGAGCCCAGGCACTCTGGGCCGGCGCCGCCGACCAGGTTCTGGCGGTGGGCTACGGTGGCCAGGTCATTCGCTTTCCAAGATTCAAGGCCAAGGTAACGGCCTCCCCGGCCGATCAGGGGACGGTTGCCGTCGCGTATAGCCCGGCATCCACTGCAACCCTGACGGCCACGCCCGTGGGCACCGCAACCTTCAGCGGATGGTCGGGCGATGTGCCCGCCGGACAGACCATGACCAATCCCCTGACACTGACCTTGCGTCAGAACGCCAACCTGACGGCCAGCTTCTCTCGGCCGACCCCCGCACCCATCGGGTGCTGCGGGTCCGCTCCGGCGGTACTCGGCGCGCTGATGATCGGGTTGGCATGGCTCACTACCGGCGGACGACGCCGAGACTGAGAGATCACAGCAGGGCATTTTGCGTGCAGGTTTGTCGGCCTCGCGAGTGGGAGGGCGAGCGTTCCCGCGAGCCGCGCATCCGAGGTTGGGCGTCGGTCCATCGCCGCGAAGAAACCGGAAGGGGCCCTATCCCGGCCTCTTGTCCACCACGCGATCCTTTACACCGACGACATGGCGAAGCGATCGTGGTTCGACGAACGTCACCTTCACATCCACATCCAGCGCGGCCTTGAGGCGAGACGAAAGCTGAACCCTCAGTGTCTCCAGTGTCTTGACCATGTCCAGTGCGGGCATGGCCTCCGACACTTCGACTTTGATCTCGAGCGTGTCCACTCCGCCCTTGCGATCGAGGATGACCTGGTAGTGCGGGCTGGCGCCTTCCACCTCTGAGAGGGTCCTTTCGATCTGCGACGGAAAGAAACCCATTCCGTGAAAGAGGATCTGGTCGTCCGTTCGTCCCGTCACCCGTCCCATGCGGATAAACGTCCGCCCGCACGGACACGGTTCCGGGGTGACCGACGTCAGGTCGCCCGTTCGATAGCGGATGAGTGGAAAACCTTCTTTCGTGATCGTCGTGAAGACGAGTTCGCCCTCCTCGCCGGTCCCGACGGGCTCGAGCGTCTTCGGATGGATCACCTCCACGATGAAGTGGTCTTCGTTGATGTGCAGACCCTGGCGTACGTGGCATTCGCCGGCCACGCCGGGGCCCATTACCTCCGTCAGGCCGTACGTGTCCGTCGCGACGATGTGAAGCTGATCTTCGATCTGCCGGCGGAGCGCCTCGCTCCATCGCTCGCCGCCGAAAAGGCCGAGCTTCAGTTGCAGCCGCTCCGGATGCACCTGCATCGCCTCGATGCCCGCAGCGATATTGGCGGCGTGCCCCGGCGTCGAGATCAGTGCCGTCGTCTTGAAGTCTTTCATGATGACGATCTGCTTCTCGACGCTCGTCGTCAGCGATGCCGGAATCACAGAGGCACCGATCTGCTCCGCCCCCTGGTGAAAGCCGAATCCTCCGGTGAAGAGGTTGTAGTCCAGCGCAATCTGAACCACGTCGTGTTCGGTAATACCGGCGGCCGCCAGGAGGCGGGCCGTGCACTCCGTCCAACTCCGCAAATCGTTTCGCGTGTATCCCACCACGATGGGCTTCTCCGACGTTCCCGACGTCGAGTGGATCCGCACGATGTCGCGAAGCGGAACGGCGAACATGTCATACGGGTAGCTCTTGCGCAGGTCCTCACGCGTCGTGAAGGGTAGCTCCCGAAGGGCGCGAAGGTCCTTGAGTTTCTCGAGATTCACACAGTGCGTGTCGAAGGCCGTGCGATAGAACGCGACGTTGCGATACACCCGGTTCAGCGTCGATTGCAGCCGCTCGATCTGGAGTTGCCCCAGCTCGTCTCGGGGCATCGTCTCGCACTTCGGATTGTAGAGGGTGGTTTGGCTCATGGGATTCCTCACTCATCGATCCTTCGGTACTCCTTGCCGAGGTACGCCCGCTGGACCTCCCGATTGTCGCACAACTCCCGGGATGTCCCTTCCATGACGATCTGCCCCGTCTCGATCACGTATCCGCGATCGGCAACCGCCAGGGCCGCTCGCGCGTTTTGCTCGACGAGCAGAATGGTCATTCCGCTGCGCTTCAGACCGGCGATTCGATCGTAGATATCGCGAACGACGAGGGGGGCGACGCCGAGAGACGGCTCGTCCATCATCAGCAATTGGGGTTTGGACATCAGCGCACGCCCGATGGCCAGCATCTGCTGCTGTCCGCCCGAGAGCGTGCCCGCAAGCTGGCCGGCCCGCTCCTTGAGAATCCCGAAGAGTCCGCAGACCTCTTCCAGGCTCGTCGCAACCTCCGCTTCGTTCCGTTCCCTCCGTCGTCGAGGGTATGCGCCGAGCAGGAGATTCTCCTTGACCGTCATCGAGCTGAAGACGTGGCGTCCCTCCGGCACCAGAGAGCAGCCCAGTTCCACGATCTTCCCGGCCGACTGGCCGTCGATGCCCCGGTTGCCGAAAACGATCTTGCCCGAGTGGGGTCTCAAGATTCCCGCGATGGTCTTCAGCAGGGTCGTCTTTCCCGCGCCGTTGGCCCCGATGATCGCGACGACTTCCCCGGGAGACACGTGAAGCGATATCCCCTTCAGGACCCTTAGCAGTCCGTATCCGGCCTCAAGATTCAGAACCCTAAGCATGGTCGTCACCGAGATAGATACGGATGACTTCGGGATTCTGCTGGATCGAACGCGGTGGGCCTTCGGCGATCTTCTGCCCCTGATCGAGAACCACCACGTCGTCCGAAATGTTCATCACCAGGGACATGTCGTGTTCCACCACAAGGCACGTCACGCCCTGGTCCCGGATCTTCAAGATCAGCCTCGCCAGTGCCTGTGTCTCATAGATGTTCAACCCGGCGGCAGGCTCGTCCAAGAGCAGCAGCGTCGGTTCCGTCGCCATCGCCCGGGCAAATTCGACCAGACGCTGCCGGCCGAACGAGAGGTTCGATGCCACCTCGCTCGCATGGTCGCAAAGACCCAGATCGTTCAGGATCTCCATCGACTTCGCCTCGATCTGCCGATTCTCACGCCAGGTGCGAGGCAGATTCAGCATGCCCGCCACAAACCCCGAGCGAGTGCGTGCATGCCGACCCACCATCACGTTCTCCAGCACCGTCATTTCCGGAAAGAGCTTCGTTGTCTGGAAGGTCCGCGCGATGCCCAGACCGGCGATGGCATGGGGCTTCCAGGCCGTAATCGGCAGGTCTCGGAACAACACTTCCCCATGGTGCGGCGGGATCGTCCCGGCAATCAGGTTGAAAAGCGTGGTCTTGCCGGCGCCGTTCGGGCCGATGACGGCCTTGATCACGCCCCGCGGCACCTGGAAACTCACGTCCTTCACCGCGTGCAGGCCGCCGAAGAACCGATCGAGGCTCCTCGTTTCGAGCAGTGCGTCACTCATGCGACCTCCCGAGTCCAAACGGTAGCTTCCTTCGCCACTCGGGCATCCGCAGCAGACCCTGCGGGGCAAACAGCATGATGACGATCAGGATGCCTCCGAAGACGGCATCGTCATACGTCCCGAAGACCCCTCGCAGCGACAGAAAATTCAGCAGGATTCCCATGAGGAGGGCTCCCCACAGGTTCGCCATCCCTCCAACCGCCACGATCGCCACGTACCGCACCGACTTCATCACTGACACCTCCGACGGTCCGATGCTGCCGTTGTAGTGCGTCAGCAGGGCGCCCCCTGCGGCGGCGAACAGGGCGCTCAGGATGAACGTGTACAGCTTGTATCGGTACGTATCCACTCCCAGCGAATGGGCCGCCTCCTCGCTTTGATGGATCGAGCGAAGCGCCCTTCCCACTCGCGAATGAACCAGGTGAATCGCCAGGACCATCGCCGTTATCACCACGGCCCAGGCGATGTAGTAGTTCTGGATTCGGAACAGGGGCCTGCCGTTCACCTCCAGCCCACAGGCCAGCGCGAACGGAGGCACGTTCGAGATGCCGTCCGCTTGCCCGAAGACCTGCGCCCCCAGCACAATCCGGTAGATGATCAGGCCGAAGCCCAGCGTGGCCATTGCCAGATAGTGCCCCCGCAGTCGAATGACCGGTACCCCGATCAACAGGGCGATCAGGCCCGTCAACACCATCGCCGTGACGATCGCGGGCCACGGCGCAAACGAGAGCATGGGCTCGCCATAGAGATCCTGTCGCTGGACCACCCACCCCAGCCATCGACACGCACCGATCACCGACGAGTCGCGATAGGCGATCAGATTGCACGTGGTCATGACGGCCGACGTATAGCCTCCGATGGCGAAGAACCCCGCGTGACCGAGAGATGCCTGCCCGGCGTAGCCCATGAGAAGGCAGAGTCCGATGACTACCAGGGCGTAATACGCCGACATCGTCACCTGCGTCATGTAGTAGGTGGCGTCCGTGGCCGACAGCGCCATCTGCACCCCAACGACCAGAACCGCGATCACACCGAAGGGCAGGTAGTTCCAGGGGCGCATCAGGCTGCCCTCGTCGCGTTCGTCTCGCGCCGGGCAAACAGGCCGCTCGGTCGGAAGACGAGGATCAGCAGGAGGACCACGATCGACACCGCCTCCTTGTATGCAACCTGGAACTGGCTGACCATCAAGGCCTCCAGAAGTCCCAGCAGAAGCCCCGCGGCTACGGCTGCCATGCTGTTCCCCAGTCCTCCGAGAATCGCCACGGTGAATCCCTTGATTGCCAGTGGGGCTCCCATGTCATATTGGGTCTGCGTCACGGGCGAAATCACGCACCCCGCCAGCGCCCCGATACCGGCGCTCAGCATGAAAGACAGCGTCACCATCCAGCGATCGTTGATACCGCAGAGCCGAGCCGCCATCCGGTCGTCGGAGCAGGCTCGCATAGCCCGCCCCGTCAGTGTGAACCGGAAGAAGAGCGTCAGCCCCGTGACGATCACGGCACAGACCCCCAGCACCCATAGAATCTGCGGTGAGATGTGCGCACCCAGGAAACTCAGCGTGGACACCTCGGACCCTGTGAAGAAGGGCAGAGATCGGACCTTCTCATCCCAGACATGAAGCATCGCCTCCCGCATCACGATCGAGACGCCGATGGTGATCACGATGAGCCGCAGTACCGACGCGTCCCGGACCCGCCGGATGAAGATCAGCTCTACCAGCCCCCCCAGCAGAGTGGTGATCATCACCGCCAGGGGAATCGCCGCCCACAGGGGGAGAACCTGACACAGGCTGACGGCCATCATTGCGCCGAGAATCAGGAACTCCCCCTGGGCGAAATTGATGATCCCCGTGGTGTTGTAGATGATGTTGAAGCCAATAGCCACAATGGCATACACGCTGCCGACGGTAATCCCCGAGAGGCAGTATTGAATGATCTGTGCCACGTTCATTCAGGCAACGTCCCGGGGTTACCCCCGCGTGCGGCGGCTACTTCTTGTAGATGGTGAACTTGCCGTCCTTTACCGTCAGCATCTCAAATGCGTCCAGCGTCAACCCGCTGTGATCCTTGGGAGAGAGGTTGAAGACGCCGGCCGTCCCGACAACGCCTTTGAGGTTTTCCAGGGCGTCACGGACCTTGTCCCTGTCCGGTGTTCCCGCCTTCTTGATCGCCTCGACCAGCAGAAGGATGGCATCGTACGCGTGGCCGCCAAAGGTGCTCGCATCTTCCTTGTATCGCCCCTCGTAGTCCTTCTTGTAGGCCATGAGCACCGACTTCTGCGGGTGGTTCTCCGGCAGGGCCTCTGCAACCAGCAGACGACCGCAAGGGAACAGCGTGCCGTTTGCGGCCTCACCGCCTGCCTGGGCATACTTGATATTGCCGAAACCGTGGCTTTGGAACAGCGGGACATTGAAGCCGATCTGCTTCATGTTCTTGGCCACCAGGCTCTGGGCCGGCACGATGGACCAGTTGACCACTCCCTGTACCTGCTGGCCCTTCAGCTTCGTCAACACACCCGTCAGGTCGGTGTCCTGCTTGTCGTACACCTCGGCGATCGCGATCGTGATGCCGTACTCGGCGGCCAGCTTCTCGAGTTGTGCCTTGCCGGCCTTCCCGAAGCCGTCGCTGCTGACGATCACGCCCACCTTCGAAATGCCCTGCTCCTTCATCGTTTTGTAGATCCACCTCGCGGCGTCACTGTCCTTCTGAGGAGTCTTGAAGACATAGCTCACCACAGGGTTGACGATGTCTTCCGCCGCAGCGCACGAGATCAGCAGCATCTTGGCTTCCTGGCACAGATTCTTGATCGCCATCGTCTCCCCGCTCGTCGACGGCCCGATGATCGCCAGGACCTTCTCTTCGTCGATGAGCTGCTTGGCCAGTGAAATGGTGTTCTCCGGATTGCTCTTCGAGTCCTTTACGATGAGCTGGATCTTTCGGCCGGCCACTCCGCCGCCCTCGTTTATCTTGCCGACGAGCATCTCGGCCGTCTTCGCCGAAGGGGCCCCCAGGAACGACGCCGGTCCCGTGATGGAGAAGATCGCGCCCACCTTGATCGCGCCGCCCTCCACCTGCTTGCCGGCTTCTGCCGCTTTCGGCGTCTCAGCCGCCTTGGGCTTCGAGGCAGCCTTTGTCGCATCCGATGTCTTCGGCGACTCCGGCGCCTTGCCGCACCCAGACAGGCCTATCCCCCAACCCAGTATCAGAACACCGACCAGTCGTACAAGACGCGTCTCCATGACTCCCACCTTCCTGACCCGCATGGGTCCAACGGTCCCCGCGGACGAGTGCCTCGCTCGATCCGCTCCCGCGGTTGTCTCCGCGGGTTGATGTCACCCCCATCATGTCCTACTTCTTGTAGATGGCGAACTTGCCGTCTTTCACTGTCAGCATCTCAAAGGCATTCAGGGCCAGGCCGTTGTGGTCCTGAGCCGAGAAGTTGAACACACCGGCCGTCCCGACGATCCCCTTCAGATTCTCCAGGGCGTCACGCACCTTCTCCTTGTCCGGTCCGCCCGCCTTCTTGATCGCTTCCGTCAGCACCAGCAGTGCGTCGTACGGGTGTCCGCCGAAGGTGCTCGCATCCTCCTTGTACCGGCCCTCGTAGTCCTTCTTGTACGCCATGAGCACGGCCTTCTGCGGATGGTTGTCCGGCAGAACCTCCGCGATCAGGATCCGACCGCAGGGCAATAGCGTGCCGTTCACCGCCTCGCCGCCCGCCTGCGCATACTTGATGTTCCCGAAACCGTGGCTCTGGTACAGCGGAACATTGAAGCCGATCTGCTTCATATTCTTGGCCACCAGGCTCTGAGCCGGCACGATCGACCAGTTGACCACCGCCTGTACCTGCTGACCCTTCAGCTTCGTCAACACACCCGTCAGGTCGGTCTCCTGCTTGTCGTACACCTCGCCGATCGCGATCGTGATGCCGTACTCGGCCGCCAGTTTCTCGAGCTGCGCCTTGCCGGCCTTCCCGAAGCCGTCGCTGCTGGCGATCACGCCGATCTTGGAGATGCCATTCTCCTTCATCGTCTTGTAGATCCACCTCGCCGCGTCGCTGTCCTTCGGGGCCACCTTGAAGACGTAGCTCGCCACGGGGTTGGTGATGTCCTCGGCCGCGGCACACGAAATCAGCAGGGTCTTGGCCTCCTGGCATAGATTCTTGATTGCCATCGTTTCCCCGCTCGTCGACGGTCCGATGATCGCCAGGACCTTCTCCTCGTCGATGAGCTGCTTGGCCAGCGACAGTGCGTTCTCCGGGTTACTCTTCGAGTCCTTCAGGATGAGCTGAATCTTGTGGCCGTTCACCCCGCCGGCCTCGTTCATCTTGCCGACCAGCATCTCCGCCGTCTTTGCCTCGGGGGCCCCCAGAAACGATGCCGGCCCCGTGATCGAGAAAATCGCACCCACCTTGATCGGAGCGGCGGGGCCGCCTGGCTTCGCGGCCGCGCCGGCCTTCGGCGACTCGGCCTTCTGTTCGCACCCCGCAAGACTCAGACCCGCACTGATGACCGCCAGATTCAAGACACACGCAAGCCGTCTCGACATGAGTATTTCCCTTTCAAACGCTCAGAGATCAAAGGTTCTGAATGGTGTCCTCGGCCAGAATGGGAATCCCGTTTCGCTTCAGCGTCTCCACGGCCTTCGCCGCGTCGCTGATCTTGAGAACCACGATCGCGTTATCGCTGTTCTTCTCGAAGAAGGTGTACATGTATTCGATATTGATGTCGTCGTGGTCGAGGGCCTCGACGATCCGGTGCAGTCCGCCCGGCCGGTCCTCGATTTCCGCCGCGATCACGTCCGTCTCCTGAGCGACCAGATCGTGCGCCTTGAAGACGCTCAGACACCGCTCCCGGTCATCCACGATCAGCCTCAGAACACCCAGGTCGGCCATGTCCGCCAGCGACAGCGCTCGAATGTTGATCCGCTCGTCCGCCAGGAGCTGCGTCACCTCCGCGAGTCTGCCCTTCTTGTTCTCCAGAAAGATCGAGACCTGCTTCGTGTACATGAAACGCCCCTTGATGCAACGTCCCGTGAAGACAAAAGAGACATCCTATACCGGTCGCGACAAGCCGACAAGACGACAATAGATCTTCATGGGCGGAAGATGCATCCCCAAGAAACCTAACGATAAACGGCCGCAAGACACCGACGACGTGTGTTACCGCGATTCGGCAGGGGGCTGCCCGGCCACCCGGCCTCGCACGGTGAGGCGGAGCAGGTGGCTAAGGTCGCTGCCTCGCCTCCTCGATCATTGCCACCATATTCGCCAGAGGCACATCCGCCTGAAGCGTGATGCCGGGTTCCAGAATGTACCCTCCGCCGACCCCCATAACCTCTTTCAGCCGGCGAACCTCGTCCCGCACCTGTTCGGGCGTACCCCGCGGCAGGACATCCTGAGTCCGCAGGCCGCCGCAGAGTGTCAGGTCCCTCCCGAATTCCCGCTTGAGCCGAAACACATCCATCGCTTCCGGCTGGATGGGATGAAGGATGTCCAATCCCATTTCGATCAGGTCCCCGATGATTGGCTCGATGTTTCCGCAACTGTGCAGAAAGACGTGTCGCCCGCCTCGCTTTGCCGTTTCGAAAATCTCGGCCAGACGCGGTCGCACGAGCCGGCGCCACGACTCCGGCGACATGATCATCGCTTTCTGGGTCCCATAGTCGTCGCTGAGCGCCACGGCGTCGAACTCATATCGGCTCAACAGGATCTGCATCGTCTCCAGGATGTAGTCCGTCAGCCGCCCCAGCAGTCTCTCCACCGAATCCGGTTCGAGGGCGACATCCACAAGGATATTCTCCATGCCGCGAATGAATGTCGCCCGTTCCCAGAGGTCTCCCACCCAGAGAATGGTGAACTGCTCTCGGCGCTCGCAGCACCATCGGTCGAGTCCTTCAAACCGGCACTGGTTTCGAGGGTTGGGAAACACGTACGCATCCCAATCCATCCCGGCCAGTGGCGATTCGATGGGCGAACCCCGGTCGATATCACTGGTCGTCCACACCACGCCAAACTCATCCCGAATCGTCTGGCCGTAGGTCGCCGGCGAGGCATAGAGCGGCTTGATGCTCCGACACCCCGTCATTCGGATCGGCAGACCGAGCGACTCGTGGATATCCTCGCAGCCGTAGTAGTCCTGGAGGGCCGCCAGCGCCGGCGGTGAGAAGCTGAAGTTGTACGGAACCGCCTTCGGCTCCCGATGAGCCAGCGTCGTCTTGATCCAGTCACGATCCGTGGTCATCTCGACTTCGGTCCCTTCTGGGGCTCCCACTCTCGGTCAGGACACGCCGTGCAGAGAACACCTTATCCACATCCCAAGCCTCCTGTCGACCCCCGATGACTCGTCGGCTTCAGGAAGCTCTCGCGGGATGGCGGGTCGCACCGGGGGCTTCGACAACATCTCCTGGTTCGGGGATAATGCCGCCCGGCCTGTCGCAAGGTCGGTGTTCAATCTGCAGGAGGCCTCCGTGATGAGTAGCCGTATTTCCCTGATGTGTGTGTTGGCGTTGGCGTCGATTTCGTCGATCCGTGCAGAGGTCACGCCCTGGCGGAGTGCCCTGACTCCTAAGGGTGAAGGCCGAGTTACGCTGACACTGGCGGTGGACGGTGCGACGGATTGCATGATCGTCATTCCCGAGAAGCCGACATCACAGGAGCAGAAAGCCGCCGAGGATCTTGCCCAGGGGCTGAAGGCGATGACGGGCGCCGACTTCCGGATCGTGCAGGATGTGTCCTCGCCGGCGTCCACCGCCATCAGCATCGGTCAGACCCGTCTGCTGGCCGAGGCGAAGCTGTCCGAATCCTCGCCGGACCTTGGCGATGAGGGCTACGCCATCGACGTGGCTGACAAGCGACTGTTCCTGCGGGGGGGCTGTGTCCGTGGGCCGATCTATGCGGTCTACGCACTGCTGGAGGAGGATCTCAACTGCCGCTGGTACGATCGGTCCAGCGCCCGCATCCCCCGGCGGACGACCCTGCGATTCAAACCCGTCCCGCGTTCGTTTGTGCCGCCCCTTCGTCTGAGGGACCCGTTCTATGCCGATGCCTGGGATTCGGACTGGTCGCTCCGCAATCGGACCAATGCTCCCAACGCTCGGGTTCGAGAGGAGTGGGGGGGGTACGTGGACTACGACGGTCTGTTCGTGCACACCTATTTCGCTCTGGTGCCGCCGGACAAGTACTTCAAAGATCATCCCGACTATTACTCGATGATCGACGGCAAGCGGACCCGGCGGCAGTTATGCGAGACCCATCCCGAGGTCATCCGAATTGCGACAGAGGCGGTACTCGCCGCTCTGAAAGCCAACCCCCACAGCGAGATCGTCAGCGTGTCGCCCGAAGATGGGGGCGGACACTGCACCTGTCCGCAATGTCAGGCCCTGATCACGGAGAACGGCAGCCCTGCCGCAACCGTCGTCCACCTGATCAATCGGATCGCCGAGGCTGTCGAGGCGCAGCATCCCAGGGTCCTGATCGCCACGCTGGCCTACCTGGATACCATCGACCCCCCGAAGTCGTTGCGCCCTCGTAAGAACACGGCCATTCAACTGTGCAACGACCTGCACTCGTGGCGCTATCCGTTCACGTGCTTCGCCGAGGACTCCAAACCGGAAAGCAAACGCTATCGCGATGCCATCGTGGGGTGGTCCAAGGTCACAAACAATATCTACGTGTGGGACTACTTCGTGAACTTCAGCCACTATCTGGCCCCGATGCCCAACATGCACGTGCTCAAGCCCAGCGTCGATTTCTATCTGGCCCACAACGTCAAGGGCATCATGTTCCAGGCCGCCTACCAGGGACCGGGCGAACGATCGCTGATGCGAAGTTGGGTGATGGCCAAGCTGCTGTGGGACCCCTCGCGTGATGTCACGGCCCTGACCGAAGACTTCGTACGAGGCTATTTTGAAGAGGCCGCCCAGCCCATCCTCGACTACTACGAAGCCCTCGAAGCGGCCCGAAAGGCGAACATGAACTCGCTCCACGAACCGGCAGCCGGCAAGGAAACCACGGATCCCGACGGTGGCTGCATGGACGTCGGCGGAATCCGCTATGCGATGGATTCCCCGTTCCTGTCCCGAGAACTGATCGATCGGGCCACCGCCCTGTTCAACAAGGCCGAGTCTCTGGCCCCGAGCGACACGATTCGCCGTCGCGTCGAGCGGGAACGGTTGCCCATTACCTATGTGAAACTGCGACGGGGGCCGGACTTCGCTGGCAACGACTATCCCAGGCTCATTGATGACTTTGAGAGGGTCGCTCGTCGTGAGGGACTTACCTGCCTGCGTGAAGGCAGTCCGGACTTGGACAAGAAGCTCGTCAGATATCGCAGCCGGATTCCTCCGGCGAAATAGCCCGTGACTCCTGGTGCGCTCGGATCACGGCGAATCTGCCTCCGGTCTCACCGAGGGCCGTCCAGCCTCGCAGAGTCCCTGAAGAGGACGACGGATCCCAGCCCCTGCTTCTGACTCCCGACTCGTCGGCCGCCCAGTTCCAGGCCCTGCTCAACGTGACGAAAGAAATGGCAGCCGAGTCTCCCCCAAGGACCCAGTAACCACGGGAGGACTCCAATCGACCCAGCACCCCGTCCGATGCATCGACGTCGGAACGAACCCCCACACCCTGACGCGCTCTCAACGCCAAGGGTCATGGGCTGGACGCAAGAACCACGTGCTGATTCCTTTCCTCAGACTCGCGGGCCGAACCAGAGCACTTCCATGTGCGTATAAACCCTGGCCTGTGATCAGGCCGCCCTCGGAATCACGGTCCAACGGCACATCAACCACACAGGTAGGAACGTTATGCAAACCAACCCCTCCAAGTGCTCACCGATCCTGCATCAGATTCGCCACGACTCGCTCTTTCAAACGGGCACATGCGTCTTGTCGCTGATTGTGTTCCTGTTTGCCTTCGGTTGTGTCCCCGAGAAACGTGTGGTCTGGTCGTCCGACGGCAAGCACGCCGCGGTGATCGCCGCCGATGGTCTGCACCTGTGCGATGAACACGGAACGCTCTCGCCGCTGATAGCGGAGAGTGTTACTCAAGTGGCCTGGTTCCCCGATTCGCGACGCCTTGTCCTGGAACGGAAGATCCCCGTCCGAACATGGGCCGAGGTGGCGCCCCTGGTGCCGGAGCCTCGCCGGAAGGAGCTGATCGCCTTGAGCGACAACATCCGGGCCCAAGCCGTGGCCTACAACGGCGACTGGGAGAAGTTCTCTCCCAATCCGCCCGGTTCGTTGCGAAAAGGGGAGCTTCCGGCGTTGATGCTGTACACTCGCGACCACCGTGGCGAGAGCCTGCCACGCCCCCTCCAGGTCAAGTGGAAGGAGCTCACGGCCGATACCCACCTGCTTGAGACATACAGCGTTCAATATAGGTGGGCCCAATTGGAGCACATTCTGTTCAGGTCTTTGCATGACATCGCGTTGCCGATGGTCTCACCGAAGGGCAGGAATCTGGCCTTCATCGTCGTCGATGATGTTCCCCGTCTGTACGTCGCACCCATAGGCAGAGACCTCGTGCCCCGGCACGTCGTAGACTCTGCCACGATGGGTGTGGACTGGTCGGCCGACGGCCGATATCTGGTCTACAGATGGGATGTTGACGCCAATGTGCCCCATTGGAACCAGGATGACGAAGACAACGACTTCCCCCCCAAATTGGGGACCATCGCTCGGCGACAGGTGGCCGACGTTCAAGAGGAATTGCTCAAGGAGTTCCCGAACGAAGAGCCACTCGCTGCGGTCGTGTCTCCCATCTTTTCGAGAGTCCACAGCCTGCGTGATGGCCGGATACTCTTCGCGGGATTCGATCTTCAATTCCCCTATACGCCCAAGGACTTCCCGAAGTCACTGTCGCTCTTCGCGATTGATCCGGCAAAGCAAGCGACGGTCACACGTCTCATCCCACGTCAGTCGGAAGCCGAGCGGAAAGGCAGCCTGGGCTTGTTTGAGGTCAGCCCGGACGAAAAACGACTGGTCTTTCCGGGTGGGGACAAGGGCGTGCCGATCCTGACACTGGCGACCGGACAGATCCAGCAGGTTGAGCTTAAGGACAGCCAGGGGTACTGGCCCCTTCTGCCGACATGGCGGTCCGCCGACGAGGTGTGCTTTGCGTCGATGCCGCCTCGAAAGGACAAGAAGGAGCGAGCGGAGGTCTTCCTCTGGTCGCCCAAAGGGACTCGATGTCTCAGCAAGGACTGGCCCGCCTCGGCCGTCGTGGGCTTTCTCACGAAGAAGGAAGACCCAGCCAGCACGCAGCCCAAGAAGTAGGCGTGGCGCATCCGAGTGAGCGCACACACAGAAACGACAAAGACGGATGCTATCGAAATAGAGCGTGATCGAGGTGGGGGTCAAGCGTGCAACGAAGCAGGGGCCTCACCTGCTTCCAATTCGATACAGAGGACAAGGCGAAACGGATGCAAACTGCCTCGCTGGCGACACGAGCCCTTTGCCAATGACATGGACTTCCTATCAGCAGGAAGCCCACGTCTTCAACAGGGCAGATCTGGCCGGTTCTCTTTTCCCAGGCCGAGAATCCCTACTTCTTGCCCTTCAGGAGCCATTCGAGGATTTCCTTGCCCATGGCCGCGGCAAGGTCATCTTCGCCGGTCCGCATGGCCTTGGTGCTGGCCAGCGTGTCGGCCTTGGCTATGACGTTCTTCTGTTCGTCGATCAGTTCAATCCGCGTGATGGCGAAGGCCATTCCGCCCGTCAGCTTGCTGGCGCCCTTGCCTTCATAGAAGCGGACCACGGCCTTGAGGGTCAGCGGCGCGCCGCTCCCCCCCGTCGGCTTCTCCTTGGCGACCGCCTTGGTCAGACCGGCCTGCAGAGCTGTTCGAAACTCCGCACCGCCCGTGCCGTCGCTCTCTACCGGGGCGACCGTGATGGCCGATGCGGTCTGCGCAGCGCCCGAAGGCACGCTCTTGATCGGGTAGAGCTCGCACCTGGCGCCTTGCACCTCCGCCAGCCCTCGCTTGGCCACCGACATGCATCCCGTGCAACACATCAAACCCGCCAACATAACCGTCGCCACAATTGTTCTCACGTTTCGTTCTCCTTGGGATATGTTGACTCTGAACGCTCACATGATACCTCGATGCCCGCACGAGGCAACCCATCCGCTTGGAGCGTCTTTCCAGAGGACCGCAGTTTGACCCGGACGAGGCAGAAGGCGTATGATGGTGAGGCACCCAGCAGCATACGTCTGCTGAGGCCGAATACGGAGGCGCCGGGCGCGGCCGGTCCCCCGCATACCGCAAGCGACGACGTAGTTCTTTCGGTTCGAACCACTAGAGAACAGGGCAACAGGGAGACACGGCATTGATGCATGCAGCCAGAATGACTATTGCGATCCTGGTCTCAGCGACGGGGATCGGCGTGATCCATTCGTCCGCCTCGGCACAGCAGCAATACACGATCACGGATCTGGGCGGATACGGCGGCTCCGATCCCTTGTCGTGGTACAAGCCCTCCGTGGGGATCAACAATCAGGGACAGATTGCCGGGATGAGCAAGGTTCCACCGCGTGCATTCCGCTACAGCGGTGGTACGAAGACCGACTTGGGCAGCCTCGGCGACAGCAGCAGCCAGGCCTCGGCGATCAACAATAGCGGACAGGTGGCAGGGTGGTCCTTCATCGAATCGACGCGCGTCTATCACGCCTTCCGATACGACGGTAGCGGTCCGATGATCGACATCGGCCTGGCCACCGCTCAGCAGACCTTCGCCTACGACATCAACGACAGTGGGCAGGTCGTCGGCAAGTACTCGAGCACATCGGAAAACACGGCCTTTCGGACCCAACCCAACGCGGCCATTGATCCGAACACCGACAGGTTGGGGCATCTCGGCTGGTTCACATTCCTCGATCAGATCCAGACCTCCTCGACGGCATACGGCATCAACAACCTGGGGCAGGTGGTCGGGGTATCGGTGCTTGAACTGGGAAAGACGACAGCCTTCCGGACGGGGCCTAATACGGTCATCAATCCGGCGACGGATAACCTGGGATACCTCGGTGGCTCGAGCAGTCGTGCCTACGCCATCAACGATGCCGGCCAGGTGGTGGGCGGGGCCACTCTGATCGATGGTGTTACGACGCATGCGTTCCTGTATTCCGGCAACGGCCCCATGACGGACTTGGGCACACTGTCGGGTTACATACACAGTTACGCATTCGGCATCAACACCAGAGGGGATATCGTGGGGGCCGTCTGGGCGGGTGATCCGGAAAGTACGCCGACGGATCGCCGGGCGTTCGTCCGTTCTGCAGGGGGGGTTATGAAGAACCTGAACGACCTGATCCCATGGCAGTTGGGGTGGGTTCTGATGGCCGCGTCGGACATTAACGACAGCGGTCAGATCGTGGGTATCGGCCGCATCGTGGGCGACACGACCGACCGTGTCTTCCTGTTAACGCCTTTGCCGCCGATCATCGCGACGATCCCCGATCGCTCCGTCGAGGCGGGGACGCCCTACGTTGAGACCCCCTCCCTGACACAGGGTGAGCCACCGATCACTTGGTCGTTGGTCACCGCTCCGGAGGGGATGACGGTCGATCCCAACACGGGCGTGGTCACCTGGACGGCCCCGACGGCCACGGGTAGCCCGTACACGATCACCCTGAAGGCAACCAAGACCGGCATCGGCAGCGATGAGAAGACGTGGCAGTTGACCGTAACCGCAACGCCGACGCCCGGCCCCGGGTGTTGTGGTTTCGCCGGATCGGCCCTTGCTGCGGGTCTTTGGGTGGGATTCTGCGCCCTCGGTAAGCGACGCCAAAGGGCATGGGCGTAGAGTCCTCAGGGTGTCGGGGTTGTACGGGACGCCGACCAAGGTTAGGATATGAGTAAGTGAGCCGTCCTTCGCCTGGGTCCAGGCGAGCTAGTGATCCGACTCATGGCATCCCAACATCGGCGAAACTGGGGACCCCCAATCCTTGCAGCCTTCTCGGACGCGGGGTTTGTCACCCAAGTTCAACCGCACAGGGGCGTTTTTTTGCATTTTCCGAGCCCCTCCGCCGATCGAGGCTCCGTCCTGAGAGTCGGGAGGAATAGATATGTCGACTGATTCTCACGGGTCGCACGCCGCGGACGATCTGGCCGGTCGCGTTCTCGAAGCTACCGGCGAATCGACCGCCTTGTGCTACCAGTGCGGCAAGTGTTCGGCCGGTTGTCCGCTGGCGGATGAAATGGACTATCCGCCCAACCAGATCCTGCGGATGATGCAGATAGGTATTCCCGACCTTGAGGAGAAGGCCCTCCGCAGCCTCTCGATCTGGCTCTGCCTTACCTGCGAAACCTGCGTGACACGATGTCCTAAGGAAGTCGACCTGCCCAAGATCATGGATCATCTTCGGCAGGAGTCGCTTCGCCGCAACCTGGCCCATCCGATGGCCAAGGACATCCTGGCCTTTCACCAGGCCTTTCTCGATGCGGTCCGTAAGAACGGACGCCTCTACGAAGTCGGCCTGATCAGCAGCTACAAGATGAAGACAGGCCACCTCTTCCAGGACCTGACCGTCGCCCCCAAGCTCTATATGCGAGGCAAGCTCCATCCATTTCCGCATAAGATTCAGGGGCAGGCCAAGGTTGCCGAGTTGTTTGAACGCACGAAGAAGAAGGAAAACCAGGGATGAAGATCGGTTACTTCCCAGGGTGTTCCCTGAGCGGTTCGTCACGGGAATACGACGAGAGCGTTCGCGCGATCGCCCCAAGGCTCGGCTTCGAGCTCGAGGAGATCCCCGACTGGAACTGCTGCGGTGCCACGGCGGCCCACAGCACCAACCATCTGCTCTCGCTGGCGCTGCCGGCCCGGAGTCTGGCTCTGGCCGAGGCGGCCGGCATGACCGAGGTGATGGTTCCTTGTTCCGCCTGCTACAGTCGCCTGATCGCCACTCGCGACGCCTTGCTCAAGGATGTCGAACTTCGGCGGCAGGTCAGCGGAATCATCGAGATGGAGTACAAGGGATCGGCCAAGGTCCTGAACGTACTGGAAATGCTGCAGAAGACCCCCTCCAACGGCCTGAAAGATCAAATCGTCAGGCCGCTGACGTTTAAGGTGGCCTGCTATTACGGATGCTATCTCGTCCGCCCGCCGAAGGTCGTTCAGTTCGATCGTGCCGAAGATCCGCAATCCATGGACATCCTCATGCGGGCCCTCGGGGCCGAATCGATCGACTGGGCTTTCAAGACCGAATGCTGCGGGGCGGGGTTCTCTGTCTCGCGGCTCGATCTGGTGGCCAAGCTGTCGGGCAAGGTGATGGAGGATGCGGCGGGACGGGGGGCCGAGGCGATCATCGTGGCCTGCCCGATGTGCCACACCAACCTCGACCTGCGCCGCGGCGAGCTCGAGCAGGCGATGGGTGCCACGTACAAAATGCCCGTCCTGTACATCACCCAGGCCATCGGCCTGGCCCTCGGCATGGACGATCGGACGCTGGGGCTGCATCGGCACAACGTGCCGGTGTCGCTGCCGACGTCATCGAAGCAGGCGGTTGCGTCAGGAGCCGGAGCGGGGCAATAGCCGCCCCGATGGAAGGATACTTCGAACATGGCTCGAATCGGAGTCTTCATCTGTCATTGCGGTGAGAATATTGCCGGCACCGTCGATACGGCGGCGGTGGCGGCGGCGTGCGGGCAGATGCCCGGGGTCGTCATCAGCACCGACTACAAGTACATGTGCTCCGACCCGGGGCAGAACATCATTCGAGAGGCCATCCGTGACAAGAAGCTCACGGGGGTCGTGGTCGCGGCCTGTTCGCCGCGAATGCACGAGCCCACGTTCCGACGGGTCTGCGCCGAGTCGGGGCTGAACCCCTATCTGTGCGAGATGGCCAACCTCCGCGAACACTGCTCGTGGGTGCACGAAAAGACACCGGCCACCACGCAGAAGGCCATCGACCTGGTCCGCGTGATCGTCGAGAAGGTCAAGCGAAACCGATCCCTCTATCCGATCAACGTGCCGATCACCAAGACCGCCCTCGTGCTCGGCGGCGGCATCGCGGGCATTCAGGCCGCTCTGGACATCGCCAACGCCGACCGCAAGGTCGTTCTGGTCGAGCGCGAGCCCTCCATCGGCGGGCACATGGCACAGCTCTCCGAGACCTTCCCGACGCTCGATTGTTCGCAGTGCATTCTGACGCCCCGGATGGTCGAGGTGGCCCAGCATCCGAACATCACGCTGATGACCTACTCCGAGCTCGAATCGCTCGACGGCTTCATCGGCAACTTCAAGGCCACCATCCGCAAGAAGGCCCGAAGCGTCGACGAAAAGAAGTGCACCGGCTGCAATGCGTGCATTCAGAAGTGCCCGACCAAGAAGATCCCAAGCGAATTCAACGCCGGTCTTGGGATGCGGACGGCCATCTACGTCCCGTTCCCTCAGGCCGTGCCCAACAAGCCCGTCATCGACCGTCAGAAGTGTACCTACTTCCTCAAGGGCAAGTGCGGACTGTGCGCCAAGGTCTGCCCCGCCGGCGCCATTCAGTACGATCAGAAGGATGAGTTGATCGAGCTGAACGTCGGGGCCGTCGTCTGTGCCACCGGCTACGACCTGAAGGGCACCGACTTCTTCCCCGAGTACGGCTACGGCAAGTACGCCGATGTGATTCAAGGCATGCAATTCGAGCGTCTCGCCTCGGCCTCCGGCCCCACGCTGGGCGCCATCAAACGGCCCTCCGACGGCAAGGAGCCCGAGACGGTCGTCTTCATCGCCTGCGCCGGCTCGCGCGATCCGGCCAAAGGCATCGAATACTGCTCGAAGATCTGCTGCATGTACACCGCCAAGCACGCCATGCTCTACAAGCACAAGGTTCATGGCGGAAAGGCCTATGTCTTCTACATGGACATTCGGGCCGGCGGAAAGATGTACGAGGAGTTCGTCCGCCGCGCCATCGAACAGGACGGCGTGAAGTACGTCCGCGGACGCGTCTCTCGCGTCTACGAACAGGACGGCAAGCTGATCGTCAAGGGGGCCGATACCCTGCTCGGCGGGCTGCCCGTCGAGATCAAGGCCGACATGGTCGTCCTGGCGACCGCCATGGTGGCCAACACAGGCGCTGAGGAACTGGCCCAGAAGCTCAAGGTCAGCTATGACCCGTACTGTTTCATCTCCGAGGCGCACCCGAAGCTGCGTCCGGTCGAGACGAACACGGCGGGCATCTTCCTAGCCGGTGCGGTTCAGGCACCGCGCGACATTCCCGAAACCGTCGCTCAGGCTTCGGGGGCGGCTGCCAAGGTCATCGGCCTCTTCAGCAAAGATGAACTGTCGCGGGAGCCGATCGTGGCCGTGGTCAACCGCCAGCCTCCGCCGGTCTTCTCGACCTGCGTGGGGTGCTTCCTCTGCGAGACAGCCTGTGCCTACCAGGCGATCGAACGCGAAGAGATCAAGACTCGCGACGGCAAGCTGATCAAGACCGTCGCGAAGGTCAACAGCAGTGTCTGTCAGGGCTGTGGAACCTGTGTGGCGCTGTGTCGGTCGAAGGCGATCGACCTTCAGGGCTTCACGAACGAACAGGTGTATGCCGAAGTGCTGGCGCTGTAAGAAGCTCTCACTGGGGAGCTGAAAGCCGAGAGCGTATGACCGACTTTGAACCCAAGATTGTGGCCTTTGTGTGCAATTGGTGTACGTACGCCGGGGCGGACCTGGCGGGGACGGCCCGTACGAAGTACGCCAGTAACGTGCGGGTCATCCGCTTCCCGTGCACGGGACGGATCGACTTCATGCTCCTGCTGAAGGCCTTCGCCCAGGGAGCCGACGGTGTGATCGTCTCGGGCTGTCACCCGGGCGACTGCCACTATACCGCCGGCAACTATCACGCCCGGCGCCGGTGGATGCTCTTCCGCCGGCTGCTCGACTTCGTCGGTGTAGACCTTCGTCGAATCCATTTCGCCTGGGTCTCGGCCGCCGAAGGGGCCAAGTGGGCCGATCTGGTCAACGGGGTCACCGAAGAGGTCCGAAAGCTGGGACCCTATGCCGAGTATCCCAAGGTCAGCCAAATGGTGGGCATTGCTGCCCCTGAGGTCGAATAGATGGACGCGATCAAGAAGAAGGCCCGCGAGCTGCTCGAAAGCGGTGCCGTGAAGGTGGTCATCGGATATGTGCAAGGGTCGGAGCCCGAGCGTGTGCGGGCACTGTTTGCCCGGACACCCGAGCAGACCGACCGGCTCATCGTCGATCCCAACGCACATCAGAACCTGGTCATCTACCTGTTCAAGCCCGAGATCAAATCCCTGGGCAAACCGGCGATCGTCGCGACGACGCCGATGCTCCGGGCGATCCTTCAGCTTGCCAAAGAGAACCAGGTGACCGACGGGCAGTTCGTCGCGCTGGTGGCTTCGGACAACGGCACGGCGGTCGAGCTGTCGAGCCTCAAGGAGATCGAGGCCCATCTGGCCGGGACGTCCCGAGATCTGACCGCTGAGGAGAAATCGCAGATCGAGCGGTACGACAAGATGTCGCGGGAAGAGCGATGGGCGTTCTGGCGAGAACAGTTCGCCCGCTGTCTGCGATGTTATGCGTGCCGTGCGGCCTGCCCGCTCTGCTATTGCGGGCGATGCGCCGTCGAGTGCAACCAGCCGCAATGGATATCGGCCGCCCCGCACGAGCGGGCGAACATCGAGTGGCACCTTACGCGGGCGATGCACCTGGCGGGGCGTTGCATCAACTGCGGATTCTGTGCCACCGCCTGCCCGGTGGGCATCCCGTTGAACCTGCTCACCCAGGTGCTCAACCAGGAGGTCTCGGCGGACTTCGGGCTCAGTCCGGGCAGCGGGGTCTCGGCCGACTACGTACTGTCGAGCTTCAAGCCCGAGGACAAGGAAGATTTCATCAGGTAGTCCTATGATCGAACAGCGATGGCTCAAGACCGAATCCCTCGGCGAGTTGTTCAAACGGCTCGCCGGAAGCGGGCGGCGCATCGTCGCCCCGAAACGAAGCGGTGAGGTGGTCGGTTTCGAGGAAGTCACCACGCCGCAGGAAATGGCGAGCGACTACATTCAGACGAACGAGTCGCCGAAGTCGGTGGTCTTCCCGCGGTGCGAGACCATCCTGCGGTACCGCTTCGACGGCAAGGACGTCCGGATGCAGAACGCAGAGGCCTGCGACACGCCGACGGTCATCTTCGGCATTCGCCCGTGCGACGCCCGGAGCTTCGGCATCCTGAACGCGGTGTTCACCTGGGATTGCGACGACGTCTTCTTCACCACGCGTCTTGCGAATACCACCGTCATCGCTCTGAGCTGTGCCAAGGCCGACCCCTATTGCTTCTGCACGTCGGTCGGAGGCAACCCCGGTGACACGCAGGGCAGCGATCTCCTGCTGACCGCCGCCGGAGCCGACGGCTTCCTGGTGGAAATCGTTACGCCCAAGGGGCAGCAGATCGTCGATCTGGCCCCCGAGCTTTTTGCACCGGCCAAGGCCGTTCAGAAGGAATCCTTCCTCGCCAAGGTGCCGAGCCATTTCGATATCGACGCACTGAACCGCCACCTGCCCGCCGTATTCAACAAGGAAGCGGTGTGGGCCGAGCAATCGATGCGATGTCTGGGCTGCGGAGCGTGTGCCTTTCTCTGCCCGGCTTGTGCGTGCTTCGACATCCAGGACGAGGCGAATCGCGACGGCGGGGCGAGGATGCGGTGCTGGGATTCGTGCGGACTCTCCCTGTTCACACTGCACACCTCCGGGCACAACCCTCGGACGACGCAGGGCGCGCGATGGCGCCAGCGCGTCATGCACAAGTTCTCCTACTTCAAGGATCGGCTCGGGGCTATCGCCTGTGTCGGCTGCGGACGCTGTTCTCGATACTGCCCGGCAGACATGAATCTTGCGGAGCACCTGAAGGAACTGATGGAGGTTCCCTGATGATCGCCCAGAATATCTACAAACCTTACCTCATGCGGATCGAGAAGATCACCGAGGAGGCCCCCGGGGTCAAGACGTTCCGCCTGAAGTTCACCGACGAGAATGAAGCTGAGGCGTTTGTGTTCAAGGCGGGCCAGTTCGGTGAATACTCGGTCTTCGGCGCCGGTGAAAGCACCTTCTGCATCGCCAGCTCGCCCACGCGCAAGGGCTACATCGAATGCACCTTCCGCCAGGCCGGTCGCGTCACTTCGGCCCTGGCCGACCGCGAAGAGGGCGATGTCATCGGCTTCCGTGGTCCCTACGGAAACACCTTCCCCATCGACGACTGGCACGGCAAGAACATCCTCTTCGTGGCGGGTGGTATCGCACTGCCGCCGCTGCGTTGTGTGATCTGGAACGTGCTCGACCTGCGGGATCGGTTTAAGGACGTCACCATCGTCTACGGCGCGCGAACCGTTGCCGACCTCGTCTACAAGCACGAGCTGAAGGAGTGGCAGGAACGAGGCGATGTCAACGTCGTCACTACCGTCGATCCCGGCGGCGAAACACCCGACTGGAAGGGCCAGGTCGGCTTTGTTCCGGCGGTCATCGAGAAGCTTGCGCCGTCGAGCAATAACTCCATCGCCCTGGTGTGCGGTCCACCCATTATGATCAAGCTGACCCTGCCGGTGCTGGCCAAGCTCGGGTTTACCGCGGAGAACACCTTCACCACCCTGGAAAACCGCATGAAGTGCGGGCTGGGCAAGTGCGGGCGATGCAACGTCGGCAAGTTCTTCGTCTGCAAGGACGGGCCGGTCTTTACCCTGGCACAGCTCAAGGACCTTCCGCCGGAGTATTGAGGCCTCGTCTCCCGGCGGGCATTCGTGTGGCCGCGTCGCATCATCGCGGCGTATCGCGGAACGGCTGCCTGGCCCGGTAGGCTTCCAGGCGGCTTTTCATTGCGTCGATCAACCCCGCTGGTGCGATTGGGTTCGTCAGAGCAACCGCCTTCTCAACCATGGCTGCCGCTTCATCGAACCGACCGGTCTCGGCCAAGGCTGCCGCGAGCGTGTCCAACGAGTCGGCACTTCGATATCCACTGCGTTCACATGCCTTCTGAGCCAGCGTCACCGCCTTGGGGCCGTTGCGCCATGTGGCGTCGGGGTGGGTCGCCAGAAGCCAAGCCAGATTGTTGTACGATTCGGGCGAGTCCGGCTTCAGGCGAATGGCCGTCTCCAGGTGAACCATGGCCTGCCCCACGTTGCCGCGGGCGATCAGGAGCATCGCCAGGTTGTTGTGTGATCGGTAATGCCCGGGGTCTCGTCGCAGGATGTCCTCATAGGCCGCGATGGCCTGCTGTGCCGGGCCGACCTGGGCCAGCGCGACCGCCAGGTTGTACCTCGCCTCAATATGGTCGGGCTGGATCCGCAGCGCCTCCACATACTGCCCGATCGCCTCGGTCGTCTTGCCCTGTTTGCCGAGGGCCACGCCGTAGTTGTTGTGAGCGTCAACGTAGTTCGGCTTGACCCGCAGTGCCTCGCGGTAATGGGTGATCGCCTGGTCGAGCAGCCCCTGGTCGGCCAGCAGGCTACCCAGATTGTTGTTTGCATTCGCCAGAGAAGGCTGGAGCCTCAGGGCTTCCTGATAGTGACGTTTTGCCTGCGGCAGGTCCCTGCGCCGCTCGAACACAACGCCCAGATTGTTGTGGGCCATCGGGCACTGGGGGTTCTTGCTCAGCGTGTCGTTCCAGAGCGTTTCGGAATCCCTGTAGATCGACGCCTGCCGCCAGGTCAGAACACCCAGCAGGCCTACGACCGCTGCCGCGAGAGCGACGCCGCACCATGCCGGTGCGCTGATCCGTCGCCATCCGTACGTCGTCAACCCCACGACCAACGCGATCACACCAATGATCGACGTATACTGCCAATGGTCGGCTACCAGCGAATATGCCATGAAGTAGATATTGAAGAACCCCAGAACGGGCAGGAGGGTCACGATGAAATAGCCCATGGCAAACAGCCACGGTCGCCCCCAGCCGGTCCGTCGCAGCCAGAAGACGGCCATGCATCCGACCAGCGCCACCAGCGGCAGATAGGCCCACCATTGGCTTGGATCGATCTGCCATCGAGGATAGACGAAGCACAGCGGATAGGGCAGCAGGGCCTTGCCCAGGTAGAACCATACCGCCCAGCCCGCCCCCGCCAGCCGCGAAAGGAAGCCGTCCGTCCGAACGAGGTCGTTGCCAATCGCCCGCGTGTACTGGAACCACACCGTTGTCAGAGCCAGCACACCGGCCAGCACGAAGAACGGCACGCACGCGAAGAACTGCCGCTTCGAGACCCTGCCATGGATCCACGCCACGCATCCCAACAGGACGACGGGAGCCATGACTACCGACGTTTTGGCCAGGAGTGCCAGCAGGAACGACAGCAGCGACAGGGCATACCAGCGACGCTTTCCCTCCTGCTGAAACCGTACAAACAGCAGGATGCATAGCAGGTAGAACACCATCGGCAGCGTGTTCTTTCGCTCGGTGATCCACGCCACCGACTCGACCGCCACGGGATGAACGGCGAAGATCAGCCCGGCCAGGAACGCCCCGGGGATTGCCAGCCGGCGCAGCACCCGCCAGAGCAGGATCGAACTGATCGCGTGGAGCAGCACATTGACGAGGTGATAACCTGAGGCGTTCATGCCCCACAGTCGCCACTCCAGCCACAGTGTCGTCGAGGTCAGAGGGAAGTAGTCGGGCGGCTCGGTTGTGAACCAGAGGCGATACAAACCGTCGCGGGCCTTGATCAACGGGTTGTCGGTCAGGAACGTGTCGTCGTCCCAGATGAAGCCGGCTCGAATCGCCGGGACGTAGGCGGCCAAGGTGACCAGGACGATCAGCACCGCCGCCAGGAACGCACCTGCCTTCGGGAAGGCGGAGTTTCGGGCCGATTGGACATGTCCTGAGCTGGTTCCTGAAGGCATAGACGACTCACCGTCCCTCGTGTCGTTTGAAGTATACCGTATGAATTGCCCAGCCCGACAGGGCGAGAGCCTGCGCCCGTTGACGCGGATCCGGCCGTGCGTCATGCTACCCGCCGTTGGCGTTGGGGCCGAGGGGCGTCAGGAACCCAGCTATGGATGAGCCGGCACTGAACCATACGACAATCGGCGCAAGCCGCGAGGTCCACCAGCTCTTGGGACTCGTCGTGGCGCTGGCCGTGATCTACGGCATCATGCTGGGGCTGTCCGCCATCGAGCCGACCGATTCGTTCTGGATGGTCGGTTCCTGGCGGCTGCGGGCCCCGATCCTGCTCATGGATCGGAACGGGCACATCGACTGGACCAACCAGCGGAATATCCTCGAACAGGGTGCGATCAACGTCGTTCTCGGTGTGGGCATGACGCTGATCATCCTGTCCGGCGAGATCGACCTGTCGGTCGGCTCGCTCCTGACCCTGTGCAACGTCCTGTATGTCGTCGGAGCCAGCCCCACCGATGGGCTGGGTCGCCCGATCTACGGCGTACTGTTAGCGGTCGGGGCCGGGCTCGTGGCCGGCTTCATCAACGGCAGCCTTACAGCCGTCTTCAAACTGCCTTCGTTCGTCGTCACCCTGGGCATGCTGATGGCGGCCGCGGGAACCGCCCATCTCGTGACGATCGGCGTCAGCAGCGGGCAGCCGATGTTCCACATGTGTCCTTCGCCGGCCAAGCACCTCATCCCCGTCATTAGTTCGATCGGCATGGTGGCGATCGCCTGGGTGGTGCTCACGCACACCCGTTTCGGGCGGCACATCTACGCCGTCGGCGGCAGCGCCGAGGCCGCGCGGCTCAGCGGCATATCGCCCGTGGCCGTCAAAATCGGCGTGTTCGTCATCTGCGGAATGACGGCGGCTTTGGCGGGGATCGTGAAGTGGGCGCGCGTATCCTCCGGCACCCACGTCGTCGAAGAGCCTTTCGAGCTCTATGCCATAGCCGCTGCGGTGGTCGGCGGGACGAGCATGATGGGCGGGCGCGGCAATGTCCTGGGTACATTCGTCGGTGCCCTGATCATCGCCGTGCTGGTCAAGGGGCTGAACACACTGGGCGTTCACGAAAGCGTCCAGAAGATCATCATCGGCGCCGTGATCATCATCGCCGTGCTCTACGATCGCCGCCGGCAGACGAAACTGGGCTGAATCGGCTCGCCCGACTCGCTCAGAAGGAGACCCCGAACATGAAGACACTGCCCTGCAGAACTTCCTTTACACTGCTGGTTGGTCTGTGCACCGCCATTCTGTCCGGCTGCGGAAAAACCGAACCCCAGCCCGCCGCCACCAAGGACGCGAAGAAGCAGCCGTGCATCGCCCTGATCATGAAGGCGCGGACGAACCCGTTCTTCCACACCATGGAGATTGGCGCCACGGAGGCCGCCAGGAAGCTCGGCGTCAAACTGATCGTGTCGTCCGTCGACCGCGAGACCGATTTCGCCAAGCAGGGAGGGCTGGTTGAAAACGCTGCCAGTCAGGGCGTCGATGCCATTCTGATCGCTCCGGCCGACAGCAAGGCGATTGTCAGCCCGCTGCTGGACGCCCAGAAAAAGGGCATCCGAATCGTCAATCTGGACAATCGCATCGATGCGGCGGCAGCCAAGGCCGTCGGCCTGAAGATCGAGGCCTTCATCGGTCCCGACAACGCCGACGGTGCCTACAAGGCCACGCGCCACCTCATCAAGCTGATGGGGGGCGCCGGTAAGGTTGCGATGCTCGAAGGGATTCGCGGGGTGGACAACGGAGAGCAACGCAAACGCGGGTTCCAGAAGGCTGTTGGCGAGGTCAAGGACAAGATCCAGGTGGTTGCCATGGAGAGCGGCGAGTGGATGACGGAGCCGGCACAGCGAAAGATGGAGGGTATCCTTGCGAGGTTCCCCGATCTTCAGGGTGTGTTCTGCGCCAACGACAGCATGGCGTTGGGCGTCATTCAGGCCGTGGAGACCGCCGGCAAGGCGGGCAAGGTCTTCATCGTGGCCTATGACAATCTTAAGGCGGCCCAGGACGCCATCCGGTCCGGCAAGATGCACGGCACGATCGAGCAGCACCCCGACCTCATGGGTGCTAAGTCCGTCGAGGTTGCGATAGACCTGTTGGCCGGAAAGCCTGTCCCCGCCGAGGTGCCCGTTCAAACCGACCTGATCACGGCCGACACGCTCAAGGGCAAGTGATTCGAACTCCGGATACGGTTCGCCTTCAAACAGCAACCGTCTCATCGGCGGGCCATCACAGGACACAGGCCATCAGGAGATGAACCATGCTCACCCCGACCATTGCTGTCATGATGTCCGTGCAGTTGATGCTGTCCGTGGCACCCAAGTATCGGGATATTGAACAAGGAATCACTGCCCGGAATCTCGCCCGCACCGATCGAGGCGTTCAGTGGAAGGCCAGCGACGGCGCGTCGCCGAATTACGATGCGGCGCAAGTCCTGGACGGGAAGGCCTGTGACGCCACCGGCAACGATGGCTACTGGGCGGGCAATCGATGGGAGCTTCCCGTTACGCTCGAGCTGACATTCCCGTCACCCACCAAGATCGATACGAACGTCGTGGTCTGGTATATGGAGGACATTCGCGGCGAAGACTACAAGCTCGAAGGACTGACCGACGGCGATCGGTGGGTCGAACTCTATCGAACCCGCGGCAACCGCATGCGAGACAGGGTCCATCGCTTCACTGCGACCGTCGTCAGCCGGGTGCGATTCACGCTCGAGTCGGCCGCGGGCCAGAATCGCGTCGTCATGCGCGAATTCATGCTGTTTGAGAACCTTTCACCGGCCGATGAGAAGATGCTTCTGGAGAACGTCGCCCGCTGCCTCAGCCCGAATGTGCCGTCCAAGGTCGTCCGCATTGGTACGCCCGTCAAAGCCGTCACCTACGGCAACACACAAGGAACCATCGGCCCCAGCCCCAAAGACGGCAAGCCCATTTTCTACATGAGCTACTACAACACGGGTGGGGCCGACCTGCTCGCTTATGACATGACCAGTAAAGAGGTCTTTCGCTATCGCCTGCCCAGTGGCAGCGGTGGCTATGGCCTGACCCTTGGCCTCGACGGCAAGATCTATTGCGGCATGGTCGGCCGCGGCAATCTCGTGCAGTTCGATCCGAAGACCCGGTCGCTCCGCGATCTCGGTAACGCCGGCCAGCCCACCCAGTATGTATGGGCATGCGCCACCGCACCCGATGGGCGGATCTTCGGCGCCGGATATCCCAAGTGCATCCCATTGGTCTACGATCCCAAAACCGACAAGGTCAGCAGCCCCGGCAGCGTCAGCCCAAAGCCCGGAACCGACTACCTGCGGTATGTCGTCGCCGACAAGAAGGGGCGGGGGTGGTTCGGCGTGGGCACTCGGGCGGCCATCATCGTCTACGACCCCGCCGACGGCTCGCACCGCGACATTCTGCCGGCCCAATACGCCGATCAACAGATGGTGTACCATCTGGTTCGAGCTGGCGACGAAATCTACGCCACCTTGCTGCATGCCGGCATCACCCTGGTGTTTGACGCGAACACGTGCGAGCTGAAGCGGGAGTACCCCAAGATCGGTGACGGCCAGGAGCGACTCCTGGTTTGCCTCGCCGATTCTACGGGCAACGTCTATGGCGTCAGCTCACCCGGCCAGCATCTGTGGATGATTTCGGCCGGTGGCTCACAACCCAAACGAATCCACGATCACTTCGGATCCCCCAAGGCCCTGCTCGACGACCGCTACCTCCTGAGCTTCTTCGACAACGATGCCCGCATCCTCGATCTCAAGACCGGCAAGATCGTCGATGAGCGAAAGTGGATCGAACCCACAGAGGGCATGGCGATCTTCACCCTGACACAGGGACCCGGCGGGGCGATCTACGGCTCGACGTACATCAACCAGCACTTCTTCCGTTACGATCCGGAGGCCGGCAGGCTCGAAGACCTCGGGCTGATCATTCGCGCCGGGGGACAGTGCGATTCGATCGCCTGCTCTCGTGACGGCAAACGCCTTTGGATGGGCTGCTACGCTCAGGCCTATCTGGCGGTGTACGATCCGGCCCGACCCCACAAGCTCGGCACAGGACCCGATGCCAACCCTCGCGATTTCGGGAAGTTGGGTGGGGGACAGTATCGCACGCGCGATACGGTTGAAGGCCCGGATGGCCGCATCTACATCGGCAGCATCCCCTCCTACAACAGCTCGCCGAACGGCGCCCTGACCATCTTCGACGAGAAGACTCTCACGAAGAAGCAGTTCACAGATTGGGTACCCGGTGGTGCCGTCCACTGCCTTGCCTCAAACGATCGGTACGTTTACGGGTCCGGCGGAGGCAAGACGTTCATCCTCGATCCCCAGACGACATCCAAGGCCAGGGAGCGCGACCTGGCCTGTGATTCCATGCTCATTGGACCGGATGGAAGCCTGATCGTATCGACGAGTGAGGCGGTTCACGTTCTTGCCCCCCAGACGCTCGAAACCCGCAAGACCGTTCCGTTTTCGTCGGTGGGGGGGCTCAAGACGCTTAACCGCATTGTTGCCGATCCCGAGGGCACACTGTACGCCATCGGTAACCAGGGCCTCGTTCGGATTGACCTTTCAAGCGGCAAGCTGATCCGATTGACGGCGATGGCCAGCACGCACCTGGCGGTAGACCGGAAGGGGCGACTCTACTTCTCTCAGGGGGCGGAATTGTACATGTACGATCCGAAGGCGAAGTAGTGCGGATTGGCCGGGGCAGGGGGGGCGATACGGTTACGGGTTCGCTTGCGCACTCGCCGGGCGGCTCGATGTCAGGTCGCCGAGCCTTCGCTCGAGTTGCGAGCAAAGAGGGTCCCGACGATCTCCCACGCTCAGGGCCCGGCGAATCGTCTCGATCGCCTTGTCGCGTCGTCCCTGTGCCAGGTACACGTCCACCGCGGTATCCAGCAGGATCAGGGCATTGGGAACAAGACCGAGTGCCCGCTCGATGTGCCTGGCTGCCTCATCGACGTTTCGCAGCGAGGGGTCGGTGCTTGTCGCCTGCAGGTACGCCAGGTTGTTCAGCGATCCCACGTGGTTGGGCTCGATCGACAATACCGCCTTGAAGGCCTTGATCGCCGCGCCGGGCCTCTTGATCTCCATATACGATTGTCCCAGCAGGTAGGCCGGCCGAACCTTGAAAGGCTCGTCGGCAAGCTGATAGGCCCGCAGATGGCACCGGGCGGCATCCTCGAATTGCCCCAGGTGAGCCAGATAGTCGCCCATAGCCATGTGGTCTTCCCAATAGCTGTCGTATATCGCCAGCGCCGCACGCATCTTCTCGACGGCCTCAGTCGTTTTGCCCGCCTTCTCCAGCGATCGCGAGAGGTTAGCCCAGGCTCGTGCGCTTTTCGGACAGGCTTCCACGGCATCCGTCCAGAGTCGCAGCGGATCGTACCATACCACATTGCGCCGCACCGTCAGCACTGTGTTGGCGATCAGAACCATCGCAACCGCCGCTGCCACCATCCAGCGTCCGGTGGAACCGGCCCGTCGTGTCCCGGCCACCGCAATCGCCCCAAAGGCCCAACACCACGCGACCGACGGAAGGTAGATCAATCGCTCGCCGAAGATCGTACCGATCGGCAGTACCGCATTGCTGATCATGCCGTAGGTCGCCGCAAAGAAGCCGACACACCACACCGCCAGACGCCATGCCCCGATACCCCCGAAGCGTCTGGATACGGCCAGAATCGCCACCACGCCCACGATACAGGCAACACCCCCGAGTACTGCGGGTTCGGCAAGGCCCCTGGCAACCGGAATCTGATTGTAGCTGTAGTCGCAGGAAAGGGGGTCGGGCCAGAGGATCAGTCGGAGATATCGCCCGAACAGCCCCAGGGCCGTCAAGGCCCGCTCCGCCGGCGCCGCACGCCCCAGCGGATTATCGATGATCGGAATGAAACGCCCGGGACGCGATATCTGACCGAACAACGCGTACCGGATCAGCAGTGTCCCGGCCAGAACGCCGACGACGGAAAGGAACAGCAGGACCTCACTTGCGAGCTGGCGGCGATGCGCGAGACTTCGGGAATGGGTCCACCATTGCCATGCCTGCACGAAGCCCACCAGCGGCACCATGGCAACCGCCGTCTCCTTGCAGAACATCGCTGTGGCACACAGCAGCACGATCAGTGCCCATCGCCACGCTTCGGTCGGGCGATCCGGCGGACGACGAAGCAGCAGCCCCGTCACCAGCAAGAGCAGGAGCGTCACGGCCATGTCCGCGCGGCCCACGATGACGATCACCGCTTCGGTGTGAAGCGTGTGAACGGCGAACAGCATGGCAGCGATCCATGCCGCCCATCGATCGCCGATCACCAGCAGACCCACCATCCACACTGCCAGACATACGGCCGCGTGCAGCGCAATGTTGACGACCCGATAGCCCTCGGGGGCCGTTCCGGTCGCCATGCGGTTCACCAGGAAGCTCAGCGTTGTCAGCGGACGGTAGATCGGATCGCTGTTGAGCCCGTGCCAGTAGCGCTGCGTGAAGATGTCTCGCCAATACTTGGGCTCGTTGGCCCGGCGGTCGTTGACCACGGCCGTCAGATCGTCGCGGATCAGCGGGTTCGGCAGGCTGTTGAGATAGATGACCGATGAGGTGATCACCAGGCATGCTATCGCCCACACGTCGGATCGCCTGAACAGGTTGTTCGATGGGGCTATCGAATTCACGGGCATTATTCACAGGTCGGGTTCGCAGACCCGAGACGGTTCTCACCGGTCCCATCTCAGAGACGGAACCGGGCCATGTCTTAAGAGGTGAATGTCACCTCAGTCTATCACCTCAGAACACCCACACCTGTTTCAGCTCGATGCGGTTTTCGCCGGGGTCCAGAAGAAAGATCCGCCTTTCGGTGAATGCCATCCCCTCGTACCACTCATAAACCATCTGCAGTTCATCGAGTTGCTCCCTCATGCGATCGAGGGATGGAATTTCCAGCACCAATCGGCGGCGCATCGGCGACGATCGGGCATCCGGCTTCAGCGCAACCACCAGTTGCAACCGTTTGGAATGGAATACCAGGTTGCCGTTCTCGCCCGCCGTCGATTCGAGCCCGAGCAGTTCGCCGTAAAACCACCTCAGCCGGTCTTCCAGGCCGGGCATCGCCTCAATCTGCACAGAGCTGATGGCGTGAATTCTCGGTGGGGGATCGGGCGTTTGCTCGAGGATGCACATCGGTGTCCGGGTCTCCTAACCCCTGCAAGAGTGCCTTCCGAACATCTAACGGCAAGCTTACAGGCCGCCTCAGGCTGACTCAAGGTCCGATAATACGGCGGAGGCGGTTCCACGCGGTATTTTCGATGGAATTATCGGCGGCCAAGTAAACTGGGCCGCTCGATCTGCCGACCATTGAGATGGACAGAGTGTCCCAGCGAGAGCGACACTCCAAGAAATGACAGTGGCCGGTCGGACCGGCCGCCGGATGACGCAGGATACGGATCACTCACGAGGAACAAGTCATGGCCGACACGTTGACCCTCAACTCGTCACGCGTGGATCTGAACAACACGGCGGACGACATATACTCCAGAGCCGTCGGGATGTCTCTCGATGGGGCAGAGCCGTCCACGGCCGCGCCAAAGAAGACCGAGGCGGCTGGGACCACTGGGGGGAAGTCCTCCGCGGGCACGACTCCTGGAGAGATGCCCACGCATGACGTGGTTCGTTCCGAGGCGGTCTCTCAGAGGGCCGAAATTGCCCAGATCGCCGAAACGAGCCTTCTGCGTATCGAACAGTTGCGCGCCGAGAACATCGAGTTGAGGGCCGAAGCGGCCCGGATCCGACAGGAACTCGTCCGCGTCCGCGAGCGAAACGTCGCTCTCGAGAAGATCAACTTCAACCTGGACGACAAATTGGGCGAACTTCACGCTTCCGAGAAGAAGATCGCCGATCTCCAGCGGAACGTCGAGTACCTTCGTGGTGCCCGGAAGCACACGCACCAGGAACTCCACACGATTCAGCAGGCCTTGATGGACGCCGAGAAGCGATTCACCCACACCGAGGCGCAGCTTCGCTCGATCTGCCAGGAAAGGGCCGATCGCATCACCGTTCTGACCGAGGAGTTGCAGGTGTCTCAGAAGAGCAAGGCCGAACTCGAACAGCAGCTCGAAACCCTGCTGTCATATCGCCAGCGAGCGATGGCCTGCATGCACCAGCTCACCGAAGAGGTCAAGCGGCTTCGCAAGGACGACCGCGAGAAATCCCGGCGCCTCAGCGAGGCCCGTGCCGTCCTCCAGAGCATCGACCGTCGATTGGCCGAGAGCCTGACCGAGCAGACCTTCCCGCCGACAGGCGTGTAGTCGCGCCGGTGCACCCGTATCGGGACAACACAGGGGTGACGTCTCACGTGAGCCGTCGCCCCTTTTTCGTTTCGGTTCCTATTCCGCTCGCACCGAAGCACAGGCCGGGCCTCAATGTGCGGCGCGAGGCGGCGTCTGATGGGCACGTTCACAAGCCGCAATCGATTCAGATAACCGGACCTGCTTCTGAATCGCCGCAACATCGATTCCGCCGACCACCGTGTTTGACCGGACCGCCTGTGCGGCAGCCAAGCCGGCGGCATGCCCGATCGCCAGGATCGTTCGCGACAAGCGACAGCTCGATGCGGCGATCTGGCTGAAGCTCGCCCCGCGACACGCTACCAGCAGATTCTCCCTGTCCTTTGGAATCAGACAGCGGTAGGGGATCCCATACGGACCCTTGAGCGACGAAAGCCGACCCTGATGGCTCCCATGGACATCCATCGCGTGGTCCGCGATGGCAATGATGTCGGTGTGCTTCTGCCGGCCCAAGCCGTCGAGCAGATCGTGCTGCGTCAGAACATACTGCCCGACAACGCGATAGCTCTCGCGGATGCCGAGCGACACCGCCAACTCGCCAAACTCATAATTCACGAACGGCCCCTGGCTGTGCAGCCACCGCCAGTGAGCCATCACAAGGGGCTTGCATGCCTCGTATGCCCGGTCGTAGCCGAGATCGATCAGGGCCGAGCCGGGCAGTATTCCCAGTGGGTTGATGATCAGGTCGCCCCCGGGCAGTTCGTTCACATGGGCAGCGTGCGGCCAGCTCTTGACCGGTGCAGCCAGCTCCGAGGCGGGTGCGGGCCTTTCGCTCTTCCGTACGCGGTAGCACAACGAGATGGCGTTGAGGTTCTGTTTGGGCTTCTCCGGGGCATAGGGTTCGCCGAAGCGGCTTTGCGGTTCCGCACCGAGCATCGTCTCGCACCCGATCGCACGACACAGATCGACGTTGCCCGTCGCGTCAATGAAGACCCTGGCCTCAATCTGGCGCACGCTTCCTTCGGAAGCCTCCGTTCGAACGGACGTGATCCGTGGCCCCGTGGTGGTGGCGGCGACAAATCGGGTCTTCAGCAGCACGCGGCACTTGCCGGTCTGGGCCAGAAGCTCCGCCATCGTCCGGCTCATCGCCTCCGGATCAAAGACCACTCCGTGGCATTGGGCATAGGGTGCGTCCGAGCGACGCAGGGTTCGCTCGTAGGGGATATCTTGTGCGATCACCCATAGACCGAAGGGTCCCCTCTTTCTATCCGGATTGCGGTCTTGGGTCACACCCGCCGCATGGAGGCCTTGCAGCCGGTCGTAGAGTTCGCGTGCGATCGGGTCGCCGGGGCCCGGTTCCCAGTTGCAGACCAGGCCCGTGGTGCTGGTGCCCCCGAGAACGGCCATCCGCTCGACCATTACGACTTCAACGCCAGCCCTCGCAGCCGCCAGTGCGGCGGCAAAACCGCCGCTGCCTCCGCCAACGATACAGACATCGGTCCGCAGGTGCTCATTCGGTTCCGAACCAGCCGCTCCGGCAGCAAGCCCGACGACCATCGCCAGAGGACAGACAGAAGAACACAACACCATCACCGCAGTCCGTTTCGGGCATCGAAGATCGCGGCCGTCGCCACCGTGTGCCGGTCGATTGGGCCGGGCGAATCACCTGTCACTACTTCATCCGGATGATCGATATCGTGTACGGCTTATCGTACTTCGTGTTCTTCACCCCCGGGAAGGGCATGTCGAAATTGGCGATGATCATGTCCTTGCCGCGAATGACAATCTCGCACGGCTGGTCGAGCAGGCCGTCGGAGCCGTCGGTATCGTCGTTCTCCCACAGGGTCTTGATCGAGCCGTCCTGTGAAACGGCCTGGATGGCGTTGCGCTCCGAATCGGCCACATAGATCCGATCGGTCTTCACATCGCAGAAGAGCCCGTCCACACATGTCAGCTTCGGCGGACCGATCACCAGTTCCTTGGCCTTGAACGTACCGTCCTCGTTGAACCGGATGCGGAACAACTGACCGTCACCGAAGTTGCCGGTATAGAGATTGCCCTTGCTGTCGAACGTGATACCGTCGGCGCCGGCGACCTCGCGTTTGCGATGCTCCAGCGGCTTCGTCTCCAGTTCGACGAACAGGTGCGGGTCGGGCTGGTTCTTCGGCTTGAGCGTTACCTTGCCCTTGTTGAGCTCCTCCAGCGTGAATCGATAGACGCCGCTGGCGCACGGCTTGTCCGGCAGGTCGAAGTACGTATCGCTGACGAAGAGGGCGTTGCCCTTCCACATGACGGCGTTCGACAGCTTGAAGCCGTCGACAGCCACGTCGGCACTGACGGGCTTGTCGTTCTCAATTCGGATGCGGATCACGCGAGACTTGTAGTCCTTGCTGTTGAAGTACTGGTTGTCGGCGTAATACAGATGGCCGTCCGGGCCGAAATCGAGCCCCATCGGACAGGCCTTGCCCGTATCGGGGTGTGTCGGCAGCTTGTCGTAGTACATCTCCCACGTGTTGTCCTTCTTGATCTTGATGAGCTTCGCCGGGTAGTTCGGATCGTTGAAGTTCGGACACGAGACGATGATTTCGCCGGTCTTGGGGTTCAGACGCATGCCATCCGGCGTGTTCAGTTCTACGGGCAGCGAGGCCAGAAGACGGGGCTTCATCTGCTTGCGGCCCGCCCTCTTGCCGGCCGCGGGCTTCTGCCCGGACGCGTCCGCCTCGGACGCGACGCCGATGGCCGCACCCGATACGATCAGAACCGATGACAAGAAAAACAAGCCGGCTTTCTTCAGCACCTTCATGGATAGCTCCTTTGCTGTCGGATTCGTGTATTCAGACTTCCGCACAGAAGACTGAGAGTATACGGCAATCCTGCGAGGGGGCAACCCGGAATGCCGCGGGGACCTCTGCGGCGGCGCGGCAATCTTGCCCCGCGTGCTCATTGCGGAAAGCACCTCACACGACTACAGCAACCAGGCACGCCGTTCAGGGGGTTTTGGGGAGGATGTCGCGGTACTCCGACTCGGGGCCCGCCTTCGCGGCGGCCTCCGTGGGGTACTTGGCATCTCCGGGCGAGATGCCGAAGCTGTTGTCCTTCCACTTCATGTTGTCCTTGTCCGTCTGATTGAATCGGATCGGTTCGCCCGACGTATTGTAAATGATCTGCCCCTCGACCGAGAGGTCCTTGCTGCCCTGGTCGAAGAAGATGCCATTGTTGGGCGCACCGCCGTGGGCGTAGCCGCTGCGATGGATGTCGTAGATGAGATTCCCGCGGAGCACGGTGCCCGGCTGCAGGCCGAGGGTGTAGATCCCGCCGCCGTCGGCGAGCTTCTTCATGCAATCGTGGATGTGGTTGAACGCCACCAGGGTGTCACGCTGAGTCGTCGGCGAGCTGTCCCATCGAAAACCGATGGAAATTCCGGTGTAGGGCATATCCGTCACCAGATTGTGCGTGATTCGTGTCCCAACACAGAAGGCGTCGTAGATCCCCACGCAGCCGTGGTTGACCGCGCCGCATCGGCGGATCACACAGTTCGATATCTCATTGCCGACCGGGGCATCCTTGGGGTTCTGCCAGTCCGACGAGAGCGATTCGTTGCCGCTTCCCTCGATGATGCCGCTCTCGCCCCGCCCTCGCCATCCGACCAGGACGCCGTTGCCGCCGATGTCACCCAGATCGCATCCGATCACGGTATTGCGTTGAGCGCCGGGGCCGAATGCGACGCCGCTTGCCCCTGTGTGTGCGATTCGGCATCTGTTCAGCCCGCAATTCGTGGCGTAGTCGAAGTGAATTGCGGCCGGCAAGGTGTGGGTGGGACGATCCATGGATGTGCCGTGATGACCCGCCTGGATGCCCATGTAGCCGAATGCCGGCAGGGCCCATTCCGAGTATGCGAACGTCAGGCCGCGGAAGTGGATGTTTCGAACGGGCCGATCCGGTTGGCCGACCACTTCTACAAGCTTGCGAAGCCTGGGTGCGATGAAGATGCGGTCGTTCGGGTTCTCATCGGATTTCGCCATATACGTCAGCACGCCCGTCTGCGCGTCGAGGTACCACTCGCCCGGCTGATCGACGAACTCGAGGGCGTTCTCGATGTAGCAGGGTTTGTTCGCGCTGGCGGTCGTGGCATCGCCATGGCCGATCCACCCCATCGGGCACTGAACATTGATCACGGCACCCTCTGAGGAGACCACAGGATCACGCGAGATGGACCAGTTCTGGTACATGACCAGTTCGGCACCCTTGCCCGCCAGGTTGCCGAATGGCAGGGCCTCGGTCAGTGTGATCTGCTTGACGTCGCCGGAGACGCCCTTAACACGCAGAAGCCCATCGCCGTTCGGGAACCGGCCCCTCGGCAACCGAACGCAATCGGCGAAGAGCTGTCGGAACCGCCACTGTCCCGACTTCACCTCCGGCAACTCGACCGTCCACTTGCCGCCCTCGCCACGGGTCCATCCCTTGATGGCCCGGCCGCCGCTGAGGACAACCCTCTGCCCTTTCATGGCTTCGTAGGTAACGCGGTGTTCCGCCGTGCCCGAATCCTCCGGCGTGAACCGCAACGTGTCCGCCAGCTCGTAGGTTCCTCCGGCCAGGACGACCCTGATGTCCTTCTTCAGCCCGTCGCGAACAACTTTTCGCACGGCATCACGCGCCGCGGCCACCGAAGCGAATGGCGCCGCTTCCGTTCCGGGATTCGTGTCGCGCCCGTTGGGGGCAACGTAGAAATCCGCCTGTTGCGAGGCTCCCATGAGTGCCGATGCCAAGGTCAGGGCAAGAGTCGACGTGATCATGATCTTTCCTTTCCAGAGGGGTCTGAGTGAGGCCTGAAGATAGCGTGTGGCCAAGGGATTGTCACCCCTCGACCGGAGCTGCCGTCGAGAGAGGGATGCATTCGAGCCTCTGTTGCTCCTGACGGGGCATTGCCCTGCCATGACTCATCGCATGTGACCGTCATCCCCGCGGGCAAGCCGTCCATCGCATCGCCCGTTCAGGCCGAAGGCCTTGAACAGGTCTGCGATCCCTTGCTTCGTCGAAGGTTCTGCCGGCTTGACCCACTGTCCAGCCCCCCGTACGCTCTATCCCACCGTTCTGCTCCGGCCGGCGGATGTGAATCCCGTGAAGGTGCTCTGCCCTCGGGGTATGGCCATGTATCCTGCGGAGGCCTTCTGACTGTACATATGGCGTCACTTCGGAGTCTTGATATGCCTTCTGAACTGCTGCTGCCTGTGGCGATGTGCCTGCTGCAAGTCCCGTTGACCGCGGGTGCCGACGAGACCTCGCGAAAGCCCAATACCCTGTCCGTCCGGGAGGCGGCCGAGGGATGGCTCCTGTTGTTCGACGGCGAGTCCGTGTTTGGGTGGAAGGAACTCGCGAGTCGATGGAAGGCGTCCGATGGATCGCTCTCGTGCTCGGGCTCCGGCCAGGGGTGCATTCGCACGACCACCGAGTTCGGCGACTTCGTTCTGAGATTTCGATTTCGTCATCCCGCAGGCGCGAAGGGAGCGGTTCGCTTCAGGGCCAAGGCAACCGACAATGCTGGCTCCAACGGATATGAACTGCGGCTCGACGATCGGGACCCCAAGCGTCCGACCGGGAGCATCGTCGGCCTGACTGCTTCCGACTCGTCTCAGGGCTCCTCATCCGCGGCGGACAACGCCTGGCGCGAGGTGGAGTTGCTCGCCGAGGGGCAGCATCTTCGGGTGTCACTCGACGGAAATATGACGGTGGATACGCGCGATGCCGGGCACTCACGCGGGGTTGTCGCCATCACCTCGGAAGCCGGTGCGGCCATCGAATTCCGTGACGTGCGACTGAAGCCGCTCTCGCTGACCTCCGTCTTCAACGGCAAAGACCTCTCCGGATGGTGGCTCAAGCCCAACACGCCCTGTCGGGCCGAGGTTCGGGATGGGGCCCTTCAGCTTATTAGTGGAAAGGGCCAGATCGAAACCGAGGGTCGCTGGAAAGACTTCGTTCTGCAACTGGAGATCCGGACCGGTGTCCGTCATACCAACAGTGGCGTGTTCTTCCGCGGCGAGCCTCACCAGCGATGGCACGGCTACGAGGCCCAGATCCTCAACAAGTGGCAGGGGGATGACCGCGGCAAGCCCGAGGATTTCGGTACAGGAGCCATCTACAACCGGCAGGCCGCTCGCCGAATCTACGCCGATGACATGCAGTGGTTCACCATGACCGTCATCGCCCATGGCAATCACATGGCTACGTGGGTCAACGGCTGCCAGGCGGCCGACTTCACAGACGCCCGTCCCCCGAATGCCAATGGACGGTACGGGCAGAAGACCAGTGCCGGCGTCATCTGTCTTCAGGGGCACGATCCGGACGGAAGCATCTCATTCCGAAACATTCGCGTTGTGGAGCTTCCCGCGCCCTGAACGGAGCGGAAATTACTGATTCGTCGCTCAGTGAGCATTCCCGTACAGATTGAGCAGGACCACTCCCAGGATGATCAACAGGACGGCGCCGGCCTTGATGGCCGTCACCGGCTCCCTCATGTAGACCACGCCGATCGTCGTGATCAGGGCCGTGCCCAACCCCGACCAAACGGCATAGGCTACGCTGACGTCGATCTTCTTGAGGGCCATCGTCAGCGAGCTGAGGCTGAAGGCATAGAAGACAAACATCAAGACGGCCGGCACCAGTTTCGTGAAGCCCGCCGAGAGCTTCATCGAGACAGTCCCTGAGACCTCGAAGCAGATAGCCACGACCAGCCAGACCCAACTCATCGCCGAACCTCCATTGGGACCCTGCCCGCGGAACGCCGATGTCTTCCAACGCACCCCATGGGACGAGAGCCAACCGACAGTCGACAGATCCTGGTGTTGCTGCAAACCCTGCTGGACCAATCCATCTCTCTCCATCGACGAGGCTAACGAGGTCCACCCAGCCTATAGACCCCTGTAGCGCCTTGCGGCAGCTCCACCGAGAACTCCCGGAGGTTCTCGCCAATTCCGCGATCGCCGATGATATCGAAGACCCGCGATGGACGAGGCAGCCGGATTGTCTTCTTGCCGCCGGTGGTCGTGTGCAGGGCCAGCCAACTCTGATTCACCATCAGGTTGTCCCCCGAATCGCTGTAGATGTGTACACCGGCCTGCGAGAAGAGTCTCCGCAGAATGACCGCCGGAAGGTTGGGAACCCCACAGTACACCGAACGCCATCCGGGCATGTCCTTCGTCACGAACGCCGGCTCGTTCGAGTCGGCGTACCGTCCCCACACTGTTGCCCCGTCTCCGACCGGAACGAACATGGGCGACTGTTCCTTGCCGGGGCCGAACTCCGGTGGCGCCTCCGGGGAGAGGCCGGGCACCGCCTTCGCCTTCAGCACACCTTTGGCTCGCGATTCAAAGGTCATGCCGGTGAGCACCTTCATGGCCGCTGGTTCCAGCCCGTCGTGCGAGACATACCCCGGCGCGTAGAACCAAAGCAGCGTCCTGCCGTCCGACTTGAGCGCCTCAATGGCCTTCCGCTGGGCCGGTGTCAGATAGAAACAGTCCAGGAAGATATAGACCTTGTGTCCCGGAATCAGACCTTCGGCAAGGTCCTCGATGAGATACCAGTTGAACGGCGCTCCGCTTCGGCACAGCTCTCCGATCTGATCGGAGTAGAGCGGGAAGGTCACGGCGTTCTTGCCGGAGTCCCGGCCACACAGGTAGAACTCGCTTTCGAGGGACGAAATGACCGCCACTTCGGCCACACCCCCTCGTGGCATCTTCATCGACACATCGCCCCATCGCTTGAGCCGTTCGATCTCCAGCATCATTGCAGGGTCGTGAAACCACGTACCCTGTTGATCCATGTACCACAACCCTACACCGTGCGTGACGGCATTGGCAAATTCACGCCGGATGACCGATATCGATTGCTCGATCGTCTTGACGTGCGTGAAGGTCGGGTCGTTGGCCAGGTGCGTCCGATCGTCGGCTTCATCCACAAACAGTTTCCCATGCAGGGCCAGGGCGGCAGGATAGTTACGGAACAGACCGTCGCTGCCGAGCTGCCGTCGAACGTAGGAATGGGGGCTCGAAAAGGCGTCCACGCTCTTGAGCCGGTGGGCCATCGCCGCCGCGCGATGATCGCCTTCCTGCGGCCAGTTCAGATCAGGCGCATAGCTGTAGAAGACACACGTGAACAACTGATTCCGACTCTCGGCCTTGACGATGCGGCAGAAGTGGTCGATCGCCTCGACGGTCACCTTGTTGAAGCATTCATAGTAGTCGATGACCTTTCGCGATCGGGCGGGGTCACGGAACATGCCCACGTCTCCCCGGCGCCGTTCTTCCAGCGTGGGGGTGCGAACCTCCTGGAACTCCAGTGAGGGATCGCCCCAGGCCCGGCGGAGCCGACCGACGTCACCCGCGTATTTCGCCTTCACATGGTCCGCCAGGGCCAGCCGCATCGGCTCGCTCGTGTCGGGGATGTCCGTGGCGCTCCATGCATGCCACTCGCCATAGATGCCGTTGATGATGTGCATGCCGATGATGCGGTCGCTGTATGGCGATTGCCGAATGTGCCGGACGAAGCGGGCCAATGCCTCTCCGGCATCGCGTCGCCATGGCATCGAGGCAAACGACTCATGTTTCGTTCCACCCCAACCGTTGTTCTGCCACCCGATCCCCGTGGCGAACTTGATCGATTGATCCGGATGCTTGTCGATCCACCACTCGGGCGCTCCCACGAAGATCCGTGGCATGCACAGGGCATCGGGATTCGCCTTCAGCAGCCGATGCATGATGTCGTCGAATTCCTTATAGTCGTACTTGCCTTCACCGACCCAGCCGGGCTGAAGGTAGTACTGCGGCGAACAGAAACTCAGGACGTCGATCCCGGCCGCGTGAAATGCCTTGGCATCCTCGGGTGTGATCTCGTATTGCCAGAACCACATCGGGAACTCCGGCCGACCGTTGATCAGCAGGGCCGGTGCCCCTTCGTGCGGCCTTATCGCGATGGGTGTGGCCGATCCTTGACGCTCGTTGCGAACGGACAGGGCTTTTCCGAATACGACTCCATCCGCCTGACCGCTCAGACGACTGCCCGCGAGGCTCCATTCCAGAACGTAGTTGCCTCGGGCGACAAACCGCGACACGGCAAGTGGGGGCAGTTCGATTCGAAGGGGTTGGCCCTCCGCCCATGTCTCGGGCGACGGTTGCAGTGAATACACCCTTCTCTGAACCTCCTCACCCTTCCGGGTGAGCCTGACTGTGAATGCCAGATCGCAGGACAGCTTGCCCAAGGGTTTGATGTCCACACGGCCGGCCACAGATTGCCCCGCATCGACGGTGTCGGGCAACTGGGCAGACTCAATGCGGATCTCCGTTCGGCGGCCCTGAAATACATAGGGCAAGAAGCCCCACGGTGCGGTCGCCGGCGGTCGGCCCTGCTCGACGCATCTGGACCACGACGCGTCATCGAAACCGGCTGCCGGCCACCCATCGGCCCCGGCCTTCGAGAACCGCCAATCGGCGTTCGTGACGACGGTCTCGTGACGCCCGTCCTCATAAGCAAGCGTCAATTCCATCAGCCATCCGCCGGGGTCCGCCGCATTTCGAACCTCGGCTGCCAGGACGTTCGCTCCAGGTTTGAGCAGGGGGGTGACATCGATTCGGTCTGTCTGCTTCCACCAGAAGGCACCCTTCTTCGCCTCTCGCCCGTTCACGTAGAAGACATAGGCATCATCACCGCTCACCTGAGCCCAGGCGCCTGCCAGTCCCGGACGCACCGAAATGACCTTGCGGAAATACCCCACGGTTCCGTGCGGTTTGGCATGTCCCCAGATCCACGAGGCGTGCCATTCCTCGGCAAAGGTTGTGGACCGCAGATCGACGGCCCGTACGGTAATCGGCGGATTCTGGCCGACCGCGCAGGACGCCCAGATGAAGACCACGCTTGCAGAGAGTTGTGTCATACCGTATGCACCTCAGGGGCTTTGCTCACATCGCCGGCCGCAGAACACGGCACGGATTGCCTGCCGCCACGACGTTGGTCGGAACATCGCTCGTCACCACACTGCCCGCGCCGATCGTGGTGTTGTCACCAATCGTCACACCGGGGCAGAGGATCGACCCGCCGCCGATCCATACATTGTGACCGATGCGGACCGGGGCAGTGAGCTCTTCACCGGTCAGACGAATGGCAGGGTCCGTCGGGTGATAGGCCGTGTAGATCTGGACGTAAGGCGCCATCAGGACGTTGTCGCCGATCTCCACCCGGTTGCAGTCGAGGATCACACAGCCGAAGTTCATGTAGAGGTTGTCTCCGGCCACGATATTGCAGCCGTAGTCACAGTAGAAGGGCGGCTCGATCTCCATCTTCGGCCCAATACGGCCGAACAGCTCGGTCAGGATCGCTCGCCGCTCCTGTAGTTGTTGCTCTGTCGTGGCGTTGTAGAGGCGGGTCAGGCGGCGTGCCCGTTCCCGCTCGGCGACCAGTTCGGGGTCGGCCGCCCGATAGAGTTCACCCGCCAGCATCTTCTGCTTGTTGGTCTTCACCATTTCGGACACGTTCTCCCAATCCGCCCGGCGGGCTTCACCTCACACGAGTTCTCGCAACACCGCGTCGGCAACCTCCCGTCCGCGAGAGGTCAGACGCCATGCGCCCTCTGCGGTCGCTTCGACGGTCCCATCCGTTGCCAGCCGGCTCAGAGCCTTCTCCCATGCCGCCCCCCGCGCCGCCGCCGCCGGATAGCGCCTGATGAACTCCGCAGGTCGTACCCCTTCAGACATCCGAAGACCAAAGACGAATCGCTCCGTCGCGTCGGTTGTCGTATCCAACATCTCTTCCACGCGGGGTGGGGGGGCACCTTGCGCCAGTTGGGTCATATAGCTGATCAAGTCCGAGCGGTTCGTCCACCGCTGTAAACCAACTCGAGACGAGGCCGCCGGACCGAGCCCGACATAATCCTCTCCACGCCAGCAAGCCAGGTTGTGGCGGCATTCCAACCCGGGACGGGCGTAGTTGGAGATCTCATAGCGGGCGAATCCCGCCGCCAAGAGCACTCGTTCGGCTTCCGACAGCGCCGTCAACTGCGCCTCCTCGTCCGGTATCACCTCTCCGCCGGCAACCCGTATCGCCAGCGCCGTATTCGGCTCAACCCCCAGCGCATAGACGGACATGTGTCGAACGTCCAGCGCCAGTGCCTTCTCAACCGACGCCTTCCACCGATGAGGTGTCAGCCCCGGCAGTCCGGCGATCAGGTCCACGCCAAGGTTGGTAATGCCGACGGCTCGGAGCACACGAACGGCTGACTCCACGGCCGCCGCGTCGTGGCGCCTCCCGAGGGATCTCAACACATTATCATCGAAACACTGCGCACCGAGGCTCACACGATTCACACCCAACTCCGCCAGCACCTGAGCCAACAGGGGGGTGGTCGTGGCCGGATTCAGTTCGACGGTCCACTCCTCGAGCCCCTTCAGATCCGAAACCTCGTGCAATCCCTCCGCCACCAATCGCAACCCATCGGCCCCGAGCATGCCCGGAGTCCCGCCGCCGAAGTAAAGCGTGCGAGGCACAATGTCGTGAGGAATATGGCCGTCATCGAGCAGCGCCCGCAGTTCGCGCGAGGGCAACCCCGCATACCTCTGCCGCGTGGCCTCATCGGCTACCACAGAGTAGAAGCCGCAGTAATCGCACTTGCCGTCGCAGAAGGGCACATGCACGTAGAGGTTCGCAACGGCAGTAGTGTGTCGTGGCATGAGTTCTTCTGCCCGAAGGCTCGAAAGGCCGGACCGTTCCATGGTCTTTCGTCCGAGTTCGCCTCCTGTGCACGAATCGGAAGGGATCCTTCACCGATCCGGTACAGGGGGCAGACACTGCGAACGATGGTCCTCCATTTGCTCCGGCCATCTCCATCCCTGCGGCCGGCAATTGTACCATCGCCCTGTTCCATTCGCCGAGCGTTCTGTTCATTCAGGCATCCACCGCCGCAGGCATCAGACTGGCCGGCAACTCGCGTTGGGTCTATCATGTCGGATGTCGCCAGGGCCGCCTGTGCATCAACGCTTCGCAGGTCGAATCCGGCAGAACGCCGGGGCTCGCGACCAGGGCGGCGGGGCCCTCTTCCTCAGGAGCATCATCGTGACCCCCCGAGAGAACCTCTTGCGCACCGTTCGTTTCGAGCGGCCCGAGCGGATCCCGATGGTCTTTCACATCAACGCCGCGTGCTGGCATCACTACCCGCCGGAGGCGCTCTGGGAACTCATGGCCGACCACCCGCTGCTGTTCCCCGATTATGACGCCGCGGCCCCTCGCGTCGTTCCCGAGATTCCCCGCTTCGCCCGTGCCGACGAGCCGTTCGTTGATCCCTGGGGATGCACATGGAAGACACCGGACGACGGCATCATGGGCGTCGTCGTCGAGCATCCGCTTGCCCACTGGGCGGCCCTCGAACACTTCTCGCCGCCCGATCCCAATCGCTTCAACCACTACGGTCCGGTCGACTGGGACGATCCGAAGACTTTTGCCAACCCAAGCGGCTTCATGAAGCACCTTCGGGCCGGTGAGGTCGGACACGGGCACACCTTCCTCAAGTTGTGTGACCTGCGAGGGTATCCTCAGGTGCTGTACGACATGGTCGACGAAGACCCTCGCCTGGATCGGCTCATCGACATGATCGAGGCTTTCAACATGGGGCTCGTTCGCAACTTCCTCGATCGCTTCGATGCCGAGTGGATAGGCTTCGCCGAAGACCTCGGCATGCAGCAGGGGCCCATGCTCTCGCCCGATCAGTTTCGCCGCTACATCAAGCCGAGCTACCAGCGATTGATGAAGGCCGCCCGCGATGCCGGCTGCATCATCCACATGCACTCCGACGGCGACATCCGGGCACTCGTCGACGACCTGATCGCCGGTGGTGTCGAAGTCGTCAATCTCCAGGACCGGGTCAACGGGCTCGATTGGATCCGGCTGAAACTGGCCGGAAGGGTCTGCATCGATCTCGACATCGATCGCCAGCACGTCACCCCCGCCGGCTCACCCGCCGACATCGACGCGCTTATCCGCAGCGAGGTCGAGATGCTCGGCTGCCGTCAGGGGGGGCTGATGATGATCTACGGCCTGTACCCCGGGGTCCCCCTGCAGAACGTCAAAGCCCTGATGGACGCCATGCAGCGCTATGCGACGTTCCATGCATGATCTCCCGCGTCCCGATTGTCTCGGTGCGAACGCTGCGGCTATTCATACCTCAGTGCATCAATCGGGTTGAGCCGGCTGGCCCGCCAGGCAGGGTAGAATCCGAAGAACACACCGACCCCCACCGACACGCCGATCGCCACCGCCACCATCGTCGGCGAGAGTTCGCATTCCACGGCCAGTCCGCCCGTAAGGTCCTCCATGAACGAATACGCCGTGAAATTCGCCAGGGCCCATCCCAGCGCAAACCCCAACACGCCTCCGATCGAGCACAACACCACCGCCTCGCTCAGAAACTGCGTCAGGATGTGCCGGTTCTTGGCGCCGATCGCCATCCGGACCCCGATCTCGCGCGTCCGTTCGGTCACCGAGACCAGCATGATGTTCATGATGCCCACGCCCCCGACCAGCAGCGAAATCGATCCGATAAACGTCAGCAGCATCTTGAACGTCATCGTCATTCGGGAGTTGATCTCCGCCATCTGCGCCTGGTCCCACATGCCGAACGGCTCCTCGCCGTCCTGGGCCACATGGTGCCGCTCCCGCAACAGCGCCTTGACCTGCTCCCGGGCCTTTTCCAGATGGGCGGCCGACCGCGCTGCCGCGAAGAAGATCTGCGGCGGGCGGTTCCCCGCAATCAGCGACTCCATCGTCGTCTGAGGCATCAGAACCAGGTCGTCCATGTCGTCGCCGCCGAATCCCGCCCCCTTGTGCGCCAGCACGCCCACCACCTCCAGCGGGTGGCGATCGATCCGGACCGTCTGGCCCAGGGGATCGATCGTTCCGAAGATCTTCTCCACAACCGTCGTCCCGAGCCAGCAGACCTTTCGGCGAAGCGTCAGGTCTTCGCTCGTCATCTCCCGGCCTCGGCCGACCTCCTGACGGCGGATACTGAAATAGGGTTCATCCACGCCGCGAACCATCGTGTTGTGGTTCCCGAAGGTCGAGACGACCTGCTTGCCCGGTGACATGTGCACCAGTGAAACGGCCCGGATCGTCGAGCACTGATCGAGCACCGCGCGTGCGTCATCCCGCGCCATGTTCGGCAGCACACCCCCCTTGCCGCGGACCATGCCGCGCCGGATGCCCTCATACCAGACCACGATCCAGTCATCACCCAACTGGGATATCTCGTGCTCGACGGCACGCTGCGTTCCGGAGCCCACCGCCATCATTGCAATCACCGAGGCAATACCGATGACGATGCCGAGGATCGACAGCGCCGTTCGGCCGATGTTCTTGCTGAGGCTGTTGAGCGCCTCCAGGATGATCGTCAAAGGGCCCATGCATCGGTTCCAGTTCCGCCCCGGGCATCCGCTCGACGCCGATCAGGCCGGGCGATCGTTCGTCGCGATTGCGTCCGACGGTTTCTTCGTCGTTTCCTTCACGATCCGTCCGTCCCGGAAGACCACCGTCTGTTTGGCGCACGCTGCAATGTCCGGCTCGTGCGTCACCAGCACGATCGCCACGCCTTCGTCCCGGTTCAGCCGGGTCAGCAGCGCCATGATCTCCTCACCGGTCTGCGTGTCGAGGTTGCCTGTCGGTTCATCGGCCAGCACGATCGCCGGACGCGTCACCAGGGCGCGGGCAATCGCCACCCGTTGTTGTTGCCCGCCGGAGAGCTGGTTGGGATGATGACGCAGACGCTCCGACAGACCCACCTGCTCCAGCATCTGTGCCGCCCGCCGGTTGCGCTCCCGTCGCCGGAGGCCCTGATACGCCAGTGGAAGGGCCACGTTGTAGACAATGGTGGATCTCGGAAGCAGATTGAACGTCTGAAAGACGAATCCGATCCGGTGGTTGCGCAGCTCGGCCAGTTCTCCTCGGGAGAGCCCCTCGACCGATCGTCCTTCAAATGTGTACGTTCCGCGGTCAACCTGATCCAGGCAGCCGATCAGGTGCATGAAGGTCGACTTGCCCGACCCGCTCGGTCCCGTAATCGCCAGAAAATCCCCAGGTCCGATCGACAGAGACACACCCCGCACGGCCGGAACCTCGACCGGTCCCACATGGTACGACTTCCAGGCGTCTTGGATGTCGATCAAGGGGGTGGTCATCGCCGCCCTCGTCGAGTCGCGGCGGAATCGGGTTCTCCGATGACCAGCGTATCATCGGCCTGAAGCTCCTGGGTCGTCACCGCCGTGCGCTTGCCGTCGGTGAGCCCGGGCTTCACCTGGATCTCCTCCAGCTTGCCGTTCTTCAGCCGGTGAACGCGCGTCGAACGCGGGCTGCTCGTGGCGGCGTCACGTCGAACGTCGCGACTCTGAGATTGGGGCACAAAGCGGAAGGCCGCGTTGGGTATCGTCAGCACGTTCTCGGCCCGCTCCACCTCAAACGTGATTCGCGCCGTCATCGCCGGCCGAAGCAGCAATTCGGGGTTGGGCACGAGGATCAGTGTCGTATAAGTCACCACATTGTTCTCGATCTTCTCGGCAAAGCGAACCTGAGAGACCACACCCTCGAATCGCCGGTCGGGATAGGCGTCTACCCGGAACTCGGCCTTCATTCCCTCGCGCACCTTGCCGATGTCCATCTCGCTGACGGCGGCGTTGACCCGCATCTTGGACAGATCATTGGCGATCGTGAACAGTGTCGGCGCCTGCATCGTCGCGGCCACCGTCTGCCCCTCGTCCACGTCTCGCGAAATGACCACACCGTCGATCGGCGAACGAATCACCGTCTTCTCCATATCCACCGTCGCCTGCTGCACGTCGGCCTCAGATGCCTGCAGTTGCGCCTCGGCCGCGCGAAGAACCGCTCGCGTGATGTCCTCCTCGGCGCGGGCCGTTCGGTGCTCGTAGTCTGTTGCCGCATCTCGCGCCGCCATACGGTCGACACGCTCGCGGTCCAGGATCACCCGCGCGAGTCGTGCCTTGACCTCCTCGACATGCGCCTTGGCCACGGCGGCGCTCGCCTTGCGCTGCAGAAACACCGCCTTGAAACGGTCCTGGTCGAGTTCGGCCAGAACAAAACCCGCCGTGACACGCTGGTTGAAATCGGCGTGCCATTTCATGATCGTTCCACTGACCTGCGTCCCGACCAGCACCTTCACCAGCGGTTCCAGTGTTCCCGTTGCCGATACCGTTGAGACGATCGTGCCCCGAGTGACCTTGTCGGTCTCGTATTCCACAGGCGCGGGAGCTCCGAACAGCCGCTGGTATCCAAACCAGCCGCCGCCGGCCAGCAACACCAGGATGATCACGATGATGAGCGTTCGCATGTTCAGGCACACCACAGAGGCTTGCGGTCGAGCGTGTCGTTCAACACATTCGGGGCGATGCCGACATCTTCAATCACCTGGAAGTCGTACGTCCTTAAACACATGAAGTTCGCCTCACTCAATCTTGTCTAGACCTCAATCCGGCTCATCAGCCTCAACTTCAGGCCCGTCGTTGCGCGGGGCACGGGGTTGTCGCCACGCCGTACCTCTTCCAGACATTCTCCGCTGTAGGCATGTAGTTCGGCAAGCACGGCTGAATCATCGCTGTCTGCCTCTCCGGGCTGGATCATGGGGGCCTTCCGTGTCCGACTGGGGTTGATCCGCCCGGTGTTATGAGGCATTATACCATCAACTCACCGGTTGCCAGCCGGAGGACAGGCCGGGGTTCTTCGGGCATCAACGGTCTCGCGTTTCAATGTTTCGTTTTGTGGTGTACCCGGCGAATTCGCTTGACTATGACGTGTGTGTCCTGCTATTGGATATAGGAGGCGGTTCCAAACTGAGGGGGATTGTCTGTACATTGAGCGAGGGGTTGAGATGATTTCCTATCGGCAAGGGAGTTTTCGGTTTCTCACCGTGTTGCTGTGTACGCTGGGAATTCTTCCGGGAGTGGGGGTAGCTGCTGTTGGCGACAGTTTCTCCTTTGTGGTGATTGCTGATCCGCACGTCTCCGGTTCAGCCCAGAGCACCTCGGCGCAGAACCTCCAGTCCTGCGTGAATTGGGTCAATGCCTACCGCCAACAATACAACATCGAGATGTCCTTCGTCGCGGGTGACATCGGATTTGGCGGCGACGGCGCGCCCATCCAGCTCGCCAAGTCGATTCTCGATGGCCTGGCAGTGCCCTACGCGCCCGTTGTCGGTGACGATGACGTCCAGAACAGCACGGACGAACTCCGCTTCGCCCAGACGTTCCAGTCCGTCTACCAGTCGCTGGCGGCCAATCCGCTGCTGTCCAACTGGAACAAGGCCCCCGTCGACGTCTGGAATCCCGAAGTCGGCCTCTCGACCCAGATGCAGAGCTTCGCGTTCGACTATCGCGGGATACACTTCGTCTGTCCTGATTGGTGCTCGCGAGAGTTCATCACCTATCCCGGCCACGATCCCGTTCGCCGCGAAGAGGCGGAACTCCACGACTTTGCCGGCGGCACCCTCCCGTGGTTCGAGCAGGTCGTCTCGGGTCTCTCCCGCGACAAGCTGGACAACACCGTCATGATCAGTCACCATCCGATGTTCAGTCTCGGCGGCGACGTCGGTGCCCTCCTGGCCTCCTTTGGATTCTTAAGTGAGTCGGAGCTGCAGCAGCTTGGCAGCATCCTGAACGATCCCAACCACCCCATGGCCGACTATCTTTATGCCGACTACTCCGGTCACTTTCACTCGCAGGGTTTCATGCCGGAGAACGCCGATCCGTATCGCGCTGTTCTCGACATGATCAACTACGATCCCAACACCTACGACCCGACCGGGCCGATTCGGCTCTTGCCCCTGCCGGGCTACGACGTCTACATCGTGGACGACACCCACCAAGACCTGCCTCGGCTCGAGCTGGTCACCGTCACCGAGGGGACCACAGGCTTCTCATACGAATCGCGGCCCATCGTCGCCATCCCTGAGCCGTCGACGCTCGCAATGCTCCTCTCGCTCTTGGCCCTGAGACAGCGAAAGCTCCGACGCCTCACCTGAGAAGACTCACCAACGGGGACTCGCGTGAATAGCCGCAGGCGCAACCTGCGGAAGATTTTTCGTTGGAACCCGATGAATTCGTCCCCGTCATTTCCGCGCCGACCCCGGCGAAAGTACAATGTCGCGCGTCTTCTCTCAAACCCACAGGAGATTGAACGTGTCCCCAATCAACCGCCGTACCGTTCTCCAGGCCGCTCTCGCCGGAACCCTCGGCACCGCCGTCACCGCAACCGCCGCGAATGAGACCGCCACACCGAAGAGCGACCCGCGAAGAAAGCCCATCCGGTCCCGCGACGAGGTCCGGGCCCACCTCACCGGGCCGATCGCGTCGGTCCTCACGCCGTTCAACCGCGATGGAAGCGTCGACTACAAGGGCCTGCGTAACTTCATCGACTTCGTCATCTCCGCCGGCAGCAAGACCGTGCTCCTCACCGCCGGCGACAGCCACTACATCTGCCTGTCTGACGTCGAAATCGCCGAGGTCACGAAGGTCACCGTCGAGCACACCGCCGGCCGCGCCATGGTCGTCTCCGCCGACCGGTACTACAGCACCGACCGTGCCGTCGCGTTCGCCCGCTTCGCCAACGACACCGGCGCGGACGTGCACATGTGCCTTCCTCCGAACTGGGGACCCTCCTGTACCCCGCAAACACTGGCCGATCACTACGCCGCCGTCGCCCGCGAAATGCCCGTCATGATCGTGACCAACGTCTTCAGTTCCCAGGGCGAGGACTTCGGCCTTCAGACCATCGAGCTGGCTCTCAGACGGTGCGACAACATCGTTGCCATCAAGGACGACCTGTGCGGGACCTTCGCCCAGAAGCTCTGCCTGCTGGCCCACAAGACCTGCGCCGTCTTCGCCGGCGGTCAGAAGATCAACCACCTCAACATGGTTCCCTTCGGCGTCGACGGATACATGTCCACCTTCATCCACATCAATCCCACGATCACCCGGCGCTATTGGACGGCGATCCAAAACGCCGACATGAAGGCCGCATGGTCCATCACAAACGACCTCGACGTGCCACTCTTCAAGCACCTCATGGGCCTTACCGGCGGCTGGAACGCCGGCATCCACGCCACCCTGGAACTCTGCAAGATCGCCGGCCGCTGGCGCCGCAAACCCTACTACTCCCTGAACGACCAGGAGATCGAGCAACTCGCCGCCTTCCTCCGCCAGAGATCCATCCTGTAGGAGCGGCCTGGAGCGGATAGAGCAGTTTTCATCCGAGCGTATCGCGATAGCCGCAGTGTTCGATGTATGCG
>CAYUQT010000041.1:0-84841 GCA_964446835.1 uncultured Planctomycetales bacterium | reverse complement strand
TCCATGACTACTCTTATCGGCTAACGCTACATCTTTTCGTGAACCGCTCTAGTCTCCCTTTTCCCTCTGATTCTTCGGCCATCGTTCTGTTGGACGTTGGAACGCTATCAGTCAGCGTCGTTTTTGGTGCGGAGGCGATCATGAACGGCGGGTTTGAAGGCCACACATGCCATGGCAGTCTCCTCATCGGCTGGACGCGCATCGTGAACTGCTTAAGAATGTCGGACAGCCCATGAGGCACATCGCCGGTTTGAGCCGTGAGAGGCCCATGGCAGTCTCCGAAAACACCAGGGGGGTATCCCATGGATGCAGCGACGAGCCGTTCTCAAAGGGCGATGAATCCGGGCAAGTCATTGGAGGGGATTCGAGTACTGGACTTGTCTCGGCTGTTGCCGGGTCCGTTTGCCACGATGATCCTTGCCGATCTGGGCGCCGATGTGATCCGCGTGGAAAGCACGGACGGGGGCGACCGCATGCGGTTCATGCCGCCACATGTCGCCGGAGTCAGTGCCCACTTCATGGCCGTGAACCGGAACAAGCGGTCGGTGGCGGTGAACCTCAAGGACCCGCGGGGCAGGGACATGCTGTTTCGGCTCGCGCGGACGGCCGACGTCGTGGTGGAGGGCTTCAAGCCCGGGACGGTAGACCGGCTGGGCGTGGGGTACGAGGCGATCCGAGGCGTCAAGTCCGACATCATCTACTGCTCGATATCGGGATACGGTCAGACGGGACCCTATCGAGACCATGCCGGGCACGACATCAACTACATGGGGCTGGGCGCGGCATTGGACCTGATGACCAACCCCGGCGTTAAACCGCGAATTCCCGGCCTGTTTCTGGGTGATCTCTCGGCATCGCTCTACGCCGTGATCGGAATCACGTCCGCCGTCGTTCAGCGACAGCGGACAGGACATGGACAATACATCGATGTCTGCATGTTGGACGGGTTGATGGGTTTGCAGACCTATCTGGCCGCTCGCCATCTGATCGCCGGATTGCCGGCCGAGCACGGCACGACGCAAATGACCGACGCCGGCTTCTCGTATCAGATCTTTGAATGTCGGGATGGGAAGTACGTCACATTCGCGCCGCTGGAGGAACGCTTCTGGGCGAGTTTCTGCAAGGCGGTCGAGCGCCCGGATCTGTTGGAACGCCACTGGGACGCCTCGGCTGTGCCGGACATCGAGGCGATGTTCAGACAGCGTACCCGGGACGAATGGGTTGCGCTCTCCGAACGGCATGACTTCTGTTGCGAGCCCGTGCTATCGCTGGGGGAGGCGCTGGAGCATCCTCAGGTACTCGCCCGTGAGATGGTCGTGGAGACGGACGATCCTACGGCGGGACGGATTCGCCACATTGCTTCCGCGATCCGGTTCGACGGCGTGCGCAGTGAGGTGCGTCTTGCGGCACCGCAGGCAGGGAAGCACACCGTGGACATTCTGAAAGAGGCTGGTGTTCCACAAGAGGAGATCGACCGGTTGTTGGCCGATGGCGTTCTGGCTGTGGCGGAATGATGATCGAAGCGGCACAGGTCCTCGTACTCTGATCCGCGTTGGTCAGGTACCCGGCTTCATCGGCCAGGACGGTCCACTCCGCGCCGTGGTCGTAGGGCAGTGGCCCGGCCACTACTGCTCGGTGCGGTTGGCCAGGATTCCTTCGGTGAGGATAATCTCCATGACGTTCTCCCGCCATTTGAAACCACGATGAGATGCTCCGGGATGCTGATCCTGAATTCTGAATGACCGTGCACGATCGGACGCTGATTGCCGGTACGTATGCGTGGACGATCACTTACGGGCTGAGGTCCAGACAGACCGCCTTCTCGAAATTCCTCAGGTAGAGCTTTCTGTTGCAGAGTGTCGGGATGGTCCAGCACCGCCCGCTCAGTACCTGGGCCTCGGCGATCGGCTTGAATTCCTTCGGCGAGGCAGGGGCGATCATCAGCTTGCCGTCCTCGGCAAGGACGATCAGATAGCCGTCGGCCCACAGCACTGAGGCGTTCTCCATTTCTCGAATGCTCCAGCACTGCTTGCCGGTCATGAATTCGGCGCACTTGAGACCCACTTCGTCGCCGCTGTACAGGATGCCGTCCACCAGGACGCACGACTGGAACTTGTCGCGGAAGACTTTGTTCCGCCAGACCTGGCTGGCCGACAGGTGGTCGTCCTGCGGGCTCAACTTGAACAACGCCGCACCCGTGCTATAGCCCGAGCTGATGAACAGATGGCCGTCGTGAAAGATCGGTGCGGCCACGTTGATGCCGGACCACGTGTCCCACGGAATCCGCAGCACCTCCTGGCCGGTCCTGGCGTCGGCGGCCACGACGAATCTGGCCATGAAGTTGACGACGCATTGCCGGCCGTTGAAGGCAAGGGGATACGGCGTTGCGTAACCGGCGGCGTCCTTGCCGCACTTCCATACTTCTTTGCCGGTCTTCTTGTCCAAGGCGAGCAGGGCTCCGTCCTTCGTCCCGGGGGAGATGATAGCCAGGTCGCCCAGGATCAGAACAGAACCGCTGTATCCGTAGAGCGGCCGGTTATTGAACTGCCTGCTCCAGACCTCCTTGCCCTCTTCGGCATCAAGGCAGAGCATGCGGCCCAGGGCACCAAAGACATAGACGCGACCATTGTCGATCGTCGGAGTGGCCCGCGGCCCGTCACCCCCGGACCTTTCCCGATACTGCGGTTCGATGGGCGTCGCCCAGATCAACTTGCCTGTGTTTGCGTCGAGGCAGAATGCGGTTTGTTGCTTATCCTTCGTCCCGCAGGTATACGCCTTTGGCCCGACGCAGGTGAAGGAACTGAAGCCCGCACCCACCGGGAAATTCCAGACCACCTTCGGCGGCTGGGGCCACGTGGTCTTGAAGCCCTTTTCGGGGCTGAGGCCATCATGGTTGGGCCCTCGCCAGTTTGGCCAATCGGCAGCCTTCAGGGTATGTCCCACACCAAGAACCAAGAGGGCCACCACGCGAGGCACCATGGAACATGCTTGTCTCATCGGCATTCTCACATCCATTCAGCGGCCATCTATGACCATCATGGCCTGACCTCATCCTTCAGGAACCCATCCAGAAAGACTCCCTTGAGGGTGTTGAAGCGTTTCTCGAATGAGAAGTCCTCGCCTCCCAGGAGGGCGAATTCGTTGGGAGTTGTGGTGATCTCCAGAAGTACGGTCCCGTGAATCCCCGCCCAAAGCGTTGCCGCGACCAGTGCCGGGTCGGCATATTTCTCTTTGAGCATCCCTCTGTCGATGGCTGCCTTTACGGCGGTATTCAAGATGACCAGCGCCTCGTGTTCCAAGGGCGGGTGTTCCTGCTCCCGCAACTCCTCGCCGTGTTGCACCCAGGCGGGTGGGGGAACGAGCATCAGACGGTAGTGGTTGGGATGCGTTATGCCCCAGCTTGCGTATCGTCGGGCCATCTCAGTGATCTGGTGGATCGGGTTCTCCAAGGCAAGGCATTCGAAGAGGTTAGCGCGAAGGTCCGAAGCATCGGCCTGGATGATGGCCATGACCAGCGTTCGCTTGTCCTGGAAGTACTGGTAGATGGCCGCCGGCGAGTATTCGATGGCTTCGGCGATCTTACGCAGGGTCACCGCCTCGTAGCCGTCACGCACGAACATCTCGCGAGCCACGTTCATTATGCGCTCGATCATTTCAGCCCGTTCGCGCTCGCGCCGGAGCCCTGAAACGGTTTGGAATTGACATCTTTCCTGGTGGAGACCCATAATCATCTCCTGAACGCCGTTCAGACTATAAACGATGTATGCAGGGCGTTCAACGGTTCCTTCCGGGGAACAGGGACGGTGAATTTGCCTCCCCCATCCACTTTCGTCGAGAAGCGGTTGGGGACCCCTTCGGGAGGAGGTAACCTGTCCGTTGGCGAGCTGATCTCAGGAGGTAAGTATGATGGAGAAGAACACACTACATGCGAGCGGGTTCCTTGCTGCTATGGTCTTATGTGTCTTTTCAATCGGCGCGCCATGGACGTCGGCAGCGGAGGGACTCGACCAGACCGTGAAACCTCATGCAACTGTGATCATTGACACGAGCTTCCGGTCTGTGGCCTATAGCCGGATGATTTTCGGCGGCTTCCTTGAACACTTCGACCGCCAGGTCTACGGCGGGGTGTTCGAGCCTGGTTCACCGCTCGCGGACGAGAAGGGGTTTCGCAGAGATGTCATTGAGGCGTTGAGAGAGTTGAAGGTTCCTGTGGTGCGCTGGCCGGGCGGCTGCTACGTCAGCGGCTATCACTGGGAAAGCGGTGTCGGGAAGCAGCGGAAACCCACCGATGACATGGCCTGGGGCGTAATTGAGTCCAATGCCTTCGGCACCGATGAGTTCGTTGAATTGTGCCGGGTCTGTGGGTGGCAGCCCTACATCTGCAACAATGCCGGCAATGGCACCGTCCAGGAGATGAGGAACTGGGTCGAGTACTGCAACGGAAATGAGGGCAAATACGCTCAACTTCGCAAGGACAACGGGTTCGCCGGGCCAAGGAACGTCAACATCTGGAGCATCGGTAACGAGAACTGGGGGCAGCATGAGATTGGCTACAAGCCCATCGAACAATGGGCGCCTCTGGTTCTTGAAGCGGCGAAAGAAATGAAGGCAGCCGATCCCCGCATTCAATTGTCGGCGGCGGCCCTGCCCGGCGAACAGTGGATGGTTCCGCTGTTGAAGACGGCCGGACAATACCTTGATTTCATTTCAATTCACGGATACTGGCTGGGGCTCTGGCAAAAGAATGACATGCCGGATTACCTGACCTGCATCATGCAATCGGAAGAGCCGGAGAAGCTCATTACCAACTGCGTCCGAGTGCTTGCGGAATCGGGGTATCGCGGACGCATCAAGATTGCGTTTGACGAGTGGAATCTTCGCGGCTGGCATCATCCGGGGTTTCCGCGCAAGACCGTCCAAGACTATGCCGATCCTGAGGTCATCCGCCTGGTCGGGGAGCGTAAGAAGAACGACATCCCATCTCAATACACCATGGCCGATGCTCTGTTTTCCGCCTCCCTCTTGAATGCGTGTCTTCGTCATGCGGAAGACGTTGGCATGGCCAACATCGCCCCACTCGTGAACACGCGTGGGCCACTCTTCGTTCATCCCAAGGGGATTGTCCGGCGGACCCATTTCCATGCCATGGCGATGTACGCCAATGAGCTGGAGAATCGCGTCGGCAGGGTGGAGGTCAAATCGGACGCACTCAAGAAGGGCAAAGCGTCTATTCCCGTGGTCGACGCCGTCGCCACGGTGAACGAGTCGGGCGACAGTTGGGCGATTGCCATGGTGAACCGTCATCCGGACAAACAGGTTGCCTGTACGGTCAGGATGAAAGACACGGTGCTTGAAGGCGAGCATGCCGCGCTGGTCCTCACGGGTGATTCGCCCGATTCTTACAACGACATAGAGAGCCCAAACCGGGTCGTGCCGAAGAGAACGGCGATGACATTTGCCAAGGGAGTGACGCATCTTCCGCCCCACTCGCTGACCATCGTCAGATTCTCGAAGAAGTGATTCTTCCAATCGTGAGGTAGCAAAGGAGGAAGGCTTGCCTGCATTTGCACTTGTTCTCACCGTTGCATTCGGCGCGGATCCTGCCGGCGTTCCATCACTGTTGCCGCCGCTTGCCCCTGGCCGGGAATGGCGATTGGTCTGGCACGACGAGTTCGATGGCCCCGCGATCGACGAGACCCAATGGGAGCGGATCGGCGATTCGCGACGGCGCGACGGTTTCTGGATCAAGGACGATGCCTATCTTGACGGCAAGGGTTGTCTCGTCTTGCGTACCCGGAAGGACGGCCAGCGGTACACCTGCGGCGCCGTGCGCACCCTGGGCAAGTTCGAACACCGCTACGGGTTTTGGGAGGCTCGCTGCCGGTTTCCCAAGCAGCAGGGGCACTGGCCGGCATTCTGGCTGATGCCGGCAAAAGGACTGAAAGACGCTGAAGTCGGCGGGACTGTCGGCGCGGAAATCGACATCATGGAGAAGGCCTGGTTGACCGAGAAGATCAACCACGCCATTCATTGGAACGGCTACGGGTCCCATCACAAGTCTGAGGGGCGCGAAGCAGAACGGCCTGGGCTGAACGAAGGATTCCATACGTTCGCCGTGCTGTGGACCCCTCAAGAGTATATCTTCTACATCGACGGCCGCGAGACCTGGCGGACGAAGGCCGGCGGTGCCAGCCACGCCCTGTCCTACGCCAAGCTAACCGAAGAGATCGGTCCTTGGGCCGGCAAGATCACCGAGGCTGCCTTGCCTGACTACTTCGTTGTCGACTATGTGCGCGTCTACGATCCCTTCCATTCCGACGGAACGCCCTGTGACCTGAAGGAAGGTGACGTGATCCAGCGCAGTGCGAGCGAGGAGAATTCTACACCGCACGACTATGGGGCCATAAGCCGGGAGATAGCGTCTGTCCGGAAGCTTCTTGATACGCCACTGCGGGACACGTCGGTTTGTCTGGGTCCCGACAAGACCTATTACCTTACCGGGACATGCGAGCCCTTCTACGGCGATAACCGCGGCATCCGAGTGTGGCGATCCAAGGATCTCGAGAAGTGGGAATCGCTGGGCATGGTATGGCAGTATGGTTCGAGCCCATGGCACAAGAAGTTTCTGGAAAAGAAGAAGCCGCTCTGGGCGCCGGAGATTCACTACGTGAAGGGAACGTTCTGGCTCACGTACAGCATGCCCGGGTGGGACGATACACCCAAGACATCGGGCTCGGGGTTGCTCCGGAGCACGACCGGTAAACCAGAGGGTCCCTATGTTGACGTGCAGCCGGAATCGCGCATGGGTGACGAGATTGATGCATCTCTGTTCGAGGACAGCGACGGTGCCGTGTACTTCGTATGGCACAGCGGGAAGATTGCGCGAATGAAGCCCGACATGAGCGGACTGGCGGAGCCCTATCATTGGTTGAAGGTGGGGGGTATCGATCCTGCGCCGAACCATCATTCCAGTCTATGCACGAAGATTTTTGGCGCGGGCTCCTTTGATCACGTCGGCTATGAGGGTGCCACCTTGTTTAGGGCCAAGGGACGGTATTATCTCGCCGCCGCGGAAATGATTGACGGGCATTACCACGGCATGGTGGCCGAATCAGACAATGTGTACGGTCCGTACGGGCGGCGTTACGTCGCGGTACCGGACGGTGGGCATGTGACGTTCTTCCAGGACGTGCAGGGAATGTGGTGGTCGACCTTCTTCGGCAACGATGCCTCCGCCCCTCAGATGGAGCGTCCGGGGATAGTACCTGTTGTCTTTGCTGCGGACGGGCACATACGAGCGAAGACAAGCAGCAGGAGATAGCGTTCTTGATGGTCTCCGCGGCCGCACCGGTCGGAAACCGGCCTGATCAGCGGTCGTATGCACTGTGGGCCGGCTTGCGCAGTGCTCGGGACATCACGTTGTTCATGACGCCGTGAATCGGGCTGCCTGCACACTGTGAAGCAGGGAATCAGGCAAACCCTTGGCGAACGAGGAGGGCGAAGTCTTCGGCGTGGACACCCCTCGGGTCGCGGCAGGGGGTGCTGGGCTACGAGTTCTGACAGACTCTTGTGGGCAAGAAGGGTTACCGTGTTGGCAGAATACTCCGACGAGTCCTGTCAGGCCGGATTAATCGAGGTGAGAACATGCAGCGTGTTTCCTACGTAGCGTGCGTGCTGAGCTGTTGGGGTTTCATCGCCTCGGCGGCTGCCTCCGAAGATCTCAGTCGGTACATCCCGCCCAAAGGGAAGTACGACGTGCGCATTCTCCGCGACACGTGGGGCGTGCCGCATATCTACGGCAAGACGGATGCCGACTGCGCCTATGGTCTGGCATGGGCACACTGCGAGGACGACTTCGAGACGATTCAAGAGACGATGCTGTCCGTCCGCGAACGGCTGGCGACGTTGAAGGGCGCCGAGATGATGCCGTTCGACTACATGATGAAGCTCTTTCGTTTCAACGAAATTGTTGCATCCAAGTACACAACCGATCTTTCGCCGGAGGTCCGTGCGATCTGTGAAGCATATGCCGAGGGCTACGCCCATTACGCTGCAACGCACCCGCAGAAGGTGATCGTCGGCACGCTGCCCGTGACGGGCAAGGACATTGTGGTCGGCTTCGTTTCCAGGAGCCCTCTGTTTTTCGGTATGCACGGCGTCATCCTGAGACTGCTCGGCAAGGAACGGCCAGTCGACTTGAAGCCCATTCCGCTGGCGTTCGACACAGATTCGGCCGCGCCGGCACTGCCCATCGGCTCGAACACATTTGCCATCGCCCCGCGGCGGACGCCCGACGGCAAGACGCACCTCGTGGCGAACGGCCACATGCCATGGACCGGCCCCGTCGCCTGGTATGAGGCCCGTCTAAAGAGTGGCGAGGGAATGGACATCGTCGGTGCAGTCTTTCCTGGGGCACCGGTCATCCTGCATGGACACAACGCCAATCTCGGCTGGGCCCATACGGTAAATGACCCCGATCTGGTCGACATCTACCTTCTCGAGATCAATCCCGATAACCCCTTGCAGTACAAGTTCGACGGCCAGTGGCGCGAACTCGAGGTCCGCGACGCCCCGGTGACCGTCAAGCTTTTCGGCGATCAGATGACCACGATCGACCAGAAGGCCCGCTATTCCGTTTATGGGCCCGTCATCCGACAGGCGCACGGCACGTACGCGATCCGGTACGCCGGTTACGGCAACATCAAGCAGGTCGAGCAGTGGTACCGTATGGGCAAGGCCCGCAACATCGGCGAATTCGAGCGGGCGATGAAGATCCAGGGCATCGCGTCGTTCAATGTGGGCTATGCCGATCGGGAGGGCAACATCTGGTATATCTACAACGGCCTGTTTCCCAAGCGCGACGAGGGCTACGATTGGAGGAACTTCCTGCCGGGCAACACATCCAAAACGCTTTGGACCGAGTACCTTCACTTCGACAAGGTTCCGCAGGTCAGAAACCCAAAATCCGGCTTCGTTCAGAATTGCAACAGCAGCCCCTACCGTACGACGATCGGTGACGACAACCCCAAACCCGAGGATTTCTCCAAGACGCTCGGTATCCAACCGCCCACAGATATGACGAACCGTGCCCTGCGGCTGCTTGAGCTGTTGGGGGCGGACGAGTCGATTACCGAAGAGGAATTCTACGCCTACAAGTTCGACATGAAATACTCGCAGGACTCCGATATGGCCAGGTTCGTCAGGCGGCTCTGCGAGGCGGCTCCCCCGGACGATCCCCTCGTCCGCCAGGCGCTCGGCATCCTGCGCACGTGGGATCTCTCGACGGATCCCGAGAACACGGGTGCCGCCATCGCAATCCTGTCGAAGGTGCAGGGCGGTCGGGCGAAGAAGGAGGGCGCACCGCGGTCCGACCGGATGGAATCAGTTCAGCAGAAGGCCCACCTCCTTCAGGACACGTTCGGCCGCATCGACGTGCCCTGGAAGCAGGTCAACAAGCTTGTACGCGGCAAGGTCGAACTTGGCCTGGGCGGCGGGCCGGACATCCTCCACGCGGTGAACGGCAAGTGGGAGAAAGGCCGGCTTGTCGGCAAGGCCGGCGACGCCTATATCCTGATGGTCACATGGGACAAGAACGGCAAGGTCCACTCGCGAAGCATCCATCAGTTCGGCAGCGCGACGCTTGATGAGAAGTCACCGCACTATGCCGATCAGGCACCACTCTTCGTCGCTCGGCAAACGAAGCCCGTCTGGTTCGACGAGGCCGAGCTGCGACAACATCTGGAGGCCGAGTACTGTCCCGGGCAGCGGCGACCGGTGCCGTGAGCCGTGTCTGTCCGCCGATTTCAGGATGCCGCGAGCATGCCGTGACTCCGCTGCTTCACGCAGGCTCCTATGATCGATCGCCTGCGTCGGGTCAAGCCTGAGCCACGTTGTGGAGAGATGATCGTTATGAAAAGGAACGGGTGGAAGAAGCTTGCCGCGGCGGTTGCCTTGCTTCTGATTCTGGCCGGCGGCCTCTACATGGCGATCGGCCGGAAGTCCACCGCGCCGGAGCGGCCACGGGTTCCCAGCAGTGCGCCTGTTGTCATGCAGGATCAATCCCTGCGGCTCAGGCTGACCAACGAGTTCATCTGCTGGTTCGAGCTGCAGTATATCAGCGGGATGCGCCGGGTGGCCGGCTCGACCACGGATGTCGACGACCTCGTCAAGGAAGTCGGGCTGGATCGGACCGTCGAGCGCTACGCCGATCTGCGTCGGGTTAATCTGGACTATGTTCTGAAGCATCCGGATTGCCGGGTGATACCGGAGGCCGACCTCGATGGGATCGGTCAGGCGCAGTACGACCATGTTGTGAAGAACGCCAGAGGCAGCACCAAGTGGCTGGACTATGGAAAGGACAAGCTTCGCAGCGGCGTGATCGAGTCGTACAAGATGGGGGCACGCGTCTGGATTCCTTTCTACCAGAGGCTGCTGAACGGACCGCCTCCACCGCCCAATACCGACGTCAAGGCATTCATCAAGGCGACATTCACGAAGGATGAATACCTCCGCTTGATGGATCAGATCGCGAAGTCGACGATCATCTTTCACGCCGCGCTGAAGGAAGGCGTCTCGCGGTACGCCCCCTGGTCACCCTGGGTCAAGAGCATGATCGACAAGTCTTGTGTGCAGGACAACGCAGTGAGCCGAGCCACGGCGGATGAGATCTACGGGAAGTAGGGGGGGCGGCACCCCGACCTATGCTTGCTGCTTCCGCGAACCGCGAGGCGTGTGCGCGTGTTCTGCCGGCGTCCACACCGATCAGGTCATCCTTGGCTGCGGACCTCTTGATCGTTGGGCGGCTGTTCCGGGAGCGTGGGCGTCAGCTCTCACCTTTTCTCCGTCCTGTTGGGCTTGCCAGGCCGTATAACGATTGGGGCCAACTCCTTGACCGTTGCACCTTTCGAAGGTACTCTATCGCTGTAGTTGGGCGTGTACCCAAGTGGCCAAAGGGGACGGACTGTAAATCCGTTGGCTATCGCCTTCGCTGGTTCGAATCCAGCCGCGCCCATTGATGGCATTTCCGAGTGGTTCCATCGATCGAACTGTTTCGTAAGTATTGGCCTCCAAGATGTTGCGGATTCTGCCCGTTTCGGCCTGAGAGGTCGTGCGGGGTGATTCCGTAGTCCACTGCGAGGCTCATTGCGGCCCTTTGCCGGAGGGCCCATGACGAGCGTTGTTTGCTCGACGCGCTCATCGATCATCAGGCGACAGATTGGAGGGCCCGCTGATAAGCGCCGACACCGTGTGGTGTTCAGTAGGGCGGCCACCAGAGCCTGCCCTTCAATAGGGATTTGCCGGCATCATCTCCCAAGTCCTTACGCAGCCGAACTTCGTCGTTCCACCCACTCCGAACAGAACAATATTGAGGCTGTCAGGACGACCCGGATAGACCCGGCGGCAGATCGCCTGACGATCGTTCGCGTAGACCTCGACGATCGACTTGTCCACGAACACGCGCAGTTTCAGAGGCTCGCCGTCCGGCGGCGCAAACGGCGCCCGCTCGACCGTACGACGTCCGTCGACACCGCTGCGGGTCGAGTCGAACACGAGTTGTTTCGCCTCGGCGTCGTAGTATAAAGGCGTCTCTTCCTCGCCGCCCGCCGAGGCACGGACCTTCACGCCGCAGCGCTTTGCGGGGGTCGATTCGATCGTGATCTCCAGTTCGCATGAATCGCCAATAACGCTCTGGAGCGTCTTGGTCTCGCCATCGGCCAGTGTGACGTCGTTCCACGTCTTCTCCTGGCAACGAAGCATCTCGAGATCGTTCACCGGCTGCATCCGAAGCGTGCCGTCTTTACCGAGCCACAGCGACCGCGGCAGGCCGTAGACCCCGGACCACCCCTTCGCGTCTTCTCCCTTGGGGTTGTCCGTCAGCCACGTCCACATGATCTGCCGACCCTTGCCGTCGATCAGTGCCTCGGGCGCGAAGTACGTGTTGTCCACCCAGGTCATGCGGCCGTGGCGGGTTGGGATGAACTTGTCGCCCTTCATGTCGTAGTTGCCGACGTAGTACTGGCATCCCTTGTTGTGGCTGATGAACAGCAACAGATGCTTGCCGCTCGGCTCGCCGCCGTTCGGGCTGTTCGGCAGGGGCAGGAAGCTCGGGCACATGTTGTCCTCGCTGTCATCCGTCCAGTTCGGGTCCCGCTCGTAGAACTCGCCCTTGTAGGCCCAGCCCTTGAGGTCCTGCGATTCGAACAGATACAGGTGATCGCCCCTGAACGGCTTGGGCGAATCGGGTTTCCGACCGTACTTGTTCAGCACGAGCAGATTGCCCGTGAGGATGTAGTACTTCCCATCCTTCTTCCAGACATTTGTCGGATCGGCCGAGCCCAAGATCAGCGGCTTGCCGTCTGCGCCTTTGGTCTCTGTGATGCCCCATTCGGTGGACTTGATGACCGGGTTGGCATCCGATTTCTGCCACGTGTCGTAGTGCCGATCACGGCTTCTGGCCAGGCCGATCCCCTTATCGCCCCACAGCATCCAGTATGAGAGGTATGCCGTCCCATCGTCGTCGACGAAGCCGCCGCCGCTGAAGCAACCCTCGTCGCCGTTTCCCGGACCGATGGCGTCGGGGTGATGCCGCCAGTGGATCAGGTCCTTGCTGGAGATGTGCCCCCAGCAGAAGCCGCTGCCGCTGCGGTTGTACAGATACATGAGGTGGTAGCGTCCGTTCGCATAGAAGGCCCCGTTCGAGTCGCCCGGCAGCCCCTTATCCTCGGGGACGCAGAAGTGATAGCCCGGCCGATACGGATCGGCCAGCAGCTTTTCGCGGAGCAGCCGCGTCGACTGCACGACCGATGCGGGAACGGGATCGCCCTTCGACCAGGATGTCGGGATTTCAGCCGAGCCCTCCCCTCGCTCGATCACGGCCAGCATCGATGGGCGAAGGCCGTTCAGGACCAGGCATCCGTCCTCGATCTTCGCGCCGCCGGAGATCGTCACCCGGTTGAAGCGCCCGGCCCTGTCGTACGTTCCCGTGCCGGCGAAGTCCCACCATGCCCATGGGGCGACGCCGTCCACCGGCTTGCCCGGCTGCATTGCGGCGATCGTCGCCTGATCGAGCGGCCGGTCGTACACCCGAGCGTCGCGAATGCGTCCGAAGAAGCCATCGACGCCTTTCATGAGATGACGCGGGCCGAAGAGGATGGCCGTCTGCGCACCGAAGACATACGGTTCGCACTCCGCTTTGTACTTCGCATACGGCTTTCCGTTGCGATAGATCGTGATCTCTCGCCCTTGATAGACGATCGCGATGTGTACGAACTCGCCCGGGCCGACCGTTTCCTTCGGCCAGTCGGCCTGCGCCTTGGTCGTGCGACTGTAACCGTTGCTGCCCGGCATCCACACTTTCGGTGCGATCTCGCCGAACACGATTCCGTCAAAACGATCGATGGTCGTGTCATTGACGGTGAGCGCGCTCCCACCTCGCTGCGACAGATTCAACGGCGAGGCCCACACGACCAGCGTCTTGTCGCCAAGCGGCGCCTTCCCGCCGTCTTCGGCCCGACAGACCTCGGTACGCGGCCCCAGAATCCCAGCCAGCATCGCGGGCACAAGAACCCAAAGACAGACGATTCGCGCGAACATGACAATCTCCATTCATGCCGAAACGTACCCTATCCGGAGCGCTACTTCCTTCCGCGCTCGATCATGCAACAACCGCGGACGCCGTATCTCATTCTCCCCTCAATCTGGCAGGACCAGCCATCGAATCCACAGTTCGCGGATGAAGACGTCGTGGCCCCCGGCGTTCTTCAACGTAACCTTGTACGATCTGGCGGCATCCTTAACACGATCCGTGATGTGTTCCGCCAGCGACTGGATGGCCACTTTCCACTGGCCCTTTGCCACAGTGAACTGCGTGAGTTTGACGTCGTCCACGTAGAGCTCGATCAGCGAATCTCCGTCGATGCCCCAGGTGTCCTCCGGGAAGACCCAACAGGCCCATGTCCTCTTGATGCCGAGCCGGTTGGCGCCGGGGAATTCGATCGTTGTGGAGTAGGCCGAGCCCTTTCGAATGGTCAGGTCGGTCGCGAGCCTGCCATCGGCGACGTGCCGGAGGCCGCAATACGTCAGGTTCTTCTGTTCGTTGGTTCCAGGCCGGCCGGACTGCGCTGCCCAGGCCAGACTCACAAACATACCCAAAGCAAACGCTAGCAACGCCCGCATCTGACGATCTCCATGCTCGCGGTTGATCAGGCAAACCCAACCGGATTCTCGATATGTGATGAGTGCCGACACGAGCGTATCAGGCGTGATCATGGGCCACAAGCCGGCCTGGCGGGCTACAGGATCCCATGGGAGCATTCGCTGCCACGCTGTCAGAATCCGGTTCTTGACATAGCCATGGCAGCGTGTCACATTCTCTCTGGATTCTCCTGGGGGTAGTTCCCGGGGCGGCGTCAACCCGTGAGACGGTCAGAAGTCAGAGTGGACTCGCGACGCCGGGAATAGGCGTTTCAGAGGGCTAATATGCTATCTGTTCTCTTCCTGACGGCGTCCTTCATCTTTCCCGGCTGCCAGCCCAACAATGACCTGGGGATGGGCGGATTGAGTGTCAGCGGCAATGCCTGGGCCGTTACCTATCAGGTGACACAACCGATCAAACGGGCGTTGGTCACCATCCTGGAATACCCGGGCTACTTCACGATTACAGATGAGTGTGGGAGATATTCATTCAGCGGCCTCAAGGCCGGCATGAAGTTCACGTTGTGTCTGGCGCACCCCTCGTACAGGACGACGCGGACACAGACGTTCACGATGGCCGGGGAAGACATGAAGCAGATGAGCTTTCAGGTCCCAGACCATCTGGCCTTCCATGTGATGTGCGTCATCAGCAAGACTCAGCCGGATCCGTCAAAGGGCCACATTGCCTCAACCATCATTACAAGAGACCCCAAGACATTCACGAATCTGGGGTTTCCGGGCGAGCCCGGTTGTACGGTTACGATTGAGCCGAGACTGCCTGAGGCGTGCGGGCCGATATACTTCAATGAGAAGACGCTTCCGACAAGGGGCTTAACGGAGACAACCCGCGACGGCGGCATCTGCTATGTGAATGTGCCGCCCGGGGAATACACACTGTTCGCTCATAAGGAAGGTATTGAATTCGAGCCTGTGAAGGTCAAGGTATCGGCGATGACGTTCACGAACGCCGCTCCTCCGTACGGGCTCAGGAAGGTGAGATAGGCAGGCTCAAGCAGAGATGGGACCCCGATGTCCGGCGATTCGCCGCCGCGTCGTGGGGAATCGAATGCTGGATCAGGTATTTGTGTGTGCACATCTGAGAGCCTCATCCCATAGAGGTGCCCTGATCTCATAGAGACGATTCGGCGTCCGTTATGATGTATATACGTACCGTCCTTTGTTACCTGTATGTTGTCAGCGTCACATCCGTGCTCGGCATCATTTGCATCGTGGCTCCGCTCCTGGGTGATCGCAAAGGCCGAGTGTGGTGGCCCGTTTCCAGACTGTGGGCCTGGATGCTGATTCGCATGGGGGGCGTCACCGGTGTGACGGTTGAAGGGATGGAGAAACTCACCGCCCTGCGAAGCGCGGTGCTGATGTCCAACCATGAGAGTCATTTCGATCCGCCGACGTTCATATCGATTACGAAGCAGGTCCCGCTTCGATTCCTAACGAAGCACACGCTCTTCTACTTTCCTATTTTCGGTACGGCGCTCCACTTCATGGGGCATGTTTCCATCAACCGCGGGGACAGCGCCAAGGCCCGGCGCAGCGTTGAACGGGCTGCCGCCGATATCGCAAAGGGAAAGGTGGTCTTCGTCTTTCCCGAGGGAACCCGCGCCAGAACACGAGACCTCTTGCCGTTCAAGAAGGGCGGCTTCGTGATCGCCATTCTGGGAGGTGTGCCAATCGTTCCGGTGGGCATCGCCGGTACGCGCGAGGTGCACTCATCGGGGTGGCTTCTGGGGGACAGGGGGCCCGTGGTCGTGGTCATCGGAGACCCCATCGCCACGGATCGGTACACGCTCGACAACAAGGAAGACCTCATGGCCGAGGTCAGAGAGGCTATTCTTGGGCTTCGCGAACGGGCTTCCCGAATCCGTGAATCATTGATCGGGAACACCGGATAGCCGGATTCCACCCCCCAAGAGTGGCTGCACGACGCGGCGCGGTCTGGATCGAACGATAAGGCGGTCCACGGTTGACAACCGTTCGGTGGTTCCGCACAGTGAGGGGGTTCTATCGTGTTGCGGCCGCATGGAGAAAGATCATGTCCCGTGATGACGCCCGGTCGTCTTGCTTCCGCTTCCTGTTCTGGTGCATCGGTGTTGTGCTGTGTGGAGTCACCTGCATGCCGCTCATGGCGGAAGCGGCTGTACCGTCGGAGAAGAAGCAGTTCCGGGCCGGAGCGGCTACCACCAACATCACACCATGGCTCGGTGATGGGCTGATCGGCAACTTCGGCACGCCCCCGCCCGCCGAATACGTCCACGACGAATTACACGCCCGATGCTTCGTTCTCGATGATGGTTCGACGCGGATCGCCCTTGTCGTCAGCGACAATCTGCACATCAGCCGCGAGGTGTTGGACGAGGCGAAGCGGCAGGTGCACGAGGCAACCGGCCTGCCCATGGACCGGATGCTGATGTCCTCCACCCACACGCATTCGTCGGTTCGCGCCGATCTACGGAAGTCGGACAAGGAATCCGCCGAGTATGGGCGGTTTGTGGCACATCGCATCGCGGACGGGGTTCGCTGTGCGATCTACAACCTCCAGCCGGCGCGGATTGCGTGGGGCGTGGTGGACCAGCCCGACCACGTGTTCTGTCGCCGCTGGCTGATGCAGCCGGAGACGAAGCTGTTCAATCCCTTCGGTGAGCCGGATCGGGCGAAGATGAATCCCGGCCATGTCCCGAATCTGCTCAAACCGGCCGGGCCGGTCGACCCGCAAATCGCCTTCATCGCACTGGAAAGGGCAGACGGCCGCCCGTTGGGGCTGCTGGCCAACTACTCGCTGCACTACGTGGGCGGGACCGGACCGAAGCACCTCTCGGCCGACTACTATGGCATGTTTGCCGATCGCATCCAGCAGTTGCTTCAGGCCGATCGGCTGGATCCGCCCTTTGTCGGGGCGATGAGCAACGGCACCAGTGGTAACATCAACAACAACAACTACGCCGTGCCGCGGCCCCCGAAGAAGCCTTACGAGCAGATGCGTTTCGTTGCCAATGAGTGCGCCGAGGCCGTCTATGGGCAGTACCGGAATCTCAGATGGCACAACTGGGTGCCGCTGTCGATGCGACAGCGAGAGCTGGAGTTGGCAATCCGCAAGCCCACGCCTGAGCAACTTGCCCGCTGCAAGCAGTTGCTTGCCGAACCGGAGCGGCCCGACAAGTTCCCTCACGAGCGGGTGTACGCCCAAAGGGCGATCCTGCAACAGGAGTTTCCCGACACGGTTCGCATCATCCTGCAGGCGGTTCGGATCGGTGAGTTGGGCATCGCGACGATTCCTTTTGAAACCTTTTCGGAAACGGGCCTGGAATTGAAGGCCCGCAGCCCCTTCAAGCCCACATTCACCATGGAATTGGCCAACGGCGGCTACGGCTACCTGCCCACCCCCGAACAGCACCAACTGGGCGGCTACGAAACGTGGCTTGGCACGAACAAGGTGGAGGTGCAGGCCTCGACGAAGATCGTCAGCACCCTGCTGGAGATGTTTGCGGAATTGAAGTGACCGACGACGGGCGCAAACGACCCCGAAGGAGATTCCATGCAGACGCTCACCGATATCCCCTTCTCTTTGAATGCCGCTTCGCTATGCGTGGAGTCTCATGTTGAGGCAGGATCAAGTGACGCCGCCGAACTGGAGTCTCTCGTTGAACTGGCGCTGCAGATCGGCAAGCCTAAGGCGGCCTACACCGTGTCCTTTGTCGAGTCCAGGGACGGTGATGCGGTTCGGATTGCCGGTGTTTCGTTCGCGAGTCGAACACTGGCCCGAAACCTGGAATCCGTCGAACGTGTCTTTGCCATGGTGGCGACGTGCGGGCGCGAGATGGATGAAGCCTTCGCCTCTGAAGGGGACCTGCTGAAGGGATTCTGGTGGGATCTCATCAAAGGCCAACTGCTTATCGCCGCAAACAGATACCTCGGCGATCATCTACATCGCAAGTTTCGTCTTGGCAAGACGGCCATCATGAGACCGGGTTCCGGTGACGCGACGGTCTGGCCCATTGAACAGCAACAAGGGTTGTTCGCTCTTCTGGGTGATGTCGAAGAGGCGATCGGTGTCAGGCTGACGGAATCGTTCCTGATGGTGCCGAACAAGACGACGTCGGGCATTCTGTTTCCAACGGAGACGGATTTTCGCAGTTGCGAGGTCTGTCACAGAGAGAACTGCCCATCGAGACACGCGCCCTTCAACAAGACGTTGTGGGAAGAGATACAACATGATTGAAGGAGACCGCCAACGCGCCCGCACGGGGCCGGTGCGGTTCAGTTCGATGACCGATGGTTGCCGTGGCAGTCGGTGCAGACGGGCTTCTTCGGGATGGTCCTCTTTTCCTTGGGCTTCTTGGGCTCATGCCGCTCGTGGCAATGCAGGCATGCCGCGTCGACCTCACCTCGGATGAACATCACATCGGGGGCCGTCACGTTCGCCTCGTCGGAGCGGTGGTCAAACGACGGGCCGTGACATTTGGAGCATTCGATCTCCTTGGATGCATGGGTCTTCGAGATGACCTCCTCCTCGAAGTTCACGTGGCATACGTAGCACGATGAATTGGATGACGGGACGGCCGCGTGCTTCTCCCGATTCAGGGGACGGATGCGAATCAGCCTGACCTGAAACGTTTTCCCGTCGGCCATCAACCCGATCTTGCCCATGCCCCGGCAGGCCGTATCATTGCCCTCGGCGACCCTCATGCCGTCGAACTGGACGGTGAACCGGTCCTTCGTGACCAACAGGCGGATCTCTCGCCAGTCCTTGGTCGGCGAACCGCTGCCTTGGGTGATGATGTGACCCTGCGATCCGATCAGGGTGCCGTCAACGACCGAAAGGCGATACCCCGCCTGAACCGGTAAGGGGGTTGCCGCTACCCGGAAGCATATCGCCCCGCTTCCCCGGCAGACAGCGATCAGCTCGAAATCGGCCCAGTGCCAGTAGTTGAATATCTCGCCTTTCGTTCCGCCCAGCAGGCCCTCCTTGAGAGCCCAATCGGATCCCTTTGCCGGTGTCCAACGGTCGAGGTCTGAGCCGTCGAAGAGCGACAGCCATCCATCTCTACCGGGCTGGAATCCCTTGTCCGTCGGCTCCGCACCAGGGGCAAGGACGGTCAACGCCGCCACCAGGAGCAGAACGGCAGGGCAATAGGCCTGTCCGTAGTTGTGGCAATTCGCGTGATCAGGCAGTGTCTCCGGACAAGGTCTCCTTCGCGCGTGTCGCCGTCGAGGTGCGTGATCGTGCATGGTTGTTCAGGCTATACCCATTCGTGGTTCTTAAGCCACTGGTAGTCGGCTGGAAGTCGGTCGAACATCTCCTCGGATACCCGTGCGAGGTGGCGATTGTCCAGAATGGCGGGTCGGGCGGCCAGATCCTCCCGGCGCCGCTCCTCAATCGCCTTGAGGCAGTTATCTACGTGGTGCGGATAGATGAGTCCGGGGATGGGTGCGGTAATGGCATCGTTACAGAGAACATAACGAAGGGACATCCGTGCCCGCCTGTCGTCCTCTTCGCGGTCCGGATCGTCCGGGGCGCTCGTCTTGCCCTTGAACAGCGAGTTCGACGCGAACGGTTTGATGCCGAAGACGCCCACATCGTGCTTGCGCACCGTATCGAAGAAGCTGCCCTGAGGCTTCTCTTTCGTCTTGGCCGTGTAGGGCGTCAAGACGGCAGAGATCACAGGGAACTCTCGGATCATGAACTCCAGCCACCGCTGGTCGTGGGACGAGATACCGAAGAACCGGATCTTTCCATCCTTGATGGCCTGTTCGCCGGCGGCGGCGATCTCGCACGCTTCGTTGTGCGTGTGCAGCCCGCCTGGTTCGTGACACGTGATCCTCCAGAGATCCACGTAGTCCAGGTTCGCCTTCCGCATCAGGTCTTCAAGGGTATTGAGCAGGATCTTTTTCGTGCGAAACTCCTGGAAGCGCACCTCGTGGGCATAGTCGGAGAATCCGAAGTAGATTCTGTCTCGCTTGTTGATCGTGTTCGCCGCCTTGCTGTACGCCAGCACTTCGGAGTCACAGCAGGCGTCAACGTAGTTGATGCCCGAGTCGATGCACTTGGCCAGGATCTCTGTGCGGTTCTTGTCGAAATCGGCCCCTTTGAACGGGCATCGCTTCCAGTGGCCGCCAAGGCTGATGGCGGAAACCCACAATCCGGTCTTGCCGAGGCGGCGATACTCCATGCGTTCGTTGTGGCTCAGGATCGTTCGCTTCGGGGGGGTCTTCTCGGTGGCCCCGATCGCCTGACCGGCTGCCAGGCCGACACCGATTGCCGCCGCTCCCTCTCCCAGAAACCGGCGCCTGGTGATTCCCTTTTCCGCCATGATCGAACCTCCCAACGAGACGTGCAGCACACTGGAAACATGATGAGACCAGAACGGCCATTGAGCGTCAAGCCAAACGGCATTTCCCTGCACATCCGTGCCGTCACCTGGCCGGTTCGTCCACTGCCAAACGCCGTCGCGAGGGCTTCGACCAGCCCGAACTGCCCAGGGAGTTCTGAACCTGTCGCCACGCCGCTCACACCCTGTTCTGGACAGAGCCAGGGTTGAGTGACATAGTACCCTTGGATTGCCGGGGGTGGTTCCCGGGCCTTCCTGAATCCGAGAAACGGGCCAAAGAGGTTTCGCCGACGGCGGCATTGCTCTGAACCTGGTTCTGGACAGAACCGGCTACGGGTGCCATCGTGGCACTGAATCATCGGGGCGATCCCCGGACCTTCAAAGGGATCAGGTGTCGCATCTTGCCTCCCTCTTGGCCCCATGATAGAACCGGCCACACGACGGAACGGATTGATGTAGGGGCAGTCGGAAGTGAACCGTCGCCGCATTCGCGGGCGTGTCAGGTGGCACTGCAAACCGGATGTGGGGTGTCAGGCGGATCGTGCTAAACATTCTTCGTCCCTCCGAGAGAACACATGAGCAGACATATCGGAATCGTGGCGTGCAGTGCCGAGGGTGCTGCGTTGTGTTACCGCACACTGTGCAAAGAGGCTCCAGCCCTCATGGGAGAGCATAAGCACCCTGAAGTGTCCATGCACACGCATCCGCTTGGAGAGTACATGGTCCATATCCGTTCCGGTAACTGGGCCGGTGTTGCCGAGCTGATGCTGTCGTCCGTCAGGAGACTCGCGAGCATCGGCGCGCAGTTTGCCGTCTGTCCGGACAACACGATTCACCAGGCCTTCGATAGGGTTGTCGCAGATTCGCCCATCCCGTGGCTTCATATAGCCGAAGCGATTGCGGACGAAGCCAAGGTGCACGGGCTCAAGAATCTCGCGGTCACCGGAACGAAATACCTGATGACCGGCCCCGTCTATCCGACTGTCTTAGGCAGATACGGAATCGGTTGTCGAATCCCCGACGCATCGGAACGCGAGAGGATCGACACGATCATCTTCTCGGAGCTTGTGAATGGGGTCTTCACGGAGCAGTCAAGACTCTACTTCAACTCGGTGGTTCAGAGAATGAGGGATCAGGGATGCGACGGCGTCGTCCTGGGATGCACCGAAATCCCATTGCTGGTCGACCCCAACGACTGTCCTCTGCCAACACTCGATTCGACCCGATTGCTGGCAAGAGCGGCACTCAGGGAAGCATTGAAAGAGGACCACGTGTAGAGTGGGGGGGCGGATCGTCGTGCAAGACCTGTTTCCCGTCGCATGCTCAAACCTGATTCTGGACAAGGTCAGCCCCGGGCGTCATAGTACCCCCGGGTTGCCGGGGGCGGTTCCTGAGCCTTCGTGAATCCGAGAAACGGGCCAATGAGGTTTCGCCGATGGCGGTAGTGGGCACACGCTGGAGAGGGAACGGGAACTCACCATGACACTTCCTCGAAACGTTTGGATTCTCTCGGTTCTGGCTGTGTGCCTTGCCTATAGCGGCGATGCGAGTGCGTGCGACCTGATGGGCTTCTCCTTCGATCGGGAGGTGCACTCCGCCCCGTTGTTCACGCAGTTCCGCCGGATATCCGAGAAGCGGGACTTCGACGGATGGGGAGTGGCGTTCTACACGGACCGTTCGGTGACGATCTTCAAAGAGCCCATCCCGTCCGCCAAGAGCGAGCTGGCACAGTGCCTGATCGACAAGCGGCTGCTGAAGTCGAAGATTCTCATTGCCCATCTCCGCGCGGCCAGCGTGGGTAAGCCGTCGCATCGAAACACGCACCCGTGGACGCGCGAGCTGGGAGGTGTCGAGTACGCCATGGCCCACGTGGGGGGCGCGGACGAACGACTCTGGCCGTATGTCAAGTTGGGCCGCTTCAAGCCGAGCGGTGAGAATTGCGCCGAGTACATGTTCTGCCACATTCTGAGCGCGATCGACCGGCGCGGTATCACATCGTGGGATCGGAAGGCCTTTGAGTGGTACCATCAGCTGATCGGCAAGCTCAACGAGGTTCAGACCACCAGCCACCTGCTCTCGGACGGGACGTACCTGTTTGCCTACAGCAGCACGCGGACCAGTTCGCTTTCGTACGTGCGACGCGAGATGCCTGCGGCCAGCCGTGACGGCGATGGTGATGGCCCCGACGTAGCCGTTGGCGTCATCGTCGCTCGCGACGGCCATAACCTCGCCAGGCCGGGCGAGCAGTGGACCAAGATTCCCCCCGGGCAGCTCGCTGTGTTCAAGGACGGCCGGCTGATCTACCAATCGAAGTCCGCCCATTAGCCGCCTGATTGAGTACTGTTTGGAGATTACGGGGTCGGGAGGTTGGAAGACTGGGGCGGTTTCCACGTCCGCTGCATCCTGCCGATCGCCTCGATCCGGCCGGTGTTCGCCGTTCCGTCGGTGTTGAGCGTGGGCACCAGCCATCCGCCTTCATCGTTTTCGTTCCAGGCGTAGATGATCACGGTGTTTGCCGGAGTCTTCTTTGTGTGAGAGGCCGTCCAGTCCAGAGCCCCACGGAGGTGCTCAGCGGTTTGCTCTGAGGTCGGAGGCTGGAAGTGATTCCTGTTCGGGTACACATGCCATGGTGTGGGGGTGTCCACGCGAGGACGGGGGTCCCAGCCCATGGACACGATCGGCACGACGTCCGCGCCGGTTGCGAGGCCTGCATCCCAGAACTGCCGAGCCCGCTCCATCGATTCTGAGAAGGGGCTGCCGGCTTCCGTCCCGCCCGGACAGGCGTACGACGAAATGGCATCCAGGCCGAAAGACTTTGCCCAGTCTCTCGCCCGCGGCGGATGAAAATCCATACAGACGATGCAGGGATTCTTCAGACCGGCCTGCGTCGTGGCCTTGCGAAACTCATCGACGGCACTGCGGAACGCTTCTCGCGCCCCCCACGCGGCCCTCAGGCGATTGTCTTCAATAAACCCCAGATAGACAAGTGGCCGACCGTCCATGACGGTCTGATAGGTGGGTTGCCGGAGGAGCTGGACGAACTGCCCGATCCGGACCCGGTAGTTCTCGCGATTTCCCCACCTTCCGCATTCGGTAATCAAGCAGAAGCGAACGTCCTGTCTGTGCCGACTGCTGAGGTAGTGCTTCAGGCCCAGGCTCATGGGCGTGTCGGGCTCATACCACACGAAGGCCCAGTAGTCGATAGCCGCCGCCTTGGCGTAGGCGATCTCCCGGTCCATGATCTCCTGACGGTCGCCGCGGATCTCAACCTCGTCCGGTCCGATCACCCGGGCGAAGAAGGGCAGCCTCGGATGATACTGTCTTGGGCCGAGTGTTCTCTCCACGACCTTGCCCGGCTCCCCCGCGGCGCCGTGCCATGCGTCCCAGCGAATGGCGCCGACCGTGGGTTTCCGTATGGCATCGATGCGTGGAGCATCTTGCCCAGCTCCGCCGCGATCGGCCGCAAGACCCAACGTTGCGATCCAGACCACCGCAGCACCAGGGGGAATTCGTGAACGCATCGCCTTTACCGCCTGGATCCGTTTCGTGACCGTGAGAGTCATCCTGATCGCGCCCTCCAGATCGGGAAGACTTGCTTCATTGACACATACTCACCCTGCGTGCTCAGGAAGATCTCAGTGCTGCGCAATGGAGGTCTCATTGTTGGCAAACGGATTAAGATCACGTTCCATGAAGACCACCCAGGCAGTGCCCTCAATGCTTCCAAACCGCCAGTTTCCCGGATAGACCGTGGGCGTCAAGCTTGAACGCCCATCAGCGCCTGCCGAGAACGTGCCTATGGAATACGGCATGGATCCGTCCGCTCGCTGAAGACTTCGCAATGAAATCTCAAGTTCGGCGTGCAACGAGTTCAGCCCTCCAGCCCTTCGAGCCGCGAGAACATAGCTGGCCGTGCCCATAACCCAGATACTGGACAGAGCATCCTTATCGAGGGTCACCTTGGCAAATCCCGTCAGTGTCTTTGCATTGTCTCTAACGGTGCATCGATACCTATCAAGCCAGGGCAGGCCATTGTGGGAGAGCCCCCGAGCCTCACGGGGCCAGTCCGACAGTTCTTGGGTGGCACAGTAGGCAAGAATTGTCCAGGTTTGACTGGTCAGCAACTCTGGAAAGTCGCTCAGGGCAAGCTGTGCGCTGTCGACGTATCCCACCCGATAGCAGCTCGTCTGTCTGTCCCACATCTCCCGATCCAACCATTGAGCGATCTTCACGGCGGCATCACGGTATCTGATTTCACAGGCTGTCTTTGAAAGGGCCGACAGAAAGGCAAGAGATGCGGCATTACTCTCCACGTTGGTCCACACAACCTGCTTGCCGTGCTCGTCGAGGCCACCCAGAATGGCCCCCTCACCCTGTCCTGTGGTCACCTGGTGTTTCAGAGCGAACTCTCCTATGTCTCTGGCTGCCGAGAGATAGGCTTCTTGTCTGGTATGCCTATATAAGTCCAAGAGTGCCAGACCGAGGCAAGTATTCGTTCCGATACTTATGGAGTGATACTCCACGGCGAGTGTCGCGGAGTTGTGGGCGGCAACCCACACCCGGTGCTCTGGGTGGCGAATTCCCAGCATCGCATCGGCACAGCGGCTTGCGGCCTGAATGTTGTCTGCGGCGGCCAGCGCCCTTATGGCAGATGCTTGGTCATGTGACCATGCAATGTGGTCGCCCGGCGTGTCGTAGCTGCGAAAGAGTTGCGTACGGGGGTCCTGTTGGGTGCAGATCCAACGGCAAGCCTTTGCTATTGTCTCGGCACGAGGATGCTCGATGGGCGTTGATCGCTGCGGCCGGTTGCGACTGACCCAGGCAGTCGCCAGTGCGCCGACAATCGTCAGTGCTACGGTTGGTACAAGGATCTTGGCATAACGAAGGGCTCGCGTCTTTCCTGGCCCGCTTCCTAATGACTTCAGGCAACGCATCACATCCGCCATCATTTCGCGGGCATGGCAGTATCGCTTTGTGGGATCCGGATGGCAGGCACGCGAGATGATCTTGTTTGCCTGGCTAACGTGCCACCTCTGGGGTCTGTCAAGGTGATCCATCGCCAGTTCGGGAAAGCGGCGGATCGGCAATCCGCTGATCATCTCGTAGAGGACCTTGCCGGCCGCGAAAATGTCGCACCGACGATCGCGCAATCCCTCCGGGGGGATATAGCCTGGAGTGCCAACCTGTGTCATGGCGGGGTGAGGTATGGTGACCAGCCCGATATCGACGAGGCATGGCTGACCTGCCTTGAACACGACATTGGACGGCTTGACGTCTCGATGGACGAGATCGGCATCGTGCAAGGCGCTTAGGCCGGCCAGGATTCCCACCATGTGTTCCAGCGCCTTTCGGGGTGGTAGAACGGCGCAAGATTGTATTTCATGCGCCAATGTGTGCGGCTCGTAGCCGGCGGGGTCCATTGCCACGGGGCCTCGAACGTCGTCACCCAGCTCCATGACGTAATAGATGAAAGCCTCGCTGCGTCCGACGTGGAGCACACCAATGAGGTTCGGGTGCGGTTTGACGCGTTGCTGATATGTCCGAACGCCTTCCAGATCTCTGATGAAGCCACCGCGTTCCTCCTGAGGCTCCGATATCGTCCGGTCTTGTGAAAGTGACGCGGGCGGGTCGGATGGAGGCGGAAATGCGAGGATTATCTTGATCGCCCGATAAACCCCGCTGAGCTGTTCCCGGGCTAGCCAGACCTGACCATAGGCACCGTGCCCGATCTCCGTGATAAGATCGTAGTCCGCGATGTGAATGGAGGCCGCCATTTCCGCCTAACCTCAGTCCTTGCCCTGTTCTTCCGGATCTCTGCGACGAAGGCGACTGGACCCTTGATGTTGTAGCGCCTCGAAGGAACGACGCTGCAATCGGGTCGAAACATCATCGGGCAATTGTTGCTGATACGCTTCTCTCAGTCTAAGCAGGAATGCGTCATCGGCTCTGGCTCGCTCCAGACGACCGAGACAATCGCTGCAATCGGCAAGGTGTGCTTCGATCCGCTGCATTGGCCTCTTCGTCAAGACACCGTTCAAGTATTGTTCGATGTCGATATCGTTAAGGCATCGGCTCATAGCAAGTCTCGCTACTTCGCAACCTCGCGCGCGTTGTCATGAGTTCTCGAATTCAAGGTCCTCATAGATCCGCCTCAGCAGATGCAGCATGCGGGACTTCGCCACGTACACTTTGTCGACGTCTATGTCCAGGAAGTTGGCTACCTTCTGTGCCGGCCAGCCCCGAATGGCGTAGTAGAAGAAGGCCTGGTAGGTCAGCGCCTCCACTCGTCTGCTCGCTTCCTCAACACATCTGAGGAGTAACTGGGTTCGCCACTGCTGCTCCCAGAGATCGCATGTATCGGCCTCTTCATTCAGGGTTCTAGCCCGTTCTCTTCGAGCGGCCACTGCCCGCGCCTCCTGCTCCCGCCAGTGGGCGACCTTGTAGTAGGTGATCTTGCGCAGCCAACTCCTGAATCGACCTCGGTTCTGATTGTAGTGGAAATCCCTGATCCTGCTTATCACGACCCGCATGACCTCTTGAACCAGGTCCTCCGCGGCATCCGCCGGCACCGCCATGCGTCGCGCATATCGAAAGATGAGCGGCGCGTAGAGATCGAAGAACGTAGCCCAGCTCTCACGGTCGGGCCGATCACGCAGTCGATCCAGCAGCGTGCTTCGTGTTTCGCTGCTCATTACTCGTGTCACCTACCATTCGAGGAGGAACGCATTATACGTCCACTCTCATATTCCAGGTAACACAGGTTTTCTTGCGCCGCGACTGGCGAATCTTGGAGATCCCATCTGTTGCCGTGTGAATCTCGCGTGGACCGCACAGGATCCGTCAGAGTGCATTTTGCGATAAGTCCTTGGTGGGCAAGGTTCTAGTATCCATTCGTCCGTTCAATTGATCTTCTCGCGCAAGATCCCTTCCCAGGAGGGGAAGTCACTTACAGAAAACGCAGTGTTCGCGGACACATGAACAGGCTTCATCTTCTCTCTCCGAGGTCCGTGGCATCACCCGTATCAACGGACTCGCTGAAGAAGGTCAAACACGTGGGCACTAAAGAGGTTGAGAGAAGGCTGCTGATCAGGAGCAGTCTCGATCGTGTCGACGGGGAACACGACATCATCTTGATGGCGGTTGGGTGATCGGCGTGTCCCTGCGGATAGGTTTCTGAGAACGAACCTGATTCCGTTCGAACCATCGAACTCAGACTCAAGACCAACGGCTCAAGGACCCTTGTAAACCTGAATGTGGATTTCCAACGGTGGGAATCAATTGTTCGACTGTGTGAGTTGTGTATGGGAGGCTCAGCCATGTTGTCTATCAGCCAATGCGACAGTCAGTCACGAAGCTTACTCTCGCCCAGGAAGTTGCATGTGTTCAGGGTGTGTTCAGATGGATCGCAATCACACACTGGGGAGTGCAGTGTCCCCAGTCGGAAGGGAGTCGTGATTGCGAGTCACTCTCGATCCGTGCCGTCAGGACAATGGGACGGTCTGGAACTCGAGACACGATTCAGCGACGAGGTCATTTGGGCCATGACCATAGTAGTGTTGGGCTGTATGTCCTTTGTGCCTGCGATGGGAATGGATGATGGCGCACACAGATATGCGGTGGTCTGTGGGGTATCTGACTATCAGCAGGTAAAGGACCTATGGTATTCCGCTAACGACGCAACAGCCCTTCATCGTGTTCTGATCGAATCACAGGATTGGGATGATACAAACGTGACGCTCTTGGTGGACGGCAATGCGACCAAGGACAGCATTCGTCTCGCCATTCAGCGCATGGCGGATACTGCCCAACCCAACGACGTGTGCCTCTTCTACTTCTCGGGTCATGGATACCGCTCCACCGACATGGGACCTTACGATGAAGACGATGGGTTGGATGAATACATCTGTCCGTACGAGACCGATCCATGCAACGCGTCAACGATGATCCGTGATGAAGAGCTGTCGACATGGATCGCTCAGATCCGTTCGAAGCACATCGTGGTGATTCTTGACACCTGTTATGCCGGAGGACATGTGAAGGCGGCCATGAAGGAAATCGTTCCCGTTGTTGCGGACGTGGGCATCAAGTGCCTCAACTGGGGCAGCCCGGCGCCGTGGACCGAGGGTGGGTTTGCATCAAGGCTCGTGGCATCGGGGGGGACGAAGGATCTGGATGACCTGTCGAGTATCGCCGTTCTGGCCGGATCCGACGTGACCGAGTATGGCTACGAGAGCCGTGTGCTCGGCCACGGACATATGACCTGCTACCTTCTCGATGCGATCGGCGCACCGTTGGCGGATACGGATAACGACGGAACCCTGTCGCTCAACGAACTGTATGCCTATCTTGCTCCTCGCGTCGCCTCGCTCTATTTTGGCAGCAGCCTGCCTCGACAACATCCCCAGTTCTACGACGGCGGAGCAGGAGATACCCCGCTTGTTCGGGCATCTGTTCGGTTTTCCGGGAAGATGTTTGCTCGCGTTGACATGGAAACAGACCCACGCTGGACCACGGAAGGTGGTTGGTCCTGGGGCATCCCACAGGGGTTGGGGGGTTCCTACGGCGGGCCCGATCCTCGTGCAGGCCATACCGGAAGATCTGTGTATGGATACAACCTCAACGGGGATTATCCTCCGAATCTTCCTGCAAAGAACCTGACCAGCACGCCGTTCGACTGCTCACACCACATGAACGTGCATCTTCGTTTTTGGCGGTGGCTTGGGGTACAGGGCTCGTCCTTGGACTGTGCGGAGGTGAAAGTTTCCAACGACGGGCTCAACTGGACGACGGTCTGGGGCAATATCGATCTTCCCGTCAGCGACACTGAGTGGGTCCTCTACGAGTACGACATCTCGACCATCGCTGACGGAGAACCAACGGTCTACTTGAGGTGGGCGATGGGCCCGACCAATTCGGCCTACCAGTTTTGCGGCTGGAACATCGACGATGTGGAACTCCTGGGGGAAGAGGCCTTCTGGGTGGCGATCGAGTCGAACCCGAACAGTATTGCCTCCGGTCTTCGGACGAAGCTCGTGGCGAAGGTATCGGGGGGAGTGCCCCCGTACGTCTATCAGTGGAGCACGGGTGAAGCTAGCCAGAGTATCGCGGTCAGCCCCGATGTTACAACGCCGTACTCCGTCATCGTCACCGATTCGACGGGCACCAAGGTCAAAGCCGAAACGTTAGTGAGAGTTGCATTGTCCGCGGGCATCGAGAAAAATCCGAATTCTGCGATTTCTCCTGGAGATCCTGTGACTCTCACGGTGAAAACCTCGGGCGGGCAGCCCAATCCGGACTACCACTTCTTCTGGAGCACCGGACAGACCAGTCAGACCATTACGACGTATCCGAATGAGTCGACGTCCTATTGGGTGACCATCACCGATGCCGCGGGAGACACGGTGACCGCGGATACGACAGTGAGGGTGCCACTTTCGGTGAGTATCATGACGGCTCCGACCCATGCGGTGGTTCGTTCCGGCGAATCCATCGAGCTCACAGCGATTCCCACGGGCGGCTTGCCCCGCTACACGTATCGCTGGAGCACGGGTGAGACCAGCAAGAGAATCACGTTGAGGCCAACGCGGACGTCTTCCTACACCGTTACGGTGTCGGACTCTGACACATCGAAGCAGGGAATTGCTGTGGCCGAGACGAAGGTGATCGTCGCGGAGGCCCTTTCCGTGAAGATCCACCCGGATCCCACTCCTGAGAATCCGATCCCCGGCGCCTGTCTGAGGCTCAAGGCGAGGGTGTCGGGCGGGGTGTCGGGCTATTCCTACAAGTGGAACACCGGTGAAACCTCGGAGACCATTACGGTCGCCCCGACTGCCCAAACAACCTGCTTTCTGGTCGTCGAGGATTCCGTTGGACAGACGACTGCCGATCAAATTGAAGTCCTGCAACTTGTGGTGAAGGTGAATGGGCCGGGCACCGTAGAAGGCGTGACTCAGGACAAGACGTTTTGCCCGGAAGGGGCATCACTCAGTCTGAAGGCCATTCCTCTCGAGCCCTGCGATCGGTTCTCCGGCTGGAGTGGAGACGCCAACTCGACCGAACCGGTAATCACCGTGGTCATGAAGTCCAACAAGGAGATCACCGCCGATTTCCTTGATGGTAAGATGGGGCCTGCGACGTGCTTCGGTCCTGGTGCATGTCTCATGGGTCTGGTTGGCTTGGCCCTGCGGGTTCTCTCCAGGGGCGAGAGGGTTGCTCGAAGCGGGCCGGTGTGTCGGGAGGGCCGAAGATAGGATGAAGCGCGCTTATCCAACGGTGCGCATCGGATACACTCCGATGCTATTGAGAGATCTTGGAAAGGGCCTTACCCATGCCGGATCGGACGGTCTGTAGCAGGAGTCAAGCCGCTCTCTCTCGACGAGGGTTCATGGGGGCTGCGGCAGTCGGAGCGATGGGGTTGTCCGCTTCCCGACTCTCGGCGGACGGGCGCGACCCGGAGTCTGCGCTGGCTGAAGCGATCGCGAAGCTCCAGTATCTCACACCACCGGAGCAGTTCCATGAGTTCGGGCGCGAGAGGCCTCGCGTCGATCAGCTCCCGGCGGAGAAGCTGCGCCAGGTGGGTCTGGATCGCAGCACATGGCAACTGGAAGTCGTTCCGGATTCCACCAGCGACTGCAAGGTGGAGCGTCCCCTCTCCAGGGAACGGGGTACAGCGCTGGATTGGCAGGGCCTGATGACCCTGGCCGAGAAACACGCGGTGCGCTTTCTCAAGGTCATGACCTGCACCAACATAGACGATCCGGTTGGGATGGGTTTGTGGGAAGGCGTTCCGCTGAAAGAGGTGATCCGGCTGGCTCATCCGACGGCCAACGTTCGGCGCCTATACTATCATGGCTATCACAACGACGATCTCAAACAGCGGTTCCAGAGTTCTCTGACGATCGCCCGTGTGCTTGAAGACCCACCGGGCGAACTCCCGGTCATTCTCTGCTACAAGCTCAACGGCCAGTGGCTAACGCCCAAGGTCGGCGGACCTGTCCGCATGGTGGTGCCGGAGGCCTACGGCAACAAGTCCGTCAAGTGGCTGCAGCGAGTGGTTCTCACCAACAGTTACCAGGCCAACGACACCTACGCCCTCTGGAACAACGACGTCGAGAGCCCGATGAAGACCTGCGCCCGCTTCATCCACCCACCAGCCAAGGTGAAATCCAACCGATCGGTTCCGCTGGTGGGATTCGCGCAAGTGGGCATATCCGGACTGAGTAAGGTCCAATACTCGCTGCATCCGCAGGATGCCCCGCTGCCGTCGGACGATCCCTACTTCGAGACGCTGGATTGGCGAGACGCTCGTATCCTCCCTCCGCCGAGCGACTGGGGAGGCGGCCTTCCGGCGGGCAAGCTGCCGGATGTGCCTTTGCAGTTCGATTCGGCAACGGGAAGACCCCGCTCGTGGCCTCTGCGATACACGATTGTCCACTGGGCAGGGCTGCAGGGCGGCTTGCAGCCGGGGAAGTATCACGTTCGCTGCCGCACGATCGACGCAAACGGAATCGCCCAACCGTTGCCTCGACCGTTGCCCAAGTCGGGCAACAATGCCATTCAGCACGTGGCCCTGGTCGTGGAGACGTGACGGCTCAAGACCTATTCTTCGGCAGCGATCGCCTTGGGATCCTTCTGCTACCACTCCAGAATTACGGGGGAGATGTAGCGGGTTACCTGCTTCATGAGTGCCTGGGTCTTCTTGAAGTGTTCCCGCAGGTAGAGCGGATAACCAGGTCCCTGATCCCGAGGCGAGATGTCCACCAGCGTATTGCCGCGGAAGCGACAGGTGTATCGAACCGGTATTGCCAAGGCCTGCCATGATCGGCCGGGGTGGGTCGATTCTTTCCAGAACTCCGACTGCTTCCACAGCAGGGTGTAGGACTCGGTCGTTTCGACAACCGGGAACTCAATAGAGACGACGTCCCTCTCGTTCAGGGCGTCGAAAACCAGATACCGTCCGACCCGGAATAGTCGGGCCGCCCGGTCGTTGATCCGGCATTGGACGGTCCTGTCATCGACCCATCGCGGAATTCGCACCGACAGCCTTCGGGCTGTCTTGTTGCGAAGGATCACCTTGCCCTCATACGGCAGGTAGCTGTCGACATCCAGCCACGCGGAGGCGCGGTTCAGGAGGAGATTCACCTGGGCAATGCCCTCCTTGCACCGCACGGCAGACTCCCAGGCGAAGTACATCGCCGGCGTGCAGTTGCCCGTACAGCAGATCGTGTACAGTAGACTGTGGTCCGGGACCCGCGTGGGATGCGTGGCATCCGATAGAAACACGCCCACATTCCTGTCAACGACGCTGTCCACGGTCTCGTTGTTGGGGTCCAGTGGGCCCTGGGCTGTATCGTTCTTTCCCCGGCCTCCGGGCATTGCCTCCACGGCGTCTTTCAGCCTCGAACCGTCGGTAATCTGAAGCTCCGCAAGGTGATTCCTTACGTACTGGTCGGCATCTTCCCAGTAGTCGCCCACACCAAGATCGCTCAGCTTGATAGCCAGAAACGTCATATCGCCCGTGGTGCAGCCCTCTCCGAAGAGTCCGATGCGCGCGATGCCGAAGGTGCGCATGTACTCATAGCTTTCGCGGACGAACTCTTTCAACCGGGCGTTGTGGGTGGCACCGGCATAAGAGAGAAGCCCCATGAGCGCCTGCGTGTACGAATGATGGTGTCCGCTGAAGTGCCCGTGGTCGGCACCCACCACGGCCTTCGGGGCCGACTCCGGCTTCCACAGCTCCGGCTTGAGCAGATACTTCGTCAGGTCGCCGGCGAAGGCGAGGTACTTGTCTTGGCCGCTCAAGACCGACCATCGGCTCAGGGGCCGAATTGCGCAACCCTGAATGAACACGTTCAACCACGGACCCAGAACGCCGAGCATGGTATCCTTCTCATCCGGTGGGCCGTCGTAGTAGTAGGCGTAGTCGGCCTTGCGCTTGGCGACCCTGCAGTGTTCTTCGGCCATCCGGTCGATCGCTTCCTTCAGAGCGGGGTTCGGATCGAGCTGATAGACGGCCATGAGCGCCAGCATCACGCGGGATACCGGGGTGGGTGCGTCGGGGTTGATCTTCATCCATCCGGAGGCGAGCATCCCCTTGAGCATCTTCTCCTCGATGTCCAGGCGTTCATCGCTGCCGCACATGAGGCGCGCCATGATGAGGGATTCGGCGATCTTGCCCCAGTTGGGAGGTCCGCCGGGCATGTCGGACATGTACGCCGGATGGGCGTTGAAGTAGGTGTGGCCATAGGGTCCATAGTTGGCTTTGGGATTCAGGAAGCTGGTCAGCCCGTGGACCGACAGCCTGGCCCGTTCGGCCAGATCGAGCGTATCGGGTACGGTAGCCTGGTAACGGTCACCCATGGGCTTCAGTCGGTCGATGCGGATGACGTCGCTGGTTTCGCCTGCCAACCCTATGACCGACACGAGGGTGATCGCGGCTGTGGACATGCAGACTCCCCTTTCTGCCCGCCATGATACTCTGCAGCCTCCTCAGATGTGATCCCGTCGCACTCCCATTCCCCATGCGTCGCTCGGGTTCACTCTGTGGAAGGTCCAGGTGAGTATTACCGTCGTCGGTAGATGCAGCGAGGTGATATACGGTAGACTGACTCCGCGCACGGGTCCGGAGGCGTGCCACAGGTCTGAAGAACTGCAAACCGAAGCATTGGGAGGATACGAAGATGGGTGCATCAAACAGTCGTCTGCCGATTGCGATACTTGTTGTGGCCGCCATCGCGTCGGGCGTGTTGAGTTCCCGTATCGTTGCCCAGGAGGCGAGTCGGGCACCGGCGGCTGAACCGATTCGCCCCAATGCCCAGATCGGCAGCTTGTATCCCTTTGTACGGACCACGGCGGAGCGTTCGACCCTGCCCCTGTCGTTTCTGAACGACCGCTTCAGCGACGTGGAAAGCTGGAAGCGGGAAGGCCGGGCCAAGGTGCTCAGCTTGTTCGAGTACAGCCCGCCGGCCTGCGACCCGCGCGCCGAGATCGTCGAGCGAACGGACTGTGGCGACTACGTCCGGGAGAAGCTCACTTTCAATACGACGCCCGATCTGCGCGTGCCGGCGTATCTGCTGATTCCCAAGGGCCGGGACGGGCGTCGCCCGGCGATCGTCGCCCTTCACGACCACGGCGCCTTCTTTGTCTGGGGCAAAGAGAAACTCGTTCAGCTCCCCAACGAGCACCCGTCGCTGACCGAATTCAAGCGGGCGTGCTATTCGGGACGCAGCGTCGCCACCGAACTGGTCAAGCGGGGCTACGTGGTCCTCGCCATCGACATGTTCTACTGGGGCGAACGGCGGATGCTGCTCGCCGAAGACCCGCCGTCGTGGCACGATCCGGCACGCATGAGCGCCGACGACGTGACTCGGTTCAATCGCCGGTCCAGTGCGAGCACGACTCTGGTAGCCACGGGCCTGTTCGAGGCCGGAATCACCTGGTCGGGTGTGATGCTGCTGGACGATCTGCGGACCGTAGACTACCTGGTGACGCGGCCCGAGGTGGACCCGGATCGCATCGGCTGCTGCGGGCTGTCGGTGGGCGGCTTTCGCTCGGCGCACCTGGCGGGTCTGGACCCGCGCATCAAGGCGGCTGTCGTGGTCGGCTGGATGTCCGCCTATGGCCCGATGCTCGAATCCAAGTTGACCAGCATCGGCTTCATGAAGGTCATTCCGGGCTTGTACCAGTTCATGGACTTGCCGGACATCGTATCGATGAACGTTCCCGGCGGTCTGATGGTTATCCACGGCACGCAGGACAGGCTTTTTGTGATGGATGGTGTGAACGCAGCCTTTAAGAAGATTGCTGCGGTGTATGCCAAGGCTGGCGTTCCCGATCGCTTTCAGGGTGTGACCTATGACGGGCCGCACGAGTTCAACGCGACCATGCAGGACAAGGCCTTCGCTTGGCTTGACCGCTGGCTGCGGCCGTGAGAAGGTGCACGCAGGTCCTGAGCTTCGTGCGAAAGAACCGCTCCGGGCACCGGCCCGTTTGCCGAGGCGCGAGGGGATCGGCCGGTTGCTTCCGGCCCGAACCATGAGGAGGTCGAACAGATGCTGACTGCATTCCTGGCCGTTGCTGCAATGGCGGGCAGTCCGGCTCCGGTCGTCGAAGTGGAAGAAGATGTCTATTCCTACACCGCGGCCAACAACGGCGCCGGGCCGATGTGGACTCACGGCAACACGTGCCTCGTGCGCGTCGGCGATGAGCTGCTGGCCAGCGGCCTCGAGACCCTGTCCGGCTACAAACCGCTGAACAACGTTCGCTGGACGCTCTTTCGGCGTCTGGCCGACGGCTGGAAGCTCGCATCCAAGGGCGAGGGTACGCACGAACGCGAGCCTTGCCCCATGGTGGCCTTTCCCGACGGCCGCGTCTTTCTGTCTGTGAATCCGAATGCGTCGAAGCCCCAGGAATACGACGGCGCCGCGACGCCCCAGGTTCTCGAGTTCTCGGCGTCGAATCCGAATATGCCGCCCAAGACGCTCACACCCGCATGGGACCGCCCGATTGCCTTCCACGGGCACACCTACCGCAGCTTCGCCGCCGATGCGGCCAGCCGCGAGTTCATCCTCTTCTACAACACGGCCTACGATCGAGCCTACTGGACCCTGTTCGACCGCGAGGGCCGTTGGGCGAAGCAGGGGGCGCTCGGCTTTCCGATAGGTGCCGAATACGACAAGCCCCAGCCGATTCGAGTCTGCTACCCCAATGTCGCCATTCGGCAGCGCAAGGTCTATTTCTGCGGCGTGTCCGACATTATTGAGCCGTACACGAAGTGGCGCCAGTTCAAGAAGGAACTGACGGGACGCGACTGGGACTACGATTTCCGCCGGCTGTTCTTCACGTGGAGCGACGACATCTCGACCGGCCGATTCCATGAGTGGGTCGAGGTCGCCTCGCGCGACCGCACGTGCGGCTGGATCTTCCCCTGCGACCTTCATGTTGGCGCCGACGGCCGCGTCCATCTGCTGTGGACTGAACGTGCCCTCGACGAGCGGCTCCGTGCCAAGTTCTTCCCGGATGCGAAACAGAGCGTCGCACTCAACTACGCCGTCGTGGTGGATGGGCAGGTGAAGCTCCGCCGGTCGATCCTGGAGTGGCGCGAAGGGCAGCCGGCAGGCGAGAGCCCCGGCAACGGCCGCTTTGTCGTGCTTCCGGACGGACGGCTGTTCGCGGTCTATTACGCTAGCGGACGGGATGCGGCCGGCAAGGCGGTCTCCGAGGACCGGCTGATCGAGATCGGGCGAGACGGGCCGATTGCACTGGCGGTTCGGATTCCCCTGCGGAAGCCGCTCCCTTCGTTCTACACGGCCACGCCCCGAGCCGGGTGCGCCCCATCGCCGCTGCTCGACCTCTTCGGCGACCTGGGCGGTACCCTGCGCTACGCCCGGATTCGGGTGCCGTAGGACGACTGGATGAACAGTCGTGTAGGTTCCGTCTTGACGCACCACGTCGCACGTCGCGCCTCTGTGCCGTGAGGGTGTGTCGAGGCTCACAGTGCCTCTACGGGCTCGCAAGACGGTTGCTGCCATCGATCTGCTCGGACAGAATGTCCTCTGTATCCGAACGACCACTACCGGGAGAATCAGACGCGATGGCGGGCTATCAATCGTTTCGTTTCGGAAGAGGGCGCAGACTGGTGACAGCGGCGCTTCAAACCATCTTCGCCGGCCTGTTGGCAGGGATGTCGGCAGCAACCGGTGCCGAGAACGCCGTTGGCGTGCCGGTCGATGCGTCGACGTTGCGCGGGAAGGTGATGTGCGGCTATCAGGGATGGTTCCGGTGTCCAGGAGACCGGGCCGGCATGGGGTGGATTCACTGGAGCCGAGAGTCACATCGCATCGCGCCGGACACACTGACGTTCGAGATGTGGCCGGACATGACGGAGTGCTCTCCGGCGGAGCGTTATCCTGCTTCCGGCTTCACCTACCCCGACGGCAGCGCGGCGGCCCTGTTCAGCTCCGAGAACCCGCGGACGGTCCTGCGGCATTTCGAATGGATGGCCCACTATGGCATTCAGGGCGTCTGGCTTCAGCACTTCGTAGTGGATCTCCCGGGCGGTCCGAACGAAGGACGCTATCCGTCTCGCATGCGCGTTCTGGAAAACGTTCGTGATGCCGCTCGCAGCACCGGCCGCGTGTGGGCGCTCGTTTACGATATGGCCGCGATGCCGACGGACAGGCTCTACGACGTCATGACCCGCGAGTTGAAGCGCCTGGTCGAGGCCGGGATACCGAACGACCCTCGGTATCTCCATCATGAGGGGCGGCCGGTACTGATGGTCTGGGGATTCTATACGAAGCAGAACCTTAACTCTGAGGTTGCCAACCGGATCATCGACTTTTTCAAGAACGAGTCGAAGCCCCGTGTGTTTCTGGTCGGTGGATGCGAGTGGGAATGGCGGACGGAGAAGGAGCCGGGTTGGTCGGGCGTCTTTCGCCGCTTCGACGCGATCTGCCCGTGGAATGTGGGCAACTACTCACTGGATGGCGCAGGCCTCAAATGGGCCTCGACGGCCTATTGGCGGCAAGACGTCGAAGAAGCACGCCGTATCGGCATGCTGTATATCCCCGTCTTCTATCCCGGGTTCAGTTGGGACAACCTGAAGCAGCTTCCCGCCGGAAAGTCGAACATCCCCCGGCAGGGGGGCAAGTTCTTCTGGAGGCAGTTTCATGCGGCTGCCGGACTTGGCCTCGATATGGGCTATGTGGCCATGTTCGATGAGGTCGACGAGGGCACCGCGATCTTCAAGGTGTCCAATACGCCGCCCACGCAGGCTCATTTCGTCACATACGAGGGATTGCCGTCGGACACATACCTTTGGCTCGCGGGTGAAGGAACCAAGATGATCCTGGGCCGGCGCCCGATCGGCCCGGCTCTGCCTGAGCGGCATTGACACAATGGTGAGGTTCTCCTCCTCAGGCCGCTTCTGTCTCGGGTGCCGGCCACGGCACCCGGTGCCGATTGCCTGATTTCATTCCAGTGCCTGACGCACCTTGGCTGCCAGATCTTGCAAGGAGAACGGTTTCTGAAGGAAGTCCACGCCTTCATCCAGCACGCCACGGTGTGCGATGACGTTGGCCGTGTAACCGGATGTGAAAAGGCATTTCAGTTCGGGTTTGACATTGCGGATGGCGTCCGCCAGGGCCCGCCCGTTCATCTCCGGCATGACCACGTCGGTGATCAGCAGCCGTATCTCGGCGGCGTGGGTTTTCGCCAGTCGGAGCGCCTCGCCCGGCGTGTCGGCTGTCAGTACCGTATAACCCAGCTTCTCCAGCATCGCCCTGCCTATGTTCAGGATCGTCTCCTCGTCCTCCACCAGCAACACTGTCTCCCCTCGGCCTCTGGGCGTTTGCGACTTGAGTTCGGCCGTCGGCTCAAGGGTTTCTCCCACGAATCGGGGCAGGTAGATCTTGAATGTGGTGCCCTTGCCGGGTTCGCTGTAGACGCTGATGAGGCCCTCGTTCTGCTTGACAATGCCGTATACGGTGGCCAGCCCCAAGCCGGTGCCACGGCCCAGTTCCTTGGTCGTGAAGAACGGTTCGAAGATGTGATCCAGGGTATCCTGGCTCATGCCGCAGCCGTCATCGCTCACGGCGAGCATCACATATTCACCGCAGTCAAGACCCGAGTGGACAGCGCAATAGGCCTCATCGAACGTAGAGTTTTCCGTTTCGATGGTGATCTTACCCACTCCGGCGATGGCGTCCCGGGCGTTGACGCAGAGATTCACCAGAAGCTGATCGATCTGCGAGGGGTCGATCCTCGTCGCCCACAGCGTCGCTCCCGGCATCCAGACGAGATCGATGTCTTCGCCGATGAGTCGCTGCAGCATCTTGAGCATGGCCGCCACGGTGTCGTTGAGATCCAGCACCTTGGGCGAAATGGTCTGTTTTCGAGCGAAGGCCAGCAGTTGCCGGGTGAGGTCTGTGGAACGCTGGGCGGCTCTCTGGATCTCGATGAGGTTGGCATGGGTCGGCTCCGACGGGGTGCACCGCATCATCGCCAGTTCCGCATGGCCCAGGATCGCCGTAAGCATGTTGTTGAAATCGTGGGCCACGCCGCCTGCCAGCCGCCCCACGGATTCCATCTTCTGGGCCTGAAGGAGTTGCGCCTGGAGTCTCTCCTTCTCCTCTTCCACCCTCTTGCGCTCGGTGATGTCACGCTCGAGGGCCAGGATACAGTCTCTGCCGGAGATCGTTCCCCTCTTGAGGGTGACTTCGCTCCAGAAGAGATGTCCGTCCCTGTGTTTGCAGTGCCACTCGAAGATCTGCGGCTCTCCGTCAGCAGCCTTCTTCAGCAATTCAACGGCCGTCTTCTGTGTGAAAGGGTGAACGCCCGAGCTGATGTCATCCACGGTCAGACCCATTGCTTCCATGACGGAGTAGCCAAACATCTCCATCACATTTCTGTTGACGTCGAGAAACTTGAAGGTCTCAATGTCGTGGATCCAGATGGTGTCGCTGACGTTGTTGAATATCTCGCGGTATGTGATCTCCGAGGCACTTAACGCGGCCTCCGCCCGCTTCCGTTCGGTGATGTCGCGCTGCACGCCCCAGATTCGGACCAGGCGACCGTCCGCCACGACGCCGGTGTAGTTCTCAGTCAGATAGAGCGGCTGACCGTCCGCACCGCGATCCACCGTCTCCTCCTCGACGACCTGATAGTTGTCCCTCTGCAGCAGTAGTGCGCCGCGTTGCCCATAGCTCGGCGCGTAGTCTGTCGCCGGCCGTCCGACCATGTCCGACGCTCGCAGGCCGTACATCCGCGCCAGTGCCTCGTTGACCTCGCCGACGACGGCACCGCGGCCGATTCGTTCTGCGATTTCTTCCAGCGGCAGGTCGATTGGAATCGGTTCGGCAAAGTCGATGCGATAAATCCCCTCGCTGGCGTTGGCAATGAAATTGCGGTAGCGCTGCTCGCTCTCTCGCAGCGCCTCTTCCGCCCTCTTGCGCTCCGCGATCTCCCACGCCACATCCGCAAGGTGGGCGACCGTGTCGACGTCTTTGTGGGTGTAGTCGGTCGTCTTGTTGCCCACGCCGAGGATGGCGACGATATCCCCTTTGCGGACGATGGGCACCACGAGTTCGCGTATCAAGGGTGCGTGGCCTTCGGGTAGTCCCTTCTTGTGCGGCAGGGTGGCGTAGTCGTTGTGGATGACGGGTTGGCGCTGACGCACGCAGTCCACCCAGACACCGGCTTCGTCGACACGGTAGTGCCGGCCTTGCCCCTGTGCCTTGCAGAACTCCTTTTCTGTGCGGGTGGACCAGGCCTGCAGCGAGAGCGTTCGCTGATCGGCTTCCATGAAGTGGTAGAAGCCCACGGAGCTGCCGGTCAGCCACTCGACCTCATCCAGCGTCTTCTGCAGCAATTCATTGAGCGAGTGGGCTGCCGCGAATTCCTGAAGCCGCAGACGGATCGCCATCAGATCCTCGGCCCGTTTGCGCTCGGAGATGTCTTCCACCACGGCAACATGGAACCTCGGCGGCTCGCCCGGAGCCCACATGGGTGACACGGTCAGGTTCACCCAAACGAGCGAACCGTCTTTGCGGAGATACCGTTTCTCCATCGTGAACTCGCGAATCGTTCCGGCCTTCAACCGTTCCATATTGGCCAGGTCGGTCGCCAGGTCTTCCGGGTGAGTCATCGTCTGGAAATCGAGCCGTTCCATCTCATCCTGAGAGTAGCCGACGATGTCGCAGTACTTCTTGTTGATCTGCACGAATTGGCCGGTGTCACTGTTGACCTGCGCCACACCCACGGCAGCCTGCTCAAAGAGTATGCGGAAGCGTTGCTCGCTCTGCCTCAGCGCTTCTTCGGCCCGCTTCCGGTCGGTGATGTCGCGCACGATTCCCAGAAAGTTGCCCGCGGGCAGCAGCCGGGCACTGATTTCCACCGCCAGCAGGCTTCCGTCTTTCCGGCGGATGCGGCGCTCGCGTGTCACGATCCTGCCCTGCCGAAGCTCGTCCATTCGGATCGGGTCGCGGACAAGGTCTTCCGGAGGGATGAGATCGGTGACGGCCATGCCGATGAGTTCCTCGCAGGAATAGCCGGTCAATTCGGCCCCCCGCGGGTTGACGGCGGAATATCGCCCCTGAGGGTCACTGATGAAGATACCGTCGGTGGCTTCCTCAAAAAGAACCCGATGGAGTTCTCCGCGGCTGGAGGGATCCCAGCAGGTTGCATGTCCATCCTGTTTCCTGGTGTCACTCATTCTTGCCCAACCACGCATTTCTGTGTCGAGCTCGATCGGGATGACGGCGGTCAACTTCCGTCTATGCGATTTCCCGATCAACCCGACTTCGGGTTCTGCCGCCAGTAAGTTGTTGGGTCTGCGGATCGGACGTGCCTGCCAGGAGTTGAGACGAGTCGTTCAGCCCACAATAGAGGAGGGCACATGCTATCATGGGTGTCTTATACTGCCGAGACCCCTATCAACGAAACAAGCCTCCGGGTGACTTGATCGCAATACGAGCAGTATAGGCCAACCTCTTTGCGGCCACAAGCACGTTGTCGTGTCTGTTGTCCCGACATGACGGTTACCGAGATGACCCGGGCCCACCGCTCGGTCAGCCCGGCTCTACCTGAGCGGCATTGACACAGGGTGGAGTGGTTTGAGACGTTCCGCCCGGATGCTCTGCACCGATTGGATGCCGGAGTGAGTCCACGCGATTTCGTCTTCCCCTTACCAGCATTCGGCAAGAAACCGGCGATACTCCTCGTCGCTGCGAACGAAGCGGTCGGGCACGATGACGTACAGGCCATCGGTCGGGAGCTTCCTCAGCACATCGCGAGCCTGTTCATAGTAGTGATCGATGAACAGGATCAGACGCGATCGCTCCAGGATCTCTCGCAGGGGGTTCAGCAGATCGGCCAGGGAGGGGCCGTTGGCCTCGACGGTGAGCTGAAGGCCGGCCAGGCCCGGGATTCCCAGCACGTCGCGATAGTGAGCGAAACCGGTTGAATGCAGGTGGAACAGGACACAAGACCCCATGTGGTCGACGACCTGTTGGCTGTACTTCATGAAGGTGTCTCGATAGACCGCCGGCGAACACATGCCCAGGGCGTCCTCCTGGATTACGATGGTCTTGTCCGGCGCCCAATAGCCGAAGATGTGGCCGTAACCGCCGAGCTTGGGGCCTACGACGGCAAAGTGCATATCCAGGGCGTCGAGCAGAAGCCGGTTGACCTTGCCGGCGGCCGCGTCCACGGTGGCCGGATCGTCGTAAAGATCGCAATAGAATCCGACGAGGCCGCGGAGGGCCGCCATCACATCAGATGGACCGCGAAGGATGGTGGGGCTGACCCAGCCGTCGGGCGGGGCGGTGGCGTTCAGCTCGTGGGTCTGGCGTCGCAGGCAGTCCAGCCATTCGCCACTGGCCGGTATGGCGAGACTGCGCAGGGCCTCGCTGGAGTCCGCGATGTGGCCAGGCGCCAGTGAGCCCGAGGCATACTGGACCGGGCAGCCGCAGATCGCTTCGAGCCACGGAACGGCCCGCCAGGGGGCAGAGAACGGGATCCAGTCGTCGGAGGTTACGGTCCGATGCGCCATATCGAACGCGTAGTCGGTCATGCACAGCGATGGGCTCAGATCGCCTGGAGAGACCTGCGGGGCGGAGAACTCTCTATGCAGGTAGCGAATCGGCAGGAACACGCCTTCGTTGATGACGCCTACCGGCGGCCGATCCGATGTGCGTCGCTCCCAGAAGCCGTCTCGGAATCGGTCGATGCTCTGGGCGAGTTGTTCGGGGTTCTTCATGGTCATTGTGTGATTGTACGCCTTTGAAATACACGGGCCATAAGGCGTTGTCCCGGCGTGCGAATGCCCACGTCGAGGTTTCGATTCCTTGCGATCTGCGACGCAGTTCGTATGCCATGATACGTGTTGCAGAGGCGTGGGTCGACCGGAGCGGTGTCATTAGTCTACAATACATATGGGACGGATGAGGAACGTGAAGAGTACCACCTACGAACAAGTCGACGCTCTGATTGAAAGGACGCTCATGGCCGCGGCCGAGAAGGAATCGCTTCCGGAGCGACAGGAACTGGAAGGCATCATCCGCCAGGCTGGCGGCCTCCTGATCGGAGCGAAGGCGCTTGCGCATTACCTCAAGCCCCGCTTCACACGCGACACCGATTACCTGGTGGACGGCAAGACGTTTCAGAAGGTGCGAGCATGGTTCCGCAAGCACAAGGATCGCATTACCTATGATGATGGGGGTGAGGCCATCACTTGCGATGCCCTTGCCATCGACGTGGTAGATGCTCGCAACCACCCGGTCCTTCTGGAGGTCGCCCGACGCGAATCGGTTGTGGCTTCGCCCGAGGCTCTGGCCGCCATGAAGTACTGCTCGGCCATCAATCCCGCTCGTGACCGCCGGGATCAGGATGCCGTCGACTTCCGTGCACTCGTCAAGCTCGCGGAATTCGACACCGCCAAGTGTCTGAGCTACTTCGTTGATCGATTTGAGTCGCTCCGCCCCGAGGTTGATGCTTCCATCGAGAGGATCAAACGCGGGGCTCCAGGGGTCACACTCTGACGCATCAGGCGGATTCAGGGGTCCGCGCGAAGGGCACGCTTTGTGCTCTCGGCCTTACCCGCTTCTCTTGGCCACGGTCGCCTTGGTGGCTCCGGTGGAAATGCCGCCATCGATCAGCAGTGTCTGGCCCGAGATGTATTCGCTGGCATCCGAGGCCAGAAAGACGACCGCACCGTCCAGATCGCTCGGCTGCCCCGGCCTTTTGAGCGGGATCCGGTCGCAGAGGTAATCCACCCATTCTTTGTTTTCGTAGAGAACCTGGTTCTGTGCCGTCTTGAACCACCCCGGCGCCAGGCAGTTCACCGTAATGCCGTGGACGCCCCAGTCGTCGGCGAGACTCATCGTCAGTTGCTTCGTGCCGCCGCGGCTGGCGCTGTAGGGCCCCAGCCCTGCGTAGCCGAATACGCAGGTCACCGAGCCGATGTTGATGATCCGGCCATACCGGCGCGGAATCATCTTTCGGGCGACCGCCTGCGCGACGAAGAACGTGCCGCGAAGATTGGTCTCGAGCACGAGGTTCCAGTCTTCCCAGGTCACGTCGAGAGCCGGCTTTCGGACATTGCAGCCGGCGTTGTTGACCAGGATATCGATCTTGCCGTAATGCGCGTGTGCCGCCTCGACCATCCGCTGGATGCTATCGTAGTCGCGGACGTCGAGTTCCAGCGGCAGCGCCCGGCGTCCCAGCCGCTCGATCTCCTTCTGGAATTCGCCGAGCGATTCAAGCTTCCGGCTGGTGATCACCAGGTCGGCACCGGCCTTGGCCAGGGCGCGTCCCATGTATTGGCCGAGTCCGCGGCTGGTTCCGGTGACGATGGCCACCTTTCCGGTCAGATCGAAAGGCGTGGTATTCCTGCTCTCATCCTGGTTCACGGTTCCGGTCCTTTCTCAGGGCTTCAGGATCACCTTCATCAGTCCCTTTTCCTTCTTGTAGAGCCGCTCGAACCACGCGGCGCCTTCGGACAGCGGGGCCACCGCACTGATCAGACGGTCGAGCCGGATGGATCCCCGCGAGATCATGTCGAGGCACGCGGGATACTCGCCCCTTGAGGCGCACGATCCGCAGAGCGTGAGTTCCCGTGTTACGGCCATCTGGAGCGGCAGATCGACCTTCGGCGACGCGTTGCCGACCATGGTCAGGCTGCCGCCCTTGCGGAGACACCGTGCCGCCAGATCGATGGTCGGGGCGATGCCGACGACTTCAAAGGCGATGTCCGCGCCACGGCCGTCCGTGCGACGTGCGATCTCGTCGAGGACGTTCGGGGCGTCGGACCTCAGCCCTTCGTCGGCTCCCAGCGTACAGGCCAGGTCGAGCTTGTCCTGTTCAATATCCACCGCCAGGATCGTGCCGCAGCCCGCCTGCCGAAGCGATTGGACCACCAACAGGCCGATCATGCCTGTGCCGACCACGACGGCGGTATCGTTCAGGGAGCGTGGCGTTCGATTGACGGCATGGAACGCGATGGACAGGGCCTCGACCATTGCCGCCCGCTCGAAGGAGAGGCCTTCGGGCAGCCGGTAGAGGATGTGTTGGGGTACGGCAACGTATTCGGCAAACGCACCGTCCTGACGGTAGTCACCGCACGAGACGCCCAACACTCGGCGGTTATCGCACAGGTTGATCTGCCCCCGGCGGCAGAAGAAGCAGGTTCCGCAGTAGATTGTCGAGTCGAACGTGACGCGATCGCCCTCCGCCCAGCCGGTCACGTCGGAGCCGCATTTGACGATGATCCCCGCCGCCTCATGCCCCATGATGATCGGCGGTTGCCGCCGGCCCGTGCTGCCGTCCATGCCGTGGACATCGCTCCCGCAGATGCCGCACGCCTTCACCCGGATCAGCACATCTTCGGAGCCCGTGCAGGGTTCCGGGACATCCTCATAGACGAAATGGTTGTACTCTTTGAGGACAAGGGCCTTCATGTCGTGCTCCTCCCTCTGGAGATCGAGGTCCCTGACATCAGAATGGCCGTCAGGCCAATTGTCGGCATGACGGCAACGGCCCCTCTCACGGACGCGTCGGTTGGGTCCACGAATCGCCGAGCTCTTCCAGGGTGCAACCCTTGGTCTCCGGAACGACCCAGAAGCAGAAGAAGAAGGCCAGCTCGGAGATGGCGGCGAAGATCCAGAAGGCCATGGCCGGTGTGCCGAAGACCTTCTCGAAGTACGCGACCATCGGGGGAAATAGGATCGTGGTCAGGAACGATGCGACCCAGACACACACCGACGCGACTCCCATGGCCTTTCCGCGCAGTCGATTGGGGAAGATCTCCGACATGATCAGCCACGCCAGCGGCGCTAGGCTCACGAGATAGGCCCCCACGCTGATAAATACCGTCATCACGACGTAACGCCCGGTTATGTGATAGTAGAAGAATGCCCCCATGAGCGCCAGTCCGAGGGCCATGCCCGCGGTCCCGACGAGCAGCAGAGGCCGGCGGCCGAGGCGATCGACGGCCAGCATCGCAACGACGGTGCAGACCACGTTCCAGATGCTCACGAACACGTTCTGGAAAATAGCGTCGCTCGCCGTCAGGAACCCCGCCTTCTGGAAGATGATCGGCATGTATGCAAAAAGAATGCTGACCCCGGTGATCTGCTGGAAGATCGCCAGAACGCACGCGATCATCAACGCAAACCGCATGCCTGGACGCAGCAGCTCACGAAACGTTCCCTCTACCCCCGTCGACGTGAGGATCTCCTGCATCTCAAATTCGGCGTTCTCGCGCCCGTCGATCTGCGTGAGAACGCGGAGGGCCTCTTCATTGCGGTTCTTCTGGGTCAGCCAGCGGGGGCTCTCCGGCACCAGCAGGAGGCCCATGATCAGGATCGGAACCGGCAGGGCGTTCGAGGCCAGCATCCATCGCCAGTGGTCACCAAACGACAGGCCGTAGGCGACGAGCACGCTGCACATGAGTCCGGCCACAATGGCCAGTTGGTTGACGGTCACCAGGGCACCCCGGATCCGGGCCGGCGACACCTCGGCGATGAACATCGGTGAGATGACCGACGCCAGCCCCACGCCAAGCCCGCCGACGATCCGGAACAGGTTGAACTCGAAGAGATTCCGGGACAGGGCGGTGCCCACGGCGCCCACGGCAAAAAGCAGGCCGGCCACAATCAGTGTCCGCCTGCGGCCCAACCGGTCGCTCAGTGTGCCACCCAGAATCGGTCCGAACATACAGCCCAGCAGCGCGCTGCCCGTGGCCAGTCCGAGCTGTTGGGGCGTCAGGTGAAATTCGGTCTTCATGATGATCGTGACGCCGGAGATGATCGCCAGATCATAACCGAAGAGGAATCCGCCGAGCGCTGCCACCATGGCGATCAGGTAGACCAGCCCCGCCCGCCTTCCCGACGGCTGTATACCCGAAGACCCCGTTGCCAATGTGCCCTGCTGCATGTGCATTGTCTCCGGCCTCCGGCGACGTAATCGATGACGAGCCGGTTCGGGCTGTCTTCAGTTCGTTCTTCGGGTCAATGTGAACCCTTCGGCGGGCCTCAACAGCATCGCCTGAACCTCGGGGCACATGTGCCTGCACGCATGGATGAATCCGCCCGGATCGCCCGCTCCCTGCTCGGCGAACGTCCAATAGTGGCAGGGGACGGCGTAGCGGGGCTTGGCCGCCTGCACCAGCCGGGCGGCGTCGATGTGGTTCATGTTCCCGAAAACGCCGTTGATGCAGGGCAGAAGCATGTCGAGCTTCAGATCGATCAGCGGCTGAAAGAGCCCCGGGCGGAGCGACGTGTCACCCGTGAGCATGACTCGCACCCCGTCGAAGTCCAATACCAGCGCCAGCGCCGACGGCGAGAAATCGCCATGATCGGCCGGTGCGGCGTGAACCACAACCTCGCCCAGATCGATCCGCTTATTGGCCTCCAACACGATCCGGCGGCTTGGTGCTACGCCCGCCTTGGTCAGTCCCTCGGTACAGCCAACCGGTGTGGCGAAGCGGCAGTTCGGGTTCTTCGTGGCGATGATGGGAATGGCATCGGGATCGAGATGGTCATCGTGCTCGTGGGTCAGGACGACCAGGTCGGTTCGAACTTCCTCGGCCGAGATCGGTGCCAGCGACAGCCGCTTGAAGCCGTGCAGCCGCTCGACGGCATCGGAGAGATAGGGATCGACGTACACGACCTTGCCGGCAGGCGTCTTGAAGGCAAATCCTGCCTGCCCCAGCCACCAGAGCCGAACGGATGCGGCCGGTACGGCAACTTGCTGGATGTCCTTGCACAGTGGGTTCATCGCTGTCTCCCTGCGTTCACATCATTACCCGCCGGCCTTCTCTGCCGGCTATTCCGATCGCCATTCGATCGGGCACGTCGCCGCGGCACCGCCGTCTACGGGCAGCAGCAGTCCGGTGATCATCGAAGAGGCCTCGCTGGCCAGGAACACGATGGGGCCGACCAGGTCTTCGGGTCTGCCGATCCGCTTCATCGGCAGCTTGGTGATTACCTGCTCCATGAATCTCGGGTTGGCGAAGATGCTGGTGGCGTTCATGTCGGTTTGGAACCAGCAGGGCGCAACGGCATTGACCCGGACGCCCTGGGTTCCCCATTCGCAGGCAAGGTCGCGCGTCAGGGCGGCGATGGCCCCTTTGGTCGAACAGTAGGCGGCGTTGCCGCGTCCCATGCCGAGCAGGCCTCCGCCAAGCGCCGACATGTTGATGATGCTTCCCTTGCCCTGCGCCAGCATGATCTTGCCGACGGCCTGGCACATCCAAAACATACCGTGATAGTTGACGTCCATCAGCCGCCGAACCGTTTCGGCGGGAATATCGGTTGTGGGAACCCTCGCGGTAATGCCGGCGATGTTCACCAGGACATCCACTCGTCCGAAGTCACGGTGAATGCTCTGAACCGTTTCCTGTACGACCTCCGGATCGGCCACATCGCAGCCGTAGGCGACAGCCCGGCGTCCCAGGGCCGTGATGTCGCCGACGGTGTCGCCGCAGCGTGCGGCGTCCAGATCGATGGCGGCCACGTCGGCACCGAAGCTGGCCAGCCCCACGGCGGCGGCCTTGCCCAATCCCCGTGCCGCCCCCGTGACCACGGCGACGTTGCCCGTCAGATCGAACAGACCGCTGTTCATTGTGAGCTCCTTATCGGTTCACCTCGAAGCGAGCCAGCTTCGCAAGGAATCCCGGTCGATCCAGGACGTCCGCGTTCACGATATTGTCGGGGATCTGTCCGCGGGAAGCACGCACCATTCCCCGGGCCATCATCCCCATCACGTCCCGCACCACCTTGTGCGTGGTCGGAAGCCAGTGTGGGGTGAGAATGACGTTGTCTAGGCCCATCAACGGATCGTCGACCGGCAGTGGTTCGTGTTCGAACACATCCAGACCTGCCCCGGCGATCCACCTTTCGCGCAGGGCACGGACCAATGCGTCCTGGCGGACGATCTCGCCGCGAGCCGTATTGACGAAATAGGCCGTGGGTTTCATCAGCCGGAATTCACGCTCGCCGATTCGGCCTCGGCTGCGATCATCGAGTTGCCAGTGCAGACTGACATAGTCGGCCGTCTGGAACACGGTGTCCACATCGGGCACCAGCGTCACGCCGAGTGCCTTGGCTTCGGCGGAATCGGCGTGTCGCGAATAGGCGATCACGCGCATGTCGAACGGCTTGAGCAGCCGTATCAGCTCCGTCGCGATCCGGCCCAGGCCGACGAGCCCCAGGGTCTGGCCGATCAGGTCGTCACCGATAACGGCAGCCTGTTCGCGCCAACAGCCCGAGCGGGCCAGACGTTCCTGGCCGGGCAGCTTCTTGGCCAGCGCCAGGATCAGCAACATGGCAGCCGATGCCGTCGAATGGGTCAGCGTCTCGGGGGCGTTGAATACGGCCACATCGTTCTCGGTACAGGCCGCCAGATCGATCTTGTCCGTCCCGACACCGGCGCGACCGATCACCACGAGACGATCCGCCCCGGCCGCGAAGGTCGGTCGCCTCACATAGGGACGGAGCACGACGACGCCATCGGCATCCGCGATGTGTCCTGGCTCGAGCGAAAGCGAATAGAGCCGATCCCAGTAACCCGGATCATCCCGCGACGGTGCCTGATCCGTGAGAAAACCGTGTTGGATCCACTTCGCGCCATCCAGAATGTCGCCGCCAAGATAGCCGTTTGCGACCTGGCCATCCTCGTTGAGAAAATCACCTGTGTACTTCAGGCGGAAGGTGTGCAAGGTGCTGCCCTCATTCTGGAACGCATCTCTCGGTTCGTGGAAGGCGTTTCCATCGCCGATCCGCATCGGAGAGACCTCTCATGTGCGGCGCGTCCCGATGCGTTTCTCCCATCCCTCCTGGTGGATGTCGAAGAAGGCACCGGGATCGTAGCCGTGGGCACGAACTACGTCCATGTTGAGGTCGATGCCGAGCCCCGGGGCGGTCGGCAGCGGAAGGTGGCCATTGTCCGGGTTGATGTTCGGCACCCATGTGACGAGCTGTTGCGTCCACGGTTCGTTGAATGGGTCGAAGTGTTCCTGGATCATGTAATTGGGTATGCACGCCGCCAGTTGCAGACAGACGGCCGTAGCGACGGGCCCGCCGCTCTGATGTGGGGCGACCCATGCTCCGTTGGCCTCTGCCAGTGCGGCGACGGCGATAGTGTTCGTGATACCGCCCAGGGACATCGGCTCGGGCTGGAAGATGCTGACTCCGCCGCCCTGTGCGAGGGTGACGAACCGTCCCACCTTGTCAAACTGCTCGCCCGTCGCGACGCTGATCGGACAATGGGCAGCCATCTCGTTGGTCGGCTGCTCGCGTTCTCCGGTTGTGGGCTCCTCCCACCAGAAGATACCCAATGGGGCGAGCCTCTGTGCGGCGCGGATCGCCTCGCACGGGGCGAATCGCGTGTGCACGTCGATCATGATCATGAGGTCGCGCCCAAACCGTTCTCGCAACGCCTGGATGATGTCGTAGGCAACCTGCAGGTCCTTCTCGCTGATGAACCCCTGGGCCAGGCCGAAGGGGTCCAGTTTGAGCGCGCGAAACCCCATGCCGACGACAGTCTCGGCGGTCTTGACGAACTGCTCCGGGGTCCGCTCGGCGCGATACCACCCATTCGCATAGGCGAGGATCGAGTCACGATGCTTGCCGCCCAGCAACTGATAGATCGGCACGCCCAAGGACTTGCCCAGGATGTCCCAACAGGCCACCTCGACGGCGGCCATCACCAGCCGGTGGATGTGGCCGGCGTCCTGAATGGTCTTGATGACGGCTCTCGCAATCGCGTTGACCTGCCGAGGGTCCTTGCCTACGACCAGATGCGCCAGTTCATGAACCGCCGCCTCCGTCGTCTTGATGAACCCGTTGATCGTGGCCTCGCTGATACCATAGAGTCCGTCGTCGGTGATGACCTTGACGAACAGCCAGTTCTTCCAGCCGGCCCCGACCGCGTAGGTTTCAATCTTCGTGATCTTCATCAGCTTCGCTCCTGGGTCTCAACCAATGCAACGCAAAGGCGACAGTCGGAAGTTCAGAGAATGAGGTTCTTCTCCGAATCTCCTCATGGCTTCGTTTGGGCTCTCTGGACGGCGGCCACCGCCTCCGAGAACTCGTCACACACCTTTCGGGCATCCGCCGCGTCGGACACCGACACCTGAACCGAAAGCCCATTCCACGGGATCTCTGCCAGGACCCTTTCGAGCCAGCGACGGAAATCCGGCCCGTACATCCTCCAGATCACCAGAGGCTTTCTCGCCTGGATCTTCTTCCAACCGGCAAACGTCCCCTCAAGGTCGCATGCGGCCGCCTCGAGATTCAGTTCGACGACGTCCACACCCGGAATGCTCAAGACCTCGTCGATGGCCCACAAGGCGGAGCCGTGCAGGTGATACACTGTACTGGCGAACTCATCTGCCAATCGCCGGTCGATCGGTGCAACCAGCTCATGGTACAGTGAGGGCGACATCAACGACATCGCGTCCTCCTGAAGCCAGATGATTCTTCCGGGCGCCCACGATCGCAGAGCGGCATCACCGGCCATGTAGCCTTCGTCGGATTCCGGAATCAGCTCCATCTGGGCCTGCCCGACCTCGGTCCAGATCCTGGCACATTGTTCAAGTGCGGGGACGACGACCGTGGGCTGGTCCAGGAGGTCCAACGGAAACTGCGTGGCTCCGCGCATCGCCGACAGGATGTCTGCCGGACCGCGCATCAATGTCGGTGCCACCGGGTACCTTCCGCCGCCGTGCCGAACCAGGGCCTGCATCAGTTCCAGCAGCTTGCCCGTCCACGGGTTGTCGCGCACCGATTCGGGCCACCGCCAGCTTCCCCAATCGGCCAGGCACGGCTCGGCCCAGAGGCCGGTGGGCGAAGACCAGATCGGGCAGCCGGCGATTGCTTCGAGCCACGGAACGCCTACGAACGGCGCACTGACGAAGGGATAGTCGCCCAGCCCGCTATGAGACCGGTAGAGGTCGTCACAATCCTCCAGGAATGCATCAACCGGTATGTCCTGGGGCCCGACAAGCCCTTGTGGCAGCCGAGACATGACACGGGGGAAACGATGGTTGATGAAGAAGCCGACGTTGACCCCCAGGAGAGGCCGGTCGGTTTGCCGCCGTTCCCAGAACGCCTGATGCCGCGCGAGAGTTGTCTCGAAGAACATAGTGTTCTGAAACCTCAGGGAACCGTTTCACGTTCCAGTTCCGGCCGGTTGAATATGGGGATCCATTTACCCGGGGGGCTGATGTCCACGATCGTGTTGCCGCGCCACCGTTCGGTGTACTCGACGCCGTTGATCCGCTCGCGAACGGACGCGATACGGAGCGGATAGGTCACCGTCAGTCGTTGACCTGCCGCCGTGTGGTCAAAGGCCACGTAGGACCTTTCCCACGTCACCTGCACCGGCTTGGAATCGACATAGGCTTTCACCTGTTGCCGCGGTGCCCATTCCGGGACCCGTACGAGCACCCTGCTTGCGGCCTTGACGACGACATCCACCTCTCCGCGATGCGGCAAACAGGATACCACGTCGACCAGCGGCGAGGTCCTATTGAACGCCAGGTTGATCCGGGTTTCGTTCGCGTCGCCCGTTACCGTCTCCGACCAGATCGCGTGCGCCGCCCGGATGGTCGCGTCCGCGCAACAACCCTGCATGTGGATGCCGGGCAGTTCCGGATCAAGGTCCGAAGGCAGATGATTGACCCAGTCAGGGAATCCGCAGATGCCCAGCGGCTGACCGACCATTCGTTCGGCGGTGGCCATCGCTTCGTCGTAGCGACGTTTCACCTCGGCCGCGCGGTCCTCGGGCGAGGCCTTGGCCATGTCCTTGGCCACTCGCTTCTGAATGCATTCCTTCACCACGGCCGCATATCGGGGAGTGACACGAAACACTTGCTCGACCAATTGGCACGTGAAGATCTGCTCAGCCCAATCATAATAGCCAACACAGTCCGCCAGCCTCGGGTCAATGCGGCTTGCCGCGCCCAGCATGACCGCCGTCTGAACCATGTCTCCCATGGTGCAGCCCTCGCAGTCGGTCTTGCGGGGCCACCCTGTGGCAACCATCAGCCATTCGCCGAGCCAGCCGGTCAGGCTGCCGGCATCCGGATTGCGGGCGGGGTCATACAGCCAATCGAAGGTGCGGCGGGTCTGACCGATCATGCGCAGGCCGGTGTCTTTCTGCCCCGCCTTGATGAGCTGGCCGCCCAGGTGCATCAGTCCGGGGAGGCAATGGGTGTGGCCGTGCATGTGCCAACTCGCACTGCTCGCCTGGTCGGTGCCGCCGAAGGAGCCGTCCGGCCGCAGCGAGCCGTCGTTTCCTTTGGGATCCTCGCTGTTGCAGAGCCGGTTGGCCAGGGCGACGGCGAAGTCGAGGGCATTCGCGTCGCCGGTCAGTTCATACCACTGCGAGAAGGCCCACAGGTTCCAGCCGACGGCCAGGTGCAGCCAACCGCCGAGCGTGGGGTCCTTGGTTTCGGTGGCCGGTGGTGATCCAGGGGCGAACATCCCTTGATAGTACGCGGCGACCTTGCCAATGCCCGGTCTGTCTCGGACTGTGGCATATCGGCGCAGTGTCTCCAATGCGCGTCTCGCCCACTCGCGATACTTCTCCTGGCCGGTGTACTTGTACATCAGCATCATGTTCTTGGTATGTTCGCCGTGACCGATGGCGCAGGATCGCGCCATGGAGTCGGGGCTGTACGGGATACCCGTCTGTGGGTCCGTACACGAAGCGAGATAGGCGATGATGCCGGCCTCGGCGGGATCGTCTTTCATCTCATCGCCGAGCATCGCGTGCAGCAGCGCCAGCCCGTCCACCGCACGCATGTTGTTGTCGGGGCCGTCCACGCTGTGCTGCTTGATACTCGGCCACGGCAGTGCCCGACAGTCGAAGCTCAACCTCAACGTGGGTTGAAGGTCTGCCGTCATCCCCCACGGAATCCCCCGCTTGCTGATCCACCCCTTCCAGGACAGTCGAGCGAGGGCAAGCGGGTCCAGTGTCTTGGCCTGTCTGGCGAAGACGGGTGGATAGGCGGCAAAGCCCGTCGTCTCAACGTGTCGCGGGCCGGCCGGAGCCGTTGTCTTGGCCGGCGTAGCAGCATCCTTCTTCGCCGCCCCCTGATCGACCTGTGCTGCGGCTATCGCAGGCACAATTCCAAGCAACAGCAGCGTCACGACCCAAGGTTGCGGTTTCATTAACATCCAACAGCCTCCCTCAGTTGGCCTTCTTGTACGTAACGATGCCGGCCCCCAGTGGCTCCGGGATGCGAACCGAGAGGCCTTCTTCCATCAGTTGGCGTCCCGTCATCTCGGTCGTGCTCGCGACGTCAAGGTTGATGACGGCGTAACGGGCCTCGGCTTCAAGGCCGTGCAGTTTGAATCGCTCGATCTCAGACGGGCTGCCGCCGCGCCGAAATGCCTGGACCATCCCTTCCTTAAGGTCCGGCCGGTCGAACTGCCAGGCCATCCACCGGTCGTTGGTCTTGCTGTACGGCGTCAGGGGATAGTAGTCGCCGTAATAGCATGGGGCGATCTGCCGCCACTGGGCTGTCAGCTTGCGCAGGGTGGCGTAGTCGATGTTCTGCTTGCGCATGTCGAAGCACGGGGTGAGGTGTGGAGACATAACGCTGCGATACAGGTAGCTGTCCGAGGCGATCCGGCCCTTTTCGTCCTTCGGCATCCACGCCGGCGGGATAATTTTCGACTCCTTCATGGAGGCCGCGTCGACCACGCCGGTACCGTGATAGGGGATCCAGAACGAGATGCCGTACATGTGACACTGCTCCGCCGTGGGTTCGAACAGGAAGTCGCTTCGGATGAACGGCACCGACCGGCGGAGGGTCTCCAGGTCGAGCCGCCGACCGCCTGAGGCACAGGTGTCGATGAGCATGTTCGGATGCCGGCGGCGCAGTTCGTCCCAGTACGCCAGGTAGCCCACCACGTGCTTGTTCTCGGTGATGCCCTGGCGGTCCTCGGCATCGTTAGCCCTCCAGAAGCAGAGCGGGTCCATGTTGAAATCCTGCCGATAGAGGTCGATGCCTTGTTCCGTCAGAATCCTGTCCACATGGTTCGTCAGCCACTCGCGGGCGTTCGGGTCGCCGAGGTTCAGGAGTTTCCAGTCGTTCTGATAGCTCAGGGGCTTGGGCAAGCCTTTCGGTGGGAGCAGCCATTCCGGGTGCTTCTCGTAGAGCCACGTGCCCTTGGTCACCCGTTCGGGCTCAAACCATGTGATAATCTTGATGCCCTTGGCGTGGGCATGGTCGCTGACGGCCCGCAGTCCGCGAGGGAAGCGATTGGGATCGACCTGCCAGGTGCCGGTGTTCACCCAGGTACCGTTGTTGATGTACCAGCCCGCATCCATCCACCAGTAATCGGGCTTGAGGCCTTCTTCGACATAGCGGTCGATGAACGCCTTCTGATTGTCCTCGTTGGCGTGGATCATCTCACCGAACTGGTGCGAACTGCAGGGTGTCCAGAGCGGCGGCGGAAGGTTGCCGCCGGGCCTTGGCAGGTTGTGGGCCACCATCCACTGCCGCCAGACGTTCTGCGATCGGATGTGGTCACCCTTGTAGAACTGGAGTGCGATCAGCGGCGAACGGACCTCCTCGCCGGGGTGCAGCTTGAAGCGGGTCCGTTCCTGCCCGGCGCGAATTCGCAGGCCGTTGGCCTCATCGCGCGCGAATGTGGCCGCCCACTGGCCCGGCCAGCCCACGGCGACGATCACACCCTCGCCGGGCCATGCAATGTTGAAGTAGGACAGGTCGCTGCTGGTCGGCCGCCCGCCCGCCGCCGTAATCTGCTTGACCGCCTTCGGGGCCAGCACCGTTTCGTGGGGTTCAAAATCATTCGGTTGGCACGGGCTGCCGGTGTAGTGGTGCAGTGTGAACTCACCGTCCGCACTCCGCTGGAAACGTGCGTCCAGGGCCTGGAGGTCCGCCACGATCGGTGTATCCGCAGCGCCGGCGTTCCGCAAATGGAGCGTCCACTCGATGGTCGGGAAGTCTTTGTACGCGACCGCCACGCATTGCAGGGTGAGTTTCGTCTGCGGATCGGTGCAGGTCAGCGTATGCTCCGTGCGGGCATCGTCGAGCCGCTTCTCGCCGGACGTGGATTCCCAGCCCGTCAACAGTTCCGCCGAGGGGCGGTCTGCGTACGTGAACGAAAACGGCAGCGTCTGCCCATTCTTAAACGTCGCAGATCGCCACGCCTGGGCGGCGGCTATTTCGTCGGGTTCCACCGAAACGGCATGGATCTCTGTGGGTATCGCAAGACAGCCCAGTATGCACATCGTGATGCCTGTTCGTGTCATCAGGTCTGGCTCCTTTTGCAGGTTGTCCCACTGCGGTCGCAAGCATAGCACCTGTGGCACCCGCCTAGAAGGGAGGCGAGTTTGGTTTCGGAGTACAGGACTTCTATGCAGAGACTGGTGGAATTGCCGTTCATTCGGTATAAGCTAGAGCGAGAGGCAAGTCCTTGCTCGGTCGTCTGACCGTTCTGCACATCATGGGAGGGCGTCAGTTGAGGCGGAACAACACCAATGATGGGCAGCTCGGAGCGTTCACGCTCATCGAACTGCTTGTGGTGGTGGCCATTATCGGCCTGCTGGTGTCTATCCTGCTGCCGTCATTGGGCAGGGCCCGCGCGCAGTCGAGAACGACCCTCTGTGCCTCGCGAATCGGCACGATGACCAAGGCCATGTTCGTCTACGGCGACGACAATGCCGAACTCCTGCCCTTCCACATCGTTTACGGTATTGAGCCGGCGTGGGGCGGTGGCGGCAACGGCGGACCGAATGACTTCGACCCGAACGAGGATTGGCTTGCCAGCAAATCACAGATGCCCAAGGTGTTCCTCAGCAATCAGGACGACTGGCCTATGCTGGGTGTTGACCTGCCGCGCAGCGGCAGCCTCTACACGTACACTCGTTTTCCTGAGGTCTACGCCTGTCCGGAGTTCGTTCGGAGACCGGACAACGGCGCGGCTTCCGTCTCGTTCTATGCCGGCAGCACAGGTGATCAACGGGCGTTCAACTACACGCGCGGCCCCTGGTGCCGAAGGCCCAAGTTCGCGTTGCAGCCGACATACACCCTGGAATTCAGCGGTCCCATCATGACGCCCAGCAAGGTGTATGCCCCGAGTCAGGCCATCCTGCTGATCGACGAGTCGTGGTACTCACATGTCGGCAGGGGGCGTCCGTACGAGCCGGGCCACTACTGGGCGTGCGATCCCGTATGGGATGTGTCGAGTTGTGCGGGCATCTACCATGGAGCACCCATATCGGGGGAGGCGTACTTCCGCACCACGCTTCCCAACTATCGACAGAACATTCCCCTCAAACAGGCCAGCATCTCAGCGTATGATGGGCATGTGGAACTCTACCGCGACCCGTGTCCGGTCGTGGATGCGAATATGGCCCGGTTCACCGTGCAGCTCATGGTGTCGAGCAAGAAACTCATCGACATGCTGAACGGCATGGTCTACTCTCTGATTGGCCAGCGACCCGTAATCTGAGAAGACTAGGCGTGGCTCTCGCCGTCGGGAGCGACTCAGGTCGCCGATTGGCTTGAACCGTATGTGGTCGGGGTCCTGACGGGTCATCTTGACAACCCCGGTTCTCAGGAGATACATAGACGGGCCGGAGCGTACGGAATTCTTTCCCATTCTCGTGGAGACGCGCATATGACGACACTTGCCATGTTCCGAACTCTTGCCGTTCTGACCCTGAGCGCCTCGCTGGCCTTTGCCGCGGAGAAGTCCGAAGGCAAGCGCAAGCACCGGAAGGACAATGTTCCACCCAAGGGTTATGTTGCCCTGTTCAACGGCAAAGACCTTGCGGGTTGGAAGGGTCTGGTTGCCAATCCGGAAGAACGGGCCAAGATGTCTCCTGAGAAGCTGGCCGAGGAGCAGAAGAAGGCCGACGAGAAGATGCGGGCCCACTGGCATGTCGTGGATGGCGCCCTGGAGTTCGACGGCAAGGGCGACAGCCTCTGCACCGCCAAGGACTACGGCGATTTCGAAATGTTCGTCGACTGGAAGATCCTCCCGAAGGGCGACAGCGGGGTCTATCTTCGTGGCTCGCCCCAGGTCCAGATCTGGGATCCCTCCGACGGTCCGGCGGGCGGCCTGGGATCCGGCGGCCTGTACAACAATCAGAAGAATCCCTCCAAGCCGCTGGTCAAAGCGGACAATCCGATTGGGCAGTGGAACACGTTCTACATCAAGATGGTGGGCGACCGCGTGACCGTGAAGCTCAACGGCAAGCTGGTGGTTGACAGCGTCGTGCTCGAGAACTACTGGGATCGCAACAAGCCAATCTATCCGACGGGGCAGATCGAGCTTCAGAACCACGGCAACACGCTGTGGTTCAAGAATGTCTACATTCGCGAGCTGCCGAAGCAGGGGCAGTAGCCCCTCGGTTCGCAGGCGGCGGACGGCTCCGGCGAGTCGAATCGTCAGACCAGGCCTCGTCGTTTGCGAACAACCCATTCGGCGAGCAGCAGGCCGCAGAAGATCGTCCATATCCGCCATCGGCCCTCATGGGCCAGATCGTGGACCTGTGTCTCTTCGATGCGACGGCGATAGTCGTTTGAGCCAATCTCTTTGAGCAGGCGGCTGACCTGATCGAGCGTGACGAACTTGCCGCCGGCGGGGTGAGTCTTGGCCGCCATGTCGCGAAGCAGATCGAAGTCGGCCAGTGGCCGGCTCATCTCGATGTCCGGAGAGTCCACGACAAACTGCCCTTCGGCCTTGCCGATTTCGCGGTCAGCGGTTCTGGCGGCCAGTCGCAGCGTGTAGATCCCGTCGGTCTGGGGGCTGACCGTCGTCGTGAAGTGGTCGCCGTCGGGTGCCATCGTCAGTGGGATGGATTGTCCGCTGGGCAGGACCATCTGCACATCGAGCCGGGCGTCTGTGATCGTCTGCCCGCTGATCGGGCTGTCCAGTCCCGCCTGAACCTCGACGCGCTGTTGCCCGCCCAGGATGAGGGGAAGCTGGTATCTTGGACGCTGCGAGCTGATCCAGACGGCCGGCTTGCGATTGGCCAGCCACAAGACGACCTGTCGCCAGAACGTGCGATGGTATCGAAGCCCGTCGTCCCGCTTCATGCACCATTGCCACGTCGAGTCGAACGCGAACAGGGCCACCCGTCCGGCACCATAGGTCTGAGTGACGATCATCGGCTGATCGTTCGGCCCCGTCGCCACGATCTGTGCCGCGGGTTTGGGCGACGTGAACCGGCACGCACCCCTCATGGGGGGCAGACTCATCCAGACAGTCGACAGATCGCCGCCCGGTTCGGCGATCTGGACGATGGGGTTTGAAAGCCCGGCGGGTGTAGGTTTCACGATCACTTCCTGTTCGATCCAGTCGGCACCGGGGGCTACCGGAAGGAGTTCGGCCAGGGGGGTGCCGTTCAGGGCGGGGTTGGCCATCAGGGATTTGCCGCCCAATATGGCCAGTCCGCAGCCCGCGTCGCCGACCTGTCGCCGGAGCTGCTTCATCTGTTCGTGGCTGATCTCCGAGATCGTCATGTCGCCAAGAATGATCGCATGGTACCACTGCCACTGTCCGGCGGGTCCGCCGGGCGAACGCGGGAGGTTCTCGTCGGCGGGGGCGGCCAGAACGGTCTTGTGAAATCGGATGTGTTCACCGGCAGCGGCCAGGGCCCTCGCGAGGAACGCACCTTCATACCGCGGCCGGCCTTCGATGTAGAGCACGCGTATCGCGTCGTCTGTAACATGCAGGTACTGGCTCATCTGGGCCGGGGGGCCCTCGGTGCGAAACCGCTCGGGGACGGCCCGGACGGTGACCTTGTGCAGCCCACCCACCGATGGGGTGAACGTGAATCGAAACTGGCGGGCCTCGTGAGATCGCGTGCATTCGGCACGCTGCCGGTCGACCACTTCATCGTCGAACAGCAACTCGATGCGCGACGGTTCGCCCTGCATGCCGATGAAACCGAACTCGGCCGTTACCGGCAGTTGATTCATGACCGCGATCCGTCCGGCCATGAACAGATTGCGGGCTTCGATGCTTCGCGTCTGTCCGCTGGGCGTTTCGTTTCCGACGCCCACAATCCAGAGGGGCACGTGTCCCGCTGCCAGGGCCGCCGCCGCGGCCGCAGGTTCGGCCCGTCCCGCCAGGTTGCTCGCTCCATCGGTGAACAGGAGGATACCTCCAACCGGACGGCCCTCGGCCAGACTGTCTTCGTAGGCCTGCTGGATCGCGTCGCCCAGGGCCGTTGCCTTTCCATTCGGGCGGATGGAAAGCTGCTTGTCTCGCGTCAGTTGCGTCGAGAAGCGATAGGACACCCAGTCCAGCTCCCGTCCGATGCGGTCGAACTCGTACGTGTGGGTCGTCAGGGTGGTGTTCAGCGCTGTGGCGCGACTGACGGCTTGTGAATGGATCGAGGGCATGACATCACGGATCGACATGGATCGGGAGTCGTCCAGCAGGACCAGCAGCCTGGCCTTCTCATACCGGACCTGCTTGGTGCGGATGATCGGATTGACCAGCAGGATCGCCAACACCATCAGGGCCAGGATTCGCAGTGCCGGCGCCAGTATTCTCCGGCCCGAGTCGTCCGGCGTCCTGGGGCGGTAGCCTCTCAGGCTCCACAGGGCCGCCAGGAGCATGATGCCGATCACCGAGCAAATCAGAACGCCGGGACTCATCCACCATGAGCCCCGGGCAAACAGGACGAGGGTGAGTCCGGCTCCCATCGCACAGGTCGGGACGATCAACCATGGACTCGTCTTCGACCTCGTGCCGCTTCGGAGGGCCCCCTCGCGTGCGGCGACGACCCAGAAGAGGATGATCGTCCACGTGGGGTACCACCACCGAGCCTTCGCCGACAGGCCCGGATGGGTCCACAGCAGAAGGAGCCCCAATCCCAGGAGTATTCCGATGATGCCCGCCCGGCGGCGGCCAAGGGGTGTGGGGGCGTCGCCGCGAATCGGTCGGAGCCATACCACATCCAGGACGATCATCACCAGGAGCAGAGCGGGGAGTGCAGCCCAGAGTTGCTCGTCCGGTTCGATGAAGAGATCGGCAAGGGGCATGTCGGAGATCCCGTCCTGGCACGGCGGCGCTGTTTCGAGTTTCCCGCAGGTGTCGTGAGAGTTCCAGCTCCTGAGTTCGACCTCTGTTCGTCGCCCTCGGTGGGGCGGTGCTTCGGATTCCGACGCGACTCAGGGCACCAGCTTATAGCCCACCCTCTGTACCGTGAGAATATGCTGCGGGCGTTTGGCATTGGGTTCGATCTTCCGACGGAGGCTGACGATGTGATTATCCACCGTCCGATCCGTCGGGAAGCCCTGAATGCCCCAGATCGTCTCAAGCATCTCTTCGCGGCCTACCGGCTGCTCGACCCGGTCGAGAAGCATCTTGAGGATCTCGATCTCATAGTGTCCCAGGGGGTAGGTGTGTCGTCCCCGCACCACCTGTCCCTTGCTGAGATCGACCTCCGCCGGGCCGATGCGAACGTGCCGGACGGTCACGCCCATGCTGCTGCCGCGCCGAAGGGCCGCTTTGATGCGTGCGAGCAACTCGGCTACACCGAACGGTTTGGTGATGTAGTCGTCGGCACCCAGTTCAAGTCCGCGGACCTTGTCCACCTCCTGGCCTCGGGCGGTCAGCATGAGGATCGGCATCGTCATCCCCATGTGACGGATGGTCCGACAGACCTCGAAGCCGTCCATCTTCGGCAACATGATGTCCAACAGGACGAGGTCCGGGCGCCACCCTCGGACCTGTTCCAGGCCGGCCGGGCCGTTCTGGGCGATCTGGACCTCGTGGCCCTCGAACTGGAGGTTGTCCGAGAGTCCCATGGCCAGGTCCGCCTCATCCTCAACGATCAAAATGCGCGCCATGACAGGCTCCTTGACGACCGGGCATCAGGCTTCGGGCAGGAAGATGGCGAACGTGCTGCCGCTTCCGGGCGTGCTGTCCACCCACAGATCGCCGTCGTGGCCGGCCACTATGTGCCGGACCAGCGTGAGCCCAAGCCCCGTTCCCCGCGTCGCGCGAACGACTTCGTGGCTTCCGCGGAAGAAGCTCTCAAAGAGCCGCTCCTGCTCCTCGGGGGGAATTCCGATGCCCCGATCGGCAACCGTGATCAGCACGCCTTCCTGCCCGCTCCGTCGGTGCCGCTCCACGCGAACCCCGACGTACTTGTTCTCCTGAGAGTATTTGACGGCATTGTTCAACAGATTCAAGACCGCCTGGGAAATTGCGTTGGCATCGGCACGCGTCGAAGGCAGGCCGGGCCGGATGTCGACCTCGCACGTGAAGCCGTGGTGGTCGAGCTGGAGACGGTACGACTCCACCGTCTGCCGGACCACCTCTCCGAGATCGCATGGGGTCCGTTCATACCGCTTGTGGCCGGCTTCAATCCGCGAGAAGTCCAGAATATTGTCGATCAGATGGGTCAGTCGTTCACTCTCGCGGGTGATCACACGATAGTACTCCTGACGCTTCTGATCTCCGACGGCCCGTCCGCTCATCAGCGTTTCACCGAACAACCGGATCAGCGCCAAGGGGGTCTTGAGCTCGTGTGAAACGTTGGCGACGAATTCGTTCTTCAGGCGGCTGAGCGCCACCTCACGGCGCAACGCCACCAGCCAGATGCCCACCGCTCCCGCCAGCACGGCCAGGCCGATCAGGGTCAGGGTGACGTACACCCACGTCTGGCGCCGCACCTCGCGTTCGAGCCCGTCGAGGAACACGGCACTCGGCTGAATCCGCCAGTACTGGAGAGGGGCGGGCAGAATGATCGACCAGGGGATCCCGTCGGGCACGCCCCGTCCCACCTGGTGAACCGTCAGATCGAGCTGAGCGGCTGCGTTGATCGTCGGCAGAATCAGTGACTGGAAGAGCTGTGGCAGCGGGATACTTAACCCGACGACGGGATCCGATCCGGGGCTTTCCGACCGACGATATACCAGAACACGCGGCGGGACACACAGCATGTCGTTCAGAAACTGAACGCCGCTGTCCTTCCGTCCATGCGGCAGGTCGAGCCGGGGCTCCATCCACGTTCGAACCGAGACCACCGCGCCGGTGAGTTCCTGCTGGCGGGCGGCTACGGCGGCCAGACGTGATTCCGCCCGACGGACCTCTTCCCGGGGGGCACCGGTCAGATCGGACAGACGTCGGATCAGCAGGTCGGTGTAGGCCCGAACGGGAATTGGAATCTGGCCGTTCTCGGCGTCACGAAGGAGAGCTTCGGCGGTGGCGCCGGCTTCCTGGCGCCGGCCGGCCTGGGTCAGCACGTCGATCAGGGCGAGGTTCACCGAGAACAACGAGGGCTCGTCCAACCCCCTGAGCACCAGCGAGAACCTCGTTTGCAGGCGCCGATAGATCTCGATGGATTCGTCGAACCGCCGCTGCTTGGCGCGGCATCCGGCGATCGCCATGTGGGCACGAAGCTGCCAATACACCGGCGTGCCCTCGCCGGTGCACCGTTGGTAGAGCGTAATGGCCTCTTCGAGATTGTGATCGACGAATTCGAGTTGTTCGGCCAGGCCGAAGCCAGGGGGGGCAAAGGCTTCGTGCGGCCGTTCCGCTCGGGGCACCGGCACGGGCGGCCACGTGATCAGCGTCCGGTGGTCGTACGCGAACACCATCTCGATCCACCGCGATTCCTCGATCAGGCGGTTCATCGCCGGATCGTCTCGATTGATGAAGGCCTGACGTGCCGCAGCGATGCGTTCATCGGCCATATCCAGGAGATTGCTCTGAAGCCGTCGCGCCGTGTTCTCGGCGCGGTCGCGGAGCCCCTGAAGCCGAACCTGGTGCACGGCCCGGGCTTGTCGCAGGGCCACGACAATGCTTCCTGCCGCCAAGGCGAGAATCAGCAGGAGGATCAGGAACCAGATTCCCAGCCTCCCAAGGCGATATGTCAGTGCCGTGTGTGCCTTCATTGCAGCCTTTCATTCTACCATGCCCCTTTTCGGCTTTTGTGTTTATCCTTACTATGTCTTGGGACTGACGTTGCGGAGGAAGCTTCTCGTGGACAGTGCGAAACGCTGGTGGTGGCATGACGGTCTGGTCCTGGTGCTGGTGATATTCGCGGTCAGTCTCGCCTGGAGCAGCCGCATTGGTGGTGGCGACACGTTCGTCGGCCTGGCGGCCGGACGGGATACGTACGCCGGGCGCGTGGGGCTGCCCGACGAATGGTCGTTCTCGACGGAGGGGCGGGTCTGGTTGAACCAGAACTGGGGTGCCCACACTATTTACTACACCTCGCATCGCCTGTTCGGGGATCTGGGGCCGGTTGCGGTCAAGTGGGCGGTCATCTGTTGCACCGTCCTGCTGATGATTCGCGCGGCCACCGCGAGGGGGGCGAACGTCCATTTCGCGGCGGTTGCCATCTCCATCATGATCCTGGTGCCCAAGAGCTACCTCGACGTTCGCCCGCATATCTTCACGCTGCTGTATGAGGCCGCACTGATCGTGGCGATGTTCCGATGGTATGCGGGGTCGCCGGCGTGGGCCTGGGCCGGCACGGCGATTCTCTGGGCGTGGTCGAACACACACGGCGGGTTCGTCTTCGGGCTCAGCGTGATGGGGCTCTGGCTCGGCGTTCAAGGGTTCCTGAAGCTCGTGACTCCCGACAGCCGACCGTGGGGTTGGGGCCATCTGGCGCATCTGGCGGGTGCCTTGGCGGTGGCGGTGGCGCTGGCAGCCCTGGCCAATCCGTTTGGTCCCATCAACCTGACGCATCCGCTCGTGGTCAAGGAGAGCAAGGTGTGGCTCTCCGTGCAGGAATGGCACCCGATCATCGACTGGAACACCCTCAAGCAGGCCCAGGGTTTCGGCAGCGTCACGGAGTTTCTCGTAATGCTCGGGTTCTTCGCCGCCATCCTGGTGGGTTGGGGCGTCGGCCGGTTCCTGCTGACGCCGACCGCGGCCCATGGCGGGAACGTCAAGCCGCAACGCGCCGGCGGCCGGCAGTCTCCACCTCCGTTCCGTGGGCCCGAGGTGCCGGTTCCTGTGTCGACCGTCAAGAGTTCGCTATTCGACCTGGCCCTGACGGGATTGGTGCTGTTCATGGCCTTTAAGGCACGGCGGTTCATTCCCCTGGCCACAGTGGCCATCGCCCCGATCTTCGCCGCTTTGTTCGAGAGAATGCTCTGGCAATTCAAACGAATCATCTGTCAAGCCAACGTGGAGCTCTGGACCCCCATGTGGCGAGCATGTCTGGTGGGTATGACGGGGGCCTTACTGGTGACGGCCGCCTACATGTCCTACGACGAGATCTACCTGCCCTATCATGATCCCAATCCGGCCTATCCGAAGCAGACCGTTCTGATGCGAATGGTGGCCGGTCAGACCTTCCCCGAGAAGGCCATGGATTTTCTGACACAGCAGGACATCCCCCAGGAACTCTTCGTCGATTGGCGGTGGGAGGGCTACACCCGCTGGCGGTCCGAGAAGCTCAAGACGTTCAGCGGTGGGCGAGCCCAGCAGATTCACTCGGAACGCGTGGCTGCCTGGCAGATCGGCATTGTCGACGTCAACGCCAATCCGATACGGTCTTTCGAGTCGCCTGCCGGTTATCAGGTCGATACCGGACAGGTGGGCCTGATCGCCGGTCAGAAGGACGGCACCCTGGCCGAGATGCGCCTTCAGGCGATGCCGCTGGCCAGGCTGGTCCCGGCGCTGGACGTCAAGGTGGACGGGCGAACGGAGCGTCTGACGGCCGACAAGACCGTCCGCGCAGCCTTTGCGGAGGTTACCGATTGCTGGGCCGACATCGACGTGACCGTCGAGAAGTCGACCGAGCCGAAATTCAGGGCGGAATATCGATTGACGATCGTCGCTGACCAGCCGTGGTTCAACGCGTCGCTTCTACGGCTGACCAACATAGGATCGGTCGGGTATCACATGGTTCAGCACGTCCTGCTCATGAATCCTCTGCGAGCGGGCGACCCACCCGTCAGCGGCGGTCCCCTGGCGTTCTACCAGGGACCGGACTTCCGTTATGGCATGTGTGTCAGTATGTCGGGCGGCATGATGCCGTACATCGAAGCATCGGGACAGGGGATGCGATCGGAAGCGGTCGGCATGATCGGGGCGCCGCTGGGCCCGTCCAAAGAATATGCGCCCGAGCGGGCGTCGATTCTGGCGTTCGTTCACAAAGTCGGGCGAGAGCGACCCAGTCAGCTCACCTTCGGGTTGCTTCAGAATGCCCAGACACTCAACTGCCGATCCGCGGTCAACCAGGCGGATCAGCACAAGATCAAGGTCTTCGTCCTGCCGAGGCGGTCGTGGGGCCTGGCGCGAGTCCTTGTCGGCAGCCGGCGATGGTCCTTCGTGTTCGACGACGGCACGGCGTTCGTGCTGCTGCGTCGAGGCGATCCGAAGAACGATAAGGTTGTTTCCGATGTCATGGCCGGCAAGGCATCGTTTCCTGACGACTTCCTCAAGGCCCTGGGAAAGGGCATGGCCAAGTCGAGCCTGATCTCGGTCAATGCCGATCCCTCGGAGTTCCGCAAGGACCTGAAGGCCGCTCTGGACATCCGGCCGAGCTGGCTGGCCTACTGGATGCTGCAGAACCAGTACATCCGTGACAACAGGCCCGAGGTGGTCAAAGAGTCGCTGGAGTACTGGACCAAACAGTGGGAACGCGTCTCGAAGCTCCCGGTCGATGGGCAATTGGGTCGGGAGGCCCTCCAGGCTCAACAGATCGTTGCGGACTGTCTGGCCAATACCTGTAGCCGGCTGCAACGCCCGAACGACGTTGGGATGTGGAGACAGCGTTCCCAGGAGGCCGGGCTCCGGATCGCCCAGATTCAGAAGCGGTTCATGTAGGTCTTCCTCTGGGCATCGCCCTATTCGGTTCGGCATCCGCGACGTCCCCACGGTGCGTTGGGGCGAGGCCTTCTACTCTCCGCTTGCAGAGCATTCCCATATGCGACTATTGTGAGCCGGTCCTCCGGGTACCCCCGGGGGATCGTTTCGACCATTCCTTACAGGAGGCGCTTTCGATGTTCAGGTCGATTGGCAGTTGTTCTTCGAGTGGCTGTCGTGGGTGCCGTATCACCGGCGTAATTGGGGTTGTCGCCTGCCTTGCCGCGACGGGCCTCGTCGGGGCCGAGGAGACCAAGGCCGCCGCCGGCATTACCCTGGAGAACGATCTCGTTCGCTACGACATCGGGGCCGACGGCAGGAACCTGCACTTCGTCGACAAGGCCTCCGGTATCGACTACTGCGACGCCAAGACGCCGCGACCGGTGGCACACGTGATAGTCGGTAACCAGAACGTCGCTGCCTCGTCGGCCGCTCGCCAGGGCGACCGCCTCAGGGTCGGGTTCGGGCAGACAGGCCTTGCTGCGGTCTTCAAGCCGATCGTCAAACCGCGCTATGTCATTCTGGAGGTGGAGTCGGTGGAGGGACAGGGCGTCGTCTCGATGTCCTTTCCAGACCTGATCCTGACGTCGCTCCCCTCCGACAGTGGTCGGTTTGCTGCCTGCGCGATGGCACTGAATCTGAAGACGAACGTCGCCACCTTGCCGGCACCCTCCAGCCACCTGACCGGTGCTTGCTACGCCCGGTTCGGGCTGGCGGGTGCGGCGGTTGCGCTGGTCGGCTGCCCCTCCGATCGAATGCGCGACGTCATGAAAGAGGTGGTGAGCGATGCGCCGGATCTGCCGCATTCGTCGGTGGGTGGTCCATGGGCGATGGATGCCCCGGCCGCGCGCGGCTCCTACCTGTTCAACTTCGGCGGAATGACCGATCAGAATGCCGGCGAATGGGCCGCCGTCGCACGGGACCTGGGTGTCAACCAGATCGACTTTCACGGCGGGAGTTCATTTCGGTTCGGCGACTGTCGTCCGAACCCCCAGACCTATCCCAAGGGCCATGAAAGTCTCAAGGCCGTCATCGATCGGCTCCATGCAGCGGGGATCCTCGCCGGCCTCCACACCTACGCCTTCTTCATCGATAAGACGTGCCCATGGGTCACGCCCAAGCCCGATCCCAGGCTGGCGAGCTTCCGTTCGTTCACACTCACCGGTGATCTGTCGGACAAGGCCGATACGGTCTCCGTGGCCGAATCGACCGCCGACGTCTCGACCGTGACGGGCTTCTTCGTTCGCAACAGCGTGACGCTGCGGATCGACGATGAACTGATCACGTTCACCGGCGTTCGCAAGGCATCACCCTTCGGGTTCACCGGGTGTCGGCGCGGGGCATTGGGCACAAAGGCCTCGGCCCACGCAACCGGTACCAAGGCCTGCCATCTCAAGGAGTGTTTCGGGCTGTTCGTGCCCGATCCGAACACCACGATGCTGGCCGAGGTGGCTGCAAAGACGGCCGAGGCGTATAACGCTTGCGGTTTCGACATGATCTATCTCGACGCCCTCGACGGTGAGGACATCCTGGGCGGCGGCGAGAACGCCTGGCACTATGGTTCGTCATTTGTCTTCGAGATCTTCAAACGTCTCAAGAAGCATCCGCTGATGGAGATGAGCACGTTCCACCATCACCTGTGGTATGTCCGCTCGCGTCTGGGGGCATGGGATCATCCGACGCGGGGGCACAAGGCGTTCATCGACATTCATTGTCAGGCCAACGAGGAATGCGGCCGTATGTTCCTGCCCGCCCACCTGGGTTGGTGGGGGGTCAAGACATGGACCGGCGCGGATGGAGAACCGACGTTCTCGGATGACATCGAGTACCTCATGAGCAAGTGCCTCGGCCACAACGTGGGCTTCTCCGTGATGGGGATCGACCCTCAGTCCATCAAGGGGGTCCCGGCCTATCGACGGCTCGGGGCGATCATGAGGCAGTACGAAGACCTCCGACATGCCAACGCCTTCAACGACACGGTCCGGTCGGAACTACGAAAACCGGGTGCCGAGCACACGCTGGTCAAAGAGGCCGACGGGCGTTTTCGCTTCCATCGTGTGACCTACCTGAAGCACAAAGTGGAGGGGGTGAACGGCTGGAGCAACGTCTGGTCGGTACGCAACCCCTATGAGGCTCAGCCGTTGCGATTGCGGATCGAAACGCTCCTGGGTGCGGGGCCATACGACGCGGCGGGCAATCCCACGCTGGCCGACTTCGCCGATGTCGGCACGTTCGACCAGCGAGCGGCCGCCTCGGGCCTGACGGTGGGGCTGACGCGCACGACCGAACAGGTCAAGGCAGGGGGGGGCAGTGCGGTATTGACGGCCGCCAATGAGGGCGGCCCGGATCGCCGGGGCGCCTGGGCCAAGGTCGGCCGGTCCTTCACGCCGCCGATGGATATGAGCAATCACCGCGGACTGGGCCTGTGGGTACATGGCGACGGTTCGGGGGCGACCTTCAACGTGCAGCTCACCTCGCCGCACCATCTGGCCGGCGGTATCGGCGACCATTATGTTTGCCTCGACTTCTCGGGGTGGCGCTACGTCGAGTTGATCGAGCCCGAGTCGGAACGATTCGGCCGATATGTGTGGCCGTACGGCAACCCCTATGCGATCTACCGCGAGGACGTGGAATACCGGCATGTCGCCTCGCTGGGGCTTTGGCTCAACGAGTTGGCGCCCAAGAGCAAGACCACGTGTCTGGTCAGTCCGATCCGGGCATTGCCGCTGGTGTCGATCAAGGTGAAGAACCCCCGGATCACGATCGGCGGAAAGACGGTCACGTTCCCTGCGGAGATTGAAAGCGGCAGCTACCTCGAGTCCGGCGTTGCGGGCGACTGCAAGCTGTATGGCCCGAAGGGGGCGCTCATCGCGGAGATCCGTCCGCAGGGCGATGTGCCATCGCTGTCGTCCGGGGACAACCGCGTCACCTTCGATTGCGATCCGCCGGCCGGTGCGAATGCACGCGTTCGTGTGACGCTCATCTTCCAGGGCGGTCCGATCTAGCGTGATGCTTGTACCTTCGCATGAGGAGGCGATCGGCGATCAGCCGGAACGGCCGGTCGTCGTGGTGGTGGGTCGCGTTGAGGTGGTCGTGGTGGGGCGGGCGTCGGCCTTTCGGACCCAGAGCGATCGCGGACCTCGTTGGGCCACACGCCGATAGTCCGATTCGACCATCATCTTGTAGTATTCAAACGCCCGCACGATGTCGGGCTGCGGACGCTGCGGATGATCCTCGTTGACGTCCGTAATGATGAATCGCGGTGGACGCTGCTGAAGGGCGGCCAGGACATCACGCCCGACCTGGGCCGCCTTGGCGTCGAAGTCCAAGGCCCGGTGCGTGTCCTTGTCCGGGTAGATCGGGTCCAGCCAGGTCTCATAGAAGAAGTACGCTGCCGATCCCCACGTGAACAGCGTGTCTCCCGGCCGCGCGGTCTGTCGAACCATCTGGGCCAGCTCGCGCCGCCCTCGCGTTTCGGGCGATTCCCAGCCCGATCGCGCCAGGCTGGCGCCCCAGACCACATCGCGCCCGACGATCGTCGCCAACCACATTCCCAGTACACAAAGGGCTATTCGTCCGGCCGCGGCGCCTTCGGTCGCTCCCACCAGCCTTTGTCGCACATCGTTGAGGACAAAGGCCGAAACAGCGCTGGCACTCACCACCAGGGGCACGAAGTAGTGCTGATAACAGCGTCCGCCGGCCAGGGCACCCGCCAGGTCGCCCAACATCCATAGAACCGCCAGCAGACGCCAGTTCGGCTCACCACCCTTGCCGCCACCGAACCATCGTCGGGGATCGAGCAATGCCATGGCCCCGCAGGCTGCGGTTGCCAGCACCGGCAGGGCAACCCACAACTCCTGATAGCAGCTCAGAATCGCCCAAACCAGCCCTCGCGATCGCCAGACGTCCTGGCCGTATTGACGGTTGTAGCCCAGCGAGGCGTAGAGCATCTCCCCTGCCAGTCTGTGGCCGGCAAACCAACCTGTCAGGATCAGCCAGGGCAGGGTCAGTCCACAGACCAGGGCGCCGGTCTTCAGGAAGAAGTGCCGCCATGAGAGCCTGCGCCCAAGGCTCTCAGCCCCGAGCCACAGGACGATTGCCAGTCCCGCCGCCAGCCCCGGTGGCTTGAACAGTCCTCCGAGTCCGATCAGGCTGCCGACCGCAAGGAGCCATGCCGGTGAGCCGCTCCATCCTCGCGCGGTGAACACCCACAGACCGGCGACCACGCAGGCGACCTGGTAGCCCTCGGTCAGGTTGCCCGAATAAGCGAAACGCATCGAAAACGCCAGGACGACCGCGACGGCCGTCACGACGCGATCGCACGGACGTCCCACCCAACGGCGGAGAATTCCGCACAGGCACAGGGCCGTCAGGATCGCGGTGCCTGATTCCACGACGTAAAGCGATCGCCACAGGTGGGCCCGGTCAAGCAGAAACGCCCCGCCGTCGACCAGATAGATGGCCGGGGGCTTGTTCTCCCAGAGGTCGCGATAGAGCTGCCTTCCGTCGGCCCACTTGGCTCCGACGTAGGCGTAGGTGTAGGCGTCACAGGGGTCCGGTTCCAGGAAGGCCGCCCCTCGCGTTGCCGCGATCAGTGCAATCACCAGGAGCCAGTAGGCCAGTGTCTTCATGGGCAAATCGGGCATCAGCCAGACAGCGAAACGTCCACCGGACCCAAGGTCGTGGCTCGAAGTCGCCTCGACCGCACCGTCGTCATTGGATTCGTACTACCTTATACGAGCCGGGGCATGTTTCGGGCAACCCAGCAGAGGGCTCCTTGAATCGAGGGACGCCGTTCAGGAGTCTCAGATAGGGCTGAATGCGGCGGCCGGTTGCACCGTCATGGGCTCCTCCGCCGGCCAGGACACGCGGACCATCTTTCGCGTCCGGACCGCGGGAATACCGTCGCTGGTCAGGATCCGCTCGGCGGTCTGACGTCCCATCCGCACGGCATAGTTCATGCCTCGATCCTCGGGGTACACCTGGGCCATGCAGGACATCCACACACCGGGCAGGGGGGTCTGATTCGGCAGAACGCATCGCTCCGAGCCGGCCACCACCACAGGCTGGGCATGAGCGTTTTGCCAGCTCATCGCCAATTCGATCCAGCTTTCCTCGAACGACGGGAACATCCGCTGAAGCGGACCCTTCCATCGTTCCAGAATCTCGGCGGTTCGCATTCCGCAGGTCTCGTGGGTCTCGTCGCGATACTTCGTCAGATAGACGACGTGCCGTCCACCGTAAGCCTCGGGCGACTGGAAGTTCGTGTGTTCGATCACGCCCACGAAGGGATAGCCCGGATCGTTGACGTTCAGCCAGTAGGCGGGCGACATCGGACGATTCAACACCAGGACCAGCGTCGTCACACCCAGGTAAGGAATAGCGTTCGCCTGTCGGATGAAGCCCTCGGGCCAATCATCCACCAGGGCCGTCGAGACGGGTGTGGGTGTCGTCAGCAACACTTCGTCGAACCGCTCGGACCCCTTGGCCGTCATCACCTCCCACACCCCATCGTGCCGGCGCAACCGGCGAACGGGGCACTGCACGTGAACGCCGCCGCCGCCGTCGACGATGCCTCGAATCAGCGCGCGGGTCAGGCGTTGAAGCCCGCCGTCGAGGTATACCAGCTCTTCGCGCTGGCGTCGCGATCGCGATTGCCCGCGCGTTCGAAGTTTGCCCCAGAACCACACGGCGCTGACCTGGTCGGCGTACGAGCCGAACTTGCCCTCGAAGAGCGGACGCCAGACGACGTCATAGACACGCCGGCCGGCGGTTCGACAGATCCACTCTCGAGCGGTCGTGCCTTCCAGTGTTCGATGGTCGTCGATGCCCCTGGCCTTCAGCACCATGCGCCCCAGCCGCAGGCGATCGATCACGGACAGCGGTTTGAATCGAAGGACGTCAAACGGTGAACTCAGCCGGTAGATCTGATGGTCGTGGAAGCTGCCGGTGACCGTTTCGCGCCGGATCAGGTGCCTCTCAAGGCCCAGCTCACGGGTGAGTCCCAGCATGTCCTGATCGTGGTTGAACCAGTGGTGGTAGTACTTCTCGATCCATGCGTCGCCAAGGCGAAAACACCCTGCCAGGCCGCCTGCCGCGGCGGCAGCCTCGTAGACCTGGCACCGCACCCCACGACGAACCAGCTCATAGCCGGCGGACAAACCGGAGTATCCCGCTCCCACGACGGCTACGCGTTTTCCTGACACGTCAGAACTCCCGCCGTGCCCCGGTCCACCGAGTCCGCACGGCTTCTGCTTTGGGCACCATCGCCCGGTTGTCATCGGTCTTCGCCAGGGGCGTCTTAAGCTAGTTATCGAACCTTCCGGATGGGGATGACGCGGTTGAGTTGAATCGCACCCTTCTCTCCCCTGGGCTCTCCTTCGGACATGCATCGAGGGGGTTGCGGTCGTCCTGTAGCCATGTCGAAGCCCGGTGATTTCTGACGTATATCTCTCGGTTCGCAAGCGGTGACTGCATTCGGCCGAAATGGCTTGACAAAGGGATTATTCAAGATTGGCTTCCATAATTCCATCTTGACTGAACTGGATCCATGAGTGTTACTATCTAGAGAAATTCGATAGCCTTGGCGACCAAAGGGGTATCGCTGAGGAAGGACCCGCCATCGTTCTTGCATCTTGGTCCACTAACCTGCGAGAAATCGGCTTGGATAGGCTATACTTCTGGTAGCAGGCTGCAGTGAAGGGATTCATGAGCCGATCATCTATAGGTAGAGCAGGGTAGTATCGAGCGAGTGTCCACGGAACGGTGAGAGGGTTGTATGAGATCGTTGGTTCACGTCACTCACGAAGCGGTACAGAAAGTCGGGGGCATTGGCGCGGTTCTGCAGGGCCTCATCACCAGTAAGGCCTATAATCAGCGGATCGACCGCACCATCCTGATCGGCCCGTTGTTTACCCGCGAGGGGCCGGTGAATTCGCGACTGGGGCCCGACGGAGAGGTCTTCTACTCCTCTGTAGATGGCAAGCTGAACCACCCCACGGCGCCTGTCTGGGAAGAGATCCAGAGAACCTACAACGTGGACATTGTCTACGGAAAGCGGGTCTTCCGCGAGGAGGCCAGCGACTTCAAGGCCAATGCCGAGATCGTCCTGGTTGACGTCCATCGCGTCAATTTCCAGCGGCTCAACGATTTCAAGGGGAAACTCTTCAACCACTTTGGAATCGAGTCGAACCGCTACGAGAACTCGTGGGAGTACGATCAGTACGTCAAGCTGGCCGAGCCGGCAATTGCGGCCATCTATGGGCTCGGGCTGACTACGGGCGGCGAGTGCATCGTGGTGGCGCATGAATTCATGGGGATGCCCACGGCTCTCGCCGGGGTCCTGCGCAACCACGGCGAACTTCGGACGGTGTTCATGGCCCATGAAGTGGCGACTGTCCGCAAACTCGTCGAGGAGCACCCCGGGCATGACACGATGTTCTACAATGTCATGGCCGAGGCGATGTCCGAGGGCTTGTACCTCGAGGACATGTTCGGCAACCAGCATCACTATTTCAAGCACGCACTCATCGAGGCCAGCCGGTTCTGCGACAATATCCTGGGTGTTGGCGACTACGTCATCAAGGAACTGCGTTTCCTCGATCCGGACTTCGGTTCGGTCGATATCGACCTTTCGTACAACGGCATTCCGGCTTTCCAGATCACATCTGAGGAAGCGGCGGTCAGCAAGGACCGATTGTGCACCTATTGCGACAGTCTCCTGGGCTATCGTCCGGACTATGTGTTCACGCACGTTTCGCGATTGGCGCCGAGCAAGGCCCTGTGGCGAGATCTTCGCGTTCTGGAGCACGTCGAACGAGCCTTCCGCCACACCGGAAAGACCGGCGTGTGCTACTTCCTGAACACCGAGCTTCCTCGGCGCAAGCCCGAGGATGTCTACAACATGGAGGCGTGGTGGGACTGGCCGGTGGCACATCGCGAGGGCATGCCCGATCTGTCGAACGGCGAGGCGTTGTTCTACGCCGGGGTGCAGCGGTTCAACGCCAGGTCGCGGAACATCAAGGCGCTTCTCATCAACCAGTTCGGTTTCGATCGCACCGTATGCGGGTCGCGGATGCCCGAGGGCATGGAGTTCTGGGATATCCGCAAGGGTGCCGACGTGGAGTTCGGCCAGAGCATCTATGAACCGTTTGGCATTGCCCAGCTCGAGGCCCTGTCGGTCGGCGGCATCTGCGTCATCACCAATGTCTGCGGCTGTGCGGGATTCGTTGATGAAGTCACCGGTGGCGAGCCGTTGGCCAACGTCATCGTGGCCGATTACACCGAAATTCCCAAGCCACGGCCTCCGGCTCGAACCCTGTTGGGGCTCGACCGGAATTACCGCGACGGTATCGAGCACCGCGTTGCCGCCCATGTGGCCGAGGACCTGCTCCGACGCCTTCCGGCGGACGCTCAACAGAAGGCGGAACTGCTTGCCAGCGGGTACAAGGCCGCCAGCTTCATGACCTGGGAGGTCATTGCCAGGAATTACTTCCTGCCGGCCATCGAACGGGCGTGTCACAAGACGCGGATCTTCCAGTTCGTGGGCTGACGTCGGCAGGAACACTTGCGGCGCCGTAAGTCGGTTGGGGTCCGAATCGTATTCCCCCTCGGACCCGAGCGGAGCTGTCGGGGGGACAGCTCCGGCCGCGCCCTGATCCCCCCATGATCCATGCCACGCGAGACACTGCTTCCCCATCCTCCAACCCAAGGTCTTGCCGATCAACTCCGATCGATGATCCTCTGTTGCGCAGTCCAGGTGGGGCGCCGGCCCTGTCGTCGGCTCTGGCCAGGAGCCTCCGGATCCGGTTAGACTTCAGCGGGGTTTTCCGGGGCATGAGCCCGTGGAGGCTACGATGGAGCATCTCAAGGACTACTTCGGCGCCAACGACAAACTCGCGGCATACCTGGGCATTGAAATGACCGAGATCGGCCCCGGTCGGGCCGTGGCTCGGATGGAACTGCGGGAATGCCATATGAACGCGGTTCGAACGGCCCATGGTGGGGCGATCTTCACTCTGGCCGACTACGCCTTCGCTGGCGCCTGCAATTCACACGGGACCGTTGCGGTGGCGATCAACGTCGGGATCAACTTCATTCGGCCGGCTCGCAGTGGCGTCCTGACCGCCGTTGCGACCGAGGATTCTGTCAACCTCAAGCTCGGCAACTACACCGTGCGGGTGACCGACGAACAGAATGAGCTGGTCGCAGTGTTCCAGGGGCTGGCCTATCGCAAGAAAGACCGTATTCTGGGCACGCCCTGAAGTAACGCAATTCCGATCTGACGCCCGCAAAACAACAGCACGAGTCCGAGAGCGGCGGTTTGCCTTCTTCCCGGACTCGTGTTGTCTGGTCTCTGCCGGCGATCAGGCCCAGGGGCCTGTGGATCTCTGCTACTTCTTCGGGGCCGTCGTCGTGGCCGCTGCCGGCTTCGGTGTCGGCACAGGGCCGGCCATTCCCGATCGGACCTTCGGCGGATAGAGCAGTTTGTGCATCTCGGGCGTGTTCATGTTCTCCTTCGTGACAACCGCGGCGCCGGTATCGATTCGCTTGGCCACCTTCTTGCCGGCCTTGAAGTCGATGATGCTCTTGACGCCTTCGTAACCCATCTTGTAGGGATTCTGCACGACGAGTCCGTGGATGATGCCGGCTTCCAGCCCGGCGATCAGGTCGGGAGAGGTGTCAAACCCGACGAACTTGATCTTGCCGCCCAGTTTGCGGTCTTTCAGGGCCTGCAAGACGCCCGCGGCGCTCGATTCATTCGAGCCGAAGAACCCGTCGAGGTTGCCCTGGGACTTGGTGAGGATGTCCTCGGCGGCATTGACCGACTTCTCCCTCAGCGAATAGCCCCACTTCCAGTCGGCAACCTGCATGTTCGGGAATTCCTTCTTGAGCGTGTCCTCAAACCCGGCCTCGCGGTCCATCGTGCTGGCTCCGCCGGGCTGGCACTTGACGATGCCGATCTTGCCCTTGTTGCCGAGCAGCTCGGCCAGACGACGGGCCGCCATCACGCCGCCCTGGTAGTTGTCGGTGGCCGCGAAGGTCACATAGACATTCGGATCGGTCGCCACGCCCGAGTCGAAAATCGAGATGGGGATGCCCTTCTGGTGCGATTTGATCACCACGTCGGCCAGGGCCTTGTCGTGGGTCGGGGCCAGCACGATCCCGTCGGCCTTCTGCGTGATCATGTCCTCGACGATACTGATCTGGTCGGCATAACGGCCTTCATCGGTCGGGCCCTTCCAGATGATGTCTACGTCGAACTCCTTGGCGGCCGCTTCGGCTCCGGCATGCACCGAGGTCCAGAAGTCATGCGTCGTGCCCTTGGGGATCACGGCGATGCGCATTCGATTCGATCGGGATGCCCCACCCGTACCGGTGGACGACTGCTTGCAGCCCACCAGCAGACACACTCCCAGCAGTGATACGACGAGGGTCCTGATTCGCATGATTCTCGGTTCCTTTCTGAACTACTTGCCCAGTTCCTTGCTCCTGCGGGCGGCGACCGTGACGGCATGTCGGATCGCCTCAAAGACGCCCGACCACTTCATCGTCGCCAATGCAGCCTGCGTCGTTCCGCCCGGACTGGTGACCTGGCGGCGTAGCTCGGCCGGGTCGCTGCCGGTCTCCAGCATCATCCGGGCCGCCCCCAGGCAGGTGTTCTTCGCCAGCAGCATGGCCTGCTCCTGGGTCAGACCGGCGGCCACGCCTCCGGCCGCGATCGCCTCCGTGACATAGTAGTAATACGCCGGCCCGCTGCCCGAGACGGCGGTCACCGCATCCATGAGATCCTCCTGGCTCAGGAGAACCGTCTGGCCCGCACTGTCGAAAACTCTCTGCACGGTGGCTACATCCGCCGGCGTCGTTCCCGCACCTCCGCAAATGCCGGTGACCCCCGCCCCCAGGCGTATCGGCAGGTTGGGCATGACGCGAACCACCCGCACCGACTCGCCGCCCAACAACTTGGCTACCGAGAGCGTCGACCAGCCGGCCATGATGCTGACGATCAACGGTCCGCCCGCCAGGCACGGTGCCAGCGTCGTGGCCACCTGGCCAAAAGTCTGTGGCTTGACCGCCAGGAAGATGATGTCCGACTCTTTCGCCACTCGGGCGTTGTCGTCCACGACGGTCAGGCCGAACCTGCCGGCGAAGAGGTTTCGCTGTTCAGCCGACGGGTCGCTCGCGATCATGCGGTCCGGCGTACAGAGTCCGGCATGCAGCACGCCGCCGACGATGCCCTCGGCCATGTTGCCTGCGCCGATGAAGCCCAGATGAAACGGTCGGGTCATTGTACCAGTCTCCCTGCGATCGCAACTGAGATACGCCCATGGCGAGACAAACAGCAATTCTAAGCGGAGCCGCAGACGACCTCAATCGCTGATGACGTCCGCAGACGCTCCCTGCGAGGCCCGCATGCCGGCGCATCGACCGGCGGCGGCACAGGGGGTTCCGTTACCACTCGCCTCGGGTGCCGAATCGTTGCTTCGCAGCGGTTCGGAACGCGGCCTCCGCCTGCTCCATGCGGTCGAGCAGCTCACTCATCGCCATGCCGGCGGAGGCTCGCGCGGCGGCAATCACCGTGTCGCACTCGTTGATGTCCATGAATCTCGACGCCTCCAGCAATCTGGCCTCATCCTCCGGCGGGATCAGCAGAAAACCATGCTGGTCCGCGTGGATGAGCTGTCCCGGGCTGACGGCCGTTCCGAAGACCTCCACGGGGCAGTTCCAGCGAACGGGCCAGGCATGGGCATGCCCCACGCACAATCGTCTCGCCAGGGCCTTGAACCCCGCATTGCACATCTCGCTGTGGTCGCGGATCGCACCGTCGGTGATCGTTCCCACACACCCCAGCGCCCGGTGGACGTTGCCGTTCACCTCGCCCCAGAACGAACCGATAACCTCCGGCTTGTCCAGGTCCTGCACCACGACGATCTTCGGGCCGGGCACCGAGGCAACATGGCGGCGGTATTCATTCCACGCGTTCGGCTGCTCCTGGCGGTGCCTGGGATTGCTGGGTTCGATGGCCACGGTTACCGCATAGCCGACCATCGGGCCGATATGGGGCATGAAATCCCGCACCTCCTCCCGATTGAAAGAACCACGCGTGACGTCGTGCCGCGTGATCTGCTCCCATCCGTTGTAGAGGGTCGGGGTGCTGAGCCGCTTGAGCTCCAGCAGATCGCCGAGGGTCCGCTTGCCGGTTGTGTTGTTGCCGTTGTTCATATTCTTCGCTCGATACAACGCAGGGGCCACCTGTTTTTCGGGCCGAGAGGCCCTCTTGTCGATCCATTGACGATCCGCAGATTCGGGGTTCCATCGGTCCGGCCCGAGAACCTGTGGGCATTGCTGACCGATCCCCGCCGTGCCCGAGGATTCTCTCATCCCGTCGGATCGTGTACAAGAGAGGGCATGGGAATGCCGACGAATCCCGACAGCCCGAACAGGACGCCCCCTCGCTTCGGGCACATGCTGCGCGCCCTGCGGGGACGGAACTACACTCTGTTCTTCTTCGGACACGGGCTTTCACTGGTCGGCACCTGGATGCAGTCGGTCGCCCTGAGCCTGCTGGTGTGGAAGCTGACCCACCGGGAACTGGCGCTCGGACTGGTCGGCTTCTCCTCTCAGATCCTCGGCTTCGCGATGGCCCCGTTCGCGGGCGTGCTGAGCGATCGCTGGGATCGTCGCAGGCTCCTCATGCTGACGCAGGCGCTGTCCATGGTTCAGGCGATCCTGTTGGCAGTCCTGGCCCTGTCGGGGGTGATCCATGTGTGGCACATCATCGTTCTGGCTGCCTTTCTCGGAATCGTCAACGCCACCGACATCCCCAATCGTCAGGCCTTTGTCGTGCAGATGGTCGAACACAGAGACCACCTGCCCAACGCGATCGCCCTCAACTCGTTCATCTTCAACGGCGCCCGACTCATCGGGCCCATGATCGCCGGTATCCTGATCCCGCTGATCAACGCACGTTCCTCGATCCCCTTCGCCGGTGAGGGGACATGTCTGGTGATCAACGCCGCCAGCTATCTGGCGATTCTGACATCGCTCTGGGCGATGCGTTTGCCGGCCTGGACGCCGTCGACTCGTCGATCGGACGTCCTCCAGAGCCTCAAAGAAGGCATCGTCTACTGCTTCGGGTTTCCGCCGATCCGCGCGATTCTGCTCACGCTGGCCACGGTGAATCTCTTTGGCGTCTTCTACAACACGCTTCTACCGGCGATTGCGGCCACCGTATTGCACGCCGGTCATACCGAGATCCCGCTCATGCCCTTCGGGATGAGTCCGGTGCAGCTCAAGCTCGAAAACACCGTGGGCATCCTGGTTTCGTCGGCAGGGTGTGGGGCGGTGCTCGGGGCCATCGTTCTGGCCAGCCGCACCACGGTGGTGGGGTTCGGCCGGCTCATCGCCATGGCGGGGGCCATCCTGGGGCTGGGCATGATCGGCTTCGGCCTCTCCAGGGCGGTGTGGCTGTCCATGCCGATGTTGCTGCTGATCGGGTTCGGCTTCATGGTGGAAATGTCCGGCGGCAATACCATCCTGCAAACCATAGCGGATGATGACAAACGGGGGCGGGTCATGAGCTTCTATACGCTGGCCTTCATGGGGCCGGCTCCGATGGGCGCCCTGTTAGGGGGGGCACTGGCGACGCATCTGGGGGCCCCCGGAACCGTGGTCATGGGGGGGTGCCTGTGCATCCTGGTCTCCGTGGTCTTTGCATGGCGACTGCCCGCCCTGCGGAGACAGGTTCGACCTGTCTACTTGCGAAAAGGGATCATTGACGAGAATGCGTCGGTCGATTCCGAGGCATAGCGAGCGCCTTATCGGGCTCGGGCATCCGGGCCGGCGGATGGCGGCCACCGGCAAGTGACAATCGCCTCGCGCTGTGATAGGCTGATCCTGCCCAATGGTCTCACAGGCAGATCTCAGAGTGTTCGATTGAGAGAAGGAGAACCAACGATGAGACGTATGTTGTGCGCGATCGGCATGATCGCCGCAGGTGTCGCGGCGTTGAACCTCGGCCTGCTTTCGGCTCGGGCGGAAGAGCCTTCCAAGCCCACGCCTCAGTTTACCCCACCCCCCAAGGATGCCGTGGTCCTCTTTGACGGCAAGGACGCCAAGGAATGGACGCGACTCAACGGCAGCCCCTGTCCGTGGAAGGTCGAGCAGGGCGCCCTGGCCTGTGTGCCTCGCAGCGGAAATATCCGGACGAAGAAGACCTTTGGCGATCAGAAGTTGCACATCGAATTCAGAACGCCACTGATGGCCGATGCCAAGGGACAGGGTCGCGGTAACAGCGGTGTGTACATCCAGGGCCGCTACGAGATCCAGGTGCTCGACAGCTACGGCATCGATCCGATTCAGATTGATGATTGCGGCTCGCTCTACAAGGAGATCAAACCGAGCCGAAACGCCTGTCTGCCACCCGAGGAATGGCAGTCGTACGACATCACCTTCATCGGACCAAAGCTCGATGAGAACAACAAGGTGGTCAAGAAGGCGCGGCTCACCGTTGTTCAGAACGGTTTGACGATCATCAACGATCAGGAGATCCCCAGGACGACACCTGGCGGCTTTGGCTACCATCAACTCGGTCAGCCCGGCCCGCTGATGCTCCAGGACCACGGCAACAAGGTTGCATTCCGCAACATCTGGGTGCAGCCCATCAAGTAGCAGGCCTTCGACCGGCGGCGAGGGACGCTACGGCAGGGCAATCCTCTGGATGCGGCGATAGGCTTCCGGTGTCGGCCGGGTTGCCAATTCGAACATTGCAGGGGCGATCGATTCGACGAGAAGCCTGAAGATCTGTTCGCCGATCTCGGCCGTTGCACGCGTGGCGTCACCTTCGACGCCCCGACAGGTCGATTCCACCGGCGGGATCGCATAGCAGCCGGGCTGCTTGAGCGAGGGATACGGAAAATCCTGGCCCCACAGGTCGGCAGGGCCCCTGACCGCCTGCGTCATGTCGACCCTGTCTGGGAAAGCGGCCAGCATCATGCTCGTCTCGGCGCATCCGGCGTGCCCCAGGGGTTCGCCCGCGATTTCCGCGATTCGATCCATGCAGGCCTCGTAGGGCATGTAATCCACATACAGCGCCGGGCGTTTCTCCTGCATCGACTGCCACAGCGCCGACCGGCCACAGGGCAACCCATGATGCCCGTGCACCAGAAGCACCTTCCGGAATCCCGTGTCTATCAGGGCATGACAGATGTCCACGAGCTTTCGTTCGAGCGTAAAGGGATCGATGCCGAGCGAGGCCATCGGCGAGGCCCACTGCACCACGCTGTACTCAATCGTCGGGCAAATACAGATGTTCGTTTCCGTCGGCAGACTCCGCGCCGATCGATCGACCATCTCCTCGACCAGCAGTGTGTCGGTGCCGCACGGCATGTGCGGACCGTGCTGTTCGACGCTCCCCATCGGCACGACGGCCAGGCCGTCGGCCTCCGCGATTCGACGGACATCCGTCCAGACGGCGTGACGGTAGCGGATGATCATGGCTTTCTCCGAAGGACGTCGCAAGACCGGAACAATCACCGCCGGATTTCGGCGAGGCGGCATTCTATCACGATCGATTGTTCAGACGCCATCGAGAGCGAGGGCTTGAAGGTCCTTGAGCCTCGGCGTAGGGTGACCGCAGCCTCTTCGTGCCGCTGACCATCGACAGGAGGACCGAACATGGGACTGACCATCGCGATGACCCTTGGGACGATCGCTTTGCTTCCCGGAGATACCGAATCCAAGATCCTGAACAACCTGGTCACCGAACTGATCTGCCTGGAGGCCCTGCCGTCGGGGTCGCAACGCCTGCGGAACCTCGATCGAGGGGGCGAAGGATGGGTTCACTTTTCCTGCACCGTCAGGGCGGATGCCGGCACGCCGGTCACGGTTTCGCTGGATGGACAAGTCATCAGTCCGGACCGGCCGGTCAGAACCTGGGAGGCGATGCGATTCGTGGCTCGCGGCCGGCACCCGTTGCGCGTCGTTGTGCCCGAGGGTAATGGCGTCGATCGGCTCATCGTTCGCGCGATTCCCGAACTCGTCTACTCGAAGTTCGGTTCCGATCCGCTCGTCCGCGAGTACGGCAAGTACGACTGGGAGTTCCTCAACAAACACGTTCTGCCCAACATCAACGTCATGGTCGGCAACGGGGATCCGTCTCAAAAAGCCTTCGCCGAAGCTTGGAAGCGGCAGGGCAAGCGGTGGATGGTTGAATGCGGCGTCCCGGGCCTCGGCGACAAGGATACCGTGACCGCCGATCAGGCATATGGGTACTGGTCGAAGAATCCGGGAATGGTCGAACCGATCCTCGACGGGGTCATCGCCGATGAGTTCTTCGGCACCAACACCCCCAAATACGCTGCGTGGACCGAGGCGGTTCGTCGCATCGCCGGCAACTCCTCCTTCAAGGGCAAGCGATTCTATCCCTACGCCACCCCCATGTACGGAGCCAAAGCCAGTCGCGGGTTCATTCAGACGGTGCTCGATGCCGGATACGCCTTTGCCTATGAACGATATCTCGCGGAGGAGCGGTCGGAGACGGCCGCTCGGTCGAGGTTGGCCAATTCCCTGGCCAAGACGATTCGCGACTGGCAGAAGGCCCAGCCACAGGCCGTCGAGCACATGATCATCTGCATGGGCACGTTCTCTCAGCCACCCGAAAGCCTCGACGTGAATCCCTCAACGAACCTGAAGGTATTCCTCGATATGCAGATGAACCTGCTGGCCAACGATCCGACCTGCCGGGGTCTGTACGGCGTCATGACCTACCTGTCGAGCTACACCGAAGAGGAGACGGTTCGATGGATGGGCAAGCTCTTTCGGCACTACGCCATCGAGGGGCACAGAGAGCCGTTCACCCGAGACCCCTACATCCTCCCGCACATCGTGAATCCGGACTTCGAGGCCGGCCTGACCGGTTGGCAGGTTACTCCCGCCGAGCCCGGCACCATCGCAGCCCGATCGATGGACGGCTTCAGTTGGCTTCAGGGACGCTACCCTCAGACGAAGCAGGGCAATGCGATCCTCTGGTTGAAGCGAAGTGCCGTCCGGCCGAACGTGATTTCGCAGAGGATCCGATCCCTCGAACCGGGACGGCTCTATTCGCTGCGGATGTTCTCGGGGGACTTCAAGGATATGTCCACACAAGGGCGGCACGCGGTTTCGATCGTGCTTACCGGTGTCGACCTCATCCCCGGAAAGGTGTTTCAGCACGTCTTTGCCAACTGTTACAGCCATCATCACGGGCCATACAACGACAGCCGAAAGGCATGGATGAACTACCACTGGCGTGTCTTTCGGGCCCGGGGCGATCAGGCGGAGCTTCGCATTTCCGACTGGGCGGCCGAGGGGACACCGGGAGCCCCCGCCGGCCAGGAACTCATGCTGAACTTCGTGCAGGTGCAGCCATATCTGTCTGACTAGAGCGGTTGCCAGAAGTCATTTCCGAATGGCACAGGTGATTTGATTGGCCTC
>CAYUQT010000040.1:0-90334 GCA_964446835.1 uncultured Planctomycetales bacterium | reverse complement strand
AAGAATCCGAATTCCGCGCAAATTCTTCCCAAGCTTCAGGCACCTACCCATGGCCCCTAAAAGCACCTGCGGGGCCCATCATCTCGTGGGTCCGACCTCTCCTGTCGTACCCTAACGGATGTTAGGTCCGACCAGACCTGTCATGCACGCCTTGTATGTTTGAAGGTGGAGGCGAGCTGAGGGTGCGGCACACGTGTTCGGGCCGACCGAGTCGCTGCCAGAAGTCGGAACGAACGGCGCCGCGCCCCCGTCACGTCTCCAATGGGGCCCATAGACACGCTTTCGGCTCATGGCGTCTGCCGACGATCCTCGCTTACAGACTATGGCCCCGCCCGCTGTGGACCAGTGCCTCGTTCCCCACGCTATGGACTGGCTCCACGGCGGGCACTCTTGAATCACCCGGCCGGGCAACTGCGAGAGGTCCGTGCCGATAACACAAGGAGTCGAAATCGTGTTGAGGGTATCCGTATGAAACAGCACACTCTACTTCGGCGAAGTACGATGATCGGCCCTATGCCGAGCGTTTCGCACCCCAGACGACGGGAAGAAGAACACGTCCCAAGGCTTCGGCGTCCGGCAGGACGAAGAGCCAGCGCATCTCCCAAAGCAACAGGTCACCTCGCTTGGCAAGGACAAGCCGGTCCATGATGGGAGATGGTAGGCAAGGGTCGATGGGGGATGAAGAAGGAGGCGTCATGGGAGGAGGATGAAACGTTCTGTCTAGTCACGCTCTCGCCACCGAACAGCCTCTTGTCCAATAGGTTTTCGGGGTGCATACTGGTGCGGCGATCAGTCACGGGTTTCGACAAGAGTCTGGCCTGCATTTATGAAACGGAGCGAGCTGAGGGATCAGGGCCTTTCTCGTGTATTCCATGAACGACTTGGCCAGCAATTAGGATCACGATCTCCACAATTGATCAAGGTGTTGTTGGGGTTTGCGGTCAGTTGCACCAAGGCTTCGCTTGCCAGATCATGATGGGTCAGAAGTTTTCTTGCTGGTAGGTGGGCCGGTGGGAGTTGATGTCGATCAGTGTATCGATTTCGTAAGAAGACTCTGAATGTCTGAACGGACAGGACACCATTGATTCCACACTATCACCAAGGCACCAAGGGTGAGCATGAATGACGACAAAGAACTTCACAGCAGACCCTGGAATGTTCCCAGGTTTGATCCGCAAGAACCTCAATGCGTGGTACCGTGACGGTTATGCTGTCATCAAGGAACTGCTCCAGAACGCTGATGATGCTGGTGCGAACTTGCTGAACTTCGGGTGGTCCCCAGGCATACCCCATGGGCCTGATCATGAGCTCCTCACGGGGCCAGCGATCTTTGTCATCAACGACGGCCCCTTCACTCCGGAGGATGAGCAAGCGATTCGCCGATTCGGCCTTGGCAACAAGCCCGATAATCGAAACAAGATAGGACAGTTCGGCCTCGGACTCAAAAGCGTGTTCCATCTATGTGAGGCCTTCCTTTACGTCTCGGACAAATACTGTGATCTGTGCAACCCTTGGTCAGGAATACCCGGTCATCCTGCCCAGGAGCGATGGGACAACTTCTCCCTTGAAGCCCAAGATTCGATCATAGAATACATAAATCCCTTCATTCCTGCGTCTTCGCGAGAAGGCAGGTCCTCGGAATGGCTATGCATCTGGCTTCCGCTCAGGCGTAAACAATGGGCCGCCGGTGATATGAGATGGTACTTCCCCGGAGATTTCCATGGCGACCATGCGGCGCCACCTGCGGAAGTATTCTCAAATATCGAGGATTCCGTAGCAACAATGCTACCGATGCTGCGGCATCTTTCGCGCGTCCAAGTGTGGATACTGGACCAACATGGTGGAATAGACCGCAGAACATCCGTCGAACTCGTCCACGGTAGCCGATGTGTCTACAGAGGCGGCACCTCCGCGAAGTCCGTGGGAAGCGTGCTATCAGGGCAGCTGCGAGTTGAGAAACCGCTTGGCACCGCAACCATGACCTATGGGGGGATGCAGTGCACCCTCAATGATCCCGACCTCACCACCCTTCAGTCGGATGCGGAACGCTGGCCCCGAATTGAAGGATTCCACGAGGGCACCGGCTTCTGCATTGTTCCGGCCAAGAATGATCAGCATTGCGCCGCTTACTTCTGTAGACAACCAGCGGTGAGCTCTGGAAGACTGCGGCTTCGTTGGGCAGTCTTCTTACCCCTAAGTCAAGACAATGTGGAAGAGCATGAGATTGAATCACCCGATGACGTAACGTTAACCTTGCATGGCTGGTTCTTTGTTGACCCGGGCCGACAGTGGGCGGACGTCTTCCACCGCTCCAACGATGAGGACTCTAGCGTCGAGCACCGATGGAATACTCTCCTAGCTGAGCGAGGTACGCTTCAACTCTTGATTCCGGCACTTTCTCAGTTGACTCGGACAACTCCTCCGAACGATCCTTTGCCACGAACACTCACTGAGGCTATTTCGCAATCGCATCTGTTTAATCAGCACTCACTCGCGATTTGCTCCAGAGAGAGTTGGGCCTACATATTGCATCCCTCAGGCGGATCCTGGCGATCTCTCGCTAGCAGCCAAGAGGTTTTTGAGCTCCCAGCTCCGACGCCAGGCCAGTCAGAGTGTCAACCATTTCGCGTGTTTCCTCGCCTGATCACACGGGTCAGCGAAGGCAGCTGCTTCACAATGAAAGACACACCACGACTATGTACTCGCCGTATGCACGAGTGGAGGGCAGATCAAGTCTGCGATCTCTTGGCCAGCGTCTCGTGGCCGGAATCAAGTGGTGAAGCGGAGCTGCTGGATTACCTCGTCCGTTTTCTTGCCAATCTGGGCTGTCAGGTGATCGTTGACATAGGTGTGCAAGGCGAGATTCATCGCCTTGTAAGGTCCGCCATACAGAACCTTACCAAGCGGCCGCACTCGTCCGTTGATATGGCCATCCAGCGTCTGATGGCGTTCGTTCCACCCGAAGCACGAATCAGCATCAAGTACAATCCTGAGCTCATAGGCGAATCGAGACGGATTGCCAGGCTATTGCAGATCGCCACGGATATGGTCATTGTCGTCCCGCAGCCGCTCGACAATTCGGAATCCCCTGCAGCCGCCCACATCAATCCTTCATTGGCGACAGACCTTCTGACGATTGTGGACTGCCTCCAGGCAGAAACGCAACAGACGGATTCGTTCATCAGTCTTCGCTCCCTCGTGGCGATTGATATCATTCGGGCAGCGGGACTCGTCGGAGAAGAGCTTCGACGGTTCGCCAAGGGCATTGGACACTTGTGTTTGTTTCCGGTCACAAGCTTTCGAGCTAATAAGAGAGTCTGCGCGTCACTTAGCCACCTGCTAGAGGCTCATGAAAAGCGTCTTCTCTTCGTTCAGATGCCCAGCTTGCTGAAGCTTCTCCAACGGTGCTTGGCGCATGACGATGTCCTTTTCCTTCAGCAGCGCGAGGTTGCAGAACTTATGAACGACATCGCTGCGCCGGTCCCGAGCGGTCAATCGGTGAGTGTGGTGGCCGCTGTCGCCACACGCCCACCCCTTTCCGACATCGCAGCCTGCACTGACTTATTTGGGCAACTCGCTAACCAACTTCCGAGCATCGATGCTCAGGCGATCGCTGCGTTGCGATACCTCCTCCATCGGTTTCACGAAAGTGCTCTGACAGATGCAGAAGAACCAGCAATACTATTCGCGGCTAGCGACAGGGACTGCGATGGGCCTCATTGGCGAGCTTTTGCTGAGGCTACGCTTGCTGTCTTGGGGCAGAGTTGGAGACTTGTTCCACTGGACACGGCTAACCGAGTGCCCGAAAGCCTCTGGTCTTATCTAAACATTGTGCGACTTGGCCCATCATCAGCATGTGATCTTGCGGAGGAACTGCTCGCATACCGCTCAACCCCCGCTGGACTCTCGGATGCAATGCGACAGTTCTGCTCCAACCAGCCTCAGTACGCCCGGCAAGTGGTGCTCGACTGGCCCAAAACAGACGAGTCAACACGAATACTGAAGAGACTGCCTTTGTTCACAGACTCCAGAGGTCATTGTGCGGAAGTCACCCCTGAGACGCGCATGCCAGGAGGATTCGTCATTGAGGATCCGGACGGACTACCGGAGGTCCGAATCCTGGCGATTGACCCAAGCGATGTGGAATATGCAGTGAGGTTGGGGATTTTGGTCCCACAGCTGACTGCGAAGGATGCTGTCTCCCGCGTATTGAAGGCAAAGGAGCCCGCCAAGCAATGTCACTTCATCATTAACACGTTATGCAGGCATGATAGACTCTACAAGGAGTTGGGTGACGAACTTCGGAATTCGCCGTGGCTTCCAACCATCGAGGGACAACCGACCAATCCAGGGGGGATTGTCCATGTGCCCGACTGTGATAGGGTTATCGATGCCATCGCAGCGCGTACGGGCCATTTCAGAGGAATCAATGCTATCGATCCAGAGTTCCGTACGAGGGTTGACGAGCTCAAGCAGCGAAGTAGCTTTCTTCAGTTGCTGGTTACCGGCAATGACGCGATTGCCACAATCGGCAGAGCGATGCAGAAATGCCAGGACTTCCATTTCGGTTTGAAGGGTCTGTTCTTGACTGAGCCGCACCTAGAGAGCCTGGGCATGGTTTTCGCGGATGGAGTGATGGAGCAATCGGTATTGCCCGGCATTACCCTGATATCCTCTTTTCTGAATGTGTGGGCCAAGACAGCTGATCGTAAGGAACAGCTTCGCGAACATGTTGTTTCAAAGCTCCAAGAAAACCTGACGACCCAACGCACCGTAGGGGTATTACAGCGGCTCGCGTCGGCACAGGAGGAGCCACTCAGTGTAGACCGCCTGAAGATACTTGATCTCTTCAACTTGTACTTGAAGGAGGCACGAGATCGCCCTGAGTTCGGGCGCGATATTCTCCCCCATATCCGGCTTCGCAACAAGAAGGGACAGTGGGTTCAAGCTATTACTCTTACATCAGATGGCAGTAACGTACCACCGGAGAATCAGGTATCCGACGAGCATCGCGGCATTGTGGACACGCCATGTGGCGCTTGTAGCCCCTCACCTGTGGATGCCGAGGAAGACAAAGGGGACGGGACTTTTGATGTTGAAGGCTATCTGCGAACTGAGTTTTCCGATTGCCCCGGTCCTGTGCTTGGCTTCATAGTGGCGCTCTTCGGAGGCCAAGATCCCTGGAGCACTCTCTCCAAGCAGTTCACAGGGCCATTTCCACTCGATGTTGTACTGCGCTCGGTGCGATGGTTTTCATGTCGATGGTTCTCTAGTTGGAACGATGCTCTTAGCCGTTGCCGTGTAAGAATTCTACGTGCGGATCCTGATATCCAGAAGGTGCTGAACCTCGCCGGACACTGGATCGCGGTTCGACGTAACGGACCCGTTCGGTCTCTCGTCGACGGTTTTCATGGATCGCAATACACTCTGACCCCTGACGGCAGACAAGAGTACAACGTGTTCCTAACTCCCGTACCGACGAAGGACATGAATCGTAAAGCCAAACTGGAGCTTCTCTGCGGCACTGCTCAATCCCTGCTTGTTAACCTATACGGCCAGCCGGCAGAGTGCCTTGCGGAGCCATGGCGAGTCCTGACCGATACAGGGCAATTGGGGATTTCCGTTGCCCAACGATTGATCCTTGAGTCAAGCCTTTTTCACCTGAGGGGCCAGCTTGGCGTTCGGTCAACACCGGAGCTAACAGCGCTCTTTCAACGGAGGGACACGGCCCGGACCCGACAGGCGGTAGCAAGCGAACTCGGGGACGCCAAAGGGCCGGATGAAGTCCGTGATGAGCAGACTGAGATAGATCAGGAGCTTCGCCATCTGTTGACAGACAACACACCGCCTGCAGTGCAGGCCCAAGAGCAGATACTTGATGCCGTTCGTGATCGGCTCAGTAGAACAAGCTACACAATGTCATCGATTCCTTTTGAGCTCTTTCAAAACGCTGACGACGCCGTAGTCGAACTGTCATGGCTGCTGGGTAATGAGCAGTTGGGCCCGAGTGCGTCGCTGTGCGTTGTGGTTGTAGACGAAGATGCGATTTCTCTTTGCCATTGGGGACGAGCGATCAATCAGTACGGTGTTCCAGGGTACTGTGGCCGAAATGGATTGGAAAAGGGTTTCGAGCGTGATTTGGAGAAGATGTTAGTCCTCTCTTCTTCGGACAAGGGGCTCGACGCAGGTCCACACTTGACCACTGGCAAGTTTGGCTTGGGCTTCAAGAGCGTATTCTTTGCCACGGACTCTCCGGAGGTCCTCAGCGGTCCTTCTCTGTGTTTTCGTGTAACCGGCGGCGTGTTTCCGCAAGAGTTGGCGGAGTCAGAATCTGCACTCTTGCGTGAGATCCTTCTCGAATTCGGAGGCCGTCCGGACGATGGCACCGTAGTCAGACTGCCGCTCCGACAGACCGTGCGTCCGGAGTGTGTGGTTTCACGATTCCGATCTCTAGCCCATATGCTTGTTTGTTTCTCCCGTTGCGTGCGACGTCTCTTCCTCCAGATCGGAGAAAAGACATCGCTCTGCCAGTGGCAAGATGTCGAGGTGCTGGGAGTCGGAGGTGTCTACGTTGGCACAGTCCGGAGCTTCGATGAATCGCCGCAAACAGAGGGTACTCCCTTGCGCGTCCTTCTCTTTCGCAACGGCACGGAATCGTTGCTCATGGCCGTCGGTCCAAGGGGTTTCTCCTGGGAACTGCTGCGAGGCGCCCCCACCATTTGGGTTACTACTCCCACCGAACACAAGTTACATCTTGGTCTGTGCCTGAACGGACAGTTCGACCTGAATCCCGGGCGGACCCAACTTCGATCGACACCTGAAAACCGGAGTCGAGCGGACGCGTTCGGGCGGTGGCTTGGAGAACGACTCCTACTACTCTTCGATGCCGCAGAGAATAGCTGGGACTGCCTTCGACAACAGCTTGAACTGCAGTCGTGCCTGGCGGCAGATCTTTGGAGATCGCTGTGGGACGTCGCAGTACGTCGAGTGCTTGAAAATTCTGGCGACAGAGATGTCGTTGATCTTGTCAAACGGGTACTCCTGCACACCTCTGATGTTGGAGTCTCAAGGCTGCTCAGAGAAAGACACGCCCTGCCAACATACTTGTCGGGTGCCTACAACACTCTGACATGCTGGAGTACCGTACGCTATGTTCTCAAAGGGGTCCTGACACGCCCAGAGGTACTTGAGGCCGTGGCATATTGGCCCTGGTTTGAGGTACATGTTCATCCTGGCGCAGTTGTTCATGAAGATGTGGACAAGATGATGCAGCGCCTTCAGCCAACCGCATCGTTACATTCTCTGCATCTCCTCGACGTACTCACAGAGGAACTCGGCCTAGGCAATCAAGTGATGCTGGATGCTGCGCACGTATTTGGCCTTCTGATAGACCGTGACTTTCTTAGCGATATGGCCAATGACTCATGTACTTCTGGGGAACACAGGAACCTCCTTACATATCTTCGAGGTCTGTTCTTCCGTAACCACCGGGGCGATTGGTGCCTATGCAGCACACTGCTAGTGATCCACAAGGAGGGGCCCGAGCATGACGAGGAGCGACTTCGGGCGGCTTTTGCGCCTTCGGATCGTATCCTATGCAAGGAGTACAGTCCGAATGCTGTGCTGTTCTTCCTCGCATGCCGTGGTGCATTGCATGCTCCTGCATCCGAAATGGCTGAATGGGCCATCGCAGCAAGTGACGACCCGCAAAAGAAGAAGGCCGTGGAGGATTACCTCGTGGAAGGGGATTTGGCACGAGAGTTGAGCAAGGCCCTTGAAAACCACCCTCGTTTCAAGGACACTTGGCTCGCCCAACTGCCTCATGACGAGAACCTTCGAAGCGACCCCAACCGGTGTGGCGCTGTTCTAAGTAGGCTAGGCCTCATGCAGGCCATGGACATTAGACCCTCCAGATCGGCCTACAGAGCAGTCTTACTCAAGGGCGATGAAGACGTCCTCAGACGCCGGTGTTTGTCGAGGAGTTCATCCTTGAACGGACACTAGAGCCGGCAATCAATGAGTTTGGCCTCAAAGAGCTCAAAATGATCGACCCGGCTTGCGGGAGTGGGCACTTTCTGTTGGGCGCCTTCGCTCGGATTCTGGCCCACTGGCGTAAGCAGGAGCCGGGAACCAGTGGCCGCGAACTGGTCAACCGGGCCTTGGCTTCAGTACACGGCGTGGACCTGAACCCTTATGCCGTGGCCATCGCGCGATTCCGGTTGCTCGTAGCTGCGATGCGCGAGTGTCACATCACGACGCTCAAGGATGCGCCGGCGTTCGCCTTCAACTTGGCATGTGGCGACTCGCTTCTCCACGGCCCAAGGTTTGTCCCAGGCGACACGGGCACTGCGGGTGCGCAGTCGGAGTTTGGCTTCGGAAGCCTCGCCCACTGCTATGCAGTGGAAGACCCTGAGCTTCTCGGACGCATCCTGATGCCGGGGCGATATCACGCCGTCGTGGCCAACCCGCCGTACATCACGGTGAAGGATAGGTCCCTCAACGAAGCCTACCGTCAGCGCTATCACCAAGTCTGCCACATGAAGTATTCGCTGGCGGTCCCGTTCATGCAGCGCGTGTTCGTACTCGCTTGTGACAGCGGCTTTACTGGTCAAATCACAGCCAACAGCTTCATGAAGCGGGAGTTTGGCAAGAAGGTCGTCGAGGGCTTCCTCCCTAAACTGGACCTCACTCACGTCATCGATACGCGCTGCGTACACCTGCCAGAACACGGAACAAGCACCGTCATTATTCTGGGCCGGCAACGCGCTCCCACCGCCAACTCCGTCAGGGTGCTCAGCACCCTTAAGACCGAAGAGCCTAAGCCGGCGATACCGGAACAGGGCAAAGTCTGGCTTGCCCTAGTCTCGCAGGTGGACATTGTAGGTAGCCAAAGCGAATACGTGACCGTTGCGAACATGGCTAGGGAGCAGTTTGCGAAGCACCCCTGGAGTATAGGTGGTGGCGGAGCAGCGGAGCTGAAGGAAATGCTGGATGAAGCGGCTTCGGCCGGCTCAGGAACTACGTTGGGTGCTTTGGCCGAATCTGTGGGCATTACTTGCTTCACACTAGCAGATGACTTCTTCTTCGCGGATCGAGCGGTGATACAGCGGCGAGGGATCGGGGCGACGGCAATCCGCGGCGTTGTAATCGGCGACGACGTCAGGGATTGGTACGCGAGTAACACCGAGTCGCTGCTGTTCCCGTACGACGATGAATACAAGCCTGTCCGACTTGACGTTTCCACCGCGCTCTCCCGCTTTCTTTGGAGAGGGCGCACAGTGTTGGGCAACAACAAGATGTTTGGGGGCAAGACCAAGGTCGAGTCGGGGCTCCTCTGGTACGAATATGGACGCCTAACACACCACAAGCTCAAGACGCCACTCTCAATTACTTTTGCGAACGTTGCTACTCATAACCACTTCGTCCTTGACCGTGGCGGCAGGATCTTCGAGTGCCACGCGCCCGTGGTGAAGTTGCCGGCCTGTGCAACCGAAGATGAACACCTTGCGCTCCTGGGTCTGCTGAATAGCTCTGTGGCATGCTTTTGGATGAAGCAGGTCTTTTACGACAAGGGAGGCGGCGGCATTAGCGAAGGTGTGAAGGCCGAGGCATGGGAGCGTTTCTACGAGCACGATGGCACCAAACTGAGAAGACTACCGCTGCCGGTAGCAGCCTTCGTTGGCGGAACAGAATCCGATCAAGCTGGCGCAAGAACGTTCTCGCCCGCGCTCGTCGCCGCCGCCCGGCGATTAGATTCACTTGCCCGAATGCGGGCAGCATCTCTTCCCTCAGCCATCTGCTCGCGGACGACTACACCGAACCGGTCACTACTCGACGCTGCCCGAGCAAAGGCGAAGGGCTTGTTCCATGAAATGGTAGCGCGCCAAGAGGAACTGGACTGGCTGTGCTATCGGATCTTTGGGCTCATAGAGGGCACTCAGGCCGAACACGCTGCCCCGCCCGGTCTTCATCCCGGTGAAAGGTCGTTCGAGATGGTGATGGCCCGCAGGATGTCGGGCGGTCACTTGAGCTCTGAGTGGCTCCGCCGTCACAACGGAGCTCCATGTACCGCCCCTCCGCCGCATTGGCCTCAGGACTACCGTCAGGTCGTTGAGCGTCGAATTACAGTGATTGAGGATGGACCGGCGCAGAACAAAGACATCGCGCTGATTGAGCAACCTGAGCACAAGCGCCGCTGGAATATTGATGCATGGGAGGACCAGGAGCGGCGTGCACTTGGCCGCTGGCTACTGGACCGGCTGGAAAACTGCTTCGACCTGGATGGGCGGATGAATGATGCCAAGCAGGCTCGGGCCCACGGGACTCTGCGCCAGCCACGACTAACCAGCGTGGCCCAAGTGGCTGACCTGGCCCGACAGGACAACGACTTCATGCAGGTCGCCGAACTGTACGCCGATCGGATGGACTTCGACGTGGGCAACCTCGTAGGTGAGCTGGTTGCAGCCGAGAGCGTACCGGCCCTGCCGGTCCTGCGCTACAAGCCAAGCGGCCTGGATAAGCGAAAGGCCTGGGAGCGGACATGGGACCTGCAGCGGGCGGAAGACGCCATCGACGCCCTGTTCACGGACGTGCTAAACGCGAAGGCGCGAAGACGCGAAGAAGAGGAGAAGATAAAACAGACTCCGTGGCTTCATGACTTCGTGTTGAAGGACGAATGGGCGGAGGTGGAGAAGGAGTTGGTCGGGGCCGCAGCACACATCGCCGACGCAATCAAGCAGAACAGCGACCCGAACAGCGAGCTTGTGACCAAGGCCATTCAAGATTATGCCAGGCGGGCGAAGAAGGCGGTCATCGGCGACATCGCCGTGCCGCCGAAGTACACCAGCGCCGACTTCCTGAGCGGCGACTACTGGCGGCTGCGGGGCAAGCTCGACGTCCCCAAGGAACGCTGGGTGAGCTTCCCGCACTGCGAGGGCGAGGACGGCACGCTGGTCATCGCCTGGGCGGGCTACGACCACCTGCAACTGGCCCGCGCGATCGCCGAGCGCTATGAACTGGCCAAGGAGCAAGAGGGCCGCAAGCTCGTGCCGCTGCTGGCCGCCATCGGCCAACTGATTCCCTGGCTCAAGCAGTGGCACAACGAGCTTGACCCAACGTACGGCACACGCATGGGCGACTACTTCGAGAACTACCTGGCCGAAGAGGCCAAGGCCCTACCCATACGTACACCGCCTCGGCTAGCGCATCGATCGCTTTTGACTGGAGCTACGCTTCAGGGTACCAGGCCAGGACCTACTCGCTTCGCCAAGGCTCCAACTATAGGTTCCAACGATTGTCTAACGGTAGCGGCATGGACTTGTACATCGATTCGGCCTCGGGCAGCAGCAGCGGAGGCACCACTACGGGTGGCACCACGGGCAGCGGCTCGACGGGAAGCTCTGCCGGTGGTACCGGTGACTTGCCTCCCGCTATATCCTGGACCACGCCTGACGGCAATCAGTTCTACTACGCCTTTCTTGCCCAGTACTACGTGAGCGTCAGCGTCGACAAACAGAACCGGAACCTCTGGGTGAACGATACCTGTTACTCCAAGCTCAAGAACAGCTACGTCGATCAATCCCTAAGAGTGTTCCTCAATAACCGGCAGGTGGGCAAGATCGTTTCCGGACTTGTAACCGATGGGTGGTACGTTCCTCTTCTTGTGGACAATAGCGGGTACATCATGTACGTCAGCAAGCAGAATGGCCAGTATGTCTTCACCCCAAGCAAGGATCGCCCGGGATCCAAGAATCCCTGGGGTGGCCTCGTGCAAGGATCGCACCTGATCTTCCCGTGTGACTGATGCGGCGGAAAGCCTCCAGGACGCTTTGTGGAACAATGACGAAAGGTGATCGGAAAGGTGCCGGAGGTCGAAACCACGCGTACGAGGGAGACTGAGCAGAACCCAACCTTGCGACTCTTGCGAGTTTCTCGATATTGCTTCGGATTGCGGCAGTCGCTTTCAGATGGTATGTATAGGCTTTGAATTCCGATCCGGTTCGTCGTTCCCTGTAATCTCCTGTAGCCTTGAGCCCTGTGCATTGTCGTGAAACGGTCGATTGAGGCTCAGCGATTTGAACTGGATCGTTTCAAGATCAGATGTCTCGTCGCGAAGAATGGGTCCATTAGGTGGGAGTCCAATCCATCGGATCAGAGGCAGCAGGGCACTGGAGTTTTTTGACTCTGGGCAAAGGTCGTTCTGAAAGAGATTTGAGTTGGTTGGGGTCATCAGACCCATCGGCTCCGTCGGCCCGACGGAGAGATGAACGTGGAGGCCCTTTTCTGGGAGGCAGGCGATGAACACAAGAAGCAGAGTCGAGGTGGAAGTCCATCGGAAGCGTCCACGATGGTTCGTCCTGGGTGCAATGACATTAGTGGTCGGCATCGGAGTCCTTGCGGCCGGTCCGCTCGCGACGCATGTGGGTTCGATGCTGGGCATCGCTGCGATAGGAAGCGGAGGGAGTGGAGGCGGCATTCCCCTCCAGATCAATCACCAGGGCGTGATCATGGTCGGAGGCAGTCGGTTCAACGGCACCGGACAGTTCCGTTTCGCCTTGGTCGATCCCGACGAAGGCAACAGCGTCTGGACGAACGACGGGTCAAACCGAGGCACATCGCTGACGCCGACGAACGCCGTCGCGTTGACCGTGATCAACGGGATCTACAACGTGGCACTGGGTGATACGGGCCTGGCGAACATGACAACGATCCCCAGCACGACGTTCGACGACGACAACCTCGTCTTGCGGATCTGGTTCGATGATGGCGTCGGCGGGGGAACGCGTCAACTCACACCTGATCACAAGCTCACGAGCGTGCCGTATGCGTACCGGGCGGGCACGGCGGCGCAGCTTGGCTTGAGCGGCGAGGACTCGCCGGGAGTTGCTCTGGACCCGAACGGCAAGGTGAGCGTTACCGGCGACGTTGTCGCCAGCGGAGCCTTGTCCGGCTTCGGCATTGTGCCGATCGGCTCGATCATCGCATGGCATAAGAGTCTTAGCGGTGTTCCCTCACTTCCCGACGGGTGGGTCGAATGCAGTGGCGGAACCATCACCGACGCGGAAAGCCCGCTCTACGGCCAGTCGATACCGAATCTCAATTCGGCCAGTGGCTATAACGGCGGGCGGTTCCTCCGGGGAAGTGCAACCTCCGGGGAGATGCAGGAGGCGTCGGCCGCGTACACGGGGCCGTTCATCGGATGCGGGTGTTTCTTGATGATACCTAATGTCATCGCCACTGTCGACGGCAGCTACGCAGTGCCCATTGGGTGCGAGGTGGCAACCGTCACCCAAGGCGGCATCTGTGACATTGGCTCCTACACCATGGGCAGGGTGCGCCCGGTAAACATGACCGTCGTCTGGGTCATGCGGATCAAGTAGAGGCCCCCGGCGAAGGCAACAACATACCTCGAAGGCAAGGAGCGAACCGATGGGAAGGTGCATACTACTTTTTGGCCTGCTATCGTCCGGGCCCACACTCGCCGACACGCTCGTGCCCGAGCCGTATCTCCAGATCGTCACCGACATCAACGCCGGTGGGACACGTTCGACAGCTGGCAACTACGTGCTCACCGCTTCCACGGGGCAGGCGGGCAGCATCGGCATTGTCGCCGATGCGAACTATCAGGCAGACAACGGTTTCTGGTATCCGGCGATGGACTTCGACGGCATTCTCCTGTTGCTGACCGTGAATCATTCCGAATGGGGAAATGTGGAGGTCGAACCCAATCAGCCCTACTACGAGCCCAACACGGTCGTCACGTTGACGGCCACCAAGATCGAAGGGAAGACCTGGGACGGCTGGTCGGGCGATGTCCCGGCAGGTGATGGGCTGGACAACCCGCTCTATCTGAAGATGGATACAAGCAAACAGATCTCAACATCGTTCAAGTGTGGGCTGGGTCTCGGGCCGTTCGTCCCAGGAATTCTGGGCGCAATGTGCCTGTACGTATGGGCGCGCCGAAGAGCATAGGTGTGGAGATAACTTGATTTCTGACTTCTCGATGTTGAGTTCTGGGATGTGCGTGCCACCGAGTCGCCCACTGCGGCGGAGTATGCACAACACGCAACAGGTGTCCCCCGTGCCTATATGGAGTCTGGATCGAGGATAATCTCCAAGCAATAGCTCTTAGCCAGCACAACAGAGTAAAGCGGCAGGGACTTGGTCGACACGGTACCTGTGACCAATCGCCGGATTGGGCGTGGAGCCCCATTGATGGAGGCTTGATGCAATTGATGCCTGTAGGGGACTTCACCCTGGTATTGCATCTTTCGGTGGTTGTGCCCGACCCGTTGTAGAATCTGAAGCGTATTCATCAGACCGCAGAGTTGATTGCTAAACAGCTACACATTCGTTCCGGCAAGCGGATAGGCATCAGAACCTTTATATACTCCCCCCCACCTCCTATCTTCATTCGACTTGATCATAAGTGATTGACCATCAACACCCACCGATAGTTCGAAAGCGGCAGCCCATGAGGTTCTGTCCATCGAATCACCGGAAGACCGAGGTCGTACCGAGAAGCCGCCCGTCGAGGCGGAGATTGTGGTAGTTGGAGTTGCATTCTGAACCCAGAGCCATGTGTTGTGGCGTTCGTAACCCTTTTTGAGCAGCCCCAAGGTCTGCAGGAAGGAGGTGCGCGATGCGCATCAATAAGTTGTTGGTGGTGGTAGTCGTTGTCGCCGTTCTGTTCACGTTGAGGATCTACGAGATCGCCGGCTGGCTGGAGCGGTATGGCCTCGTCCACTACGGCCGCGAGTTTGAACGGACGTATCTGACCGGGTCGAGCGTAGCCGTGATCGTGTTCTCGTGATACTGCTTCGCGGCAACGGAGGGCGGATGATCGGGTAGGAAGTCGGAATCCGCGGAATTCGGCCCTTACAGGCCGTGCCGACATTGTAACGCTTGCGACCGTGTGCGGTGTATGTCGGTAAGAAACATGACACGGTCAGAAGGAGTCTTTCAGATGATAGGAGAGAAGTCGAAGGTGGCTGTTGTGCCAGGTCCACCCAACGCCGAAGCTATTGCCCAGGACATGGCGGTGTTCTGCGAATGCTGTCAGACCCCACTGGCGAATGGCCAGGAGGCGTTCTTTTTGGCACGGGCTCATGTGTGGCGCGAGGAAATTGATTTGATCGAGCCGATCGGTGCGTTCTGCTCCGTGGAGTGCCTGCAACACGCCCAGTGTGAACGTACCGGTGAAGACCCCGCCAATACGACCAGCCGCAGCACTGAGTGACCCGCCACCGCAACCCCATTCATTTCCCATAAGGGCAAGCCGCCTCGCTATTTCACAAACCGAGCTGACGGACGAACAGATTCGCTGAACGAGTCGCGGGGATTCCGCGCGCGGATCGCGGCCGCGACACGTTGAAGAAGCAACACCATGACCCGGTTCGGCATGGTGTTGCTGTGTAACAAGAACCATGCGGAGGTACACAAGATGGAGACTATTCAGGCAACAGTAAACATGAGACTGTTGAACAAGGCCAGCCGGTTGTTCACCGGACAGCTGGATGGCCGGATTATCGAGGTGCTCCAGAACGCGCGACGTGCTGGGGCGACGAGGGTTGAGATCACCAATGCAGAGGGTCAGGTCACGGTCCGAGACAACGGCCACGGCATCGAGGACTTCTCGAAGGTTCTCGACATGGGCGGCTTGGGTTGGGACGAAGCCCTTGAGGTCAGCGAAGACCCGGCCGGCGTCGGCCTCTTCTGTCTGGCGCCACGGGAGGTAACGATTCGCTCGAACGGCAAGCGGGTCACGATCGGCGGCGATGGATGGACAGGTGCCCCGGTGAATGTGACAGATGATGAGCCGGTGCCAGGCACGGTACTGGAGTTCCATGACGAAGACTGGAGCTCATCGGCGGTGATGATCAATGCCGTGTTCTCAGGCATGCAGGTCACCGTGGACGGCAGCGACTGCCCCATATTGCCGTTTCTGTCGGACAAGGCAGCCCACTACCCCGAACTCGGCTGCAGGATCGAGGTCAGGCAAGAACAGGACCTCAACCCCTGGCACCACTCGTGCAAGCGGGAGCGGTGGGCGTACAACAACAGCCTGGTCAACTTCCACGGCCAGGTGGTCGCCTTTGACTGTCACCCTGTCAAAGAGCATCACCTGCACTTCCTCGTGGATATGACCGGCGAACCGACAGGCATCCGCCTGATGCTGCCGGCCAGGACGTGTCTGGTGGAGAATGAGGAACTCGACCGGCTCAGGGCCGCCATGGAGCTGGAGGCGTACCGATACCTTCAACAGAGGGAAAAGCACCGGTTGCCGTACGAGCAGTACCTGAGGGCGGGAAGCCTTGGTATTGTTCTGCCGGAGGCGGAGCCGGCCTATCGGGTGGGGACGCTTACGGGCGACGCCCCGGAGCCGATTCCGGTGCCCATGCCTGATGACTTCCCGCTGACCAGGTGCTACAGGCTTGACCCGGACTTCCCAGGCCAGCAAACCGATGGAGCCAACATCCATCTGTTGGGCGCACTGGGGAGGTTCGATGTGCCCTTCGTGCCGGTGGAGATCTCCAAGGCGTATGATGGCTATTCGTGGGCGAATCTGCCGAGAATCGGCAAGGTCGAACTGGAGGTCGGCAAAGTCCTCCAGGAGTCGTGGATGTGGTGTGGCAAGCTTGTGTGCGTCGATTCCCTCAGAATCGCCGCGCACACGAGCGACGGCCGTGTGTTTCGGTCACCGGTCTGCATGGCCATGAAGGTGATGAATTGGGAAAAGGACCGTCCATGGGGCGACGAAGAAGTGCTTGTCACGCCCGAGGCGCGGGAGCGATTGGGCACGACCGACATCCTCTATCATCTCGGAGGCTATTCGGATGAGGGGGATACCTGGGATACGCAGGAAGCTTCGTTCGCGGAGGAGCTGGATCGGTTCTGGAGTCAGCTCGTCGGCCCTGACGAGAACTTCCGGCGGACGGTTCTGAGCACGCTGGACGGTCAACGAGACTGGAAGGCGATGACCGTCTTTGCGGACGGCAGGATCAAGCTGAGGTTCAAGGACGGTTCGGCCAAGCATATCCGTCCGCCCAAACCCGCCAAAACAGCCCGATAGCAGGGCTTTCCCCGCACGACACAAGACCCGGTTGTCGGATTGACCAGAAGGATTCCGCGCGTGTGCGTGGACCAGATCGGTCCGGCGGCCGGGTCGCATTTTGCGCTGGGCTTGGATGGCACGCCGTTCTTGGGGCGTGCCATCACAGGCACGGCCCGGAGGTAACAGATATGGCATGGAGACCAACGAAACATCTGTTGGAAGGCGAACTGGACAACACCACACCCGGCAAGGTCACGGGCTGGATGCGGTTCGCTGGATTGAATCGAAAGGTGACCTTTGATCTGAAGGGCAACTTCCACCGCGACATCCGCGGCGCGAAGATCCGCTTCAAGGGCGATGGCAACCACGACGACCCAGAAGCTGCCGGCTACATGGACAGCTTCGCCGAGCACCAGACAGGCAAGGTGGGCGACATGACTGTCGGCCTGCCACCTGCGGATTATGTGTCAGGTTCACCCTACCTCGAGAGGAGCAAGTCCAAGGGCTATCATGCGTGGATCTTCTTCGATGAGGCAGGAGTATTGGCTTCCAAGGCCAGGCGGGTCGTCAAACGCATCCTGGATGAAATCGGCAGGTCTGACACGGAGGTGTTTCCGAAGCAGGATCGCCTTGACGGATGGGCGTCGTATGGGAACTTCATCAACGCGCCGCTGTTCGGGACCCTCGTTCCGAAGGGCAGAACCGTGTTCCTCGACCCCGCCGATGTGAGGAAGCCGTTTCCGAATCAGTGGGACTTCCTCGAAAGCACGCAACGCGTAACGGAAGCAACTCTCGATGAGATCATCGAACTCAACCAACTCGCTCAGCAAACCACCCATCAAGAGCGTGAGACGTGTTCCACACCCACCGCAGGGATGTCGTCCTTCGGTCTGCCCCCCTGTGCCCGTCGGATGATGGCCGAAGGAGTCACCGTCAACCAGCGTGTCGCCTGCTTCCGCCTGGCTGTCCACCTGAGGAAGGCAGGCCTGCCTTTGGACGCTGCACTCGCGGCGATGACCATGTGGGCACCCAAGAACCGCCCCCTGAGGGGCAAAGGGATCATCACCCCACGAGAGATCATCGAGCAGACGACCTCTGCCTATCGACAGAACTACCGAGGTTGCGGCTGTGAGGACCCGGCGGTTCGGCCTTACTGCGATCCGGGATGCACCCTCCTTCAGAAGCGGCGCCGCACGCCGCCTGGTGGAGGCAGACCTGCTCAGAATGAGCCATCCGAGGAGAAACAGGCCGTTTCGGAACGGGCTGAGAAGGAGCCGCAGGCCTCATGACCGACCGCCCCTACACGAACGAGTTGCCCGTACTGTTGACGCCCGAGCAATTGGCAACGGGAGTCTTCCAGATCGGACACGACGAAAGCCACATCGCCCACCTGCGTCGTCACAGCGGCCTTCCCTACGTCCAATTCCAGATCAACGGCGAACGGATCTTCCGGTATCCGCGCGATGCGGTGATACAGTGGATCGCTTCCAGGACGCACGGCGTGAGAACCCCCGAGCGCCCGGTAGCCCCACCCCAGCAGGCCGGCGCTCGGCGAAGCTGGAGTAGCCGCAGATGAATGGGATGGAAGGGCCGCATGCCTGGTCGAGGATGTTACAAGGGCCTATGGATCATGGTGCATCGCCGGTCCGTCGAACTATTGGAGAATCAGGCGCTGTCACTTGACAGCGCATCGCCTTTGCGCTATGGGTGGAGGTATGAGCAGGAAGGAACAAGACAAACCGACCGGACTGGAGACCGCACTCAGACTCGCGGTCGAGAAGTCGGGGATGTCGGCCCATGCGATCGCCAAGCGAGCCGGAATCGACGTGGCCTCACTGTTGAGGTTCATGAACCGGCAGCGAACATTGACGCTCCCGTCCGCCGGGAGGCTGGCGGCGTCCTTGGGCCTGGAACTCCGCTCCATGAAGCGAAGCTAGCGGGCTAGGGTGGAGAAGAAAACCAGCACCTGGAGTGGTGCATGGTCTGGGGTGATGGAGCGCGCTGTGGGCCTTTGCGCGATGGAGTAGGCACGGAGCGAAATCAGGCATGCCGAGCATCGTCAAACTGAAGAAGCGCTACCCGCCTGATCGGGACATGACCCACTGGACGTGGATCCTGCGGTATTGGAGCGCCGACGGCGTCAAAGAATTCCAGGAGGCAATAGGGTGGTTTGCACCAACACGTGACCCTTGGAAGCCGAGGGGTTGCAGCGGCCCCCGGCTAACGGAGAAAGATGCAAGAGCTATACAGTTCCAACGGCGAACAGAGCTGCTGAGCGGTCTCGTAGGCCAGCCCGAACCTGCTGAGGAGGTTCGGACCAGCGATCCGGCTTCAGAACCCTTCGATCAATGGGTCAAGGACTACGTCGAGGAAACGCGGGGGACCGTACGCGATTCGACACTGAAAGAATATCGCCTGGCCCTGCAGGCCCTTTCGAAGGCCACCTCCCCTGCCTTCGCCACATCGGTCGACCATCGGACCGTCAAGCGGTTTATCCAGGCTCGGCTGGTCGGCGGTGCGGAGCGATCAACAGTGTGGAAACAGGTCGGCTCTCTCCGCCGCGTCTGGTACGACGCCTGCATCGAGCCGAATCCGTGGACCGATCCGAAGCTGCGCAGGCAGCTCAAGTCGACCCCGAAGGACTGGCACTGGTACAGTCCCAGCGAGTTCTCCCAGCTCATGGCCAAGTGTGATGAGTGGCAGGTCAGGGCGGAGAAGGCCGGCCGAGAGAAGAGAAAGTGGCTGGCCATCAAGGGCATGATTGCCGTTGCGTATACCGGCGGGCTGCGGATGGGCGAGATCAATCATCTGATCTGGTCCGACGTCGATCTAGATGCCGATGAGATTGTTGTTACGCCCAAGTCAGCAACGGACACTACCCTGAAGTGGGGACCCAAGGATCACGAACGCCGTGTGGCCCCGCTCGCACTGGTGGCCAAGGACATCCTGGAACAGCTTTGTGCCATCGCCGACGAGGGCAATCCGTACGTCTTCTTGTCTCCCGATCGTCACGCCCGAATCATGGCCAGCCCGAAGGTCAAATCGTGGCCGGAGAATCGACCGCTGATCAACAACCTGATGCGAAACTTCGCCAGTCTGTGCAAGGCTGCGAATGTCCCGCTGTGCGCCTTCCATTCCCTTCGGAAATCCTGCTGTACCAACCTGCTGGAAGGCGGCGTGGTGCCCCACGCGGTGCAGAAGATCATGGGGCATTCCTCGCTTGAAACCACCATCAAGTACTACTCAAAAGTCCGCCGAGATCAGATCGCCATGGCTCGTGAAGTCGCTCAGCAGTATGCGACCGGCAAGCAGCAGCGCCCCATCCAAAAGGCTCAAATTGGTTAGGCTGATTCGTGTGGTGGTACCTCGCGTGAGTTCCGGATACCCCAACGACCTCCCAAACACTCACTGCCTTGCGACCCACTGCTCGACGAAAACCAACCATCGCTCAAGGTCGGGCTATCGCGATCGCAGCGTGGCTACGCTCCAGTCTCAAAGGCGAATTCTGCAATTGAAATGCACGCAGGGGGGCGCACCTGGGGGGCGCACTTCGCGAAAACGGGCATTTCCTGGGGAATCGGGGCTGACGGCGGAAACGCAACCCCTTGGTTCACAAGCGGATTCAAAACAGCCACCGATCGGATTCGAACCGATGACCTGCGGTTTACAAAACCGACCACGAAGATCTGTAACTAACTTTCAAATAAAGAGTTGCGCATCATCCCGGAAACAGCTTTCCGCTGTGCTTTCCGGCTACCCAGAACTGAGGGCCGTCATCAGTGTCTGGCCGTCTCTCTCGCTCATGATGCGTGCCGGTATTCTCGCTATCTTGCGAGAGGTGATCGCCATACCCACATCGCCCGACTCACCCCCCTCCGAGACACAGGCAAAATGGCAGGCTTGACGTGGCGTCACAGTTTACTAAAATAGACATGTTTAATGCGTCGTCAACTAGACGATTTTAATGATGATGCTCACCGAGTACGACATCCTGGAACGCCTACCGGATCTGCTGGCTGAACTGGCCAACCTGTCAGTGAAGCGTGTCAAGCCGGAGGAGAACACCGACCTCCTGCTGCGTCTCGGGCCGCATCTGCTGGTCGTCGAGGTCAAGACCAACTCCCGAGCCGGCATGGTTGCCCAGGCGGCCGAGAACGCTCGCCAGGCAGCCAGGAAAGGTAAGGCGACGGCGATTCCCTTAGTCGCCGTCCCCTTCATGGGGGAGGTCGGCCGCAAGATCTGCCAGGAACAGGGTGTGAGTTTCGTGGACCTGTCCGGGAACGCGGATATCAATGCACCCGGTCTGCGCGTTCGTGTCACCGGCAAGCCCAACCTGTTTGTGCAGCGGGGTCGGCCGTCTTCCGTGTTCGCCCCGAAGAGTTCCCGCCTCACTCGTATCCTGCTCACCGAGCCCAAGCGATGGTGGCGCCAGGCAGAACTCACCCGCGCGGGACAGCTTGGCGCCGGTTATGTCAGCCGAATCTGCCGCCGCCTGGAAGAAGACCACTTGATCGAACGGGATTCTCAGGGCAGCGTGCGACCTCGCGATCCGAACCTGCTGCTGGAAGCATGGCGAGCTCAGTATGACCTCCGTCGCCACGATATCCGCCAGGGCCATGTCGCGGCCCGGTCAGGGGAGGACCTCGCACGGCAGGTCGCCGACGCGTGCCAGGGACTCGGCTTCGAGTACGCACTGACCGGCCTGGCCGCGGCCTGGCTGCTCGCTCCGTTCGCGGGATACCGGCTGGTCACTGTTTACCTTCGTAAGTCGGCGAACGACAAGCTGCTCCAGCGGCTCAAGTGGCACGAGGAGAAGCGGGGGGCAAACCTCTGGCTTATCCGGCCTAACGACGAGGGCGTGTTCTACGATGCCCAGATTGTCAAGAGCATGGTGTGTGTGAGCCCCCTCCAGACCTATCTGGATCTCCGCAACCTGCCGGAACGAGCTGAGGAAGCGGCAGAGCACCTTCGGAAGGAGCGGCTGAAATGGCTATGAGCAAAGAACCTCGCGTGGCCGCCGACTATGCACCCGGTTGCAGTGAACTTGTTCGCCGCACATGCCTCGAAGTAGCGACCCGGCTTGGCGACTTCCGTGAACAGATGTGCGTGGTTGGCGGTTTGGTGCCGTCCCTGATTGTCGATCAGGCTCACCGAACGGCCGGCATCGACGAACACATCGGGACGATCGACCTGGACCTGGGCCTGTCGATTGTTGTGCTGGATGACCAGTTGTACGAAGAGATCGCCAAGCGGCTGAGAGATGCGGACTTCAGCCCGGACAAGAACCCAGCCGGCAAGCCGACTGCACAGCGCTGGGTATCCAAACAAGGCGTCACTGTCGATTTCCTCATTCCCCCATCGTCCAGTGCAGACCGCGGAGGGCGTTTGCGCAATTTGGAGGAAGACTTCGCCGCGATCATCACCCCCGCATTGGACTTGGCCTTTCGGGATGTCCAGATGGTCGAGCTTGCCGGCACGGTGCCGAGTGGCGGCACGGCGGTTCGAACGATTCAGGTCTGTGGACCGGGCGCGTTCATTGTGCTGAAGGCCCTGGCATTCGACAAACGCGGCAAGCCCAAAGACGCGTACGACCTCTTCTACGTACTGCGCAATCACCCGGACGGCGTTGAACACATCGGTCAACGGATTCGCGGCTTTGGGGATCGGCCCGAGGTGCGCGAGGCCATTGCTGTGCTGCAGCGAGATTTCGTAGGTGTCGATGCCATTGGGCCCGTCCGGGTAGCAGAGTTTCTGGGCGGTCCGGACGATGCACTGCAAGCCGATGTTGCGGGCTTCAGCCGCAGCCTGCTCGACAACCTGGCCTGATGGCCGGCAGGCTTCATCCTCCACAGATCAACGGTTTGGGCTGGAGTGACCTTCGCGCCCCATGTCGGAGCGTGCCCGGACCTCCAAGCGATCAAAAAGGTCCAACAGGTAGTAGGCGCAATCAGGCAGGGGTTGTATACTAACTTAGTTGTTCCAGCAGTGCAGCTCTGCAGGTTAGCGTTCGAACTGGGGGCAGGGAGGAGGCACCGTGTTTGCGAGGACTATGTTCTGGGGAGTGGCCCTGGTCGCTGTGTTGGCGCAGGGCGCGGGCGCCATCATCATGCATGATGCTGCGCAGTCGAATCCAAGTTGGCAGCAGGAGTACATTAACCTGGGCAAGCAGTACGATTCGGTCGTGGCCTTCTATGGTTACAACGGAACCGGTTGGCAGAATATCGGGTCCGGAACCGTAATCAGCGACCATTGCGTTCTGGGTGCGGCGCATGTTGCGCACTACAGTAACTACTGCATGGTGGAAGGGAACAACCTAACGAGCGACTACTGGAGTTGGTTCTACACCACCAACGTCACGATAAGTCCGCTGTATACCGGAATCGGTAGCACGGACATGGCGATTTGGACGTTTTCGGACACCATTACCAGTAGTAAGGTGGCAGCGGCAACGCTCTACACCGGGGCCGATTCGGCTTTGCTAGGGTCAGTTGTTGACTTCATCGGCTTCGGTTACACCGGTTACGTTTCAAGCGGAGCGACGGTACTTGATGGTGCAAAGCGCGGCTGTGAGGATATGCTGGACCAACTCGGGTATGCTCCCTTTGGCTGTGGAAACGATCAACTCGTTATGTATGTTGCCGCACCGGGAAGTTCCGAGTACCAGCATCTAGGCGGTCGGGGCGCCAGCCTTGACAGCGGAGGTGGCTGGTTTGTGAACGGTGAGCTTGTTGGCGTAAACGATTGGGGCGTAACGACCTACGGTTACGGCACTCCTTGCGGTGCAACCAGCGTATCGCAGCACTTAGACTGGATCAACTCGGTTACGGGATTGCCTGAGCCGAGCGCCTTGCTTCTCATTGGTGCTGGGGCGGTCACCTGTTTCCGCCGGCGCCGGAGATGAACGCGACCATGCAGGTTAAGGAACAGGCGGCGAGGAGCCTTGAGCTTCTCGCCGCGGACTATGTGTTAACCGCCTCCGAATCGCCCCACCGACCGCTTCAGGAACGACTCAAAGGCCTCTCCTGCAGCTCCTACCAAGCACGTAAGCACGTACACTTTTCTACGCAGTGACCTCATGGGATGATTGCGCTGGGCCAAGGGCTCAGAAGAGGCCCAGTTGGCTCACAAACGACTCAAGAGCGGCTCGCGCTGAGCCAGAAAGACAAGCGGACACCGGCCGGGCTTCCACTTCACCCGGCCCGTGCCCGCTGCTCCTGTCCACGGACCCCCTTAGACGCGCTTGGCCGTCTTCGCACCCTTCTTGATGCCCGGCTTCTTCGCCGGCTTGCTCTTTTTCCGGTCTTCCCCCTTGATCGGTTCCTCATGCAGACTCCCGCCGTTTACCATGACCGCTTCCCTTCTCTGCGCTGAGCAGTTCGGCCACCCGCAAGTAGTACTTCCGCAGCGTGTCACGCGACGCCGCAAAGAACACTGCCGCCAAGGCGGCCCACCCGATGATCACCCAAAAACTCCCGGTCCTTAAGCCGCTCGATACCCCCTTGGCTACCACCGCGAACGTTCCCGCAACGAGCGTGTTCGCGTAGAACTGGTAGTGACGGTAATGGTGCTCCACCAGGACCTCGTACGCTTGCAGGTTCTCCTGAAGCTCGCACAGCCGCCAGCGGGGGGGCTTGATCCCCGTCCAACCGTGTACCGAATCCACCACCGCCCAACGCACCGCGCTGGCCGTCAGGCCCGCCGCAATCGACCCGAGCAGCACGTACAGAAAGCTCCCCACCGTTGGCCCGGAGTTCGCCGCTGCCACCAGCCACACGCCGATCGACGGCTCTATGAAACTCGCCCCCCATAACGCCACCAGTCCCGGCACCACGTACGCGATACACAGGCCGAAGCCCCTCCCAAGTACTTCTTCCATCCCCCCATCGGACCTACGTCCGCCTATTTACGTATGATTTTAGCCGTATAATGTAAGACATCAACCCCACACAACATTTTTTCTTTCACGGCCGCCGGCACCCCCCTTCATGCGCTTCCCCAATTCCCCCCCTCAGTCAACGGGGGGAGGCCCCGGCAGCAGCCAGATTCGTCCCTTCTCGCCAGTCCGCTTCTCTTCAAAGTAAAGGTTCACGCCTCGCTTCCGCGCCAAGCGGACCGAGCTGTATACCTCCAGTGCCTCTCGCACGACCTCAGCCACCGACACCTTTCCCAGCTCCTGCTGAAGCCTCTGCAGGTCCTCGATCGTGTCCTCCGGAAGCCACAGCGTAAACCGCGCCTTCTTCTTGCCGGTCTTGCGTGGACTCATTTGAGGCCTCCTTGTCGCCACCAATCCCCCCCAGGATAGGGCCTCGCCCCTCGCCTCGCCATCCTTGGAACCCTGCCATCCACAGGGCCTTTGAGCAACCATACGTGATGTGATCAGCTCACGCTGCACCACCGGCAACCGCTTCCAAACTCAACCGACAGTCCCAGCTACCTGACTTGGCTCTTTCGTGGGGGTGACGCTGCCGAAGGCTTCCTCTTCGGCCGGTGCGAACACCTTCACCACCCGGCGACTCAGCCGGATCGCGCTCAGCGGAACGGGCTCGTAACCCGCGGTCTTCCGCGCCCGGTTGACGGCCCGCAGGACGTTGAGCAACTGCCGCCTTACGGCAGCGTACGGCTCGTACGGAATGCGAGCGAGTTCCCGGAGCATCGGCTCCAGCGAGCTATGCGTTGCCAAGTCCAGGTAGAAGGTCTTCAGCCCGTTGTATTCGACGGGATGAATCCGCACGGACGCGTGCCACTTGCGGTCGACCCCCATGCGGTAGCTGATGCTGTAGCCCGCAAACCGGATCGGCTCGCGGCGTATGTCCTTGATGCTCTCCCCCTCCTCGTCAAAGAACTTGTGCAGGCCGCGAGTCGCAATGAGCACGAAGAAGCGGCCGTGCCGCAGGTATTGCACGTTGGCAAGCCCTTGCCGTTTGCGACGTGCCCGTGCCCATTTGCTGATCGCCACGTCGTATCGGGCCATCAACTTGTGATCAACGCGAATTACATCCTTGTGGCCCGGAACACACCCCGTCACGTAGTACCAGTAGCCGTGGTTCACGTAGGCGACGGCGAGTTGTTGAACGAATGCCCTCTCGGAAGCGGCAACGTGTCGGTAGATCATACAATCCTCCTCTGGTCGTAAAATGGTGAGAGTTGTTCAAGGGCACAACTCTCGAAAGCCCATCCTCAAGGCACCCTCATAAGAACCACCGCAAGAACCTCCTCTGTTCACCGTCGCCGGTGAATCGAGAACCCGTGAACCTTCGCAAGAGCCTTGCGAAACAACCTCGTTTCGACAGGAACCCGGCCGTACCCATGCATGGCTAGGTTCCATCTATGGCAGCACCCCAATTCATAGCGGTAGCGGACGCAGGTGCACCTGTAGCGTCCGCTCCCAAGACACAGCCAGAGCGGGCGGCTCCTCCCGAAGCCGTCCGCTCTGACCGCAGCATCAGTCCCTTCCGGGAAACCGGCGAGCGGGCACTCGTCACCATCGGACGAGGCCCGCCACCGGTCGCACCATCAACGCAACGAATCGCACGTCGCTGCTTTCGTCCGGCCTATGTGCCCGGCACCACCCGTGAGCACGGCCAGCGGGTCGCGACTGCCTTGCCGCGAACACCGCCTCGCCCGAAGGCGAACTCCTATTTGCAGCACACTCCCAGACTGCGGCCTTTCAAGCACCTGCCTGACCTGGCAGGCACCGGGCATCACCCCGGCAGCCTCAGCCCTTCCCCGGTTAGTGGGTCTCTCCGCGTAGCCGGTCACGTCGCTTGACCAATCGCCGTGTGACCACCGCTCCCGCGGTGGCACCGTTTCCGCCCGGACAGTCGCCCGGACGATTTCAGGGGGGAGAACCTAGAAGCGCCCCCTTACCCATCGGCGAAGGTCTTTCTAACGCAGTTCGGCATCGTCTCCGTCTACGCATACCGCCAAGGGCTTTCGCCCCTCTCATGGTTGAGCTATTCACCGTCGGCTTTTTCGGCCGAACGCCGAGCGTTGTCATCCGCCCGGTTGCCAGCGTCACCGCCGGCAAGCTCCCCACGACGGCCAAGGTTGTACGAGCCACAGGCCCGCACCCCCTGGAGGGATTCGTTCGCCGCGCGAACGTCACCCGTTTGAGAACCACGGCTGCCCTTGCGGGCAGTCTGTCCCGGTCGCCCAAACTCCGAAAACCTGAGAGCGAAAGAGAAACCTGTGCGGGGTCACCCTATGGGATAGAAACCGCAGATTGATCGTTCGTGGGTACGAACGGCTTTACTTGCGGAAGCCTCCCTCGAACCGGACGAGCGTGTCTCCACGCATCCGGCTCTACGTGCCTCTGACTCTTGGCGGGTGATGAGCCCGCCCCTCTTCGACCGGCTGGTGAGGCCGATCTTTCCGAGTGTCAGAGGTTGCGTTCCTGGTGCCAGGCGATACGCGTTTGCGTCCCTGGCGGGAGTAGAACAGCGTTCTACTCACCGTCAAAACTAGCGCGACTTGGAACCTTAGTCAAACACAAACTACCCCCAGGCGGGGAATCCAGGGGAGGTGCGGCTCGCTCCCGCCGCAGGGGCATCCGACGGCGCTCGCTCGAAAGGAAGAAGACCCTCACCGCCGGCGGACGCTCCCCTGTCGCTTTCCCGCCGGGACGGTCCTGGAACCCCCGCACGCCCCTGTTCCAGACCTCCCCCGCCCCCTTCTTTCCCCTCCGCCGGAACAGGGGACCGCCCCATCCACCTGCCCACCGCTCACAAGCGACCCATGCGACCTTGTGCCGACACACGCGTTGGATGGAGGTCCTTATGCGTCACCGTCCCGCCACACCACCATAACGCCGGTAAACGCGAGTGGTTTCGCGCGCCGGGTCGGTCAAGGCCGACGCCTGGCCTGGCAAGCAGGACGTTTCAGCGTCGAGCCAAAGGAGGTCATTTCGATGGGATGGTGGCATACGGCGAGCGGTGGGGTCATCGGGGACGGACCGGCGGACATCATCGACGGACTCGATGAGGGTTGGACCGACCCCCACGAGATCCCGGCCGACGCGAGGGCGCGGATCGTCGCGTGTTACCGCGAGGAACTCGGCCGTGCCCCGACCGAGCAGGAGCTTTGGGAACTGCTGGAGTTCTGTCGGTAACCGATGGGCGATGCGGGAGGTTCAGGCTTGAGCGAAATGAGGTTCAACGGCCTTGCGGGTTGTGCCGTGAACAACCCGAACCTTAGCCGTTGGAGGGAACTTGCGATGTATCAAGAGATGGCAATGAAGCGGAAGGGCATGGAGCGAAAACTCCACTGGCCCACGGGTCAAATGCTCTTCGACTTCGAGGCGGGCGACTCGCCAGGGGCGTCTGAGCCGCCGGCGGGCGCCGTCGCCGACGCGACAGTCGCGACCCCCTCTGACCAGGGTCGCACGACGAGTCACGTGGAGGGCGATGGCGGCCCGCTCGATTCGGACCTGTTCGGCCCATCTTGCCAGCGCCCACGGCAGCAGTCCCCCACACGCGGCACCGAGCGGCTTACACAGGTGGCCCGATTGGCACAGCGGTTTGCGCACCTGCTGGGCATGGGCATCACCACCGGATGCGACAACATCGAGATCGCCCGACTGGCCCGAGAGGCATTCGGCTGCGCGGCCGGCACCGCCCGAGACGCCTACGATGCCGCCGAGGCCGGCATGAACATCCACCTGAGTCGGGTGGGGCTGGACCTCAGCGACTTCCCAAGCTCCATGGAGTCGCTGCTCACCCTACAGGGGAGGATGCCGCGGCAAACGCGTCGCGATGAGACGCAGGTCCAACTCCAGCAGTTCAGTACGCCGCCCGCCGAGGCCCTGCTCGTAGTTACGGCCGCCGCCCTCCGACCGGGTATGACCGTCCTTGAGCCCAGTGCCGGCACCGGCAACATCGCTGTCTTGGCCCGGATGGCCGGGGCCACCGTGGACACCAATGAGATCGACGAGAGACGCAGGAGCCTTCTTGCGCTGCAAGGGTTCACACCCACCGACCTCGACGCGGAGCGCCTGGACAACCTCCTGCCGCCGGACAGGCTCTACGACGCCGTGGTGATGAACCCGCCGTTTTCGGCCACCGGAGGCCGGGTCCGCGGGCACAGCACGGAGTTCGGGGCGCGTCACGTCGAGCAGGCCCTGCTCCGCCTCAAGCCCGGCGGGCGGCTGGTGGCCATCGTGGGGCGGGGGATGGCCCTCGACCGGCCGGGGTTTCGTCTCTGGTGGACAGAGATCGAACGTCATTACCGCGTCCGGGCCAACGTGGGTCTGGACGGCAATCTGTACGCGAGGTTCGGCACCTCGTTCGACCACCAGATCATCGTCATCGACAGGGATGGACCGACACCCAGTGAGTCTGAGATTATTACCGGCAGCGGGCTTTCACTTCAGGAGGCGTATGAGCTACTCAGGGACCTATCGCGGGAAGACCTCGAAGACCGAATTCGCCGACACGACCCGGCGGCAGGCGGGCGATGCGCTACGCAGGATGTTTCAGCAGGACGCCAGCATCGAGACGGACCCGGTACTGAAACTGATCGTGTTTCTGCTGGAGGACGGGGCAGGGGGGATTCAGCCGCCGATCGAGACACCGGTGACCACGGAACAGTGGTTCACGTGGAACCGCCTCCTCCAGGGACAGCCGCGGGCCGTCGCGCTGACGATGACGCGGGTATTGGAGCGGGAACAGGTGGCGCTCCCGGCCGACACGACGGCCATGCGGACCTGGGCGGCCCAACTGCTCCTGAGCACCCTGGACCGGTTGGGGATGCTGTAGGCCAGCTTGAACGCGAGGTCCGGCCCCAGGCCCTCCGAGTGGAGGCCGGATCGGTCTTCGCCGAGTACCGTGTCCAAAAGGCCGTGGTGCGGGGGGCGCAGCCGCACCCGGCCCACGTGGTCGAGTCCACGGCGATGGCCTCGGTGGAGCCGCCGGACCCCACCTACCAACACCAACTGCCGGCCGAGGTCGTCACCGAAGGCCGCGTCTCCGACCTCCAGCTTGAAGACGTGATCTATGCGGGACAGGCCACGGAGGGCCTGCTCCCCGACGGCTCCCGCAAAGGCCACTGGAACGGCGACGGGACCGGCATCGGCAAGGGGCGAGAGGTGTACGCCTTCATGTACGACCAGTACCAGCAGGGGCGCCGCAAACACGTCCATGTCTCCGCGTCGCACCAACTGCACGCCGACGCCAAGCGAGACCGGGATGCCGTCGGCCTGCCCCTCCGCCTGGTTCACCAGGCCGATTACAACGGACGCGAACCGATCTCCGCCGAATCGGGCGTCCTGTTCACGACGTATACCTTGCTCAGCATGGATTTCGGCGGAGAGCGTCAGCGCTTCAAGCAGTTGGCCGACTGGCTCGGTCCTGACTTCGACGGCGTGATCGCGTTCGACGAGGCCCACCTGATGAAGAACGCGGCCGTCACGCCTCACGGCGGGAAGGCCACCGTGGATGAGGGCACGCTCCGCGGGAACATGGGCATCGCGCTTCAGCGGCTCTATCCGCAGGCCCGCGTCCGCTACTTCAGCGCCACCGGGGCGACGGAGGCCCGCCACATGGCTCCGTACGAGCGGCTGGGCCTCTGGGGCGCGGGTGCGCCCTTTCCGGATTTCCCGGCCTTCCTGGTGGCGATGGAGCGGGGGGGTGTGGCCGCCATGGAGATGCTGTGCCGCGACCTCAAGACGGTCGGGACGTACCTTGCCCGGACGATCAGTTACGGACCGACCCGCCGACCCGACGGGACCGCCATCCCGGACAGCGCCGTGGAGTATGAGCCGCTGATCCACCGGCTGACGGAGGCAGAGCGCCGACAGTACGACGAGATCGCCGACCTCTGGTCGGAACTCCTGGCGGCCTTTGAGGCGGGCGAACAGAACGCCTGTCAGAGACGAAACGGCGGCCGTTATTCCCAGTTCTACTCGGCCCAGCAGCGGTTCTTCCTGCAGCTCATGATGGCCTACGCCTTGCCCGACGTGATCCCCGATGTCGAGAAGGACCTTGCGGCCGGCCGGTCCGTGGTGGTCAGCCTGTTCAACACCGGCGAGGCCCAGGCCGACCGGAAGGTGAGGGACGCGCGTGCCCAAGGGGTGGAACCCACCGAACTGGACGCCACGCCGCGGGAGATGATCGTCCAGCTCATCGAGAAGCAGTTTCCGATCTATCAGTACCAGGAACGGACCGACCCGGTGACCGGCAACGTGGTCAGCGTCCGCGTCGAGGATGCCGCCGGCAATCCCGAGATCAACCGGGAGAACCAGCGCCGGCAGCAGGAACTCCTCGACAAGGTGGCGGACATGGACTTCCCGCACAATCCCCTGGACGCCCTCATCGCTCATTTCGGGGTGCAGAACGTGGCCGAGATCAGCGGCCGGTCCCATCGCTGGGAGAACGGCCTGTACGTCCGCCGCAAGCTCCACGGCGTCAACCGCCGCCAGTTGAACGAACACGAGACGCGGCTGTTCCAGGGCGGCCACCGGCGCCTGGCCATCCTGTCCGGCGCGGGGTCGATGGGGATCAGCGTCCACGCCGACGTGGCCGCCAGGAACCAGCAGCGCCGCGTGTTCTACGCCTTCCAACTCTCCTGGTCCGCCGACCAGCAGATGCAGGCCTTCGGCCGCGTCCACCGCTCCAACCAGGTCTCGGCCCCGGTCATCCGGCTGGTGCTGCTAGACCTGGCCGGCCAGAAGCGCCTCGTAAACGCCGTGTCCAAGCGTTTGGCCGCCTTGGGGGCACTGACCAAGGGGGAGCGGCACTCGCTCTCCAGCGACCTGTTCCGCCCGGAGGACGTGACCGATGGTTACGGCAAGGCCGCCCTGACACGGCTCTATCGCCAGGCCACGTCGAACCAGCTCGGCGAGTTCGGCCTGGGACTCACCGACCTGGAGCGGATGGGGGTCCTCAACAAGGAAAAGACCGCGGTCCGCGAAGGCTACGCCGCCAATGTCGAGCAGTTCCTCAATCGGATCATGGTGTTGCACGTCGAGAAGCAGAATCGGTTCTTCGAGCTTTTCTACGAGCGCTACGTGGCGGCGGTGGAGGCCGCCAAGCAGGCCGGGGCGTTCGACTTCGGCGTCGAAGAGATCCGGGCCCGCCACCTGCGAAGCGTCGCCGAGCCGCAGGTGCTCTTCCTGGACCCGGCCTCCGGCGCCCGGACGACGCTGCACGAACTGGAGGGCGAGGTGGATGTCGAGCGACACACCTTTACGTCGGTCCTCGCCAGCTACGCTGACGAAGGGTTCTTCCGCAACCACCGTAGCGGCCGCATCTACGGCGTCGCCCCGCACATCGAGACGCGCCCCAACGAGGTCCTGCTCATCGGCGTCAAGGGGCCTCGCCGGGGGATGGAGCGTACGGAAATGGCCGAGAAGTATGGGCCCGTGGACCGCGACGAGGCCCGCCGATGGTGGGAGGCCGAATACGCGAACACCCCGGCGACCGAGCCGCGGCGGTTCCATATCCTCAGCGGCGCCATCTTCCCCGTCTACGACAAGATCATGGGTTCTTCCGGCATTCAGAGCGTCAAGATCGCCCGGGCGGTGCTCACCGATGGCCGTGCACTCGTCGGCCTCAACCTGAGCCCGTCCGACGTGCCGAACGTCAAACAGCGGCTCGGAATCGGCACACCCCTGGCCGAGGCCTCGCCCGCCGAAATCCTGGAGCTGCTCCGCGGCGGGGCCATCATCGAGCTGGACAACGGCTGGCGGCTTATGACCGCCCGACTCGCCGGCGACGACGTGATCGAACTGGTGCTCAACGGCGTCCCCGCCAACCGCGAGGAACTGAGCCGCTATGGGCTCTCCGAGGAGATCGTCTACTACAAGCGGCGGTGGTTCGTCGTCACGGACGACGCCCCCGCCGTCCTGCCCGGCCTGCTGACCCACAGGCGGCCAGTTCGGGACCTCGCGGCGGCGGACAGCCCTGGGCCGTCCGGCGTGGAGACGGAATAGATGCTTGGCCCCACCCATCCATGAGAAATCAGGGGTTCCGGTACACCGCGGATGAGCGGGTTCATTTTTCATGCACCATCGTCACGCGATCCCGCCATAACAGCAGTAACGCCTATCAAGCTCTCTGACAAACTGACGTTGAGTAGAAGGACAACAACCTGCCTCTCGACCACCCGGGGGAATGCCATCCCCCCACGTGATCGAGAGGCTGGTGGTGCAGCAAGGTTCAAATGCGGTTCTCGCGTCCTGCCTCATACGGCAAATAGGCCTCCGCAGAGAAGGGAAGGGTAGGGGAGCGGTTCCGGTTGGCCGGCGGCATCGGCGGCCGGCCAGCCGGTTCCGTTTCCTGTAACTGTTTCTCTTTCACAAGGAGGCATTGCAATGCCGAATCTCACACAGGCCAGTCAGGAGTTGTTCCGCCGTTCGCCGGATGAGTGCTACCCGTCGCTGCAGGCGCTCTGGGAGCACTGCCAGAAGCAGAAGGAGGAGTCGGCCGAGCTCTGGCAACCATCCGAAAGGCTTCGTCCCAAACCGTATCCCGGCGCCCTGGTGCTGGGCTTCGACGACGCCGACCGAGAGGTGTTCCTCAACGATTGGTCCTTCTCGCAGCTCTGCCGTCTGGCGGGCGTGAGCAAGGACACCATCAACCGGCTCTCCCCCGAAACGGCCAGCCGGGCGCTTCAGGAGACCGTCCCAACCATCGACAAGCCCATCCAGGTGCTCAGGGCCAACACGAGCGTCCGCTCCATTCACGGCGTGGCCTACACCCGTCTCTGGGATGTGGATCTCCTCACGATGCTCCGGGAGTTCGCGACAGACTTCCAGCCGCCGCAGCCGGGGATGAATGGGGCCACGGGGCTCTACGCGGGCGAGCAGGACATGTTCTGCTTCCTGATCGATCCGGCCGGCTGGGCGGAGATCGACGGCCAGGCCTTCGCGCCGGGCTTCTTCGTCTGGAACTCGGAGGTCGGCCGCCGGTCGCTGGGTGTCTCCACGTTCTGGTTCCAGGCGGTCTGTGCGAACCACATCGTCTGGGACGCCACGGAGGTTGTGGAGTTCACCCGCAAGCACACGGCACGGGTCCACGAGTCGCTCAATGAGATCCGCGGCATCGTGGAGGCCCTCGTCCAGAAGCGCGACCAGCGCCGCGACGGCTTCGTCAAGGTGATGCGAAGGGCCATGGAGACCAGGCTCGGCGACAAGGCCGAGGAGGTCGAGAAGGCCCTCACGAAGAACGGCATCACCCAGGCGATGGCGAAGAAGGCGACCGAGATCGCTCAACAGCAGGGCGCCTTCACCATCTTCGCCCTGGTGGATGCACTGACCCGAATGACCCAAGAGGTTCACAACGCGGGCGACCGCACGGAGTCCGAGCAGAAGGTCGGGAGGCTGCTGGCTTTGGCTGCATGAGTCGGGTTCTAAGGATCGCGGGAGGGTTACGGCGGACCGCCCAACCCTCCCGCCGTTCACCGCTCCAGTAGTCCGTTGGCCTGTACCACCAAGCCTCTCGCCACACCCATCACATTGCCATATGCGACCGTCTTCTTTCCTTCTTTGCGCCCTCTTCATCCTGCTTGCTACGGGCCCATCTTCTCGATCTAATATTACATCTCTGGACTTTGTTGGGACGGTTCCGAGCGGAGCGGCAGCATGAACACTTCCCCTTTGACGGCGATCCTCGACGACATGTCGAAGAAAGACCCCGAGGATACGACCCCCGATGAACTGGTCGACCGGCTGGCCCGATCAATCCAAGAACGCAGCACTTTCAAGTCTGTCCAGATCCGTTGTGTAGTGTTTTCACGAGGCGAATTGCAGCCTTCTATCGAGTCAAGGGTATACGGAGGTGTCGATCCTGATGTTGCGGAACAAAAGGCACCCAGACTCGCGGACCTCCGCCTCTACGGAAAACGGCCAGTCCTCGGCGACCTACGCACCGTGTCTCACGAAACAGTGAGCGGCCCCACCGATGAGCCTCCTCTACCGCTCCGACCCGGCGAGCAGTGCTTGGTTTTCAGAATACGTTCCGACCGCATGCTCGCTTACGTCCTAATGGCAGGACAATGGTCGCACACCCAGGAAGAACACATTCCAGAATGGTCAGCCTGGCTTCCGTCCATTCTCGGAATCACACTTTATTGCATGGCACCGCCGGAACCCGGCAGCGTGCGCGCACTCAAGGACTCCTTCTTCGAGAAACTGTTGGAATATCACCGAAGTGGGGAGACACCACCCCAAGATTTCGTCCACGTATCCCGCATCTGGCAGCAGACAAGCGGCGCGGACTCGGCCTCGTTGTGGCTGTACGGCTCCACTCCAGACCAGATCGAGCTTTCTGCATTTGCTACAGATGATCTGCGAGGTCAACTACAGTGGCCTGTTCCCCCTGCGCTCCGTACGCATCCTGTTGCAGGGAAGGGCGCTCTTGCGTACTGTCTCAAGACCCGGCGCGTCGTATTCATGTCGGATGTCCGCACATGGAGGAAACGGGTTGGTGACGTCGAGTACAGCGCAAGTGACCCGCTTCTCCATGCGGCATTGGGTTCCCCGCTCTTGGTTCTTGTGCCCCTTCTTGAGCCCGATAGTGGCTTGGTCCCGGAGTCACGCGCTTCACTCGGAGTCATCGTTCTGCATTACGCCCGAAGATGCACCCGGCTCGTTCACCTTGAAGATGCCCTACTCCTAATGGGGAGACTCACTGCACTCGCCGTTCACAGGTCCTTGCAGGCCGAACAGCGTGGGATTCTGGTGGAATTGAACAGTCTCGCGCAGCGTCACCTGGCTCGAACCAGCCACCGACCCGCGGAGATCCGAAACGAGTACTTGAAAGACCTCATTGCCCTAATCCAACGCCGCATGAACGTGAGATGCATATCCATCTTCTACCGGATGCAGTTCTCGGACGGGGTCCAGTGCATAGCAACCACCGGATTGCTTGACAGGCGGAACAACAGGACAGTTCCGAAGGAAGAAGTGGGCAATTGCATCTACCAGGCGAACGAGGGGCTAACCGGGAAATGCTATGTAGAATCGCGAGTTGTGATGTCATTGAGCAACAAGGACCGGGCAGATCACATCAGCAAGTTCGTAGAGTTGCGCACGCTGCCAGTTGCAGATGATATTAACCCAGTCCTCTTCCTTCCGATTTCTTCAGGAAGCGATTTTGGAAGCTCCCAGAGTTTGGACGGCGGAACTAAGACTACACGTGCACTAGGCGTGATTCGCTGCAGCGAACACACATCTCAAGTGTTTCAGGCTACGCTAGTGAATTTCAACCAGACAGAGGTGGACACGCTTGGGTTCATAGTGGATCATGTCGGACCTGTACTTCAGTTGTTGGAACAACGAATCATTCGCGAGAGCACAATCAGTGTTCTCAAGCACGATCTCTTCGCGCCGCTTATCATGATCAGGGACACAGCGGCCAGGATGTACTCCGACTGCCAAGCGGGAAATGCTCTAAGACAATACGATGCCGTAGATACAGTTGCATGTGCCGAGGTAGCTCTAAACCTTATAGATCAATTGGAACTCGACCCGGCTTCTAGCAAGCGGTACCATAGACAGCCTACCTTTCTAGAAGGTGAAATCATCGCGCGCCTTGTGAACATGCTTCAACATTACGCTCGCATAACAAAGGATATCACTATTCTATATGAGCCTATGAACGATATTCCACGCCTTATGATTGATTCGAGCGGTATTGAAAGAGCCCTATACAACTTGCTCCAGAACGCCATCAAATACGGACAAGAGGGGTCTACCGTTCAAATACGTGGCCGCTTCAATGAAGAGGGGATTCTTGTTGAAATTGCCAACACTGGCATCGGTGTCGAGCCCAGTGAAGAACCAGAGATCTTCAAGCCCTACTACCGCTCGCCACGAGCACAGAAAGCATCCGCCCAGGGAGTTGGCTTGGGGTTGACCATCGCACGCGCCATCATGAAAGCACATGGGGGCGACGTACGCTTGACATCGCGCAAGAACCCAACGGTCTTCTCGTTGTTCTTCCCCAAATCCATAGCAACTGTCAAGGAGCAGAAGCACTATGCCGGATGAAGTCCTGTTCATTGACGATGAAAAGTTTTACGCCCGTCCGTACGTCGAAGCTTTGGAAGAAAACGGTTTTATTGTACACTCGTGCTTCCGAGCTGAGGACGCGGCAAAGTTCCTACAACAAAACCCTCAAATCGGTTGCATTGTCCTAGACATCATGATGCCGACACCGCCCGGCGTTCCAGCTTCTGAGACGAACCAAGGTCTTGATACCGGCCTCTACCTGCTCTCCAAGTTCGCAGATGATGTGACGAGCAAGCGGTACCCTGTTTTAATCTTGACCAACCGCAATCCGGAAGCAGTTGAGCAGGGCTTGGGAAGGCTCGGTCTACCGGAATTCCTGGTCGAGATCAGACGAAAGATCGAGACCCCTGCGTTCTACCTACCGCAAGCACTCCAGGCGCTTCTCGCTCGCGTCCGGAGTCGTGAATCCTCACGAGATCGCGCCAAGCTGTTCGGTGGAGAATGAGTATGGCTGATGGAGTCCTTCTGCTCGACGACGACAAGATCAACAGCGCGCGCCTGTTTGATCGACTTGGGCGAGAGTTTGACGCTGAGTGGCGCGATACCCCAGATGATGCCATTATCTGGATGAAGCAACATCCGAACCCCAAAGCTCTCGTACTGGACGTTATGCTCTCTCCCCCCACAACCATTCCAATTGAAGAGACCAATGCTGGGCTGGACACCGGGATTTGGCTCCTAAAGCAGGCGAGAGAAACTGTGTTGGACCGATGCCTCGCTATCCTAATAATCACAGAGCGAGATCACCGTGCCGTTGAGGTTGGTCTCGCCAGAATCGGACTTCCAGATTGGACTTTCGAGATCCGCTCCAAGCGTGAGACACCCCCTCACTATGCCGTCTACGTACTCAAACGCCTAATTCAACAGGTCCAGGAAAGACTTGCTACCATAGTGTCAGAACTCGAGAGGAAGCTTGTCTCTTGCCCGCGCGGTAGGGACCATTTTCGCCAGTACGAGCGTATTGTCGAGGAAATCCTCAAGGCCACTCTAGTTCCACCCTTCGCTGAACTGTGGTCTCAAGCCGCAACTTTGGATCGGCACGAGATCCGGGACTTCGTCCTTTGTGACACACCTGCTGTGGGTTTCTGGAGTACAATTCGGCATGACTTTGACGCCATGCACGTTCCGTGCGAAGCAAAGAACTACAACGATCCGATCGAAACCGGTGAAGTCCGGCAATTGGTGGAGCGTTTGAGCAACCCCAGCATAGGACGTTTCGGCCTGCTGGTTTCGCGGTGTGAACCGGGCGGCTCGGCCATAATAGAACGACGCAATGCGTTCGACAGGCTGGGCGTTGAGATACTGTTTCTTGATGACCAGCATCTAGTCGAAATGCTTAGGGCCAAGGGCACGGGACGACCCGTAGAAGAGGTTATCGCCCGTCTGAGGCGAGAATTTGAGGTTACGCACTAGTCTGGTGTCCGACCCTGCTTCGGCGGCCGGAACTGGGCCATGTGCCACTTGTCCGCCGCGGCGCTACTGGGGATCAGAGGGCGCATATGCCTAAGAAATAGCCCCTCTCGCCTCTCCCGGCGTCGAACCACGAAGAGGAGTAGGAAGGCGGAGCGCTGTCATGCTGGTGACGTGAAGAAACACTTTCCTAGTATAGAACGTGCCGTTTAGGTGCAACGTCAACCTAGCGACTATCAAGTGGAAGGTGGCATCGCGCCCCCATATCGGGAAGCCTCACGGGCAGTTCAAGAAGTGCCTCCGTCCCGACCCTTGACGATGCATCATAAAGGATATTATGATACTCCAATAGCGACAAATTGAGCCCGGCCGATGCGCGGTCGGGACGCCCCGGTTCAGCCCGTCGTTTAACCGGTCAAACGGTGTTACTGTGGACGACAAGAACACTGCCCTCGTACCCCGACAGCTTGCCCGCGTCGGGCTGGAGACCCTGCCCGCCGTCATCGTCGACGCCGGCGAGCGGGCCGGTTGGCGCTTTATCGAGTTCTTCACGGCGAACATCAGGAACAAGAACACCCGCCAAGCGTACGCAAGGGCCGTGGCGCAGTTCTTCGGGTGGTGCCAGGCCCGTGGCCTCCGCCTCGACACGATCGCCCCTGTAGCGGTCGCTGCGTACGTCGAGCAGCTTATGGCCCATAAGGCCCCACCAAGCGTCAAGCAGCACCTGGCAGCCATTCGGATGCTCTTCGACTGGCTTGTCACCGGCCAAGTAGTGCCTACGAACCCCGCCGGTTCGGTCCGCGGCCCCAAGTATGTCGTCAAACGCGGTAAGACGCCCGTCCTAACAGCCGATCAGGCCCGACAACTGCTCGATTCCATCGACATCGGCACCATCGCTGGCCTGCGCGACCGGGCGCTCATCGGCGTCATGGTCTACTCGTTTGCCCGCGTCGGGGCCGTTACGAAGATGCGGGTCGAAGACTACTACCAGAACGGCAAGCGGTGGTGGCTACGCTTGCACGAGAAGGGCGGCAAACGCCACGAGGTACCCGCCCACCACAACGCAGAAGCCTACCTGGACGCCTACATCGAGGCCGCCGCCATCGCCGGTGACAAGAAGGGCCCCCTCTTCCGCAGCGTCGATCGTCACCGCCGCGTCACCGCGAACCCCATGCACCGCATCGACGTGCTCCGCATGATTAAGCGTCGCGCCCTCGCGGCGGGCTTGCCACGAAGCACCTGCTGCCATACATTCAGGGCCACCGGAATCACAGCGTACCTGGACAACGGAGGAACCATCGAGAACGCCCAGGCGATTGCGGCTCACGAATCGCCTCGGACGACGAAGCTCTACGACCGAACAAGCGACGAGATTACGCTGGACGAGGTGGAGCGGATAGCGATCTAGACCTGCATGGATTGCCGAGGACACGTGGCATGGACACCTTGGAGACTGTGATCCAGCTCGCCCAGAAGTGCCTTCAGGAATCACCTGTCATCGTTCTGGGAAGTGGCCACTCCGCTGCATATGGCATCAGTGGCATGGGCGGATTGAAGAGCCACCTCTTGGCGAACGTTAAGCCCGGACCGACCACACAGGAACAGGAGGCATGGAACGGGCTGAAGGTTGCCCTACAAACTGACGACCTTGAGACCGCCCTGCAGAAGGTTGCGATTCCGGCATCACTCCTGGCGGATGTAATCCATCAAACGAGAGGGCTTATACTCTCGGAAGATCTGGCCGTATTTGAACGCATCGCTACAGGCGAGACTACTCCAGCACTTGTTCGGCTCTATCGACACCTGTTCAACAGCACAAACCACTCCCTCTCAGTCGTGACGACGAATTACGACCGCATCGCAGAGTACGCGGCCGACCTGGCCCACTTCTGCCACTACACAGGCTTTACCGGCCACCATCTCGGCTTCTTTGATTCGGTTGACGATGCCCGGAGGCGCCTCATCAATGGCCGACTCGTCGAGGTGTGGAAAGTACATGGGTCTCTCGACTGGTTTGCCGATTCACGCGGTGTCGTCATTGCCCTTCCGGGCCGGATTGAACCCCCCAAGGGATTGACGCCTTTACTGGTTACGCCAGGAAGCACGAAGTATGAAGCGACCCACCAGGAGCCGTTTCGGTCGATCATGCATCACGCCGACGCGGCGCTTGTCTCCGGCCGGTCATACCTTTGCGTAGGCTACGGCTTCAATGATATCCACATCCAACCGAAGCTCGTTGAGCGCGTTCGTCACCAGTCTACTCCCCTGGTGATACTTGCCCGCACGCTCACCAATTCGGCGAGAACGTTTGTGGCTGAGTCCTGCAAGTCCAGCTTCCTCGCGTTCGAGAGGGCGGACACAGCAACCAGAGTCTATTCTCAGGAACATCCGGAAGGTATCGAGTTGCCGAGTACATCACTGTGGCAGTTAGACCGGTTCCTTGACGCCACTATCGGCCCTGCTTAGGAAACACACTATGGCTCTTTTTGAGTATCAGGACGCGGACGCGCTCGGCAAGGTCAAAGCTGTCGACACCGCAACCGTTGTCGTCACTGTCGATAACATCAACCTCCTGAGGCAACTTCAGGTAAACCGCCTCGTCGTACTGCAAAGTTCCCGGCCCGGCCAGCATCTTGTTGGTATTGTGCAGAAGATCATCCGTGACACGGCAATCGCGAAGGCTCTTGCGGACGACGAGAGTGGCGACGAAGGAACGCCGGAACAAGAGCGCAACGTCGTCCGTATCACCCTCATCGGCACTTTCATCGACAGAATAGGAACGAAGGAGAACATCTTCCGCAGGACGCTGGAAACCGTCCCGGAGATTGAGGCGAACTGCTTCCCAATCGAGGCCGACCGACTTACTCAGTTTATGCGGGCCGTGTCCTTTGTCGCCGGCGCGGAGGCGCACCGTCTTTCACTGGGAACCTACACTCTCGATGAGAAGGCTGAGGCGTTTCTGAACGCCAATCGTCTTTTCCAGCGCCACGCCGTGATCGTCGGCAGCACAGGCTCCGGTAAGTCTTGGACTACGGCCCGTCTTCTTGAACAGATAGCCGCCTTGCCCAACGCCAATGCCGTGCTCTTCGACATCCATGGCGAGTACCAGACCCTGTCCGGCGACGGGATTCGCCATTTCCATATCGCTGGACCTGGTGACCTTGGGAAGGCAACGTCGTTCGACGAGGGAGTGCTGTATCTTCCCTATTGGCTCCTAAGCTACGAGGATATGACCTCCATGCTTATTGACCGCAGTGACCAAAACGCGCCGAACCAGGCGATGGTCTTGTCTCGAACCGTCACGCAGTGCAAGCGTCAGTACCTAGAGGCGGGAAAGCACATGGATGTGCTAGCCAACTTTACGATAGATAGCCCTGTCCCTTATGACATCAAGGCAGTCCTGACAGAACTTGAACGTCTCGATACAGAGATGGTGACAGGCTCCAGCGGCCGCGATAAGCAAGGTGAGTTTCATGGCCGATTGAGTCGCTTCATTGCCCGGCTCGAAAACAAGCTGAACGATAGACGATTGGGCTTTATGTTCTCTGCTCCAAAGGAGACCATGCAATTCGAGTGGTTGCCAAAGCTCGCAGCGATACTAATGGCGGGAACCCGCGATCAGGAGACCGGTAAGGGCGGTGTGAAGATCATCGATTTCTCAGAGGTTCCCTCGGACATTCTTCCTCTTATCGTTGGACGAATCGCAAGCCTTATATTCCTTGTCCAACAGTGGACTATGCCGGAGCAAAGGCACCCGGTGGCACTATTCTGCGATGAGGCTCATTTGTACGTTCCTGATCGATCTGAAGCGGTGGGGGTGTCCGAGGCCGCATTACGCTACTTCGAGCGAATCGCCAAAGAGGGCCGCAAGTACGGTGTTGGCTTGGTTGTCATTAGCCAACGCCCGTCGGAGGTTAGTCGTACTATTCTAAGCCAATGCAATAACTTCGTCGCCCTACGGCTCACGAACGCCGAGGACCAGAATGTAGTGAAGCGTTTGCTGCCGGATAGCCTTGGGGGATTCACAGATCTGCTGCCAGTGCTGGATACTGGAGAGGCATTGGTTGTGGGCGATGCAAGCCTTCTTCCAAGCCGCATCCGCATCAAGGAGCCGAAGGCACAGCCAAGTAGCAGAACGGTGGATTTTTGGGACCGGTGGTCCGAAGACAAGGCGGTTCAGGCTATTCCGGAGGCCGTGCAATCTTGGCGAAGGCAAAGCCTTACGCCGAGCGCATAAGCTAGAGCTACGCCCAGACATGGGGCGCAGGCAGCTCCTTCAACCACCCGACGGCAATGCGCCAGTCATGTCCGTCTTGATTGTTGGCCCTCCCCGCCCCCGGTTCCGTCATCACGGGGCATCTCCTCCCACCAGGACGCCACCGACGATTGCACCCTCCATGCGACGACTGTGCTCGGCTATATCTCCCTGATGCCACACACCTTGCGGCGATGCCAGCAGCGGCCGTACTGCGCCGGCCAAAAAGATTTCAGCGTGCGACCGGGGTTGTCAGGGTGATGCTGTATGCTTAGATTAGTCGGACGTTCCTGCCGTAGTCCGTGGGGTTGTGAGAGGAGTTCGGGGTCATGGCGCGCCTGGAAGAGCTGACCCGTGGTGCCTACGTCAAGGGCGTTCTGCCTGATGGCCTGGTCTCCGTCATCGATGTGAAGTGGATTGGTGACTCCGCCATCGAGCTCACCTACAAGGACGCCGGGGGCCGACTCGGCGGCGAACTGATCTACAGGGATCGGGAGCCGACCCTGGAAATCGTAGAGGCCGGGCGACCCTGGAGCTTCGACGGGGACGCGGCCCTGTTCCGTCTGGTCTCCGAAGCTCAACGCGTCCGGCTGGCGTATCTGTTCGATCCGCTCCTTGCGGTTCACACATCCCTCGTCGATCCCCTGCCCCACCAGATCACCGCTGTCTACGGCGAACTGCTGCCGCGTCAACCCCTTCGATTCCTGCTGGCTGACGACCCCGGCTCCGGCAAGACCATCATGGCCGGGCTGCTCATGAAGGAGTTGATCGTCCGGGGCGACCTTCAACGGTGCCTGGTGATATGCCCCGGCAATCTGGTCGAACAGTGGCAGGACGAGCTTGATCAGCGGTTCCACCTACCATTCGAGATCATGACGACCGACAACTTCGAAGCCGCCCGCACCGGCAACTGGTTCGCCGAGAACCCCCTCGCCATCTGCCGGCTCGACAAACTCAGCCGCAACGAGGATGTCCAAGCCAAGCTCGAGACGACCGATTGGGACTTGATCGTGTGCGACGAAGCTCACAAGATGAGCGCCAGCTTCTTCGGCGGCGAGGTGCGGTACACAAAGCGTTACCGTCTGGGCCAATTGCTCTCGCGGCTCACCCGCCATTTCCTGTTGATGACCGCCACACCGCACAACGGCAAGGAGGCGGATTTTCAGCTCTTCATGGCGCTGTTAGACGGCGATCGGTTTGAGGGCAAGTTCCGGGATGGTGTCCATGTCACGGATGCGTCCGACCTGATGCGACGATTGGTCAAGGAACAACTCCTGAAGTTCGACGGGACGCCGCTGTTTCCCGAACGAATCGCCTATACCGCCAACTACACGCTGTCCGAAGCGGAGGCCGACCTCTACAAACAGGTCACCGATTATGTTCGCGAGGAGTTCAACCGGGCCGAGGCGTTAGAGAACGAGGGTCGCAAGGGGACCGTCGGCTTCGCCCTGACAATCCTCCAACGGCGTTTGGCGTCTTCACCCGAGGCGATCTACCAATCGCTCCGCCGCAGACGGGAACGCCTCGAAAAACGACTCCGCGAGGAACAGTTGCTGAGCCGGGCGGCTGCAACCCATGTTGACCTGAACGCCGATCTGCCCTCCTACGACGCGGATGACATGGACGACCTGGAAGACTCCCCGGACACGGAGGTCGAGGACACCGAGGAGAAGGTGGTGGACCAGGCGTCTGCCGCCCGCACCATCGCCGAACTCCAGACCGAGATCGGGATGCTGAAACACCTGGAGCAGATCGCCCTCCGGGTCCGCAAGTCCGGTACGGACAAGAAGTGGGACGAGCTGTCCAAACTCCTTCAGAACAACTCGGAGATGTTCGATGCCCATGGGCACCGACGCAAACTCATCATCTTCACTGAGCACAAGGACACGCTGAACTACCTGGCTGACAAGATCGGTTCCCTCCTGGGCCGTCCGGAGGCGGTCGTCATCATCCACGGCAGTCTGGGGCGCGAGCAGCGCAAGAACGCGCAGAACCAGTTTACCCAGGACAAGGAGGTGGAAATCCTGGTTGCCACGGATGCCGCAGGCGAGGGCATCAACCTTCAACGCGCCCACTTGATGGTCAACTACGATCTGCCCTGGAACCCCAATCGTTTGGAGCAACGATTCGGACGCATTCACCGTATCAATCAGACCGAGGTTTGCCACCTGTGGAACATGGTGGCCAAGGAGACCCGCGAAGGCGAGGTCTACCACCGCCTGCTGGAGAAGCTCGACGAAGAGCGGAAGGCATTGGGTGGGCAGGTGTTTGACGTGCTCGGTCGTCTACGATTTGACGACCGCCCCCTCCGGGAGCTGCTCCTGGAGGCCATTCGGTATGGCGATCGCCCGGAGGTCCGCGCCCGCCTGACGCAAGTCGTGGAGGGGACGCTGGATCGGGACCACCTCCGTCAACTCCTCGAAGAGCGAGCACTGGCGAAGGACTCGATGGATGCCAGCCGAGTCCGGCAGATTCGCGAGGACATGGAACGGGCCGAAGCACGTCGCCTACAGCCGCATTTCATCGCCGCCTTCTTCATGGAGGCGTTTCGGCTCCTGGGCGGTACTGTCCGTGAGCGAGAGCCCAAGCGGTACGAGATCGCTCACGTGCCCGCAATCATCCGCAACCGTGACCGCGCCATCGGCGCCCGCGACGCCGTACTGATCAAATACGAGCGGATCACGTTTCACAAGGACCTCATCAGCATCCCTGGCAAGCCGCTGGCTGCCTTCATCTGCCCCGGTCATCCGCTGCTGGATGCCACGATTGACCTGACTATCGAACGACACCGGGACCTCTTGAAGCGGGGCACGATTCTGGTGGACGAAAGCGATCCGTCAGACCACGTACGGGCCTTGGTCTACCTGGATCACTCCATCCAGGATGCCCGGTCAGATCGGTCAGGGCAGCGTCGGGTCGTATCCCGCCAACTCCAGTTCGTAGAGGTGGACAGCGACGGCAATACCCGTGCCGCGGGCCATGCCCCCTATCTGGACTACCGTCCGCTCACCGCTGACGAGCAGCCGCTGCTCGAACGGCTGGAGGAACCCAACTGGATGCGGACCGAACTGGAGTCGAGAGCGATGACCTATGCCGTGGCGCACCTGGTACCCGACCACCTTGGCGAGGTCCGGCGACGCAAGGAAGAGTTGATCGACAAGACCACGGCCGCCGTCAAAGAGCGGTTGACCCAAGAAATCACCTATTGGGACCATCGCGCCGAGCAACTGAAGGATCAGGAATTGGCGGGCAAGGTCAATGCCAGGTTGAACTCCGGTCAGGCACGCCAGCGTGCGGATGAATTATCCGGTCGCCTTCAAAAGCGCATGGCCGAACTGGAGCAGGAGCGCAGGCTGTCGCCCTCGCCTCCCTTTGTCGTCGGCGGCGCCATGGTCATTTCCACCGGCGTCCTCGAACGGCTGAAGGGCGCAAGAACGCAGCCGGAGACGTTCGCCAGGGAGACCGCCCGCGTCGAGGCGATGGCCGTAGCGGCGGTCCTCCAGGCCGAAACGAAACTCGGCTTCGTTCCAAAGGATGTCAGTGCCGAGAAGCGGGGCTACGACATCGAGTCCGCGATCCCCAGCACGGGTCGCCTTCGGTTCATCGAGGTCAAAGGGCGGGCCAAAGGTGCCAGGACGGTCACGATTACCAAGAACGAGATTCTGACTGCCCTGAACAAGCCCGACGAATTCATCCTGGCTGTCGTCTCAACGGAGGGTGATCATACGGAGGAGCCGCAGTACATCCGCACGCCCTTCCAACGGGAGCCGGATTTCGCTGTTACGAGTGTGAACTACGATTTGGGCGAATTGCTTCAGCGGGCAGAAGAGCCTGCATGAGGGCAAGGACTGGCAGTAGACGTGGAGGACATCGATGGCTCATTCAGCGGTAAAGCCCTCAGATCTCATCAAACGCGCGGTGAGCGGAGAGCTTGATATCCCGGAGTTTCAGCGCGGTTTCGTCTGGTCACCGGAGAAAGTGAAGAATCTACTCGACTCGTTATGCCGGGACTATCCGCTCGGCGCGATCCTTTGCTGGCGGGCAGACGACTACGAATCGGCGCGCACGGTCGCATCTGCCAACAACCAGCGCTTATGGGTCGTGGACGGACAACAGAGAACGACAGCCTTGTGCCTGCTCGTTGGCCAGCGCCCGTACTGGTTCCCGGCTCCAGAACTATGGAATCGCCACTTCGACAAGTGCAAGGTCATGTTGGACTTGAAGTCTGACCCTGACCAATTGAATTTCAGCCTGATCAACCCCATCATCGCGCAACAATCTCACTGGATAGCCGTTCGTGATTTACTTAGCATACCTGAGACCGAGGTAGCAGCCAGAGCCATCGACTTGCTACCTCGCATCGGGAAGACCGCCGCCGACACTGCTGAACTGCAACGGGTCATGTCGCTACTTAATGTACTCCGCTCAGCGATGCAGCGAGAGATCGTGTTAATCGAGATCGATCACGACCCTGTTGATGTCGCGGAGATCTTCGCTCGCTTGAACAGCGCTGGTACGCGCGTCAACGAAGGTGACATCGCTCTAGCACTCATCGCAGTACGCCAAGAGGGCTGGGTTCGCGGCGAATTGCTCCCCTACATCGAGGATCTGAAAGAACGGGGTTTTGTGTTTGACCCAAGCTTTGTCGTCAGGTCAATGGTGGCGGTTCGTCGTGGTGTCGCTCGTTTCCGTGATCTCCCTCGCGACTTCTGGGAGGGCACGCTGGACTTCGAGGACGGTTGGGAGCGAACACGAAAGGCAATCAGTAACGTCGTTCGCGTGCTCAAAGAGATCGGCGTCCTGACCACCGAGATTCTTCCCGCTCGCAACGCCCTGATCCCCCTCTTCGCACTCGACGATCTGTACTTCAAGGGAGATGCGAAACAGCTTCGTCGATCCTTCTACTGGCTTCTCCGTGCCCTTCGAGATGGTCGTTACAATAGCGCGGCCCCCACTACGATTGCCCAAGACCTTACGACGATGAGGAAGGAGGGCAACGCGGAGGCCGCGATCAAGAAGATGAGCGAGACTCTCGCAGCTCCTCTATCGTTCAAGCCGGAGGATATGCTCCGCCGCTACGACGAGGATGAGTTCCTCCGCCTGATGCTCTATTTGATCGCCTTCGAAAATGGGGCCGAGGACTGGAAGACAGGCCAGCGCCTCGGCTTCGACCGTGGCGACAATACCCTGAATGACGGATTTCGTCCTGAGTGGCACCACTTCGTACCGCGCGGTCGCTTGCGGAAGCGCACACCGACCCCGCCAACCGAGGAACTCATTAACTCGCTCGCCAACATAGTCGTGTTGGGCGAAGGCGATAACCGGCGATTCTCCTACAGCGAGCCGAATACCTACCTAAGCAAGTACAAAATTCCGGACGTGCGTGTACAACAGCAGTTCTTCCCTGATCGCGCGCTTTGGTGCCCTGATCGTTTCGAGCAATTCGTGGGAGAGCGCAGCAAGATTCTCGCCGACGCGATGGATGACTACGCGGTAAGAATGGAACAGGGCAAGCTGAAGGTGTAGACCGAATGAGACTGCATGAGTAACGCTTCTGGAAGTAAACACATGGCGACAAGCGAGTATCTGCTTGCGAGGCGTAACGATTTGTCGGGTTACTTGGTCCACCTGACCAGGCAGTACGGCAGGCAGTCAGCCGCAGATAATCTCGTCCGCATTCTGAAGGAACGCACGATTCGAGCACGCGGCAGTCACTGCCTCTTCATGCATGATTTGACGGAAGAGGAAAAGAGTGACTTCTCGACGGTGTGTTTCACTGAGACTCCACTGAGTGATCTGAATTACGTGACCCAGGAGATGCGGGGACGCAAGATCCGGCTATCCCAATACGGTTTGGTGTTCGCGAAGGGCGTCGTCCTCCAGGCTGGCGGGAACCCCGTGTTCTACGTCGATGCACGATCTAACAAAGGCAGAACCCGCTGCGACGCGTTTCGACAGTGCTTCCGCATTGCGCGCAAACGGGGCATGGCTGGCGATCTGTACACGTCATTTCTGCCGCTCGTGAACAAGGTTGACACGAGAAACGACTTCACATGGGAGCGAGAGTGGCGAGTGGTTGGTGATTTCGCGTTTGAACTGTCGGATGTCTTTCTCGGTCTCGCTCCGAAGGGCGACCTTTTTCGCTTTGAAAACGACTATCCGCTGTTTCCGTGGGTATCGCCACGATGGGGACGAGACCAGATGATGGCGAAGCTGCGACGACTGATGGATGGGTGACGACAGCGGCAAGAAGTGGAAGACACAATGAACACGATCGAACAACTCACAACATGTGACTGGTTCGCGAGCACGGCGAGGCGGGAGATGCCCGAGAGTCATGACGAACTACCGCAAGAAACTGATTGAGGTTGCCCTGCCGCTCGACGCCATCAACAAGGAGTCGGCCAGGGAGAAGTCGATTCGGCATGGGCACCCCTCGACGCTGCACCTGTGGTGGGCGCGGCGGCCGTTGGCGGCGTGTCGGGCGGTGCTGTTCAGCTCGCTGGTGGACGATCCCGACAGCGACCCGGCGTATCGACGACCGGATGGGACCGTCGATGAAGAACGGGCTGGGCTCAAGCGGGCGGAGCTGTTCAACCTCATCGAGGAGCTCGTAAAGTGGGAGAACTCCAACAACCCCGATGTGATCAACCGGGCACGGGCGGAGATTGCCCGTTGCGTCGCCTCCCGCAAGATCGAATTGGGGGAGTTGAAGAAGGAGACCATCGTATACGAAGGGCAGAAGGCAGAAGGCAGGAGACAGGAGGCAGGAGCCAACAAGAGGGCATCCCCGGCCGGCTGCGGACCCAAGTCGCCTCGCCAGTTTGGTCCGGCGGATAAGACAGTCGCTTGGGACATGGCGACGCTCAACGCCCGCCCGGATGCCGTCAACGCCTTCCTGGCCGAGCACGCCCCGCCGGTCCTCGATCCGTTCTGCGGCGGCGGGTCAATCCCTCTGGAGGCTCAGCGGCTGGGGCTGCGGGCGTATGGTTCGGACCTGAACCCCGTAGCCGTTCTGATCACTAAAGCCCTTATCGAGATTCCTCCCAAGTTCGCGAACATGCCGCCGGTCAACCCCGAATACCAGAGGAAGTCGAAGCAGGAGAAGGCAGCGCAGGTTTGGCGCGGACCGGCTGGTCTTGCGGCAGATGTCCGCTACTACGGTAAGTGGATACGCGACGAGGCAGAGAAACGCATCGGTCACCTGTACCCAAAGGTCAAGATTGCCGCCGAGATGGCGAAGGACCGACACGACCTCAAGCCCTACGTTGGGAAGGAACTGACCGTCATCGCGTGGTTGTGGGCAAGGACCATTGAATGCCCAAACCCGAGTTGTCGTGCTCGAACTCCCTTGGTTCGGTCATTCTGGTTGGCAACAAAGAAGGGAAAGGAAGCTTACGCAAACCCAGTGATTGACTCGGAGGGCAGAGATCTGCATTTCGAAGTCCGCACGGAGGGGGAACCCCCGAAGCACACAACAGATCGGTTGGGGGCTCGCTGCTTGTTCTGCGACACATTCGTTAAGAAACCACTGCTACGTGACATCGCGATGGCCAGCGGAATTAAAGAAACCCCGATGGTAATCGTAGCGGAGGGGCACAAAGAACGAGTCTACCTTCCGTTCTCAGTATCAGAGTCGAACCAAGTCATCCGACCAGAGGTCCCATTCCTTGAACAGCCGATCACGAACGACCGCCGTTGGTTCTCACCGCCACTCTATGGTCTGCCCAATTTCTCTAACCTTTTCACTGCCAGACAATTACTCTTACTCACGACTGTGACCGATCTTGTTAGCGAAGCTAGCAAGAGAATCCTTACCGCCGCACGCGATGCGGCGGCACGTGAAAACCCGCCTGCTGCCTTCGGCAATGGAATGAACGGGCCAGAAGCCTATGCTGACGCAGTAGCAACATACCTGGGCTTGGCAGCAAGCAAGCTGGCGGACGGGAATTCAACGATATGTTCCTGGATGCCTGGCATCAAGTATGAGGTGGTCCGAACGACATTCTCGCGCCAGGCACTTCCGATGACGTGGGATTACGCAGAATCCAATCCCTTCGCTGGGTCCTCCGGTGATTACACCGAGCAGGTGGCAAGGACCGCCAGAGCGATTGAGACTGGAGTCCCCCAGGGGCACACGGTCGTCGGCTCCGTCGTACAAATCGACGCGACCGCGATCCCAACTACTGCGGCTTTGGTCTCAACGGACCCGCCATACTACGACAACATGGGCTATGCTGACCTGAGCGACTTCTTCTATCCTTGGCTACGCCGATCCCTGGCTCGCGTGTATCCAAGCCTGTTTTCGACCGTTCTGACACCAAAGACGCAAGAGTTGATTGCAGCCTCACATCGCTTCGACGGCAACCGAGAGAAGGCACAGCAGTTCTTTGAGGATGGTCTAGCGAAAGCTCTTGCTCGCTTCCGGCAGGTCAACCCGAGCGACTACCCTCTTTGCGTCTTCTATGCTTTCAAGCAATCCGAAGCGGACGATGAAGGTTCAGAGGATGACGGGCCATACGCAGAAACAGCGTCTACGGGGTGGGAGACTATGCTCGAAGGTGTTGTACGAGCTGGTTTCTCCGTGACGGGTACGTGGCCGGTTCGTACCGAACGAGGATCTCGCAGCATCAGCATAGGAACCAACGCGCTGGCATCCTCAATTGTCTTGGTCTGCCGACCGCGCCCAGGTGGCGCTTCCCTTGCGACAAGAAGAGAGTTCATCACGGCTCTGCGTGCAGAGTTACCTGGAGCCCTACGGAACCTCCAGCGCGGGAACATCGCCCCCGTTGACCTGGCACAGGCGTCGATCGGACCGGGAATGTCAGTCTTCACACGCTACGCCAAAGTGATTGAGACCGACGGTTCAGCCATGTCTGTCCGAACGGCGCTGGGGCTGATCAACCAAGCCCTCGACGAAGTTCTAGCAGAGCAGGAAGGCGAATTCGACGCCGACACCCGATGGGCGCTGGCGTGGTTCGAGCAGTTCGGCATGAAGGAAGGTCCCTTCGGTGTCGCCGAGACGCTGAGCAAGGCCAAGAACACGGCCGTCAACGGTCTGGTTGAGGCAGGCGTGGTGCAAGCCCGAGGCGGCAAGGTGAAGCTCATCGACCGCAGCGACCTGCCCGAAGACTGGGACCCGAGCACGGACCGGCGGCTGACGATCTGGGAGGTGACGCAGTACCTCATCCGTACCCTCGACAAGCAGGGCGAGAGCGGTGCGGCGGCACTCCTTCGCAAGGTCGGCGGCATGGGCGAGACCGCTCGCGACCTCGCCTACCGCCTCTACACCATCTGCGAACGAAAGAAATGGGCGGACGAGGCCCTGGCGTATAATGGTCTCGTCATCGCCTGGCCCGAACTGACCCGGTTGGCGGCAAGCAGGCCGAAGGAAGCACCGAGCAGGGAAGCTGGACTGTTCGAGTAGTTCATGGCCTCGATCAGGGAATGAGCGCCTCTGCCGAGGCAAGACATTCGAAGGCTGGTATCCAAGAGGCGAAAATGGCGAGCACCAATCATGAACGTGTCGGCAAGTCGTTGGACCTCCTCAACGCCGGCCTGAAACCGTTTGTCGAACGGGAACTCAAGGCGGTGCATGGCGATCGCTGGGAACAGGTCGCCAGGGAGGGTCAGCCGCCCGCCGGTCGCAAGAGCAAGAAACTGAACTGGGACACCCAGATGCTGCTGGCTGTGGTGTGGAATCAGTGGAACAACGTCTTCAGCCGGACGCTGGGCAAGGCGGAACGCAGCCTGGTCAGCGAACTCCAGGAGGCACGGAACCGCTGGGCACATCAGGAGGCATTCAGTAGCGACGATGCCTACCGGGCATTGGACAGCATCGGTCGACTGCTCACGGCCGTATCGGCGGGCGAGGCGGGAGAAATCGAAAAGCAGAAACAGGAACTGCTGCGGGTCCGATTCGATGAGCAGCGGCGGTCGGAGATGCGTAAGGCGTCCTTCGCGCCCGTCGAGGGCAAGCCCGCCGGTGGTTTGCAGCCATGGCGTGAAATCGTAACGCCCCATCCAGACGTGGCGTCGGGGCGGTATCAACAGGCGGAATTCGCCGCCGACCTGTGGCAGGTGTATCTGAAGGAGGGATCGGACGAGTACAAGCATCCCACTGAGTTCTACCGACGCACCTTCATCACTGAAGGGCTCAGGCAACTCCTGAAGGGGTCGCTGCTGAGGCTTTCGGGCAAGGGTGGCGATCCGGTCGTCGAACTCCAGACGAATTTCGGCGGCGGCAAGACCCACTCGCTGCTGGCGCTGTATCACCTGTTCTCTGGTGCGGCGGCGTCCGAGTTGCCGGGGATCGAGCCGGTGCTGAAGGAGGCCGGTGTAACCATCCCGAACAACGTCAGACGAGCGGTGCTGGTAGGGACCAAGATCGCGCCGGGGCAATCGCACAAGAAGCCGGATGGGACGGTGGTCCGCACCCTCTGGGGTGAAATCGCTTGGCAACTCGGCGGCAAGGAGGGCTACAAACTCGTTAAGCAGGCTGATGAGACCGGCACGAACCCCGGCGACATTCTTCGTGAGTTGTTCAACAAGTACGCCCCATGCCTGATCCTGATCGACGAATGGGTTGCCTACGCCCGCCAACTGCGTGATACCGGCGAACTCCCGGCGGGGACATTCGACACGCAGTTCACGTTCGCCCAGACGATCAGCGAGGCCGCCAAGGTGGCGGGCAAAACGCTCCTCGTGGTCAGTGTGCCCTCCTCAGACAACGAGATCGGCGGCGAGTGGGGCAAGACGGCGCTGGCCCGGCTCAAGAATGCCGTCGGGCGGGTGGAGGCATCCTGGCGACCGGCCAGCCCCGACGAGGGCTTCGAGATCGTCCGGCGCAGGCTCTTCCAACCCATCACGGACAATCGGCTGTTCGTTGCCCGAGATGCGGTGGCACGGGCGTTTGCCGACATGTACGACTCGCAGCACCAGGAGTTTCCGTCCGACTGCCGCGAGGCAGATTACGAACGGCGGATCAAGGCGGCGTATCCGATCCATCCCGAGCTGTTCGACCGCCTCTACAACGACTGGTCCACACTGGACAAGTTCCAGCGCACACGAGGCGTGTTGCGGCTCATGGCGGCGGTGATTCACTCGCTGTGGGAGCGGCAGGACGGAAGCCTGTTGATCCTTCCGGCCACGGTGCCGATCGACGATCCGGCCGTGCATTTCGAGCTGATGCGGTACATGGAGGATCAGTGGGGGCCGGTGATCGAAAAGGACGTGGACGGGGCTCACTCGCTACCGCTGGCGTTGGACCGTGAGAATCCGAACCTGGGGCGCTATTCGGCGTGCCGTCGGGTTGCTCGGACGATCTATGTCGGATCGGCTCCGACCGTCGGTGCGGCGAATCGGGGCATTGAAGACCGCCAGGTCAAACTCGGATGTGTGCAGCCCGGTGAGAGCGTGGCCACATTCGGCGATGCCCTGAGAAGGCTCACGGATCGGGCAACGTATCTGTACGTCGATGGCAGGCGGTTCTGGTACTCGACACAGCCGACGGTCACCCGCTTGGCGGAGGATCGGGCGACTCGGCTGAAATCAGATGACGTGGTGGATGAGATCAAGCGCAGGTTGAGGGATGAAGCCCGCAGCCGTGGGGATTTCTCAAAGGTTCATGCCTGTGTGCCGAGCGGGGATGTGCCGGACGAGCGAGAGGTGCGGATGGTGATACTGGGACCCGAACACCCGCACATCGCCAAGGAGCCCAACAGTGCCGCCAAGCAGGAGGCGGCAGCAATTCTCGAATCTCGGGGTTCCAGCCCCAGAAACTACAAGAACATGCTCGTTTTTCTCGCGGCGGACACGAATCGGCTGAAAGAGCTGGACCAGGCGGTCCGCCAACATTTGGCATGGTCTTCGATCTGCGACGACCGTGAGACGCTGAACCTGGATACCTTCCAGACCAAGCAGGCGGAGACGAAATCCGCCGGGGCGGAGGAGACCGTCCAGGCACGTATCCCCGAAACCTACCAGTGGTTGGTTGTGCCGGGTCAGCCGGACCCGAAGGGCGCGGTCGAGTGGACTGAAATCCGACTTCAGGGCCAGGATACGCTGGCCGTGCGGGCCGCCAAGAAACTCCGAAACGAGGAACTCCTCATGACGCAGTTGGGCGGCACCCGGCTCCGTCATGAACTGGATCGTGTCCCGCTTTGGCGGGGTGATCACGTCGGCGTGAAACAGTTGGCGGAGGATGTGGCTCGGTATCTGTACCTGCCCAGATTGAGGGACGAAGATGTCCTTGTAGCGGCGGTCCACGACGGCGTGGGGCAACTGACTTGGGAGAAGGACACCTTTGCTTACGCCGAAGGGTGGGACGAACAGCGGAAGCGATACAAAGGGCTGAAGACCGGGGCGAATGTTCGGGTGCTTGTCGACGAGCAGAGCCTCATCGTCAAGCCGGACGTGGCCGCCCGACAGATTGAAGCAGATACCGCTCAGCCCACACCAACGCCAGGCGGCACAGGACAAACGGGTGGCGCTGGGACAGGTGGGACTGGCGGCACCACCACCACGGGAGCCGGAGCCGGAACGGGCGCCGGGTCAGAGCCACGCCCGCCCGTACTCCGCCGCTTCCACGGATCAGTCAAGCTCGATCCCGTGCGGGTTGGCAGGGATGCCGGCAAGATTGCCGAGGAAGTCATCCAACACCTGTCCGCCGTCGTCGGGGCTAATGTCGAGGTGACCCTGGAGATCCAGGCAAACCTGCCGGACGGCGCGTCCGACAAAATGGTCCGGGACGTAACCGAGAACTGCCACACGCTGAAGTTCCAGGCATACGGCTTCGAGCAGGAGTAACTCGGCCTGGATGAGGAGTTGGCTTTCGCTGATGAGTGAGATGGCGTGCGATAGCCTTGGTTGGGCGTGACGCTTCTTCTGGGGCTGTTCGTGGGTGAGCAGGCGGCAGTTAACTATTGTGAAAGAATGACTTATGTCCAGATGGTATTAAGCGGGGCATGCCGAGTAGTTAACGCTTATATACTATATGCAGCGTGACAGGGATGGATCATGAATCCCAAGCGAAACGCCCGACGACAACTCGGCGCGTTCATCCATAAGAACGAAGTCCTATCTTCAGCCGCGCTCATCGACCGGATTGCCGAAGCTGGCGTTAGCCGCGACCTCGCTCGCCAATGGATGAGCCGTGCCTCTTCCACAGGTGGCGATGTGTGGCGCTCCGAGCGGCTTGTGTTACCCGGCGGCGAGCGCCTTTTCGCGTGCCGGTCAAGTTTAGGTACTCCGCCGTTCCTCGAACAGGTTGCCACCCTGCTGGACGAAGCGCGACCCGGCACGGCACGAGCTATCCGCCGCCTCCAATCAGCCCGCATCATCCTGCGCGCCGATGCGGAAAGACTGCTCGCTACTACCATTCGTAACGAGTCGAGAGCCCGATTCCTCACGTATCAGGACGAGGTAGCCGCCTTGGAGGAACTCGAAGCCGGTCTTCGCGACGGCAGAGCGACTCCGCTAGATCGTGTCGTCCACACTTCTCTAGCCGGTGAGGCATCGAGTCACGCGATAGCTCTTCAGGCCCACGGCGAACTGGTGCTCCAGGGGCATGTAACTCGTATCCTCATCGATCACTTCAGACGCCAAGGACTAATCTCTTGGAGCGGCCACTCCTTGCCGGAAAGTTCTGGCGGCCATGTAGACTTTAACGGCTTCGCATTCAGTGCTTGCGGCTATTCCTATCTCAAGCCCATGCTTCGGTGGAAAGGAGGCAGAGAGAAGCCCAAGCCGACACCCGTGCTGTTTGACGTGTATGCTAGGCAATGCGACCAACAAGATGTCTCCGGCTTCATGCAGCGACTTTCCAGGGCGAGAGGCGGACCTCGCGGACGACTCGCGATCCTCGGCATTCTCGCAGCACCAAGGTTCGACAAACCTGCCTGGGATTTGTCCAAACAGAACGGCTTCTTAGTCGTGAACCTGGAAGACATGTTTGGTGATGTAGCCCTGCGGGGCATGCAGAACCTACGCGATCTGCTGTCCTACGTTTCCGGAGATCCGAACCGCATCGAAGCAACCGGTTTTGATGCACTAGCTGTGACACTACAGGAGCTGAGCGCGAATCCATACGTAACGGCCTTGAGGTCGATGGCTCTGGAGATCTGGGGTGCCTTGGTGTTACGTGGTGCTGGATGGGAGGATGTCCGAACGAATGTGACAGTTCCATTCAAAGACACCCAGCGAGAGGTTGATGTAGCAGGCCAGAGAGACGCGCACTCAGAGGTCTACTTGCTCGAATGCAAGGCTGAACACAGTCAAAAAGAATTGGCCCCAGAGTACGTCAGGAAGTTCTACACTGAGACCGTTCCCGCCTTTTTGGAACATCATTGCGGCAGTCATCGCCCACGTCTGTGCAAGGCCGAGATCTGGACTACCGGCATGATCGGAACCCCCGCCGCCCAAGAGCTGGAGAAGCTCAAGCGCAAGCCGTTCCTTGAGGTCAAGTTGTTAGGCGGACATGAGCTGATGAAGATGGTACCTAAATCCTTGCCCAACGGAAAACGGCTACTGGCAAACATAGCAGTGCGCTGACAGTCCGTAATCAGTCGCTGCGCGGTGCTCCAAACCATCAGAGACCCCGCTGCCATGCATGACGCGCAGTCCATTGTGTCATCTTACCATGCGTGTATGAAGCCTGGTCGGGGGTGGCATGGTCAGACTTGGACTTCCAGGCACATGTGCGGCCTTTCGCGAGCCCGGCAAAGGTACATGAAACCCAAGCGTCCACAAGCGAGCAGTGATCGTGGCCCGACCGGCTTCCGCCCAGCCCTGATGAAACCTCCCAGAGCACGTCGCAACAGAACTGCAGCATAACTCTGTATAACATGGGGCTTGTGACCCGGAGCGCCGCGACAATTGATGTCATGGACCGGAACCTGGTTCAAGTACCCCGTGGAATGCACGACACGAAGCTTCCCCATGAGGATTCCACAAGACATCGCCAACCTGCTCGCCGCCGCGATCCGTGACGTTATATGGTTCAAGCGGAGCGTCCTGGCCTTCCTGGAGGAATGCGACGTGCCCGCAGCCATCCTCGTCGAGGCCCATCACCTGGATCGGGACAATACGCCCACCATCAGGATCATACGGCGCGTCCTGGAACGCTTGTCCGAGAAAGGCGACGACGGCGCCTACGTGCTGCACACGTTGCTGACCAGGATGTACTGCTGGAGGGATGTCCATACCCTGCCCCGCGACAGGACGGGCCAAGCCGTTGCGTCGCTGAAGGCCTTTCATCAGGGATACGAGCTGTACGAGGCGCAGCGGAAGTATCAGCAGGAGCAGGATCGCCAGACGCGGGCGGGGCGCAGGGAGCGGGTCGCGATGAATCCGCCTCACCATGCCGAGCTACAGGCGCTCCGCGACGAGTTCGACACTATCCACTCAATCGAGAGCCCCCAGGAACGCGGCGACCGCTTCCAGGACCTCATGAATCGGCTCTTCGACTGCTTCTGCGAGGAGTCCAACGGCATGTTCAACCGAACGGGCGACCAAATGAAAGGGCTGTTCCGCTTCGATGGGCACTGGCACTACGTCCAGGTCGTCTGGGAGGCTGATCAGGCCGGCGCCGCAGATACATCCGTCCTGCATCACCGTGCGAGAAACGCCCACGGCGGGGAGGCCATGGCCCTACTCATTTCCTTGAACGGGTTCAGCCCCGAATGCATCCGGAACTCTTGTGACCAACCCGACGAACGCGTCATTCTGATGGACGGCTATGACCTGCGCTGCGTCCTCGATTGCCAGATCGACCTTGATGTTCTCCTTGCCGAGAAACAGCTCGCGGTTCTTCGCGACAAGAAGCGCTTCACCGGCGCTCGCGACATCATCCAGCGGCGAAGGGACGCGAAGTGACGGATTCGGCAGGATGGGTGCCAAGGCAGTCCGGCACGCGAAGCATGTCCGGCTTCCACTCGCCGACCGAAGCAACCGATTCGAGAGACTCGCGCACGAGTCGTCGAATTCGCTCTTGCTCCTCCCTTGCTGCCGGACCGGATGCTTCCCGCTGGACCACCCCGGCCTCCTCTGGGACGCGTTCTCCCGTCTGCGCGGACCGAGACAGCTTGCCAGAAGCCGGCCTTTCATCGAGAACCTTCACCTTCCGCCTAGCCTCATTCTCGTCATCCTGCGTGATGAAGGCCCAAAGACCCCGGTGGACCATCGCCGCGAACAGCCCGCAGGGGTTCCTGGTCCCAATCACCAAGGCGTGTTCGGCCGCGCCGAAGAACCGAAGCCGATCGCACTCACTGCTCGTCACAAACCCCGCGTCCACAGCCTGACTGCGAAGCATTTCGAGCCGCTCTACATCATGCAGGTCCTCCAGTACCACTTGCGTCAGCGTTGGAGACGCCACCCTGCCCTTTCCTGCTGAAACACCAAACGGTCCGCGCTCGGCGGGTTTCTGGTTTCCAGATCTCGAAGAGAGTTTCTCGTTCTTATAAGGGGGTGCTGATTCGGTGGGCGAAAGTGCCGGCGGGGGTGTCGAATCGGTTCGTGCCGCCGGCCAATCCCGCGACCACGAAAGGTTCAGCTCGACCACGGCTCCCCAGCGATTGAGGCTTCGTTGCGGCGCCACGCTGGTCACCAGCCAGCCAATGCTCGCAAGGTGAGTCCGGGCGGCCTTCACGTTGCGAATGCCTACCTCGAACACCTCCGCGATCCAGGAGGACTTGCAGCGGCCCTCTGGCAGACAAAGACCGCCCCGGTAGTACAGGCAACGGAGCAGGTGTCCGAGTGCCGTCGCGATCACGGCCCTCCGGGCCCCCCCAGCGAGGAACCGTACCGTGCGACGGGGTACCGGGACCTTTCGACGGTGATTGGCAACCGATGCCAGCATCCAGCCGAATCCCGGCGAGTCGGCCCAAGACAATCCTTCTGCCGATTCAGGTATCTCGATCTTCGACTTCGACCAGGAAAGGAGCCCCGCCACCTCCAGCCGGCAGATCGCCCTGTGGACGTGTTCGCCCCCCGCCCCGCCGACCAGCGCATGCAATTCCTCGCCGCTGAACCTCGCGTAATCTCCCTTCTGGCGAACGCAGCGCCTCGCCATTAGCTCGAAACAAGCGAACCATACCCGGAGGTCGTACAGACGGATGATCGCCCGCCTATAGGCCCACCAGGCGGCCAGAAGCATTGTCCCGGAGATGAGGCAGAAGCCACCATCGGGTTTTCTACGCCCTGACGAACAAACACGAACACTTAGCCGGCCCTTCATTGCCGTCACCTCACGCGTGGGCGGACACACGACGGGCGTCCGCTCTGCCCGGAGGCACGGAACCAGGCGTGTTCGAGGCAATAGAGCCCTGCCGGCAGAGAACTGTTGACAACCTGAAAAACCGTGCGCTAGGATGACGGTGCGAGAGTCATCTACCTGGCACGACCCCAGGTAACCTGTTGATTGTCAGCCGCGGGAAGAGCGACCCACCAACGGTCGCTTTTTTCGTCTCTGGGCCACCCCCTTCGTCCGTTACCTCATAGACCTCCATTTCCCTTGAGATGCGTCCGCCGCATGCAGGTTTCCTCATAGTGAGCATGCGTGCGGGAACCCCGCGTGCGACCGTACGCCAACCTCAAGTATCTGACAATGCACAATTTTGTTCTCCCGCCTTATCGAAGGCGGTAAGGCCCGCAGGCAGGACGCCCGAATCGCCCGATCGCCGGCTCGCCGAACCCCGGACAACCGACAGCTTACACCCTTCGCATGGATGGCTCTCAATCATTTCGGCAACGTGCGCGTCCTGTCCCTGCCCGACAGCGGGATAGCGGACTGGCGGGAAGGCCAGCGATCCAGCAAGCCCGCGGGTGGGATAACCGGGAAGCGGGAATGGGAGAAGGGCTCGGAGGCATCCGTGGCGCGAAGAACGCCACTTGTCACAGGTGTCGTTCCTGCGCTAAACACGATCTCAGCGGGAACGCACGCACGCGGACATTCCCGAAGGCCGGCTGCCCCGAAAGGGGGCGCGAAGCACCCTGATGAACGGCCCTCGGTGCAAAAGTCAGGATATGTCAGAAGAGAAACACCTGGGAATTCTTGTCGCCGTCGGAAACCAAAAGGGTGGGGTGGGTAAGACCACCAACACCGTTCACCTTGCGGCTGCGCTCGGTCAGCGAGGCTACAGGTGCCTCATTATCGACCTCGACCCCGCCGCCGGCGCCACCAAGCACCTTGGCATCCCAGAGAACAGCTTCGCTGGATCGCTTGAACTGCTGAGCACGGATGAAAGCATCGAAAGCCTGGCCATTACGGACAGGATGCCGCGCGGCGTGCACCTCGTCCCGTCCAGGCCCCAACTTTCCGAACTGGACAGCTTGCTCTCCAAGTTCGTGGATCGCACCAAGGTGCTGGAGCGTCCCGTGGCCCCCGCACGCGAGAAGTACGACTTCGTCTTCCTGGACACCGCCCCCGCGGCGGCGGCGATCACCACGGTAGCCGCCTACTCCACCGCGGACTGGTTCCTGCTGTCGGCGTTTCCGCACCCGCTCTCGCTGGGCGGACTCACCGAGGCGTTCAACGACATCGCCGACGTACGCCGGCACAGGAACCCTGGCCTTGATGTGCTGGGCGTGATCTTCACGAACGTGGACGGCCGGGCCACCAGGCTTCGGGAACAGCTTGAGAAGGTAGTGAACGATGCGCTGCCCGGCAGACGATTCCAGACCTCCATCTCGCAGGCCATCATCCTGCCCGAGCTCTCGGGCCGAGGAAGGACGCTCTTTCAACTCCCCGGTTACCTGAAGATCAAGGTGGCCGGCCAGTACCTCCGCCTGGCCGCTGAAGTCGAGCACCGAGTGCTGAATCGCCAGGCGTTCTTGGGCGGGACGCTCCCGCCGATCAACCTCGACCCGATCGCATCTGCCGTTACCGCGGAAGAGCAACCGGACCACGCCACCACACCCATCGCCGTAAACCAGTGAGGATCGACCATGCCAAAACCACTTCGAGAGCCCCCGCCGAGCAGCTCCGTCGCTCGCCTCTTGGATAAGGACGCCGCGGCCCGCGCGCTGGCGGTCGCCAAGTCGCCGGCCGTAGCCCCACCCACCCAACCCACCGCCTTAGCCGTTCCCCTCCCTCTGCTATCAACCGCACCCGCGGGGGAACCCGCCAGTCTGAAGCGTGAGTTCGTCTTCAGCCCCTCAACGGACGAGACCTTCAGCGGGCTCGTAGACTTGTACCGCCGGTGCACCCGCACAAGGTTGAGCGGCAGTCACGTCATACGAGCCATGCTCGTGGGTGCAGCCCATTGCATGGACTCCCTGGAACGCGAAGCCAGGAGAATCGGGCCGCTCCGGCTCCCAGGTAACGGCCAAGGCAGGGAAGGGGACCGTCAGCAGTTCGAGGAGCGAATCGCCAAGGCGTTCATCGAAGGCATCCGTGCTGCACCAGCGTTCGACCGCGACTGACCGCGCCCTTTGCGAGTAGCGGAACCCACTGGTAGAAGTTCCCGGAAGCACAAGGCTTCCGTGTCACCTACAAGCAAAGGCCGTGTGGCGCCACGCCCCCCCCAGTTGCACTTCGTGCTTCCGACGTGCTACCGTCGCGCGCATGAAAGCCACCCTCATGAAAACCACTCGCTGGATTCTGTTCGGTAACGAGGAGAACCCGCTCCCCAAAGCGGAGCAGCGACTCTTGCTCCTCATGGGTGCGATCCTCGGAGCGATTGCCGCGTTCTCGTTCCTGCGCTGACGGGCAAGGGGGCTCCGAACACCCGGTACGGTCGTATTGCGTATCCCCGGCCGGACGTGGTAGTGTCCAAAAAAGAAGGCCAAGCCGGTTGGCTTGACCTTGGGCGCTTTACCCAAGCAGGCGGGATATGGCGATGACCATCATCACGCTTGCCAGGGAACCGATTGCAAGCAATCGGACCCGCTCCAGGACACCCGCGGAGGGGGATTTCGGTCGCTCTGGAGGCAGGAAGTGGAGGTAAACGTCCACCTTCTGACTCTGGGTTACGACTTCGCGCTGCTTCTTCATGTGCTCCTCCATGTTGTTGGTTTAAGTGCATCGCTTCGGACCTCGGTCCGAATCGAAACACCACCGCATGGGGGAGCCGCTTTCCGCAGCAAGAAGCGCCGAGCGAACGGTCGGCCATTTTACCTCCGGCCGACGGTGAGGTTGGTAATCTCGTTCACGCACGAACGCCCACCTCTGTATTCTACACTCCTCAGCACACGCGGTGAGGCCCCGGATCACTTTTTTCCCGTGACTGCCTCTCGCGACGGTAGCGCTCCACGCTTCTGACCAACGTCACCTTCGTCCCCGCAGCCGCCATAACGCTTGCAACAGGTGGAGTGGTTCGGCTTCCGGAAGGGAGGCACTGACATGCCAGAAAACACCAAGAACAGACCGGTTCATGAAATCCGGTACGGGAACGTCAAGGTCGTGATTTGGCGGAACCCGACCCAGAACGGTTACATGTTTAACGTGACGGCCGCCCGCCTCTACAAGGAGGGCGACAAGTGGAAGGAGGCGTCCAGCTTCGGCCAGGACGACCTCCTCGTGCTGGCCAAGGGTCTTAACGACGCCCACTCCTGGATTCACAGCCAGAAGGAAGCGGCGGCCGCAGCGTAGCTGGCCGCCAGGGCAAGGTTCTCGTTACATGGTTGAACGTGAAGCCATCCACTCCGCCTGCCCTTAACCAGCCCGTCTCCCAAGTAGTCCCGCATCAACCCGACCGAGTTCTCTGGCGTCAGCCGCCTTGGCTCTGGTTGCGGTCCGGCAAGGCTTGTCCCCGCCTGCGGCGGTTACGGCGCCTTGCCCTTCGGACCGCTGCCCGCCGCCGGCGGCGACCTCCGCGAAGCCCAGTGGCATCGGGCTGACGCCCGATCCGTCTTTTTTCTGCATTTCCCTTGGGGCCGGGTTTCGTTCACCCGCTCCAGTGAGTGAACGAAACCCGGCCCTTCGGGAAAAAGCTGCCCCTGGCAGCAATCCCCCGGCAACACCGACGGTTGGCGCGAAGGGCGCAGCCGTCCTCATAAAGAGGAGACCCTATGGACCTTATCTGCACACATTGCGGTGAACCTTGGGACGTTGACGCCGTGCTCCACGAGATGCGCGACGAATTCGAACGGAAGGGCGCCTTGATCACCCGCTGCCCGAGCTGCCCACCCGGCAAGTTTCGCCCGTGCGAAAAGACTGCGGCGCGCCTGGCAACCATCAAGGCGTTAGCCGAGATGCTGGGCGACGACGTGGACGGATTCGCCGCCACATTGGAGGACTTCGGCTTGCTCAAAGACTAAACCGCGCCGGCTGGCCTTCGGGCTGGCCGGGGCTTTACCCATGGAGGGAAAGACACATGACATCGAAATTCACGCTTGGACGGACCTTAATTACGCCGAACGCACGAGACACCCTGGACCCCGTGGACATTCTCACGGCCATCGGCCGCCACTCTTCCGGAGACTGGGGCGACGTGTGCGGTGAGGACCGCGAGGAAAACGAGTACTCCTTGTCGCGTTATCTCCGCCTGTTCTCAGTCTACCATGACCGGAACGGCACGAAGTTCTGGATCATCACGGAAGCGGACCGCTCGGCAACGACTGTCCTCTTGCCGGAAGACTACTGACCGGAACCGGCTGGCCGGCCACGTGTCGGCCAGCCTTTGACACGATGCACTCCTTCACCCACCCCTGGATCAGAGCACCGCCCGAGCGCCGCAGTGCGGTCAGCATGGCAGGTCACCCGTGCCGCTCGGCCTGTTGCCGGCATCCGGCATCCCATCCGGCTGGCACCCCTGGACCAGATGGCAAGTCAGATGGCCTGGCGTTATCATAACCCGCCGTCTGGCAGTGGCATAGAAATTGCAAAACTTACTGTTGCGCGCGGATTCCAAGACGTGACGCCGGCTATGGCGAACCGGTGAAAGGGACCCCTCACGTGCCGATCGTTCTCTCATCACGTGACCGCCAGCTTCTGGAAACGCTCACGCGGCGCGTCCGCGTCGTTTCCGTCGCTCAGGCCGCCCGCTCATTCTGGGGGCACACCACGGCGCCCGAGGACAATGCCCGGCGCCGCATCGCCGCCCTGCGGCAAGCCGGATACGTCAGCCAACTCACCGTCCTATCCCACCCCGAATTGGGCCTGTCAGCGCCCGTCCTGACGTGGCGGCCACAAGGCCCGCCCCCGGACTTCGGCACCACCGCCTACGGCCTGAAGGCCCGGTGGACCGAGAAACCCCATCCGACCAGCGTAGTGATCGCCACCACGGCCGCCGCGAGTTGGCTGGGCGGATGGGGCGGCAGGCATCCGCGACCGAGCGAGGGGACGCATGACATCCACGTCGCGGCCGTCTACCTGCGGATGCTCCGAGATGCCCCCGCTCGCGCCAGGTTCTGGCAATCCGAGGCTCAAATCCTCGCCAGTAGCCGCCGCGGCGGGCGGCTCCCCGACGCGATGATCGTCGGTCCTAAAGAGAAGACTGTCATTGAGTTTGGCGGTGCGTACTCCAAGCGCAAACTCGCCGAGTTCCACCACCACTGTGCCACCCGAGGGCTGCCATACGAGATCTGGTAAATGGAAAAACGCGACCTTGCCATCCTGCGACACGTTGGCCTGTATCGGATCACGCTCCGCCCCGTGCTTGAACGCGTCATCTTTGAGGGCAGATCCTGCGGCGCCGTCCTCCAACGGCTCCGCTCCGAAGGGTTGCTTCAGGTCGGCAAGTTCCCCCGCAACGTGAGCTACTACCAACTCACCCCCAAGGCCGCCGCCCTCCTGGCCCTTCCGGTAAGCCGGGCCACGCCGTTTGGCGCCCAAGCCCTGCACACGCACCTCGGCATCCTCTGGTTCTGCTGCATGGGGCAGGCTCGCCGCTACCGCCTTGAGCCGGACAAACTTGCCCGTCTCTTTCCCAAGCAGACGCTCCCAGGCGACCATTGCATCGACGAAGAGAAGCAGGACAAGCCGAGGATCTATCGCATCTACGTCCCCGATGCCCACGCCGCCATGCGGAACGTCATCCGCGAGATTCGAACGAACTTCCGTGAGTCCACGGCCATCCGCGAATTGGACAAGTGGGTGGAGGGCCACCGCTACGCATTCGCTATCCTCGTTGAAACGCCGGAGCGGCGCGCGGCTCTGAAAGCGGCCCTCAAGGCCACGCACGAAGGAGAGCGGCCCCTTTCGGGTCAGGCGTATTTCCGAGTGGAGGTCGTACCCGGCCTCGCGACCATCGGCGGCACATTTCGGAGGGGGGAGGGAGTTTGAAAAGCATCCGATCGGAAAAGGAGCGGCGTAAAAAAGACATAAGACCCCTAAGGGCCTTAAGTCTTTGGGCGATTCTGCGGTTCGTCATACGCTCCTCCATGAGTTATTCCCCTCTGCCTGGTGTGCAGAAGGTACGGTTAGAAATCCCTCAGGACCCGTTAGGCCCTCAGAGAACTCCGACCGCTTTGGAGCTGACGACGCTGCGCCCATCCCCGCATGTTTCACCTCTGGCAGGGGCAGAGGAAATGGTTAGTTACCAGTATTATACCCACTTGCCCGAAGTCCGTCAGCGCCATAGCGCCCGCAAAAGAAGTTTTTCTCGAACAACTCTCCCGGAGAGGCAAATCGCATGAGACCGAACATCAGAGATACGACTGATCCCCTGGACCTCTCGATGTTGCCGCCTACCCACGGGATGCAACTTGACTACCGCACGCAGCCCAATACGGCCGAGGCAGACCGCTCCACTGCCATCCACCAGGTCCTTTCCACCATGGCTTCGTCAGTCTTTATCGTGTTGCTCTGCCGTACCGCTGCCGCCTCACTCAGGGCCGCCGACTCACCGCTCTACGGTGTCGCTTTGTTCTTCTGGGCCATCGCCTATCCGTGCATCGGATTGTTTGCCTTCATCCGCTACCTACGCGGCATCCCCGTCCGCTCCATCATCTCCATGCTCGTTGTTCCGCCCCTCATCTGGCTCCTCCTCCACCTTGTCACCGCCGGCTATCATCCCGTCTCCACGTACCTTGTCATCTTCATCCCCGCCGTACTTATCTCCATCTGGACATCCGACCGCATCCTACATCACTACGCAACCTGGATGGCCGCCAACCCCACGCTGGACCATGCCGTCCGGGCTCAGTGGCACACCGCCATACAGGCTCGCATTCCCAAGAACTTCGCGCGATGGCGGGCCCAAGTACGCCGGCTTTGCCCCGGTTCCCATGACCGCCCATCCGATTACGAGGCCGAGCTGGCCACCTATCCCCTGGCCGGCCTTTGGCTCCTTGCTGCCCTTCTCGTCAGCTTCATACTCTTTCTTCTGGCCCTCATCACACCGGAACTACGTCTCTTCGCAGGGATGCTTGCCATCTTCGCCCTTCTTGCCTTGCTCCTGGCCGCACGCCTCCTCTGGACCTATTACGCGCGGCTTCCGCCCATGCGACTTGCCCTCATGTTTCTCGTCGCCTGGCGTGCGCTCGTGAATTGGCTCACGTACAACGCACACGAGACCTCGGCGCCCGGAGTCTTTGCCAGCCCGGTAGGGCCATGCATCCGCCGCAGCTGGATCTGGAAGACCACCATCTTTCTCCTCACGCTGTCGATCCTGCCGATATCCGCCTACTTCCCGGTCGTCCCGTTCATTGTCGGTCCCCGCGCGTGGCTTCCCGAACCCAAATCCTCGGACGCAAACGCCGCGCCGCCCCCGCCCGCGATTGAGGAGGTCAAGCGCACGTTAGAGGAACCCGACCAGGTCTACTACGAGACCTTGGCCGACGACGCGAATCGCAGTGCCTACTTGAGCAAGATTGCCGATGAGCGAGCGCAGCTTGCCCGGCTCGCGTATGACCAGCAGCGCCGCGAAGCCACATATTCCGCCCTCGCCGCCATCCCCGAGCAGTGGATACTCGTCGCATTGGGCGGCACGTTCACCCTCAACTACCTCTCCTCCGCCGCCTTCTTCGCTTCGGTCGTTCTGAGCCTTACCGCCGGTTCGTTGGCCTTCTTCTTCGTCTTTGTCTTCCTTGCCGGCCCACTCCTGTACCTTCAATACGTTGCTGTGGAGCCCCCCAACACCCCACGCTTCACCAACGGCCTGTCCCTCTGGGATGCCCGCGTCGAGCGCCTTCGCACCTCTCCCTTCGAGGTTCCGTTCGGCGAAGCCACGATTCGGGAGGCCGACCACTTGTGGCTTGGAACCAGCACGATCAACGATTACCCGATTCTGCTGGACCGCCATATCCTTGGCGAGCATGCCCACATCCTCGGCAGCAGCGGGTCCGGCAAGACGGCGATCGGTCTTGCCCCCCTCATCGCCCAACTCACTCGGCAACGGGATTCTTCCGTGATCGTCATCGACCTTAAGGGCGACCCGGCGCTGTTTGCCGGCGCCCGCGAGGAAGCCGAGGCGGCCGGGTTGCCGTTCAAGTGGTTCACCACCACCTTGGACCACTCCACGTATGTTTTCAACCCGATGCACCAGTCTCTCCACCAGCGCCTCACGCTTCACCAGCGTACCGAACTGCTCATCGGTGCCTTCGGACTCAAGTACGGCCGCTTCTATGGTCGCGACTACTTCTCCGACGTTCAGAGCCACCTTCTGTTCCGCGCTCTTCGCTATCAACCCGATTGCCCGTCCTTTGCCCACCTGCTCCAGCTTCTTCGCAACCGACAGGTCTATCAGGGCATGGGCCGCAGACAGCTCGAAGACGCATCGCACATCATCAAAATTGTGGACCGCCTGGCGTCTTTTCCTGCTCTAAACGCCTGTACTCAGCATGGCTACTCGCAGGCCGTTCTCGACCATGCGATCAATCTGGACGACTACTTCCAGTCCCCCGCCGTCCTCTACTTCTTCCTCCCGGCCGCACTCGAAAGCGTCGCCGTGGCCGAGATCGCCCGGCTCGCCCTCTACGCGGCGCTGACGGCCGCAGCCACCAAGCCGAGCAACCATCCGCACATCTACCTCTTCATTGACGAGTTCCAACAGCTCGTCAGCAGCAACCTGGAGATCATCCTTCGCCACGCCCGCAGCATGGGCATCGGGGTCATTCTCGCCAACCAGACGCTCCCCGACCTGAAAACCCCCGACGGCGACCTCGTGCCCATTGTCTTCTCCAACACCCGTTTCAAGCAGATCTTCTCCGTGAACGACGTCTTCCAGCAAGACTATCTCAGCAAGGCGTCCGGCGAGGCCATCTATGAACTTGCCTCACAATTCGAGTCTTTCTCGGAAGGAACCTACAGTTCGACCCACACCGTCGGCGGGGGCGTTCATGAGCAGATCGGGCCACGACACCGGGTGAACGACATCATCGACTTCAGCAACCACCCCGAGCGATGTCTCGTCCACGTCAACCGTGGTAGCGGTTTCAGCCAGTTTGGTGGGTACAGCTTCGTCATGGCCTGCAAGTTCCACATCGCTCAGGATGAGTACAAGCGCCGGGAGGCCGCTCCCTGGCCCGCGCCCAACAATGACACCATCGTTCCTGATGTAAAGGCCGATTCCACCTTGGCCCAGTCCAATGCGCAGGCCGACCGCCGCGCCTGTGCCGAAGATACCTTCGACCAGATATCTCTCGATGACCTTTCGAGCCTGCTTGACGACGCCAAGAAGGAGGAGGGCCTCTTCGAACAGCCCTCACCCCAGAAGCCCAAACCGAAGAAACGCCCCAAGAAGCCGAAAAAAGGAGACGACCAGAATGACAACAACGAATGAACCCGGCGCCCCCAACACCGCTTCCGTCCAGCACCGGACGCGGCGACCGGTCCCGCTCCTGTCCGTCGCCGCGCTCGCGATCGTCATCGCCGGCACCGCCGTCGGCATCGCCCTGTGGCACCGCCGCGGTTCCGACCCGTTTCAACAGGCCAAGCAGCGAACCGAGCAACGCCGCCAAGCCGAACAGGAGACAGCCAAGGCACAGGACCAAGAACGCATCGCTATGGCCAAACGAATGTGCCAACAGGCCATCGACCAAGGCCAGAAGACCCTAGACCTGATCGCCGAGTTCGACAAGGAACTCAAGGAGTGGGACGATAACGTCGTGGTCTTGCTTACCAACGACCGCGGCAAGGCTCTCGCCGCCACGCCCGCCCACATCCAGGCCTTTCGAAACCACTTTCAGCAGCGCCGGCCGACTAAGGCGGACGGCGAGGCTATTCGCACCCACGTTTTGACGCTGCTCGAACCTGTTCGCGCCGCGCTCGCCGCCGAGCAGACAACCTACAAGCCCAGCCCTGAGTTCCTCGCGGCCCTTGAGAACGAGGGAGCCTCAACGATCCGCCTCATCGAGCAATGCCGCAAGCCCAGGCTGAACATTCAGGGACTTGTGGTCGAAGCGCAGCGAACAGGCAAGCACCGTGATATTACCCTGGAGCAAGCCATCCGAGAACTCGACGCCCAACACGCCGACGAACAAGCCCGAACAATAGCCAAGGACACAGACGCAGCCCGAACAGAGGCCGACCGCCGTCTTGCAGCCGCACGGGCCGACAAGATCCGCCAAGAGGCCGAGGACCACGAGAAGCAGATCAAGGCCGAGAAGGATCTTGAGGCGGCCCGCTCTAAGAGCAAGCGCGAGGAGACCGCGGCCTCTCGCGAGGCCGAAGAGAAGAGGGGTGTAGCAGAGGCCGCCAGAATCCGCGAAGACGCCGAGAAGAAGGTGAAGATGCAGCGTGCCCAATCTGCCGAGGTCAAGACCTTGCTAGCACCCCTCACAGCGGAAGGTTACTGGCAGCCCGGCGTTGATGCCAAGGATAGCACCGATAAGAAGCCGATCTCCCTCTCCAAGCTACGCGGTTACGGCGCCCTGGAGGATTCCCCTGGAGGCCTCCAGAAGCTTCTCACCGTGGGTACGCAGCCTTACTGGAACTACCTCCAAGACAAGGTGCGACCTCGCTGGCCGTGGCACCCTGACTTGAAGCAGATCAAGCCTGACCAACTGGAACAACTCAAGCTGGCCCAGAAGTACCTACGCGAACTGGATACCGTGCTCGTCGAACTCAAGATGTTATCTGACTGACTCGTTCTGCACAGACACCTCTGCCACACCCTCCGGCTCGCTCTCCCCGCGGGAGCATCCGACGGTGCTCGCGAGAGAGGAGGGGACCGCTCACCCGGCGGTCGCTTGCAGGCTGCGCTTTCCCGCCGGCTGTCTCTAGAACCCCCACACGCCGCCGGTTCCAGACCTCCCCCGCCCCCTTCTTTCTCGCCGGTGGCAGACCGGTGCGACAAGCAAACGCTCCAGGACGGGACCTGCTGTCTTTCTTTATGACTGACCCTTGACTTCGCATTGTCTGCCCGTTAGCATATAAGCGAACAGAATGCACAAGGAGGATGCCGTGAGTTCAAAGCCTCCATCCAGCATGCCCATCGGGGAAGTCCTTCGAGCACGCCGCGTAGAAGGGCTCAAGAAGGGGCTCCGTGAGACCGCACGGCTCCTGAACATCGCCCCCGCACACCTTACCGATATCGAGAAAGGCCGCCGCAATCCTTCGGAAGATCTGCTTATGCGGATCTGCCGTGTATACGGAATTGCCGAGGCCCAGCTTCGAGCGGGATGGAGCCGCCCGGAAGCCATCGTGGACGAGGTGGCGTCGCAGGACGCGCTTACCGCTGCCAAGGTGCCCGAGTTTCTCCGCACCGCACGCAACCTCTCGCCCGATCAGTGGAACGACCTGATTCGTCAGGCCGAGCGTATGGCTCGCACGAAAGGCAAGGGCTGACCTTTGTACTCAGGCTCAGCGTTTCTGAGGCCGGCACCCGCCATCCGCCGCATCGAAGAGCGTGCGACGGAGTGCCTGAGACGCTGTTGCCGGAAACTGCGAATCAGCGAGGTTCCCCTGCCCATCCCGGTCGATGAGTGGATCGAAGGTCCACTCGGAATCCGCTTCGGGATTGAGGACCTCTCTCATCTGGGAACGGACGTGGTGGGCGCGGCCTTTCTCAAGGACCGGGAGATCCTCATCAGCGAGGCTGTCGTATCCCAGGAGGCACGCTACCGTTTTACGTGCGCCCACGAGCTTGGCCACCTTGTCCTCCACGAGAACGTCCGTAACACCTTCCACGAGACCGACACGGGCCGCTTCAGCCGGTTTCAGCCTTATGAGAGGCAGGCGGACCGGTTCGCAGCGGCGTTTCTGATGCCCGTGCCGCTTCTGGTTCGAGAGCTTTTCCGGGCCTGCGAGCAGTACCGGCTACGCCAGCGGGAGTGCATCGTGGAACTGATGATGGATACGCCGGAGTCCGCCTGGCTCTGGAAGAAGCGGTTCCTGCCGGCCCTGACGCGGAGGTTTGGGGTTTCGCTCACCGCCGCCCTGTACCGGTTCCAGGACATCCGCCTTCATGACGGCAAGCCCTTTCTCCTGCCGGAGCACCTGGAGAAGCTTCTGCGGCCAGCCAGGCCCGACGAGGACTCCGCCTGCGTCCGCATCGTGGACGGCGTGCCCCGGCGCTTGACCGGCAAGGAGGTATAGGTCTCTTTTTTTGCGACCAGTGTTCGCACGTAAGCGAACGAGCATATAGGAGGTTGTCATGACCAGCACGAACACGATCGTATGTCGCTCCGAACCGACCACCGAGCCCGCCGGCCCTGAGCGGCCGGTGGACACCAGACCGCTGGATTCACATCACTCATGCCACATGCGAATCGCCCACCGCCAATCGGGGGTGGCATGCCCCGAGTGTGGCTCCACTATGACGCCGGAAAGCGGTTGCTGGCTCTGCCACCACTGTGGATGCAGCTACTGCGGGTAGCCCTGGACAACATGATAGGATTAAGGATCATGGCCGATACGGTACCGAGAATCGCGCTGTCAGCAGACGAGGTGGCTGAGATGCTCAGCATCAGCCGAGCCCATGTCTGGAAACTATTGAGTTCCGGACGGCTGCCGAGGCCCGTACGACTCGGGCGATCCGTTCGCTGGAGCCGAACAACGCTTGAGGCGTGGATGGAAGCCGGCGCGCCGCCCGTGGACCGCTGGCAGGGGACAAGATCGTACAAGAATGCCTGAAGGCGCTTGCGCCGGAGGTAAGATGAATGCGATTGCTGAAACCGACCTATCGGAATCGAGACGGGAAGCTCAACGAAACTTCGAAGTGGTATATTGAGTTCCGTGATCACAACGAGGTGCAACATCGAATCGCCGCGTTCACCAGCCGCCCGGCCACCGAAGAGTTGGCCAGGAACCTGAATCGACTGGTGGCCTTCTTCAGAGCCAGCGGCGGCCAAACCGACCCCAGCCTCCAGGAATGGCTTCGGCACCTTCCCCGCCATATCGAGGAACACCTTTTCAAGATCGGGCTGCTGGACGCCCGCCGCGCCGTCAACCACCGAACGCTCGCGGAGCATCTGGAGGCCTTCCTCAAGGCTCGCCGGGCCAAGGGAGTGACCGAGAAGCACGTTCGTTTGCTTTCAGCTCGCATCGCGAGAATCCTCTCCGACTGCGGCTTGCGGTTCTGGGGGGACGTGACCGCCGGCAAAGTGCTGGAAAAGCTGAACGACCTCCGGCAGCCTCAGACCGACGACCAAGGCAATGAGATTGCCGGCATCAGCGCCCAAACGTTCAACTTCCACCTTCAGGCGTTCAAGCAGTTCTGCCGCTGGGCGGTCAAGGAGCGGCTCATCCCCGAATCGCCTGTCGCCCACCTGGACGGCGTCAACGTCCGACTCGACCGGCGACACGATCGCCGAGCGCTCGGTGAGGAGGAATTCGACACCCTGCTGAAGACCACCCGCAAGGCACCGCATCGCTTCGGATTGACCGGTGCGGAGCGGGCGCTTCTCTACACGTTCGTTTCCGAGACGGGTCTTCGCGCCAGGGAGGTCGGCACGCTAACGCCGGAGTCCTTCCGATTAGACGACAACCCGCCGACCGTGACGGTTATCGCCAACTACAGCAAGCATCGTCGTGAGGATGTGCTGCCACTACTGGGCGATACGGCTCAGAAGCTTCGCGACCGCCTGAAGGGCTTGCCAGAGAAGACCCTCGTCTTTCCAATGCCAGACAAGCCTGCCAAGATGTTGCGGGAGGACCTCGCGGAAGCCCGAGCCGCCTGGATTCGCAAGGCGAGGGGCAAGGTCGCACGGAAGAGGCGCGAGGAGTCAGGCTTCCTCAAGTACCGCGACGGTCAGGGGCTTGTAGCTGACTTTCATGCCTTGCGGCACACCTTCATCACCAACCTGGCCCGCCGGGGGGTTCACCCGAAGCTCGCTCAAGACCTGGCCAGGCACTGCGATATCAACCTGACCCTCTCCCGGTACTCGCACACCGTACTGAAAGAGCGGGCCACGGCCCTCCAGGCTCTCCGCGGAGCCCTGCCGGAGGCACCGACGCCAATGCCGATCAACGCTGGGGCGAAGACCGAAAGGGTTCCCGAGTGGGCGGATTGGCAGGAGTTCCTGCGGTTTGTCTTTCCGTTCTGCTTTCCGCAAAAGGACGGAAAGACAGCGACTTCTGTGGACTGCGGTGGACTCAACGGCGATGTGAACCGCAAGGCAAAAACGCGCGAAAACCCTAGGAAAAACGCAGATTATCAAGGCTTTTCGTCACAGCCACCGGTCGGATTCGAACCGACGACCTGCGGTTTACAAAACCGCTGCTCTGCCAATTGAGCTACGGTGGCCTCTGATCGCCGTGTCCGCTGGACACACGCGATGCGGCGAACGACGAAGGAAGCGCCGTCGACATCCGCCATACTATTATCGGCCAAGGCTGGGGCCGACATCTGCCACGACCATCGCAACGTAGTATACACTTCCGGCCGCCTCGATGCACCCCCCTGAACGGTCGTTGCCACTTATCACAAATCGCCGGAATGCCGGCTTCCCACCGCGGCTCAATGGCCCCTACTTACCCCCCTGCCTGGCTCCGGATGATGCGGCGACCTGCTTGTCCAGGAACTCCTTGATCGCCTTGCGGAATTCCGGCCGAAAGATGCAGTTCAGATGATTGGCGCCGGAGACCAGCACCACGGGAATGTCCGGCCTCACCTCACGCAACGGCTCGACCGATCGTCCGAGTAGACCATCGTCAGTACCGATGACAACGGTGGCCGGCACCTTGATGGCAACCAATTCCTCGCGAGTAATCCCCAGCATGGGGAATGCACGGGCACAAGCTCGCAGAGGGGTACTCACCCCGCGGCGATCGCCACGATCCCCAATCGCCGCCCCCTTCTTGATCCACCCCATACCGCCGACAACGGCCGACAGCATCCGGTCGGGCGCGAGGGTCGCCAGCTTCATCGTGATCATGCCCCCCATGGAATAGCCCACGAAATGCGCCTTGGCGATCTTCAGGTGATCCAGAAGTCGGAGCACATCCTGCACCATATTCACACCGTAATCATCCGGACTGGTCGGCTTGTCGCTCTTGCCATGCCCTCGGTTGTCGAGCGTGATCACGCGAAAGTCCTTAGCCAACAAACTGACGACGGCAGATGTCCGCCAGTTCAGGTCGCCGCTGGCGAGATACCCATGAATCAGGACGACCGGTGGGCCGGAGCCTTCGTCCGTGTAGCGAATCTTGACTCCGGCCGAATCGAAGTAGTGTTCCTCAGCATGCGCTGGAGTCGGTACCCGCAAAGCGACGACCATCGCAAACGCTGTCAAGAGCGACGAAACACCTCCCCTGCCCCCTACCACCAACGACATCCACCCCATCTCCCTGCCAGCCTTCGTGCGATTCATGGTCGATGCCTCCCACACTCTGGAACTCCGAAGACACCGCCCGACTCGGGGCGGGCCTTCTCAGACAACGTGCTTATGAAGCCAGGCCAGTGGCCACTCAATGTGCTCGGCCGGAGCCTTGGCGTCGTGGGTACCTGACTGGCGGAAAGCATACACGATTGACCGAACCGGCGCAAGCCATCCCTCCGAAAGCTATTTCCGCGCAAAGCGAATGCGTCTAGGCTATGTGGGTCACGCGTCCGAGGATTCTCAGTGCAATTCCGCCCACTCGCGCACTGATGAAAGGAGGAACCCGTGCTGCCTCGACCCCTTGTCCCGCCCTGTTGGGCAATCGTCGCACTCCTTCAAATGTCCAGCGGACGGGTCTTCGGGCTTGACGAGAACGTGATCGTGCGAGGACTCACCGCCGGGGCCGCAAGCATCCCCTCCACCCCCACTGAGGTATCACTTCTCAGCTACAACATTCAGACCCGCCCCATACTGGATGACGCGAAAGAGAAGCTGCCGAAGATCTCGCCGCGGTTGAAAGGCTACGACGTCGTGGCCATCCAGGAGTGCTTCCAGCGACACGATCTTCTCTGGGCCGGAACGGATTATCCGAATCGTGTGTATTTCGGGCGTCCGTCCGCCCCATGGAAGGTGGCGAACTCGGGGCTGTCCGTGCTCACGCGTCTGCCGATGTCCGCGGTGGAAATGATCCACTACAGGCACGTGGGCGAACTGCAGAACATGCTGGCCTCGAAGGGCGCCCTCATGGTGCGGCTCCATGTGGGGCGTGCCGCCATTGACTTCTACGATACGCACATGGAGGCCGGAGACACCGACGCCGCCCAGCGTGCACGACTTGGACAGGCCGCCGAACTCGTCGCATTCGTCAAATCGAATTCGCCCCCCTCTCACGCTGTTATTCTGGCCGGCGATTTCAACATGGGTCCCTTCCGAGCAGGCAAAGGCTGGCGCGATTACCGGCCAAACCACTATGCTTCGGAGAAGGACATGAAGTCGCGTACGTCCGCGTTCAAGCACGTTCGTGAGGTCTTGGCCCTTCGCGACATGCTGGACGAACTGTTCGGCCCGGTGAACGACGACATCGAACGATACCTCTTCCGGAACGGAACCGGCTGCCATCTCGAACCACTGGCCTGCCAACGTGACAACGTAAACTTCCGCCGAGAAGACGGTTCGTCACTCAGTGACGGTTCGCCTCTGGTCGCCAGATTCCGGGTGACGACCCGGAATGTCCTGCCGTGAATGATGAGCCTGACGAAGACGAACCACCGCAGGTGCGGACAGTTCGCCTGGCATTTAGCCATCGACCTATCGACATTAATAACGACCAGATAATTGTACAATTCCTTTGTGATCCGACGACCCAGGTGAAGCACATGAGTAATGATGCCGTTACCGGTTGTTGCGAACCAAGACACATTCCTCAACAGAATACGTCACAAAGCCTTTTTTAAAAACATGTTACGGCTTACATTACCCCTTTGACATCGGATTCTGTCCCATTCTTCCGCCCTGCGGACGAAGGCAGGTGTGCTAAACAACAGCGAAACCGGTTGACACAGCCATCTGATACAATATACTACTGTATCGATCGTTATTTTGTGTGCTTTCTGGAGAAGCGCTGAATCAGAAAGCCGTTCGGCGGCATCCAATAGTCAAACCTAATCTCAGCAGCAAGGAGCGAGACATGGCTCGTCTTTTCGAGAACATCACACAGACAATAGGCAACACCCCTCTGGTGCGGATCAATCGGATCATCCAAGCACCCGCAAAGGTCTACGCCAAGTTGGAGTTCTTCAATCCACTCTCCAGCGTCAAGGACCGTATCGGCGCAGCCATGATTGAGGCAGCCGAGGAAGCCGGCAAGATCCACAAAGACACAGTGCTCATCGAACCGACGTCGGGTAACACGGGAATCGCCCTGGCGTTTGTCGCTGCGGCAAAGGGCTACCGGCTGATCCTGACGATGCCCGACAACATGTCGCTCGAACGACGTGCCCTCCTGAAGGCTTTGGGGGCAGAGTTGGTGTTGACGCCGGCGGCCGAGGGGATGAGGGGTGCGGTCAATCGAGCCGAGCAACTCGGTAAAGAAACGCCGAACGCATTCGTTCCGCAGCAGTTCCAGAACCCGGCCAACCCGGAGGTCCACCGCAAAACGACCGCTGAGGAGATCTGGAACGACACTGACGGCCAGGTCGATATTCTGATCAGCGGTGTAGGGACCGGAGGAACGATCACAGGCATCAGCGAGGTGATCAAGCAGCGCAAGCCATCCTTCAGGGCCATCGCGGTCGAACCTGCGGACTCTCCCATTCTGACACAGAAGCGATCCGGCCAGGAACTGAAACCCGGCCCGCACAAGATCCAGGGTATCGGTGCCGGATTCGTTCCCGACGTGCTCAACCTGGGCATTGTGGACGATGTCATTCGGGTTGCGAATGAAGACGCATTCAAGTGGGCCCGCGCAGCGGCCCGACAGGAAGGCATTCTCTGCGGGATCTCGTCCGGAGCGGCGCTGTTTGCCGCCGACCAAGTGGCTCAAATCCCCGAGAACAAGGGCAAACTGATCGTCGCGATACTTCCCAGTGCCGGCGAACGGTACTTGTCCACACCGCTTTTCCAGGAAACATGAGGAGAACCAGAGCCCATCAGAGGCGCCCGGGAGGCGTTCATGAACCGAAAGACCGAACCCTACTGGAAACCCGAGACGCTGGCCGTTCACACCGGCGTATACAAGGATTCCGCGTTCAACTCTGTGACGACGCCGATCTATCCGACGTCGACGTTCGCCTTCGAGAGAATTGGCGTTCACAAGGGGTTTGACTACACCCGATCCGGCAACCCGACGCGAGCGGCACTGGAACAGAACCTGGCTGCTCTCGAGGGAGGTGCTCAGGCCTGGGCCACGTGCACGGGCATGGCCGCCTTGAGCACACTCGGTTACCTTTTCGCACCCGGTGACCATATCATCACGGGAAACGACATCTATGGCGGGACCTTCCGTTTCCTCAGCAGCGTCCTATCGGGTATGGGGATTGAGACGTCCTTTTTGAACATGAGGGACCGCGACGAGGTTCGTCGGCACATCCGTCCGTCGACACGAGCGATACTGATCGAAACCCCTTCGAATCCGCTCCTGAACCTGGTCGACATCGCGTCGATCACGGCGCTCGCCGGCGAGCACGGTCTGTTCACGATCGCCGACAACACGTTCATGAGCCCGCATTTCCAGAAGCCCTTCCGCTTTGGTGTGGACATCGTCGTTCACTCGACGACGAAGTACCTGAACGGTCACAGCGATGTGGTGGGCGGTGCGATTATCGTCCATGACGAAAGGTTCAGCCAGCGCATCGGCTTTCTGGTCAATGCCCTCGGAACCGCCTGTTCGCCGTTTGACGCATGGCTGGTGCTGCGAGGCATCAAGACCTTGAGCTACCGTATGGAGGCCCATGAGCGAAACGCCCTGATCGTTGCGCGATGGTTGGAACAACATCCCTATGTCAAACGTGTGTACTACCCCGGCCTGGAGAGCCACCCTCATCACGCGCTGGCCGCCCGTCAGATGCAGGGGTATGGGGGGGTGGTCAGCCTCGACCTGGACCTGGATTTGCTCGAACCGAACGCTTTTCTAAGCGGCCTGAAGCTGTTCACGCTGGCCGAGTCCCTCGGTGGCGTCGAGTCGCTCGTCGAACAGCCGTGGACGATGAGCCACGCCTCGATGAGCGAGGAAGCGCGTCGAACCGCCGGAATCACTCCGGCCACGTTGCGTCTGTCGATCGGAATCGAGCATCCCGACGACCTGATCGCCGATCTCGAAGGAGCATTGACGCTGGCAAGCCCCGACAAGCGTCTTTCGGATTACTATATCTGACGAACGATCAGCCGTGCGCAGAGAATGGCACGAGGAGGTGAGAGGCCATCATGAGTTCCACACCGGAGAGGCCATGAAGCTGTCGATGAAAACCGACTACGCCCTGCGGGTGCTCTTCACTCTGGTGGAGCACTACGGTCGCCGACCGATTCCGATTCGGGAACTCGCTCGTCGCAACGAAGTGCCCAAGCGGTTCCTGGAGCAGATCATGCTGGCTATGAAGGCTCAGGGCTGGGTGGACAGTGTGGCGGGAAAACTGGGGGGTTACCGGCTCGTGAGAAGCCCGGACAAGATCACCATGGGACAGGTTGTCCGACACTTCGACGGACTGCTCGCACCGATCGCATGCGTTTCCGCAAGCCAGTACGAGCGGTGCACGCAGGAGCCGGTCTGCCGATTCAGGCGCATCTTGCTGGACATTCGGAACGTCAGCACACGCATGATGGACAAGGCCACGCTGGCAAACGTTTTCGCCGGCGAACCTGTGACCTCGCAGGAGGTGTTCCACACCGAACTTACGGACGGAATGGGGATCTAGGCCCACCCGAAATCGTGTGGCCTGCGCAATCTGATAGAATCTCTTCTGCGAATCACAGCAGGGGCATGAAAAGGGAGGCCCGCAGAGGACAGAATGATGATTTCCGCAGTACTACATGCGAAACTGGATCGACTCAAAGATGTCCTCCGCGCAACCGGCGGTTGCGTCGTCGCCTTCTCCGGAGGCGTGGACAGCACGCTCTTGTTGACGGTTGCACATGAGGTGCTGGGTGACAGATGCCTGGCCATCATTGCAACGTCGTCGACATACCCGCGGCGTGAGTATGAGGAGGCAGTTCGATGGGTCGAAGAGCGGGGCATTGCCCATGTGACACTCGTCTCTGAAGAACTGGACATTCCCGGGTTCAGCGACAATCCGCCGGATCGTTGTTATCACTGCAAGAAGGAGCTGTTCACAAAGATCCAGCACGAGGCCGCCGCCCATGGTTTCTCCCACATCGCGGACGGCACCAACGCCGACGACGCAAGCGACTACCGACCGGGGAGCCGTGCAGCCGACGAACTCGGCGTGATGCGTCCGCTGCGCGAAGCGGGTCTGACCAAGCAGGATATTCGCACGCTCAGTCGCGAGATCTATCACTTGCCGACGGCGGACAAGCCCGCCATGGCCTGCCTGGCATCGCGGTTTCCCTATGGATCGCCGATCACCCGTGAGAAGCTGCGTCAGGTGGAGATCATCGAGGACTTTCTGGCCCGAAACGGCCTGGCGGGAACAAGGGCGAGACATCACGGAGACGTCCTCAGGCTGGAGGCACCACCGAACGTGGTTCATCGTCTGCTCGAACCCCAGCTCCGCGTGGCGTGCATCACGCTGGGCAAGCAATGCGGCTTTGCGTACATCACGCTGGACCTGGAGGGATACCGGACCGGAAGCATGAACGAGGTGCTCGGACAGAGTCAACCCGCGGAGACACCATGAGCCCCCATGAGTCCATCGAACAGCGCATTCGCGATATCCAGCACCGCCGAAATGCCGTGATTCTGGCCCACAACTATCAGACCTTCGAAGTTCAGGAACTGGCCGACTTCACCGGCGATTCGCTTGAGCTGAGCCGGCAGGCCGCCAAGACCGAAGCCGATGTGATTGTCTTCTGCGGCGTACACTTCATGGCAGAAACCGCCTCGATCCTCAGCCCCACCAAGACCGTCCTGCTACCGGAACCGCATGCCGGGTGCCCTATGGCCGATATGATCACCGCCCATCAACTGCGCGATATGAAGAAGGCTCATCCGGAGGCCGTCGTCGTGTGCTATGTCAACAGCACCGCCGACGTCAAGGCAGAGTCCGACTACTGTTGTACCTCGGCCAATGCCGTGGCGGTGGTAGCAGGTATTCCAGAAGACCGTGAGATCCTCTTTGTCCCCGACAAGTACCTGGGCCAACACGTGATGCTTCGGACGCGGCGAAAGATGATTCTGTGGAACGGCTACTGCCCCACGCACGTTCGTATCATGGATACGGACATCGAATGCGCCCGAAAGGAACACCCCGGCGCCGTCGTGATGGTCCACCCCGAGTGTACCGAAGCCGTGCGACGGCTTGCGGATCAAGTCTTATCGACCGGACAGATGTGCCGCTTCGCCCAATCGTCGGATGCCGACGAGTTCATCATCGGCACCGAGTTGGGTATTCTTCATCGCCTCTGCAAGGAGAATCCCCGAAAGAAGTTCTACCCTGCGACCGATGCAGCGATATGTCCCAACATGAAGAAGATCGACCTGGAGAAGGTCCTCTGGTCGCTCGAAGCGATGGAGCATGAGGTCCGCGTGCCTGAGGACATCCGTGCCCGAGCGGCCGGGGCCCTGGAGAACATGGTTCGTGTCGGCGGCTGAGAGACTCCCGCCCCGTGTTCAGAACGAAGAGGGCACCTCATCGAAGAGCCATCAACCTCCCACCGACCTCCTCGGACCAGCTCGAAACGGCATCCGATGACAGAACTGCTGAGGCGTTGCCGCCGATTCTCGCCATGAGATCCTGCACCATGTTCCGAACTGTCCGATCGGGCGACGTTGTGGCGCGATGTTCGGGACGGGAGGTAATCAGAACGTCATGCGAGGAACAGACCCTTCATGCCACCCTCGATCGCCCTGACCGGCACCGCTTCGATCCGTTCGGCGATGGAATAACGTCTGGTACCGGGGTAGATCACGCTGATTCGGTCGAGTTCCGGATCCTCCAGTGCGATTCGCACGGACGGTGTTTGTCGTGGCGCATCCATCCGCTTGCACTCGACGGCGAGTCTGCGCCCCTCGTTGATCGGTAGGAAGTCGATTTCGGCCCGTCTGTGTGAGGCAAAGCGGGAGCTTTCACCAGGAACTCAAGCGAAAGACATGGATCGGACAGTTTCAGATCGACCAGCGGCAACAACCGACTTCAGCGGAGCCTCTCAGGATCTGCGTCTGGCCCACGTCGGACAACTTACAGGAGGGTGTTGTACGAGCCCGTCAAGATGCCGTTTGATCTTTCTGCTGCTGTCCCACGCGCCGTTGTGGGAAACGTCGGAAACCACACCTCTTGTGGTCTTCCTCTTGGTTTGCGTGCAGGGTATTACCTGCCTCAATGTATGCGACACCTTCCTGGTCGCACAAGAACGGCAGTTGTCCCCGGTGAGCCGCGCAAGGCGGATGAGAAACCTTCCGGTCTTCCTTGGCGTCCTCCGATCGGGTGGATCTGTGGAGGCTGTTGGCGCAAAACGACAGAAGGACTCGTCTCCCGTGACGAGGAGACCCGTATGCCTCAGCACCGCGGCCCCTGCTTGACCGGAAGACGCCCTTCGCGGATAGTCGTTCTTGGTCAGACGGTTGCCCGGGTCGGTCGGACTCGGAAACCGACACTTTCGAGTTGTCAATTCCCGGCGTGAACCAACAGGAACCGTGGGTTCCTAATACTTTGTTCTCCTTTCGAGGAGGTGTCCCATGTTGCGACCATGTGTTGAGTTCGTGGGTCCGTCGAAGTACCTGCAACTGAGGATGGTGCCGACCGTCTGCATGCTGGTCCTGTTCTCTGCGATGGGTCAGATCGGGTGCATACCGCAATCTCCCCCCACCCCCAGCCCCTACGGGGATGGGTCGGCAGGAGATGTGACGGTTGCGGCCAACACCTTCTTGTTCGATCTTGTCCCAAGCGGCAATACGCAGTTTCGCGACTTCACCGTCAACAACGGTATCACCTTGTCGGTCCACAGCGGCACGATCATCCGCTGCTCGGGCACCTTCACGAACAATGGCACCATCAAGGTCATCGTGATCGAAAATGAATCCTTCTCAATCCATCAGTCCGCCAGCACGGGGATATCCAACTCGGCCGCCGGAAACGGGGAAACGGTATTGCTGGGGACAGCCCGAGCGGGTGTGCCGGGGGCGGGGTTGTATGTCGGCGAGGCGATGGCCCTGCTCGCCCCCGATCCCCGCGGGGGCGGCGGCGGGGGCTCCGCCGACAAATTCCCGGATGGGGCCGGCGGGTCGGGCGGGGGGGCGCTGACCGTTCTGGCTAAGACCGCGATTGTGAATGCCGGCACGATCAACGCCAACGCCAACCCCGGTCTCAGCATAGGCGGCGGTGGCGGCGGTGGCGGAGTGATCATCCTGGCGTCTTCCGGTTCGATCACCAACAGCGGCCTGATCACGGCCAGAGGAGGGCAGGGCGCGAACGGCTCAATCACCTTGACAGACAGTTTCGCCGGCGGTGGTGGTGGTGGTGGTGGCCTTGTACACCTCCTTAGCCCCGTCATAACCGCGACCCCGATCACCATCGACGTCGCGGCCGGGGCCATCGGAACGCTTGCCGGTGGGGTGGCGGTGGGAGCCGTCCATAGCGGCGGGGGTGGAGGGGGTTCCGGTGGTCAGGGCGGCTTGGGCGGGCCTGCCACGCTCGGCCCCGGGGGTGTCTCGACCGTACCGCCCCAGCCCGGAGCGGCCGGCCAGACGTTCCAGACGCTGGTGGACCCGACGGACCTGTTCTAAATCACTCCGGGTTCGGTCGTGGGATGTATTGAGACGCATGGGGGAGGCTCCTGTCGAACTGCGGTTCGGCAGGAGCCCTCACCCACAGAACCTGCTGGACACACGATCGGGGTGTTGGGTCAGGGCAGATGGGGGCTGCTTCCAGCCGTGGGTTGCACCGATCCGCCGCAGGCGGACTCGTGTCGTCCCCGTACTGTTCCCTCGATCTGCCGGTGTTCCCCGACCTGCGATCGGCAGTTGTCATGGCTCGGCGGAGGGTTGGTTCGGATCTGCGGCCAGCTTGACCGCGGCAGGGTGCAGCTTCAGAAATTGCGCTGGTTCACCCCGCCCCCGCGAAAAGGATTTCCACTCCCCAGAATCCCCAGAGAGACTCCAGACCGCTGCATGTGAGATCCGCGGCATCGAATACGTCTTCACCACCCCTCCCGCCTGGCCATCGACCCCTGTGCCCAAAATGTGTGACAAGAACACTGTTGTCCGGTCATTAGTCGAACAATGACAAATGGTTACAGTAGATAGATGTTTGTTCTGGGATGGTTGTTTCTGTAAGCAGTTGGTGTACAAGGGTTTTCTCAAACAGATGTACGCTGAGGATTTGCAGGGTTCGGTGCGGGTCATGGTCGAGCCAAAGGCGTTTCTTGAGGATGGCCACAACGACGTGGACCGAGACGGCGATCCAAACCTGCGTCTTGACGGCGTTCTCAGAGGTTCCGAAGAAGGCCTTGATGCGGAGGTGTTGCTTGATCCATGCCCTCCCCGATGGAAACCGGGGCGGACTTAGGTTACCCTCCTGCGAGCATTCTCATACTCGAACCGAAGCCGAACCTACGAGGCCCCACGATGCACAAGATCATCCACGACCCTATCAACCTCAAGAAGCCCCGACCTGTCCTTTGTGCATCTGAAACAGCAGACATGAACCAGAAATCTCCTTCCCTCTTCGGACAGCTCCTCGTCGCCTGCCTCCTGCTGGCAACCCCCGTTGCCCTCTCAGCCGAGCCCGCGGATGAAGGCACCGCCCGAACGGCCGCAGGCGACCGCGTAACCAGGGCCCTCACCTCAGCCGGGGTCAAAGGCGACGGCCTCCACGACGACACGGCAGCCCTCCAGGCCGCCCTCGATACCCGATCTCGCATGGTCTACCTGCCCCCTCCACCCGACAAGTACATCATCAGTAAGACACTGGTCATCTATTCGGGACAGACGCTGCTGCTCGATCGAACCACAACCATACGCCTGGCCGACAAGGCCGACGCCCACATGCTCACCAACTCCGATCACGCCGGAGGAAACCAGGGCATCACCCTCATCGGCGGCATCTGGGACGGCAACAACGCCCATCAGACGCCGCACGGCAAAGACTATCAGGGCCCGTACAACCCCACCCGTTTCCTCGGCATCCTCATTCGCTTTAACAACGTCCAGGACCTCCGCATCTCGGGCCTGACCCTCAAAGACCCCGAAACCTTCGCAGTGCAACTCGGCAACCTCCGTCAGTTCACCATCGACGACATCACCTTCGACTACAACCTCCTTCGCCTCAACATGGACGGCATCCATCTCCACGGGAACTGCCATCACGGCCGGATCAGCAACCTCAAAGGCACCACCAACGACGACCTCCTCGCCCTGAACGCCGACGACGGTGGCTTCTTCGAAATGACGCGAGGACCCATTACCGACCTCGAGGCCGATGGCCTCTTCTCCGAAAACGGCTACACCGCCGTGCGGCTGTTGTCGGCCGGGTCTCCCATCCAGCGAGTACGGCTGTCCAACATCTACGGCAGCTATCGCTACAACGTCGTGTCCTTCACGCATCACAATGTGCATCCGGGAGCACCCACCGTCTTCGAGGACATCGTCATCGACGGAGTCTTCTGCTCCAAGCCCGTCAAGCCACTGGCCAAGCCGCTGCCTTCCGACGAGTGGGGGCGTACCGCTGCACCGCTGATCTGGATCGCCTCGGGCGCCACGGTTCGAAGCCTGCACCTGAAGAATCTCCAGAGAACCGAACACCTGCCCAAGGCGCCCGACTCGGTGGTGATCGACCCCAAAGCCGTCGTGGAATACCTCGGCATGAGCCATGCCTCGCTGGTCAATAAGACGAACGGCCCGATATCGCTCCTGACGAACAAGGGCACCATCCAGGCGCTGAACATGGTGAACATCCGAGTCAAAGCCGAGGGCGGCGCCCCGCGAGGATATGTGCTGAACAACTCAGGCCAGATTCACACAAAACACCTGACGAACATCATCGATGAGAATCTGACCGCCATCGAAGCACCGCGATGAAGCTGCGGTCGAAACGACGTGCATCGCTGTGGCATGAATCCGACGGCCCCTTTCACCGGTGAAAGGGGCCAAGACAATACGGCCTCCTCCAGAAGAGGATATCTACCGGACAAGTCCGCAGAAAGGATGAACCTCATGCGACACGAAACCGAGAGGACTCCCATGCACATCGACCGTTCCCCGGTACGCCGCCCACGATTCCTCGGCTGGACATGGGCGCTGTCGGCATGCACGGCGGCCTGCCTGTCAAACGGCGCCACGGCCGGCGACGAAGACTCTCCCCCACCGTTTGCCGAGGGCATGATGCTCCGGGACGCCCGAACGGCCAGGGCATCAAGCTGGGATCGCACCGGCGGCAATCAGGATTGGACCACCCTGAAGCCCCAACAGACCGCCGTGCTCGCCGACATCAAGACCCCTGGCTGCATCAGACACTTCTACTGGACCTACATCATCGAGAGAGAGGATGTGCGCCACCGCCTCTTCCGCGACATTATTCTCCGCATGTACTGGGACGATGAGAAAACCCCAAGCGTCGAGTCGCCCATCGGCGACTTCTTCGGTGTCTCAAACGGCCTGCCCCGACCCATCAGGTCGGTGGATATTGTCGTGAACCCAGGCGGACTCGGCACTGCCACATCGGTGGGTCTCAACTGCTATTTCCCCATGGCTTTCAGCAGGTCTGCCCGCATCGAGATCACCTACGACAGCGACACCAAAGCCCCCCCACTGGGAATCTGGTACCACATCGACCACGAAACCTACAGCACACCGCCCGCATGGATGGACAAGGCGGGGCGATTCCATGCGCAGTTCCGACGGTCCAAGCCTGCAAAGGAGAAGAACACCAAGGGCATCAACAAGACCGGCACGGGCAACTACACCTTGCTCGATATCCGCGGACAAGGACATCTGGCCGGCTATGTCCTCGGCGTCGACAACGTCACCGGTAGTTGGTGGGGCGAGGGAGACGATATGGTCTTCATCGACGGCGAAACGTGGCCACCGGCCTACCACGGAACCGGAACCGAGGAGATCTTCGGCGGCGGCGCCTGTCCCAGCGTCGAGTACACCGGCCCCTACACCGGATTCCACCTCGTCGAAAACCGCGATGGCGAGCAGTGGTATGGCAAGAACGCCATGTACCGTCTGTTCAGCCGCGATCCGATCCGATTCAAAGAGTCGATCCGCGTCACGCTCGAGCACGGCCACGCCAATGACATGCCGAACGACTACTCCAGCGTCACCTACTGGTATCAAAAGGAACCGCACGCGGCCTTCCCCGCCCTGCCCTCCAGCATCGAGCGGCGCCCCATCACAGAGTATCCGACCGAGCCCAGCGACTTTCCGGGCGCCATCGAGGCCGAGAAGCTCTTCCTCACCGCCAAGACCTCCGGCAAGCCCCTCTTCGTGGCAGCACATGCCGGCAAATGGAGCGGCGGGCGCTGGCTCTGGTACCAGTGCGACACGCCGAACGAATCCTTCTCCGTCGAGGTCCCGGTCAAGACCAGCGGCAAGTACGAGGTCATGATGAGCCTCGTCAAGGCCACGGACTTCGGATCCTTCCAGTTGAGCATCGACGGAAAGCCCCTGGGCCAGCCGTTTGACGCCTACAGCGGCGAAGGCGGCGTCGGGCCGACCCACGTCGTCAAGGCCGAGAAGGTCAGCTTCGGCGTCGTCGAACTGGATGCCGGCCCGCACAAGTTCGGCTTCCAGATCGTCGGTAAGAACGCGGCGGCCACGAAGTACTTCGTCGGCGTAGATTGTCTCCTGCTGAAGCCTGTCGATTGAATCGGCCGCCGAACCGCTCGGCAGAAGGAATCGTGTCGTGGGATGGATGGCGACGTGCGACACGCCGCCACCGTCCGCACTCGACGAAAGGAACGCACGGACCCTGTAGCGGGGAACCTCCGCCGCAGTGCCTTAGGCGTGAAAGGAATCGTTATGGATCGCAAGTTGCGTTGGGGAATCCTGGGAACGGCCGCCATCACACCGGCCGTTATCGAGGGAATCCGGCGGAGTTCCAACGGCGTGGTCAGTGCGGTAGCCAGTCGGCAGGCCGTTCGGGCGAAGACCTGGGGCGACACGCACGGCATCCCACACACCTTCGGTTCCTATGAGGCCCTGCTGACCTCTGGCACGGCGGACGTGATCTACCTCCCCCTGCCGAACAGCCTCCACGCCGAATGGACGATCCGCACCCTCGAGGCGGGACTGCCGGTCTTCTGCGAGAAGCCATTCACCGCCAATGCCGCCCAGGCCCGGCAGGTGGCCGCCGCAAGTCGGAGAACCGGCCTGCCTGTGGCCGAGGCCTTCATGTACCGTTTCCATCCACTCTACGACGCGGTCCGCAAGACCATCGCCGACGGCGCCATCGGACGGCTCACCTGCATCCAGAGCACATTCACGTTTCTCCTGGACGACCGCACCCAGATACCGGCCTCTGCCGAGATGGCCGGTGGATCCCTCATGGATGTCGGCTGCTATCCCGTAAACCTCGCTCGCCTGATCACCGGCCAGGAGCCCCTGAGTGTGGCGGCCTTTCAACACGCTTCCGAAGTGGATGACACCCTCGTCGGCGCAATGAGGTTCCCTGACAACACACTGGCCGAAGTCGAATGCAGCATTGAAAGCGACGAGCGGGCCCGCGCCGAGATCGTCGGAACGCAAGGCTCCATCGTCATCGAATCCCCCTGGCATCCGGGAGATGAACAGGCCAGATTCATCCTCCGTCGCAACGGACGAGACGAGACGATCGTCACGCCGGGAGCCAACCGCTATCAATTGGAGGTCGAGGACTTCGTCGACGCCGTGGTCACCGGCCGCCCACCCCGATGGCCGGTTGAAGACGCCATCGCCAACATGGCCGTCATCGATGCCCTGCTGACCTCCGCCAGAACCGGCGCCGTCGTGACACTGCCCCCAATTTGATCCACGAGGGGGACGCGGGGGATTGAGCACACCGATCGAGAGGTTGTCCCAGACAAACCACGACACTTCCAATCTTTATTGGTGGTGTATTTTACCCAAGCTATCCATACCTATTGGGCGTTCGACTTGATATTTGGGCAGTATTTGTAGTAGTTACACCATAGGAAACACTTGACATCACATGGTGTCCCAACTATCTTTCGGGCGTTTCAAGTCGTCCGACGATTCACCTTTTCGGAAATGCTATGTCTTTCTTCCAGGACACACTGCTCAGCGTGTCGGCGCGGGTCTCGGAATCCACCACGAGTCAGCGCGCGTTGTTGGCAGGCGTAGCCGTCATCGCTGTGGCAGTCGCCGGCCTTCTCTTCCTGAGATCCCGAGACTTCACCGGTCCCCCGAATCTGATGTGCGTTACGTCGGGATGCAACTACAGAAATCACCGATCCCTGGAGATAGGGCAGGTCCTGCCGTTACAGTGTCCGACCTGCGGCAAGCGATCGGTCTACACCACGCATGTCTGTCGAGCCTGCGGTGCGGCCACGGTGCTCAATCGACAGCGAGGCCTTCAGATACCAACCTATTGCCCCAAGTGCGGAAATGAGGTGACCCGTGGGAATTGACCGCCTGCGATACAAAGCCTTCACACTGCTCGAACTCCTGGTTGTCGTCGGGATGCTCAGCCTCCTCCTCTCGATGCTGGTCCCTTCACTGTCTACCGCCCAGAAGACGAGCAAAACGCTCAAGTGCTCGTGCCAGCTTCGCACCCTGGCCGAGGCCGCGATCGGCTACGCCCTTGAATACGACGATGCAATACCCGGCAGCCCCCTGACCAGCGGCATGCACTTCACCCAAACCCCCGGCCAGGACATCTGGCAACCCGGACAGAGCGTCGCTGACTGGTATGACATGGCGGGAAGCCTCCTGCCCAGATTGACCCGATCCATCCCCAACCGGCGTCCCGACCTGATCCAAAGACTCACGCAGGGAATCTTTGAGTGCCCCAGCAATCCCGAGACCTACGGCCCCTACCCCCAGGACGAAGACTATCCCGTTATCCGAGCCGTCAGCTATCTGACCCTGAACACCTTCATGCGAGCCGGCCGAAAGACCTACGAGCAGTACCTCCTGAATCCGCCCAAGGGCATCACGATCGACGAGGTATGGAAGGTCGCCTGGCCCGACGACTACGACGTGATCATGCCCGACCACTACCGGCCCCGGATAGAGAAAGTCGGCAAAGCCCCCGGCAAGGTACTGCTGGCCGATGGGTTCCGTTACTTCGAACCCCCAGGAACCAAGGATTACTGCATCTGGCAAAAGGCCTTTGCCGGAAACCAATCGGCCCGCCCACCGTGC
>CAYUQT010000039.1:0-90401 GCA_964446835.1 uncultured Planctomycetales bacterium | reverse complement strand
GGTGGTTTCAACATTGCGGGTATCGCTACAGTCAATCGTGAAATGCTCTAGCGTGCGGGCGAGAACCTCCGGTGCGCGAGGGTGCGGCTCCCCGGCGCGATGGGCCAATTGCTCCGGCCGGGCCTTGGGAGAAGGCGTGGCTTGGGTGGCGGCGTGGGTTGAGTCGATCGTACTGCGCGGGTCTTCATATAACGGTTCGCTTGAAAAGCCAGTTGACGCCACGCGGGGACGCTGTAGCATGGCCAAACGGGGCTCGGCGATGTCGCCGGGGAAGACCCGCTCGGAGATGTTGGGTATCAATAACTCGATACATGCTGCCGGGCTGGGTGGATAAAGACAGAGTGGGGGTTCGCATTCCTTGATTGACGCAATGATGGAAGGAGACAGCAGTGAAGCGTGATGAGAAATCGAAGTCTTCCGGGTTGACAAGGCGGGATGCATTGAAGGCTACGGGGCTGGCCCTGGGTGGGCTGGGCGCGGGAATGAGTGGGGGAGGGTGTATCCCTCCGCTTCCGGTAGGCGACTGCTACCCGACGCTCCGCAAGACGGACCAGTATTCCTACTTCGAGAGCCTTAAGACCATCACCCCCTGGAAGCTGAACGGCCTGAGACAGGTGACGGGAACCAAGCTTTGTGCGGATGAAATGCGAATCACCTTCCTGGGAACCATGATCCCTCCGGCTCGCCGGGCCCAGTTGGAGATGAGCATTTTCGTGGAAGTCGGCTGGGACGAGAGCACACAGCAGCCGCTCGACCAGTTCGTCTTCGACTGCGGATGCGGGGTCTGTGGCAATTACGGTGCGATGGGTATCGCGTATCCCAGGATGGACAAGGTCTTCCTGTGCCATCTGCACGGCGACCACATGGCGGATCTGCTCCATATCTACTGCTTCGGAGCCGCGCAAGGCCGCTTCACTCCCCTGTACGTGTGGGGGCCCGGTCCTTCAAACCTGGTATGGACGGAGCCGGAGGACATCACGGTGACTCCTCCTCCGACCCCCAACACCTACGGTCCCTATGACGACGGACTGAACGTTTACTGTAACCACCTGCGGCAAGCCTCGCGGTGGCACTCTGAGAGTTTCAGCTTCCTGAACACAGGCTATCCGGGCTACACGCCCCCCACACAAAGTGATTGGAACCTGCCGGTTGCCCCGGTCCCCATCGGGGGTGATTCTCCGACAGACGGCTATACGATGATCCCCGTTGAGCTGGACTGGACAAAGACCGGGCTCGATGCAAACGGGATACCTACAGGTGACAACATCGCCTACTGGAACAAGAAGACGGGCGTTAAGATCACCCATTTCCCGGTGATCCATTGCCGAAAGGGCTCCATCGGCTACAAGCTTGAGTGGACGAACCCCAATGTCACAGGTGCCCCCACTCTCACGATGATCTATACGAGCGACACCAGGCCTGAAAACGTCAGCATCCAGCAGGCCATCAACAAGAATGAGAATGGCGAGGCCAAGGGCGTGGACGTGTTCATCCACGAGATGGTCATTCCGCCGAGCGTGTGGGCCTTCAAGAACATGGGCCTTTCCGCACCTCCCCCGTCAACGGGTGACACTGTCGTGTATCAAACCTACCTTGCCGCCACCCAACAGGCACAGATGGTCCAGAACAGCTCGCACACGCCACAGGGCGCCTATGGCTACCTCCTCAGCCAGATCACTCCTCGTCCACGACTTGCAGTTGCCACGCATTTCCCGGTGGCGGACGATACCGTCGAATGCGCCTTCAAGAGCGTTGTCGAGCAGAATGCCACCTTCCAAGGACCGAACCTTGGAAAACTCGGCGAGAAGGTCACCTGGTCCTACGATGGCATGGTTATCCGAGTAAGGGAAAGCTGCATCCAGCAGCTAAGGGCCGTTACGGATGACTGGGGCTGGTCCCCCGTGTACAACGTACCCGGCACGCTGGCCCCGCCGAAGTACTGGCAATACGAAGTCGATTCGGACGGGAACATCGTCTACAAAGACGGGCAACCCGTGAAGGTCGGGAATCCGCTGGCCCAGATCGACTACCAAGACGTAATTCCGCCGACGGGCGACGACGGCGAGTATCACTACAGGAGTGATGGATACTGAGTTGTGATGAGCCGATGCGGGATGCGGAATACGATACCCGTATCGAGCGGCCGTCCCGATTCTGTTCGGCACGTCAGATGTCCGGATGTGCCGAAGGCGGTGGCCTGAGCCGCGTTTGGGGGGCCACCGCTGAGAGGCGATGTCGGGCGGGGTGAGACGACGTCAGATTCGGCGCAACATATGCACCCGACGTGTGAAAGGCACACGTCGGGTGTTTGTCCATCATCGTCGGGAAGTCATCCGGAGACCTTCTTCTGGTCGGTGGTCGGGGGTGTCGGGCTCACCGGCAGGGGGTGAGCATGGCCGGCGGGCGGCAGGCCAAGTGCTCTGCGGCGGAGGTAATCGATGGGGCCGCTCAGGGCATAGCCGCAGGCCAGCAGGGCGATCGTCCATTCGGGTTTGAGCATCATGGTCAGCAGGATGAGCAGGATGCAGATCAACTGCCACATCGAGCGTCTGCGGCCGAAGTAGTGGTTGACCATGTGGCTGTAGCGCGTCCGGCCGACCATCATGAAGCCGAGCAGGAGCGTCATGAGCGGCAGAAGGATCGAGATACCCTGCGTGACCCTGGGGAGGGTCTGCATGATGTGCTCGTGCAGGATGACGAGGCTGGCGATAGCGGCGGCCGCACCGGGCGAGGGCAGGCCCTTGAACCAGAAGTGGGCGGCCTCGTCGTGGACGTTTTCGACGTTGAATCGAGCCAGCCGGAGTGCGGCACAGGAGGCGTAGAGGGCGGAGGCTACCCACGTCGCCCGTCGGGCGAGGGGTGCGAAGCTTTCGGAAAGGCCGGTGGGCGAGGCCTCGGAGATGAAGAGGCACACCACGAGCATGGCCGGGGCGGCGCCGAAACTGACCACGTCGGCCAGAGAGTCCAACTGACCGCCGAAATCGCTCGTTCGACGAGTGAGTCGGGCGACGCGGCCGTCGAGTGCGTCGAAGACCATTCCGAGGAAGATGAGGAATCCGCCGATGGAGAGGAAGGTCGGCAGCGCTCGTTCGAGATGAGGGCTGTTGAGCGTGAGTTTTGCCAGATCGGTACCGTCGGCCCTGGCGCTGAGCAGGCAGCAGCAGATGGCCGCGAAGCCACACACGAGGTTGCCCAGTGTGAACATCGCGGGCAGCATGGCGATACTCTTGAGGCGGCGTTCGTGGCGACGACGATGCTTCTCTTCGGCCGACATGGGGTGCAACAGCGACATACTCAATCCTTCCCGGAACTCGGGCGGAGGCGAACCATGATCGTCTCGCCCGCATGGACCGTCTGACCGACCTGAACGGCGACTTGATCCACACATTCGCGGGGGATCGTCAGGTCCGTTCGTGAACCGAATTTGATCATACCGAACCGCTGTCCTTTCTCGAGGGCGTCACCCGGCTTGACGGGACAGACGATCCGACGGGCGATCAGGCCGGCAATCTGGGAAAGCACGAGCGTACGCGGTGCCCCATCCTGACCGTCCAGTACCAGCGTGTTGGCCTCATTGCGATGCTGGCTATCGGGGCTCATGGCGTTGATGAACTCGCCCTTGCGATAGGTTATCGATCGGATGCGCGCCTTGCAGGGGCTCCGATTGATGTGCACGTTGAAGACGCTGAGGAAGACGCTGATTCGCAGGGCGGGTCCGCCGATCGCCTCGTCGTTGGCCAGTTCGGTAACGTGCGTGATCTTCCCGTCGGCCGGTGCGACCAGGATGTTCGGCTCGGACGGCACGTGGCGCGTGGGGTCGCGGAAGAAGCTGATCAGCCACACCCAGATGATCAGGGGGACCACGGCCAGGGGCCAGAACAGCCAGGCGCACAATGCCATCAGCACGCCCAGCACCAATGTGCCGAGCGACATCTCCTTCCATCCGTGGGCTGTCAAAGGTATCCGCACACTGCGTCTCCTAATTACACTGCTATCACCACTATCGTCAACAATCGAGGCGAGGTCAACCCGCGGCCCGTCGTCGCTACCGAGTCTCCAGGGTCTCCAATGCCTGTTGAGCCCGCAGGTGGGCGGGCCAGATCTTCAGGGCCTGTCGATAGTGCTCGGCCGCTTCAGGATGGCGACCCAGGGCGGCAAGGCTCTGGGCCAGGTCGGCGTGGAGCTCTGCGGAGGTGGGCATCGCCGTCAGGGCCATCTCGTAGAGCGCGACGGCTTCGCGATGTCGTCCGCGCTTGGCTTGAACATAGGCCAGACCGTGAACGGCGGGGGGGTAGCCGGGGACCTTGTTCAGCATCTGCTGGAAGAGCCACCAGGCTCGATCGGGCTGGTTTGCGTCGGCCAATGCTGAGGCGAGATTGCCCTGGGCGCTTCGCGACGATGGATCGACGTTGCGAGCGTGCATCCAGAGAGACTCGGCATTGTGCCAGACTCGGCACTGATTCCATGAGAGGATCGACAATACGGCGAGCAACATCACGCCCATCGAGGCCGCCGCGCCCACCTCATGAGGGCGTCCGTCTTGCTCCCATCGACGTCGGGCGAGTCGGACGACGGTGCCGGCGATCAGCACTGCCCATGGGATCGCCGAGAAGTAGGTGTATCGATCCGCCGCGATGAACGGGCCGATGTGGACTAGGCCCAGAACAGGCAGCAGGATGATGACGTAACAGGCCCATGCGGCGGTGCCGGCCGGCAGGCGACGACGCAATCCCAGGAACAGGACCGTCAGCACGATGACGGCCACGTCGCACAGGAGGAATTGCCCCGCCGCCGGGTTGAAGGGATTGGGCAACTCGTAAAGCGGCGAGAGTCCCACCGGCACCACCATCTTGAACAGGTAGAAGGCCAGGCCGTACATCATCTGGGTGATCCGTTCGGTGATACCGAATCCTTCGAGCGAGGACAGGGCCCCGGCTCGTATTTCGGCGAGGGGGGCGATGGCCGCGGCGGCTATGGATAGCAGGACGAACGCGGCCTTCTCCCAGAGAATGGTGCGCTGTGGGGGGCGGAGCCACGTCTTCGGCCGGCCCGTCAGCCGCTGCAGGGGATAGACATCGAGGATGAGCAGGACGATCGGGAGGCTCACCGCCATGGGTTTGCAGAGCAGGGCGATGGCGTGTGAGATGATTGCGGCGAACCACATGCTTCGTCGCCGGGGGGATTGGCAGGCCTTGAGGTAGAACATGATGGTCAGGAGGTAGAAGTGGGCACAGAGGAGGTCACGAATCGCGATGACCCAGGCCACCGTCTCGGCTCTTTGGGGGTGAACGGCGAAGATGAGGGCGGAGATGCTCGCGGCCGTCAGCAGGGTGGCTGTGGGCTTGTTGGAACGGGTGCCCCAGGCCGTGCCGATCAGTGAGAGCGAGATCATGTAGACGAGCAGGGCATTGAGTGTGTGCAGGATGAGGCTGACGGCGTGAAAGACCTGGGGGTTGGGGCCTGCGGCCTGGCGTATTCCGGCCAGAAGCATGTAGCTGAGGGGGTGATAGTGTCCGGTATCGGCGCGGGTCCACATCCAGTGGAGGCTCTTGGCGTCGAGACGCTGGACGAAGGCGTTGTCGATAATGAGGGGGTAGTCATCCCAGACGAATTCATTCTTCAGAATCGGCAGGAAGGTCAGGAGGGTCAGCAGGGCGACGATCAGGGGCGCCGCAACCTGAAGGGCGAGGGCTGCGGGCGCGGAGTGCTCGACGCCTTCGGGGCGCAGTGGCTTTGCAGGCGGCATGCGTCGGGTTGGAACCATGACAGGCATGATATCACGGGATCGGCCCGGGGGCCAAATGCCGGCAACCGCAGTGGGGCTGCTGATTGCCGAAGCCTTATGTCGCGTTTCTGCCCGGGTTATTGATTGCAGGACTTCCCATGTGATGGAACGGGCCGAAGGTTGAGGCGGGGGATTTGGGCTGATCGGGCGTGTTGACGGGGCGCGGCTGCCATACTAGACTGAAACATCTTGAGGTTGCTGCAATGTCTCTTCCTCAACGGCGGTTACGCCGAAGTCACCCATTGATGGTCGTCGTCCGTTCACGGAAGTGACAGCTTTGGACAGCGCCGAAGGACAGTTCAGAGAAGGCTTCTTTCAGGACTTCAGCAAGTTCTTCCTGCGGGGTCTTGCCGCCGTACTACCCACCCTCCTGACGATCGCCATTCTGATCTGGGCGTACACGCTGGTGGACGAGTATCTCGGGCAGCGTATCACTCGGGGCTTCATCGAGGTTCTGGCGCGGACGGCCGGTGCTCCACAGTCCTCGACGGTCGATCCCGAAGTGGACACGCTTCGATATGGGACGCCGATCAATCAGATGGATTCTCAGGGAAGATGGCTGACTCGAGAGTACCTGCTGATTCACCACCCGGTGCACTGCGGGTCGAAAGACCGAAAGGGGGATGAGTCCCTTGAATATCGCCTTGCCATGTGGCGAATTCTATTTGCCAAGTACAAGTTGGGGCTGGTGGGCTTCCTCATAGCGGTTTCGTTGGTATACTTCGTAGGGTTCTTCGTGGCGAGTTTTATCGGACGAAGAATCTGGCGGCTTCTGGAGCGCATTCAAGAGCGGGTGCCGCTGGTAAATGCGATATATCCCCCGATTAAGCAGGTGACGGATTTTCTGTTCAGCGATGAGAAGAAGCCTGCATCCGGGGGTGTGGTGGCGGTGGAGTATCCCCGGAAGGGGATGTGGACGGTGGGGCTGTTGACGGGGCCGGGCATCGGCACCTCGTGGGGTGGGGTGCGAGATGATCTGGTGACCGTCTTTATTCCCAACAGTCCAACGCCGATTACGGGATATGTGATCATGATTCCGCGGTCCGAGATCCTGGTCCTGCGGATCAGTATGGATGAGGCGTTGCGTTTCGTGATCAGCGGAGGTGTCGTCGGTCCGGGAAGGTCGTTGCCGGCGGACGGCTCGGGGGGTGACCCGGGGCATCTTGGCGTATCCGTTGAGGGATTGGGAAGCGGTGGTGTGCAAGGTCTACCGGCCCATGAGGACGAATCGCGGGGGGAGGTGAAAGGAGGAACGATTTCACCGTCCCAAACAGGCCGCCCAGGTTCGGGTGGTCCAGTGACCTGAAATGCAAGGAGGAATTCGAGTGCAGATTTCCGTTATCGGGCGACATATCGAATTAGGTGCCGAGCTTCGCAGTTACGTCGAGAACAAGGTTGGCAAGCTGGGTCGATATTACGATCGGCTGCAATCGGTTGAGGTGATCGTCGACGGAGAGGGTGTGGCTTTCGGGGCGGAGATCGTGGCCAAGGCCGATAGTCATGTTTTTGTCGCGAAGGAACGCGGCGAGGATATTTACGCGGCCGTCGATATGGTGATGGATAAGGTGGAACGACAGATTACCAAGCAGAAGGAACGTACCCGGAACCGGAAGCACAAGGCAGACAGGCGTACACCGGAAGCGGGCGGCGAGATCGAAACCTCATCAACGACGTAGGAAAGCCATGAAGCTGAGCGATTTTATCGTTAAAGAGGCGATTGTTCCCGAGTTACAGGCCACAGACCGCAACGGGGTGATCCGCGAATTAGTGGAGAGTCTCAGAAAGAGCGGCAAGATTCCCTCTGGGGAAGTTGAGGCCATTGTTCGGGCGGTCGTCCAGCGTGAGAACCAGGGCAGTACCGGATTCGGCAAGGGTGTGGCCGTTCCGCACGCCAAGCATGCGGCCATCAAGAAGATGGTGGCGACGATCGGTCGGAGCAGTGTGGGTGTGGATTTTGCTGCGTTGGATCGTGCCCCGGTCTACTCGGTGGTATTGCTGTTGAGTCCCCAGGACCATCCCGACGAGCACTTGCAGGCGATGGAGAGCATTTTCCGTCACCTGCAACAGGACAACTTCCGGCGGTTCCTTCGTCAGGCCGACAAGCTGGAGGCGATTGTCGATCTGATCAAGGAGGCCGATGCCGGGTCGTAGGATGCGTGTGGGGCGAGCCGGCGGGCACAAGACCGCGAGCTTTGGAATGTGCGGGACGAGCGGTGCTGAAATCACCCTTTGAGAAGACGAAGATGGTTCAGCGGGACGTCACGATCTGCAACAAGCAGGGGCTTCACGCGCGTCCTGTCATGCAGTTTGTGGACACGGCCTCTCGGTTCTCTTGCGACGTCAAGGTGGAGAAGAATACCACGGTGGTGGACGGCAAGAGCCCGATGGAGATGATGCTTCTGGAGGCGACGAAGGGGACACAACTGAGGATCACGGCGTGTGGTTCCGACGCCCCAGAGGCCGTCGATGCCTTGGTGGGATTGGTGGAAAGAGGTTTCGGCGAGGAGATCTGAAACAGAATCGATTCGACTGATGCGCGCTGTGGCAGATGCTTGTGGATTCCGGGCGATTCGAGGAAGGCATTTTCGGCAAGGCGATCAGCGATGGACCTGATGGGGACTCATGGAGGTTAAGAAGGGCATTCCGGTTTCTCCCGGCGTGGCCATTGCTCCGGCGGTGGTGCTCGATACCGAGGAATATCGCATCAGCCGGCGCATTGTATCGCCCGCGGAGATTCCCCATGAGCAAGAACATATCGATCTGGCCCTGGACGCGGCTCGTCGCGAGGTCATGGAACTTCGCGATCGGACGGCGCGACAGCTCGGTCGCGAGACGGCGGCGATCTTCGATTTCCACATCGGCGTTCTGACGAACGAGTCGTTCCGACAGCGATTGCTGGACACGGTGACCAAGAACCGTTTTTCGGCTTCCTACGCCGTCAGCATGGTGATGCGAGACTACCAGCGGCGTTTTCTCGACATGCGGGAGGCGCTGTTCAGCAGTCGTATCCAGGATGTGTATGACATCGAGAAACGCATCCTGCGCCACCTGCTGGGTCACACGCGAGAGGACCTGGCTCATCTGACCGAGCCGGTGGTGATTATCGCACACGACCTGACACCTTCTCAGACGGCCAATCTGGACCGTTCGAAGGTCTTGGGGTTTGCGACCGAGGCCGGCGGGTTGACGAGTCACACCGCGATTCTGGCGCGGAGCATGGGTATTCCTGCCGTGGTCGGCATGGCCGGCCTGACCGCCAAGGTGTCCGGCGGTGATCTGATCATCATTGACGGTACGCGCGGGCTGGTGGTTGCTCAACCTGACGAGCAGACTCGGCACGAGTACGAGCAGGCGGAGGAGCGCCTGATCGAGTTCGGCCGGGAACTGGACGAACTGCGGGATCTGCCGGCGGTGACCCGCGATGGGATCGAGGTCAAGCTGCTGGGGAATATCGAGTTTCCTCACGAGGTGAGCACGTGTCTGGATCGCGGGGCGCAGGGGATCGGACTGTATCGGACCGAGTTCCTGTATCTCCGCGGCGACACAGAGCCATCGGAAGAGGATCACTACGAGGCCTACCGCGCCGCCATTGAGGCGGTGGGGGACAAGCCGATCGTGATTCGGACCCTGGACCTGGGTGCCGACAAGTACGCACGGATCACGGGAGAGGAGCGGGAGCGGAATCCGTTCCTCGGGATGAGGTCCATTCGCTTCTGCCTGGGCCACGTGGGCTTGTTCAAAGCTCAGTTGAGGGCCATCCTGAGGGCGTCGGTGCGTGGGAACGTATCGATCATGTTTCCGCTGATCACGCGGCTTACCGAGATTCGCCAGGCCAAATGGATCTTGGCGGAGGCTCGTGAGGATTTGGAGGAAGAGGGAGTAGACTATCGCCGGGATATTCGTGTGGGGATCATGATCGAGACGCCTTCGGCGGTGGCGATGTGTGCCTCGCTGGCGCACGAGGCAGATTTCTTCAGCATCGGGACGAACGATCTGATTCAGTACACGCTGGCGGTGGACCGTGCGAACGAGCGCGTCGCTTCGCTGTACACGGGGGCGGATCCGGCGGTCATCCGATTCGTCCATCAGGTGATTCGGACGGCCGAGGAGAAGGGTATCGAGTGTTGTCTGTGCGGCGAGGTGGCGGGTGATCCGATCTACACCATGCTGTTGCTCGGGTTGGGGCTGAGAGGATTCAGCATGGCGCCGAACGCCATTCCTGAGATCAAACGTGTGGTTCGGAGCGTGTCGATTTCGTATGCACAGCAGGTGGCGACCCGCGTGCTGACGATGGAGAGCGACCGGGAGATATCGAACTACCTGAGAGACGAACTGAGGAAAATCCTGCCGCAAGTGGTGTGAGGCATGTCGGCGGGACAGGATATGTGTGAGTTCGCGGGCGAGTCTGGGGCTCGATTCCGCGGTGATGAGAGTGAAACAGAACGTGCCGAACCGAGGGGTCTAAAAGGCATTGCGGCACCGGGTGGCTATTCGGTTCACCGTGACGGGAGACGTGCGATTCCTTTCGCACCGCGACATGCTTCGATTGTTCGAGCGTGCCGCGTTACGGGCGAACCTGCCGATGCGGTACTCTCAGGGGTTCAATCCGAGACCCCACTTATGGTTGCCGTTACCGAGAACGGCGGGAGTCGCGTCGGACGACGAGTTGCTGATCGTGGAACTGGAAGGTCCCCAATCCCCAGAGGGGGTCCTCCAGCGGCTGGCCGGGCGTCTGCCCGACGGCCTGACGTTCGTCGAGGCGTTTGCTTTGGCGGGGCGGATTGTCCCAAGACCGGTCGAGGCGACTTACCACCTCGATCTGTCCGAGGAGATGAAGCCCGGGCTGTCTGAAGCAAGCCGCCGACTGTTGTCCGCCGAGCGTTTGGAAGTCTCGCGGAGCAGTCAGAAGGTTGTTCAACCACGACGCGTCGACCTGCGAAGCAGGATTTCGCGAGTCGAACTGATCGGCAACGCCCTCGTTTTCGCCCTGCCCATCACCCCGGAAGGTTCGGCCAGACCGGCGGAGGTTCTGGAACTGCTTGGGTTGTCTCCGGTCGAGGTGTTGCATCGCCTCCGACGCGTGAGCATTCGATGGGACGAGTTGGTTGTCGAACCGGCCGTCTCGGCAGACCCGGCATGACTCTGCCGCATTTCGGTAAAGGAAAATCACGTGGCAAGGAAACGTATCACCTCGCGAAGGACCGCGAAGAGCGTGAAGACAGAGCCGACCGCTCCGCAGGGCGAACCGCCGGTGGAGCAGGAGGCAGGCCGTGAATCGGAAGGAATCCAACAGGACTCCTTCCTGCCCGATGAGCCTCTGGCCAGGGACGTCGGCGGGTTGACTGCCGGCAGTGTCGGGCATGAGGCGCCGCCGGAGGTTGTGCTTCCCGCGGGTGACTCGCCGCCGATCGTCGAGGCGGCGACGGCTGCTCCGAGTGCGGTTTCCGGCGAGGTCGCCCCGACGGGTTTTCAGGGCAATGGCCAACCGGGGGAGGGTGCTCCTCGGAGACGCCGACGCCGGCGCTCCAGACGCGGGCGGAGGCGGAGAGAGGGGGGGGAAGGCGCACCGTTGCCGGGTGCACCTGCCGGTCAGGCGCAGGGTTCGGGTCCGGTTCATGCGGGGCATGGTGGGGCAGGGGGACATGTCTCCGGCCATCCGCATCGTCCTCCGCAGGACAAGCCTCAGGGACATACGGTGGATTGGAACGGTGGCGGGTACGAAGAGGCCAGGGAGACAGTTCCAGCAGGGGAGCCTGGGATCGCGGCGGAGACGGCTTCGACATCGATGTCGACAGGGGGTCCTCCTTCTGAGCCGCCAACTCTGGCGGTCATTTCGGAGGTTCCGCCGGCCGTGCCGGGCGTCCCTTCCAGTGAGAAGCCGAAACGGGGTCGGTCGCGACGTCGGGGAAAGGGAGGGGCCCAGAGCGCCGCTCCGTCGGGCCGGCTGGGGACCGGCATGGAGATGCTCATCAGCGTCACGCCCGGCGAGGAGTGCCGTATTGCCGTGACGCGGGACGGGCGGCTCGAAGAGTTCTTCCTCGAACGGGCGTCGGCCGAGTCGCACGTGGGAAACATATACAAGGGGCGTATCACCAACGTCGAGCCTTCGATTCAGGCGGCGTTTGTAGACTTCGGTCTGAACAAGAACGGCTTTCTGCACATCTCGGATCTGATCCCTCAGTACTTCCCCGAGCACAACGGCGAACCCGAGGAGATTGGGCGGAAGACGCCGCGTCGCGATCGGCCGCCGATTCAGAGGTGTCTCCGCCGCGGGCAGGAGGTGATCGTTCAGATCACGAAAGAGGGCATCGGCACCAAGGGCCCGACGCTGACCACGTATATCAGCGTGCCGGGGCGATTTCTGGTGATGATGCCGGGCATGAATCGGTTGGGGGTGTCCCGCAAAATCGAAGAGGACGAAGCACGTCGCAAGATGCGCGATGTGCTCAACCAGCTCGATTTGCCCAAGAGCATGGGGTTCATCCTTCGGACGGCCGGCATGGATCGCACGAAGCGGGAACTTCAGGAGGATCTGAACTACCTGGTGCGGCTCTGGAAGACCGTGACGGAGCGGATCCGGTCGGAGAAGGCGCCGGCCACGCTGTATCAGGAGTCCGATCTGGCGATCCGAACGGTTCGGGACACGCTGGAGCCCGAGGTCGAGCGGATCGTCATCGACGAGTCGACGACGGCGATGAAGGTTCGCGATTTCCTGGCGGTGGCCATGCCCAACGCGGCGGAGAAGGTGTTCGTCTACAACGATCCGCAGCCGTTGTATCACCGCCTGGGTATCGAGAATCAGATAGAGAAGCTTCACGGTCGTTATGTGGCGCTTCCGATCGGTGGGTCGCTGGTGATCGACTCGACGGAGGCACTGGTAGCGATCGACGTCAACAGCGGCAAGTTCCGGGAAATGGAGGATGCGGAGGAGACCGCACGGCGGATCAACCTGGAGGCGGCGGAGGAGATCGCGCGTCAGCTTCGGCTTCGCGATCTGGGCGGCGTCATCGTCTGCGACTTCATCGACATGCGGCTGGAGAAGAACCGGCGTGCGGTGGAGAAGTCGCTGCGTGATGCCCTGAAGCGCCACAAGGAGCGGGCGAAGATCCTGCGCATGTCGCGGTTCGGGATTGTCGAGATGACCCGGCAGCGAACCCGGCCGAGCATCTCGCGCAGCATGCATCAGGACTGTCCTTTCTGTCAGGGCAGCGGCATGGTCAAGACGCCGGAGACAACGATTCTGGACGTCATGCGGATGATTCAGCTTGCCAGCCATCGCGACGTGATCCAGAAGATCGAGGTTCAGGTTCATCCCGAGGTTGCGTTCCAGCTTCAGAACCGCAAGCGACGCTCGATCTCTGATCTCGAGGTTCGGTCGGGACGGCAGATCGTCGTTCGGTCGAACGACGCGTTCGGACTGGATCGTGTCGAGTACGCCTGCTGGGATGCACGCGGTCAGGTACTGAAGTTTCCGTGATCGGCACGCAAAACGCGGGTTGGCGCAGAGGGTCCACCGTCTTATTATGACCGGCGTTACGGGGTACGGTATGGTCGATACCCTGCCGACAGGGCGGGGTGCCGAGCGGGTCGGTGAGAGGTTCTCTCGGCCCGGGAGAATCGACGAAAGGAGACGTTGCGATGAGGCATGCTGCGATTCAAGGATGGTGGGCGTTGCCGGCGGTCGTAGTCGTCGGTCTCTGGACGCTGACGGGTTGCGAGGACCCCAAGCAGGCCATTGCCTTGCTCAAGGAGGACAACGCCAGGCTCCAGAGTGAGAAGGACGCCAAGCAGAAGGATGTCGATGAGCTGAACGCCAGGATCAAGCGTCTGGCATCCGATGTGGACAAGGCTCAGGCGGAGACCAAGAAGGCCAATGACGACGCCGCCAAGGTGAAGGCCGAGGCCGACTCGCAGGTCAAGAAGGTTCAGGGGGACTTGGCTGCGGCGCAGAAGGCCGCGGAGGAATCGAAAAAGGCGGCCGACGAGGCGAAGAAGGCTTCGGAGGGCATGAAGGCCGAGTTGGACAAGACCAAGGCCGACGCGGCGAGTGCCGCTGAGAAGGCGAAGGCGGACCTTGCCAAGGCCGGCCAGGCCGCTCAGCAGGCCGCCGATACCGCCAAGGCTGCCGATGCCAAGACCCAGAAGGTTCAGGGGGACCTTGATGCCGCCGGCAAGCTGATTCAGGATCTCAAGAAGCAGATTGAAGACCTGAAGAAGCAGATTGAGGAACTGAAGAAGAAGGCCTCCGCCCAGAAAGAGAAGCCCAAAGAGGGCGTCGAGCAGAAGCCTTGATCCATGAGATCTGATAGAATGATCGGGGGTTGCCCGCGCGGGCGGGCACCCCAGCCTCTTCTGAGGAGCCGTTGGGGCCTCAGAAGGGTGCGTCAAGACAACGGGGCGTAGCTCAGCCTGGCTAGAGCGCTTGGTTTGGGACCAAGAGGCCGCTGGTTCGAATCCAGTCGCCCCGATTGAAAGGGCTGCTTTCGGCAGCCCTTCTTCTTTGTGAATCGAGGGAATAGGTGGGGGGGGGCGGGGTTCCGGTGGTTCGGCCATGTCGGGCCAGTAGATGGAGGTGAGTTGCATCTTCTCACCTTCCAGGATGGTTCGCGGTGGGAGGCTGACCTGTCCCTTGACCTCACAGCGTCCCCCCGGGAAGTAGACGATGCCGCCGCCATTGTCCCTGCCCTTCTGAAGAGCGGTTGAGAGCCCGAGTTCTCTGGCATTGAGTCACTGCGATGGTCATGCCTCCGGCGAGCCAACGCTCAGCGCACCAGCCTGTCGCCAGGTGGTCGGCACGCCGCAGTCTTTGTGAAGCCAGACGGTGTAGGTGGCACTCTTCAGCTCGTTGGGTAGCGAGGCAGAGAGGGCATGGCATGGGGGCTGGAGAATCCCGCCATGTCGTCACACCTCGCGAACGAGCGGCTTTGTGGGTGCCACTCGCGGCTGTTGCGCTGCGCCGGGGACACGTGTCCGCCGGTCTCTACCGTCCGGCCGATGCCGGCAGCGTCGTGATGCCCCACGGCCTGACGCGGTCGAGGCCGTAGATGATCTGTCGGACCGCCTGGGTAAAGGACTTGCCCATCCCGGTAGGCGTGTTGTCCAGACTGCCTTTGAGCATCTCCTGCCAGAAGGCCAGGTACTTCGGGTCTCGTGTCTGCTCATAGGCAAAGGCGACCACCTCGGCGTTGAGGTTACATGAGCTGCCTCTGGCTCCCACGTTACGGTAGTTGGGCGCGTTGGTGATATATCGAAAGCCCTTGCCGGGGATCCATGATTCGTTCATCAGCCAGCCGGCGGCTCGGACCAGCATGCGGCGGACCTCGGGCCGGTCCTGCGGTTCCTGATCCAGGTACCGAAGGATTCCGTGAGAGAGGATGCCCACCGCGAACGCCTTGCCGCCGAGGACGCGAACGCCCTCGGTCTCACCAATCGGGGGATAGTGAAGCCAACCGCCCGTGGCGGGGTCCTGGCGTTCCAGGCATCGCTCGATCATCAGACGGGCGGCGTTGAGGTAATACGGATTGCCGCTGAAGGCGTACGCACCGGCTGCATTGATCAACGGCCAGCCGCCGCACCGCTCGATGCCGAAATTGTAGGCCGGCGTCAGCCGCTCGGCCTGATGGGTGCAGACACGCTCGGCCACGTCGCGAAACCACCGGTCGCCCGTCAGTGCGGCATAGAGCCAGTTGCCCGTTTCGTAGATGTGGCCCATGGGGTCCCTCGCCCCGCCGAACATGCCTCCATACTGCTTGAGATAGTCCTGGGCCTCCTTGTCATCGGCCTGGAACCTCAGTTGGCTCGTTTTCAGGCCCGAACCCACGTGGTTGAACGAGTGTTCCCATACGAGGCAGGACGACTTATCGGCGGACGCCCCGTGCAGCGTGTCGACGGTGGTGAAGTGCCTGGCCATCTGAAGGCCGCGGTCGAAGTACCGCCGGTCGCCGCAGCGCATCCACTGCAATCCCATCGCCCAGTTCAGGTCATATTCATTGTTGCCGAAGTTGAGGATTCGCTCGCCGAACCAGTCGCCATAGTGCATCCAGCCATAGGTTCGGCGCTGCTCGCGGTCTTTGAGGAGGTTCTGGAACCCCCGCTCAAAACACGCCTCGTAGCTGTCCCACACGCCCTGGGTTCGTGGGAAGAGGGGCCGGCCGATCGCCCCCGTGCCGCAGAGGTACTCGGGCGTGGCCTGCGGCAGCAGCGGCTGCGACATCCATGCGGCAAACGTACGTGCATCAAGGTCGTTGCCGGGCCGGTCGTAGCGGATGTACAGGTCGTGCTGTGTCAATTGCCCCGAGCGGACCAGGTAGTTGCCGTTGCTGAACCATGCGTAGAGCCGGCAGAACCACTTCGGGTCATCGAGGTCGTTGTACGTGTCGGCCGACAGCCGCGGCAGCAGACGAACGTGTAAGCCGTCGCGGGTGATCGCGAATCCGCCGGGATACGACTGCCAGAAGTCACGGACGACGGCCGTGACCTGTGTGCGACCGTCGGTGGCCGCGGCGACGCCGATGGCCCTCTGGCCGTCCAGGTTCTTGTCGCCGGCGTGCAGGCGGTAGCGATTGTCGCGATCCTGGTGGATCCACAATCCGTCGGCGTCGGGCACCGTCTCGAACGGGCAACCTTCGAGCGATCCTTTGAGGTTCTTTCCGGTCAGGGGGACGTGCCATTCAAGAGAGCCCAACTCACGGAATGTCGGCGAGGGCTGATCGTTCCAGACGGAGACGTTCAGGCCGATGACGGGCTGGCCCTTCCACAGCGTCAGCCGAATCAGATACATCCACCCGGATGCCGATTTCTTCGACACGAGGGGGCCGGACCACTTCAGCACGGCGCGAACCGGCCCGTTGACCTCCAACGTCAGGCCCTCGCGGTCGGGCGGACCGCAGGTCAGGAATGATCCATCGCCGGTCTGGAGCGCAAGACCGCTGCTCTTCGTCTTGGCCTCTGTCCGCTCATCATCGGTGATGCGGCCATCGCCATTGCGATCGAAGCCGACGTTGTGAAAGGCGGCGGGAGAACTCTTATCGATATCAAATGCGAGCGTGTCGGTACACACCCGCCACGTGCGATCGGCCTGGTCAATGCGGACCGTATCGCCAGCCGTGGGCGCCGCAGAGCCCCACGCCGGCTGGGCCTTCAACGCATAGCGATCGGGCGTTCCGGTGGTCGTGTCGGCCAGAAAGCTGATCGTTCCCCACTTGATACTCCCGTCGGCCCATCGGCTGAAGGTTTCAACCTGAAGGGGCAGCTCCTTGCCTTTGCAGTCGAACAGGCGGAGGTCCTGACCCTTGGCGAGGGCGCCCTTGGAGAAGGGGATGCCCACGGTGGCGGGCCAGTTCTGTCGTGGCCGGTCCGTGGGTTCGGGGACCGTCAGTTCGATGGTCAGCGGCCGGGTCGGTGGAGGGGTGGGCGGTGAGGCCCTGAAACGGATCGGTGCCGAGGCCACCGGCTTGCCTTGATGCTCGGTTCTGATGGTCGCCTCATATTCGCGGGCCGGATCCAGCTTGCGAAGCCGGACGCGATGGTTCCGGCCCTGATAGTCACTGTACACGCTCTGGACCTTGTCTCCGACAGGGCCATACTCGACGCAGCCCGTCTTGGCTATGGCGGATGTGGTCCAGCACAGGTCTGCTTCGCCCGGGTTGGGCGACCATGTCTCGACGTGCTCGATGGCCGGCGGCGGAGGGGTGATAGGCGCCTCGCCGAGGCAGATCGTCGAGACTCGACAGCTTTTCAAGTCAGCCAGGCAGGTGAAGGTTAGCTTGTCGCCCGGGGCTACCTTCACGGGCTGCTTGATGGTGAACAGGCAGGTTGTGTCTTGCGGACCGTCGCCGATCAGGCAGGCGATCTCCTTGCCGTTCAGGTCCACGCGCAACTGCTCGACGCTGTCGGAGTCGTCGGACATGGTGACCGCCACGTAGAAGGTCCCACTGCGATCGAAGACGTAGCTGAATCGGTCGCCGGCCTTGGAGCCCTTCAAATCGTCGCGGTCCGGCACGAATCCGACCGGATCGTTCATCTGACGGGCGGGGATGGTGGTGCCGCGGCATTGTGTTCGCAGCCAGTGGTCCAGCCCCGGCCAGACGGGGGTGCGTTCGACGTTCATCGTCGAGGCCGGCACGGGGACGAACCGGACGTAGTCATAGTAGGCAGGGCCGGGGTTGTCTGCCGGGTGGGCGTAGCGATCGTCCACCCAGAACTCGAACCGGCCATCGGTGATGTGCCGCGTTCCCAGGGACAGCTCACGTGCTTCATACTTGAACCACGTCTTGCCGTCGAGGGAGCACGCCAGCGGACGGCCCGGGTTGCTCACGTAGACCCGATAGACCCCGGGTTTTAGATCGGTCACGACGCTGTGGAGCGGTAGGGCCCCCTCTTCGGGCGATGTGCGATCCTTTGAGACAACGGGGCTGACGAGCACGGCGCCGCCGGACCGTTTGCGTTCGATGTTGGGCTCTTGCGTCCAGAGCGTCCAGTGGTCGGCGGACCGCTTGTTCGTCTGCCAGGCCGAGGCGGGCGTGGAGATCGCCTCACTCTGATAGACGATTCCGGCCGGCTCGACGGCCCGAACGGCCTGCGGCCACCCCATCGTGATTAGTGTCAGCACCCCGGCGAACCAGAATCGTGTGTCGTTCATGTGGGACTCCTCGGCATTACGGTAGCGGTGCAACGTAGTTGATGCCTACCGAGTTCGTCAAGCGTACCGTGGCGCAGCGCGTCGCGGACGGTGCATCTGCACAATCGTGGCATGCTAGGCCGGGTGGCATGAGTCCAGTCGCTGCGGATCGCGACTGATGTCACCTCACAGCAGCGAAGGGAGTTGCTGCCTCTCCGGCGTGCATATCCGGCGAGGCGTCATCCGAGCCCGACCCCGCCTCGAAGAGGCGGACGACTGTAGCCACGGGTGGAGCGCAGCGGAACCCGTGGTCTCCGGCCGCCGACCTTTCCTCTCCGTCCCGAAGGGCCGGAGGATTCGCGTCTCGGAACCCACCGTAGCACCCATAAGACAGAAGGTCTGCAACCATGGCAGACGTGGGCAATCGTCCGAAGCTTCAGCTTCTCCGGCGTGCATATCGAGCGAGGCGTCATCCGAGCCCAACCCCGCCTCGAAGAGGCGGAGGATTGTAGCCACGGGTGGAGCGCAGCGGAACCCGTGGTCTCCGGTTCCCGACCTTTCCTCTCCGTCCCGAAGGGCCGGAGGATTTGCATCTCGGAACCCGCCGTAGCTCCCGCAACACAGGGGGTCCGCAACGTGGGCAATCGAACCGAGTGCCCCGGCGACTGGACCCATGCAGTCGACTGCCGGACCGTCACATCCCCCGCGTACCCGTGCGCCGTTAGTGTTCGCACTGGTCCGCTCACGTTCTACGGCGTCTCATCCTTCTATCGTGCTCGTGTGTATCCGCAGTGCCCTCCAACAGGTCACCTGCTCAGACGCGCTTCCCAGAGAGAGAGGTCCCGGAGGGACCACCGAGAATAGCCCAGCGATTCATCGCTGGGATTCGGACGTCCTCATTCCCCCAAGTCCCGTAGGGACGACAGAACTCCAAGCACTCCGCTTGCCGCACCCACCTGCCGGAACCCTCTCCACCGGTCGCCTTCCCCTCTCTCAGCTATGGGGCAACAGAAGCCCGCCGAGAAAGGACCAAACCATGTCATCTATATCCCCAGACTCTGCCGCCACGATTACCGACGAGGGATCCGGCCACCGACTCTTCTCGATGATCCTCCACCGACTTCACAGGTCCTCTCCACAACCAGCCCGCCACCCAGCGCCCCCGCCCGCCTCGCTTCCGCTGCACTCGCCCGAACAAACGCCCGCGTGCAGTCCGCAAAGCTCGCATCGCATCTATCAAGAGTCGCCAACTCACACAACATCGCAACGGGCCCCATACCACCCTCCAGTCCGAGGCCCTCGAACGTGTGACATTTCGGGACAAAGCGAGACATCGGGCGATACGCCCACTCCGAAACAGTCCTACGGTTTATATGCCGTCGTCCCCAGCCTCACGCCCCTGGATTCCGTCGCGCCTCAAACGCGTGAAGACTACGTCGAAAGTGTGACATTCGCCGACAACCGCGATCGCAATTACAACCCAATCCCCCGCCTCCCACAGAGTCGCATCGCCGAAGCCACCGCACGCCGCTCGCCTCGCCCGATTTCCGCCCCCGCACGGCGTGACATTTCGGGACAAAGCGAGACATCCACCCCTCCGCCGCGCCCAGTCCTCCGCCCGGACACCCGTCCTGCGACACCCGATTCCGATGGCCTCGATCCCCTCGATGAGCGTGAAATCTCCGTCGAAAGTGTGACATGTGCCGACAAACGAGATCGCAATCCCAACCAAGTCCGCCGCCTCGGACAAAGCCGTATCCCCCGAGCCACCGTACCCCGCCATCCGCGTCCGGTTCTCCTCCCCGCATGGCGTGACATTACGGGACAGAGTGAGACATCCACCCCTCCGCCGCGCCGAGTCCTCCGCCCGGATACCCGACTCGATACGTTCGATCCCAACACCCCCGAACGCTCCCGCCCCCCATCTCCTCACAGAAGGACACCGGCGCCGAAGCATGAAAGGGCGCAGCCACGACGCCTGCGGTACGGGGCGGCCTCGCCGCGATCCAAAGCGCCGTCGTGGGCGGGGCAATCCAGGAGGGCGGCTCGCGAGGAGGCTTCGGGAAACGTTCTGTCGTCCCTATGGGACTCAGGGGATGGGGCGTCGCGTCCGGATTCCCAGCGATGAATCACTGGGCTATTGTCGGTGATCCCTCGGGGACCCGTGCGAGCCAGGGGGACAGGCACACAAAGCAACGGCGGAGGGGTCGACTCCAGGGCGATGGCGTTCCAGGCTATCCGGCCTCTGCACGGGCGGAATGGACTCCATACCAGTGAAACAACTGCATGTCCTCGGGGATGTCCAGACCGTGATTGCCGTGGCCGGTCGCCGAGTCGACGTGCGCGCCGTGATCCGGGGCGAAGACGATCGCGTGGTTGTGTCCACTCCACGCAATCTGCACAGCTTCGGCTATCGCCTCGAAACTGCGGACGTGGTTGGCCACCGCCTGAAGACATGAGGCTGAAAACGGGTCCGTCTTGTGGAGCATGTCGTCGTATTCCTGCTGGTAGACGACGATCAGATGGTGGCGATCCTCCTGGACAAGACGGATCGTACGTTCCAGCACCTCTTCATCGTATCGTTCGGAGAAGTATTCCAGACTGCGCTGGCGGAAGATGAGATCAATGCTGCTGTCATGAACCGCTACGATGGCGACGTTCCAGCCTTCGCGCAGGAGGACGTCGAACAAGGTTTCACACTTCAGCACGGGGCGCTCATACTTCGTGATCCCGTGGTGGATGGGCTGCGCGCCCGTGAACATGGACGCAAAACAGACGGGGGTCTTTGGCGGCATCACAGACAACAGGGGAACACGCAGGCCGGCACGCGCCTCTATCATGTGCAGGTGGCTCGTGCACACTCGCCAGATAGGCAGGCCAAGCGCGTCTGGACAGAAGACGAGACACCGCTCGATCGGCTTGCCACCAGTGACACGCTTGTGGAGTTCCAGGACGGATCGGATCGGGGGTTCACTGGCCAGGGGCGGCATCGCCGTCGCGAACAGGCATGCAACGGTGGGCGTCAATGCGGCGATCGAGCCTTCGGCCTTGAAGGTCGCCATGTCTGCGGTCATCCGCGGGCACTCCAGAGGCTGCGTCTTGTTGTCGAGTGCGCCTGTTACTGGTCCTCTCGCTCCCTGGCCACGACGTCCTTGAAGGGACTCAGCCCGAACCACCGTTGCGAGTTCTGGGCGGTGGCGGTGACGGCCAGTTCGACCGGCTCGCCCTTTGTGACTTGCGACGTGGGCAGTGTGAGGAAGAACAGGCCGAAGCTGTCCTGATCCGTGGTCTTCAGCACCAGGTATTGCAGGCGGATCGAGCTATCGGCGTTCTTCCACATGGTGGTGGTCTGGGCGAACGGGAAATCGAGCACGTTCTGCCCCTTCATCGCGAGGCTGAAATGACCGCCGCCGGGCTCGGCCTTCCAACCGATGCCGCCGGCCCAGACGAAGGTTACCGTGTCCTTGGCCCAGTCCTTCGGCACGGTACCGGTGAGCCATCGGACCTTCTGTTTGCCGTCCGTCTGCCGAACGGGATAGTTCTTCACGTTATCCTGTCGGTAGGAGTGCCAGGGGGTGGGCTTCTCCGTGTTCTCGACGATCTTCGAGAAGCCTTCGACCCAAGTGGACGATTCGGGCCGCGCGGTCTGCTTTACGCGGTTTCGCAGCCAGTCGATGGGCAGCTCGGCCGTCGGCTGAAAGGCCTCGCCCCGGGCTACGTAGCGTCTGAGCGAGTGATAGAGCCAGTTGGCGGCCGGGTCGGTCTCTCTCTGAGGGGCCGAGAGGTTCATCGTGCTGACGAGCAAGCGGCCCTTGCCCACCTTGGCCTCGAAGAGATAGGCCTTTGTCCGCATCTGCCAGGGGACGTCGAGGCACCAGATGATGGGCTGGATGCGGACGGGGAGGTCGTCCATCATCACAACGGGGCGATTGTCGAACAGGCCGTGCATCTGGAGGTCGCCGTAGCCGTCGTGGGGGAAGTCTTTCATTGCGGGGTGCGGCATCACCATGTTGCCGTAGCTGTGATCTGAGTTGTCGTCGCCCTTCCACCAGGAGGGCTTGAATCGGGCGTTGATCGTGTGGAAGACCAGGCTGTCATTGGTTACCCAGACGCGGCGGCCTGCCTCGAGCTGGTCGATAGTGGCATCGCTCAGCCATGGCGTGACGGTCACCTCCGACGAGGGCTGCGCCTGCGGCACGTTCGGGGAGAACACCCATATCGACCATTCGTTGTCGACGGGGCCCGCCTGCGCCTTGATGATCAGCTTCTCCGCGGAGCTGGAACAGGCGGGTGCGACCTCCGCGGTCCACGGGCCGATCAGCCCACGGCCGCCAACGCCTTCTGCCGGCGGCTTGAGTGTGACGGTTTGTCCGCCGACCTGAACGGTGACGGTGTCGAGCCGCGGCTCGGCGGCCTTCAGGCGGAAGTCAGAGAGGTAGATCTTCAGGGGGATCGGCTCACCCTGGCGGAAGTTGACGCGATCGTGCTCCCACAGGAGGACGGCGGGTCCGAAGAACCGGCGGCCCATCTCGGGCGTGAGGGCCCGGACCTCGTCGAACTGGTTGACGATGCCGGTACTCTGGGTCCAGTAGTCGCGGAAGAGCCACTGGTGGTGGCCGTCGATGTCAGGCTGGATGCGGGCGCTTTCGATGTTGAGCTTGAGGAGGTTTGCCTGGAGCTGCCGCGACGCCTTGAGCATGAACGGCAGTACGTCGGCGAGATTGCGTTTGCGGACCTGCTCGGCCATCTGCTCGAGCCAGAACGGCTTGATCATGCCGTCGTACTTGGGGATGTCGGCGGGGTCGGGCAGGACGGAGATGTTGCTGGCCTCATGAACGATCACGGGTCGGTCGATGGGGTGAGGATGGCGATGCTTGTCAAACCGCGTGCCCCAGGGCATGGACCATTCGTCGAACTGGATCGAGAGATAGTCGGTGGTGCTGCGGCGCTCTGAGGACAGGCCGTCGGTGTCGATGACCGGGCGTGTGGGGTCGAGTTCCTTGGCCGTCTTATACAGGTAAGGCACCAGCTCGAAGCCGCCGTAGATTTCGTTGCACATGCACCAGCCGAAGACGGAGGGGTGATTTCGCATCTGGCGGATGTAGGTCCGCCACACGTAGCGGTAAAGCTCGTGCCCCTGGGGCGTGGCCGCACGGTAGAACGGCTCGTAGGCGATCGGCAGCTCGGGCTGGACGAGGATCCCCACCTCATCGGCGGCGGTGAGGTAGGACTCGGGTACCATGGTCGAGTGATGTCGGACGCCGACCAGGCCGTATTCCTTGCGTTTCGAGAGGTACTGCTTCCAGTATCCCACGTCGGCGGGCGAGATGAGCTTCGGGAAGGTGTAGTCGTCGCCGTAGCCGCGGAAGAAGAAGCGTTCGCCATTGAGGTAGAAGTCCTTGCCGCGGATCTCGAGCAGCCGCTGGCCGAAGCGGACGGACCGTTCGTCCAGGACGTCCTGACCTCGGCGGAGGGCGAGGTCGAGCTTCAGCAGGTTGGGCGTCTCGGGTGTCCAGAGCGGCGCATTGGCGAGGTTCAGCTCCCACTCGATGGTCGTCTGGCCGCCGAATTCGCGCTCGCCGGAATCGAGCGGAGAGCCATTCGACCCGTCGGCCGACCACCGCTTCACGCTGAACTTGACAGTGAGGGGGTCGGAGGCGGCCTTGTCGGTCTTGCCCAGTTGCACGCGAACATTGGCCCGACCGGCGGCAGGGTTGGGGATTACGAAGACGTCGTCGAGCCATATATCACGGGTGGCTTCAAGCGATACGGCTTCAAAAAGGCCGCCCCAGTCGATGTCCATATAGTCGATAAGGTCGAAGGCGCCGGTGAGGGTGTCGCGATCCTTGTGGCGGCGGCTGTCGACGGCGATGACGACGGACTGCTCGCCGTCGGCTTTCAGAAAGCGGCTGATGTCGAAGGCAAAGGCGACCGGATAACCCCAGTGTTCGCCGACGGGTTGGGCGTTGACCCACACCTTGGCCGATCGATGGGCCCCGCCGATGCGGAGGCAGACACGCCGGCCGGCCCAGTCGGCCGGCAGCGTGAAGCTTCGCCGATACCAGCCGACGCCGATGGCGTTGTTTCGCGTCTTGTCCGTGGGTTGTCCGATGCCCTGGGCGTCCCACACGCCGGGCACCTGGATCTGCTGGGGGAACTCCGCGGAGGGCTCGAACCATTTCTGCTGCTCGCCCTGGTTGTCGGGGCAGAATCGGAATTGCCACGCACCGTTGAGCGGCAGGGTGGCCTCGGCCTTCAGAGCGGGGGCGATGGTCAAACTGAGAATGAGGGTAAGCAGACCGATCGATCGAGCCATGGGTGTTGCCTCCACATGTGTGCAGACGGGATCAGGGCATCTCGCGGCCGGTGGCTCAGACTCGGGGTGTGCCTTGCGGGCACCGACGGGGAGTACGTCGCCGTCGTCTCGAACCGGCATGCCGTCAGGGATCGCGTCGCCGCCGGCTGGAGCGTGAGTGACCGACCGGCCGTCATACTAGCCGGAATGGGAACGGGGTCAACACGAACACCCGCGGCATTCGGTGTGTTTGGGGAGACGCAATCAGGGTGTCTTGGGCGTCAGTCGGACGCTCAGAAGCTTGTAGACGATGGCCATCGCGAAGATCGCCAGGATGAGTTGGAGTCCCCGCCACGCCACGTGGTCGGCCAGGCTCCGGGCGGCGCCGCCGGTCTGATCGATGGTGCCCCTGACGCGCGTGTCGACGTCGCTGATCTGGCGTGTGAGTTCCTGCGTCTGGATCATCTGGCGTATCTGTTCGGTGACCTGACGAACCTCGGCGGCCATGGCGGTCATCGCATCGGCGGTCTTGCGGTAGTCATTGATGTCGAAGGTCGAGGCGGCCTGTGTCGTCGGTTGGGAGGCGGGCACCGTGGCGGCCTGAGTGGTGGGGGGCGTATCGCCCTCGATGTCCTTGTAGGTCTGGTCGATGGCGCGGGCGGCTTCGGCCACGGACTTGCCGGTGTCGGTGACGCTTTTGGCGGTTCGGTCGATGGATTCGGCGACACCGTCCAGCTTCGCGAGCGATCGCTCGACAAGGGCTGCCGTGTTCTCGGCCTGACTCAGCGTGACCTGGATGTTGGCCTGCCGTGCGTCGATCTCCTCGATCAGGCGCGTTCCCTCGTATCGGAGCTGGTCGGGAAGAGCCCGGGCGGTTTCCGAGATGCCGGCGGCGGCCAGGCCGAACTGCTCCAGGCTGGTCACGATGGATCGGATGGTGGGGTGGTCCTCGATTTCCAGGAGGGCCAACTGGGCTTCCCAAGCGGTGGTCTCGGGCAGTTCCTCGACAACGTCGGTGAAGCGGTCGGCAACGTCGGAGAACCGGTTGATGGCCGCGGCGGTATGGTCGATGCCCTCCATCACTCGGAACGGCGTGAGGGGGACACTCATGATGGCATTGAAGGCGTTAAAGCCTCCCTCTTTGGTAGTGGCGGGACGGATGAAGGCTCCGGCGAATCCCTCTCGAATGGGGTGGGTATTGGCGAAGGCCAATGCCTCTTCGTGGGCCTTGAGCAGCTTGTCATGTGAGAGGAAAAGGCTGCCGATGCGCTCGATCTCTGCCTCGATCTGCCGCGAGGCTGCAATGGCCAGATGCTGCTGTTTGCCGAAGAGGTCGCGTCCGGCCCCCTGTACGAAGAAGTGGGTCATGCGGACCGTCACGGTCCATGCGTTGAGGTATGCCCGAACGGCATCGTCTTCCTTGAGGGCAGCGTGGATGGCGGGGAGCATGCGGACCCGCCAGAGCAGAGAGAGCTTGCGCGAGGCCGTGTCGGGGTTGCGCTCGTCGATCTGGGCGGCGGTTTGCTTCAGCGTGGTCTCGAAGAAGTCCTCGAACTGGCCGAGGGCGTCGTGGAGTTCCTGCTTGGAGAAAGTCTGGCCTGCGGCGGGCCGGCTGGTCGGCAGGCCGATCAAATGCGGTGAGTTGCATCCGCCGGCCAGGCACAGCCCCAGCAGGGGCAACCAGCAAATCGTCAGAGCGATTCCGGAAACGCCGGCCGTTCGAGCGGTGTTCATCCGTGAGTTCATGTGCAAGCCTCGCTGATAGGTGTCCTTACCCCTGCCATTCGTCAGCGACTGCAAATAGTAAACGCCATTCGGGCCGGATTCGCAAGGTGTGGGCGCATGGGTTTGCTCGGTTTACGACAGGGGGGATGCATGCAAAGCACGCCGGCGGAACCGGACGCCGGCGCGGGTGTACGATCGTCATGCCCTGGGTTTGAGCTTCCACGTAAAGGCGAGCAGGACGAGCGCCATGACGCTGCAGCCGAGGATCGTCCAGAGCACGATTTCCCATGCCACCGCCTTGCCGTGGGTGACCTTGAAGTGATCGAGCATCCAGCCGAAGCCCTTGGCCTGAGCCATCCGTCCGATGTAGCCGAACAGGCCGATGAAGCCCGCGGCGGTGCCGATGGCCTTCTTGCTGGTGAGGTCGAGGGCCTGGATGACGATGAGGTTGATCACGGGGTAGACGAAGAACCCGATGACGCACAGCATGGTCATGTCGAGCCAGAGGTGCCCGGGGGGTGTCAACAGGATCGTGGTGAAGGCGGCCATGATGGGGATCATGCAGAGGGCGGAGACCATGCCGCGGCGTCCGCCGGCGCGGTCGGAGAGCCAGCCGAGCAGGATGGTCGAGGGGATACCGCCGAATTCGAGGACGAGGACGGCGAGGCCGCCCCCGGCCAGGGTGGCCTGCTTGACGTCGCGGAGGTACATGGGGCCCCAGTCGAGCATGCTGTATCGGGCGATGTAGGTGAAGAAGTTGGCAAAGGCCAGCAGCCAGACGTAGCGGTGCGTCAGGACGTATTTGACGAGCAGTTCGCGCGTCGTCAATTCTCGTTCGGCCGTGAGGGGGTCGGCATTCTCGGGGTAATCGTTCTTGTACTCTTCGATGGGGGGCAGCCCCACGGACTGAGGCGTGTCGCGAAGGCGCCAGAAGAGGTAGACCGCTCCGATGGTGGCCAGAATCCCTGGGAAGAAGAACGCGTGCTGCCAGCCGCCGAACCGAGAGGCGGTGTAGGCGGCGATGACGCCGGCGATTCCTCCACCGACGTTGTGCGAGGTGTTCCAGATACTGAAGGTGAGCCCGCGTTCCCGTTCGCTGAACCAGTGGGCCATGGATCGGCCGCACGGCGGCCAGCCCATGCCCTGGAAGAAGCCGTTGATGGCCCAGAGCAGGAGATGGATGTGGTAGTCGGCCACGCTGCCGAATGCGAAGTTGCACAGGGCCGTGAGGAGCAGCCCGAGCGACATGAATTTGCGGGGGTCGCAACGGTCGGAGACCGCTCCCATCACGAACTTGCCCAGCCCGTAGCTGGCGGCGGTGATCGCCAGAATGCTGCCGATCATCGAATGGTCGTAGTGCAGGGCCCCTTCGATGTCCTTGGCCACCACGGAGAGATTGTTGCGGACGAGGTAGAAGACCGCGTAGCCGATGAAGGTGGATTCGAGTATCTGGCGGCGGTACTTCGGATAGAGCCGCCGGATGTCCGCTTCGGGCAGGCGATCGATGTGGGGCGCGGCGGCGAAGAAACGGCGAACGCGAGACTGGGTCATCGATACGTCCTTCCTCCGGAAGAGGGCATCGGCAAGGATGCGGAATCCTCGTGTTGCGGCGGCCACTATATCGGTGGGGTTGATGCTTCAGCAAGGGCGGAGTGATGGTGTGCGCCGGCGGCGGTTGGGACGTCTTTCGCCTCGCGAGGCCGTCGGGCGGGGTTGACCTTCGGGCGATGAATCGGTATTTTTACAGTCAAGTCAAGCGGGTTTGGCGACAGAAAGCCGTATCGCTTGACCGGTAAATGGCCCCCATCGTCTAGCGGCCTAGGATATCAGGTTCTCATCCTGGAGACAGGGGTTCGAGTCCCCTTGGGGGCAGTTGGCACTTGGGTCAGAAATGCGCTTCTGACCTAAACCCTCTTGCGTGGTGCCTTGATAGAGGTCACGCAAGAGGGTTTCTTTTTGGCACGTCCACGCAAGTACGCGTTTGATCCCAAAACAAGCAAACAGATCGACGGTCCTTCCTTCCGCGAGAAAATGCGTCGGTACGATCTGATCGATGCCGACGGCAGTTGAGTCGATTCAGGTCAAGAACCGAGCCTTGCCAGGTTCCCACTCGCTCCGCATCAAGCCCTAAACGATCCCGTTCGGAAGCAGTGGCACCGGCTGAGAATCAATGACGAGTCATGTGTGGATTCTGCGAGGATCGATGAAAAGAGGAAGATGATGGTCTGGACACGGGCAGCTTTAATGGTGGGTGTGTCAGTTATTGAATCCGAAATATTCTCATGAACCCTGCTCTTGTCTCCGTCCTGATGGAACGTCTGCTGTAGTCAGTTCGAGGTGTCTGTAGATTCAGCCAGGGCGCTCACTCACACAACGTTACATCGTTTGGCATGTGCATTTGCTTTTTCCACCGCCTGCGATCCGTCGGTGATGGCCCCTCGCAACCCTATTCGATTCCACCCGACGACGTTGGTCAGCAGTGATGGCGTTTGTGATGTTCTGACCCATGTTGGGCTATTGTGGAGTACGAGGGCGCATAACAACCCCCTCCTCTCCGGCCGAAATCCACGGAAGCAGAGCTGCTCGCAGTGGCCAACAAACTACCGAGCCCCCCGTATCATGGCTCCAGCAAGTGCATCGGCAAGCACCGTCCTCCATGTCCATTCACCGCGCGCCCGTTCTGCATCAGAGACTGCGATCAATCCACGCAACACCACCGCACGACGCCCGCTTCATGACCGTCGCCCCGTCCTGTGAGGAGAACCGTCTACCGTCGTCTTCGCAACGAGGCCAATCCCCCGAAGGCCAGCATCATCAGCGGCAGCATAGGACCTGTTCCACTGCTGCACCGGAAGACAGCCGTTACCAGCCGGTCGGTGTCCATCACGATCGTGATCGGGTTGTTCGCGTCCACTGCCAGCATATAGTTGCCATCGTCGGGGTGGTTGGGGTCAAGAATCTCCCAGTGGTCGAAGCCCTTGCCTGGTGCGGGTATGGCGTTCAGGGTCACCGACGTGCCTGACGGGTAGATCTGGTTAGGGAAGAACGGCTCGACATTCACCTGGGCGCCGCCTGCAGCATTGCACATTCCAAGGGTCAACGTGTAGTTCGGCCAGGTAAAGACCGCTGTAACCTGCTTGTTCCCGTCCATTGTCAGGGTGACTGGATTGAGCGTGCTGTAGCCGCCCGGCACGTCCCCCTCCCAATGGGAGAACAGGCGATACTGGTTTGGTTCGGCCGTGAGAGTGACGACGGTACCCTCGACGTACTTCCCATTGGTGCTCGGCGGAGGATCAACGATAATCATCCCGTGTCCCACCGGGCTCGGCGCGACCGTCAATATGAACGTGCCGACGTGCTCCATGGTTACCAGGAAGGCGTGGGTCCTGCCGAAGGTGTCTTTGTAAGCCCCGACGATCTTGTTGCCATCGATTCCATAGGCGATCGTTTCCGTTCCATTGGGGTGGTCCAGTGTGGTCCACGTCGTGCCGGCGCAGAGGAGACCATGGGACCTGGAGGAGGAGTCCGTATAGCGACCAACCACATTGATGCTGTCGATGCTTTGGAAGTAGGTGTTCTCTCCGTCTGGGCCGTTCACCGTTGTCCAGGTCGTCCCGTCATAGAAGAGGCCGTAGTTCTCATCCACATACGGCGGGAGTATGCGAGTGTGTTGATACGTTCCGACAAACCGTCGGGATGAGACATCGTTTATGTAGACGTAGTAGCGATTGTAGTCGTACTTGGAGTGCTGGGTTGACCACGTTCCCAGAGTGGTCCACGCTGCCCCGTCATAAAGGAAGCCCCTGGTGATCGGGGAGATGAAATCCGGAACCTGATAGGTCCCCACGACGTCGTTGCCGTCGATGCCTCCTATCTGGTTGAAGATGCCTGGATATCCTGGTTCCACCAATTGTGTCCAGGTTTGGCCGTCGTACAGGAACATGCATGTGACACTGTTGCTGTCTACAAACGTGCCGACGACCTTGCCGCCGGAGACGCCGGTGGGACTCGTGTTCGTACCCCCCGGGTTGTCCAGCGTGGTCCATGTATTGCCACTGTAACTGTAAAGGAATCCGTGCTGGACGCTGTTGCCGTCATGATAGGTCCCGACAATGGTGTCGCCGGAGACGGCGGAAGCCACGGTATCCGTTGATCCGGGGTAGTCCAATGTCGCCCAGGGCCACGAGGGCGCCACCTGGCTGTCGCACTTGAATGTGGCGTCGAGCTGCCGGTCGGTGTTCATCCGGACTCTGATCACCGCATTGGCATCGTACGCAGCGAAGTTCGCATCGCCGGGGTTGTTCGGATCATAGAGGGTCCAGCGGTCGAAGGCCCTCCCGATAATCGGACGCCCCGTCAGTGTCACGACGGTGTTCGGATCAAGGTAGAAGGGAAGGTTCGGTTCGATGTCGACGGTTCCCCACGACGGGTTGGTCACAGTCACCGACAGCAGAGGGTGGGTGATAGTCAAGACGAACCCGCGCCACCAGCCGAGGGATCCGCTATACCCGACGATCTTGTTGCCAGAGATGCCATAGGCATAGGTGTCGGAAGAGCCCGGGTACTGCAGCATGGTGGATAGCGTACCACTGTAAAGGAAGCCGTGATTGTAACCGCCGGACTTGTATGTACCGACCCTGTTGGTGCCCTCAATGCCGTACACCCATGTGTCGGACGCGCCAGGGAACTGGATCGATGACCAGGTTGTGCCATTGAGAAGGAAGCCGTAGGTGTGGCCGTTGAGGTTGTAGGCCCCGGCGATGCTGCTCCCATCGATGCCGTATGCCTGAGTAGACGAGGCCCCGGGATAGTCCAGCGTCGTCCAGGTCGTGCCGTCGTATGAGAATCCGTGGGGGTGTGTGGTGTCGCCGTTCACCTGGTACTGCCCGACGATGTTGTTACCGTCGATGCCCCAGGCATACGTCGACGTGGCCCCAGGATAGTCCAGCGACGTCCAAGTTCCGCTGTCGTAGAGGAAGCCGTGGGAAACGTTGTTGGCGTCGACGTAGAGCCCAACGATCTTGTTCCCGAGGATCCCCCGGGCACCCACGGCCGTTGCTCCCGGGTAGTCAAGCGTTGTCCACGTGGTGCCGTCATAGAGAAGGCCGTGCCAGCGGCTGTGCGTATCCTGGTATCCCCCCACGATGTTGTTGCCGTCGACGGCGATGAACTGCGTCTGAGATGCGCCGGGGTAGTTGAGCGACGTCCACGCAAACCCACTGCTGTCTGCTCGCCCAGCACTGGCAGCTACAGCTAACCCACAGAACGCGCTCAGAATTCGGTTGGCCTTCATTCGCAGACCTCCCACCACATGCCTGTATTTGCCTTGGGAGATGTGCCCCGAACATACGCCGGCTGGTACGACCTTCTCTCCCACACCCCCAAGAGCAACAGTATCACCTCCCAGTTGTACGGTCAATACCCAAAGAAACACAATGATAGATGCAGTAGTTTCCAGAATGCAGTGGCCTGGAGGCGTCTTGCTCGGCATGGTAGAGTCTAGTCCGCTGTCGTGGTTGTGGACGCACAGGGGCAGACAGAGGTATCTGTGGCTCTGCGCGGAGGTGGCTCTTGTCGCATCTGTCCGAGGGGATTGTCGCGATGCCTATCGTCAGGATGAGGTGAGATCATGACACGATACTCTGACCGGTTCGTTGTGGTCGAGGAGTAGACTCGTGAGAGCTTGCGCTCCAGCAGTCGTGGCCGCGTGCGGCATTCTGTTCGTGGGCTTCGTAGGTGGCTGCATGTCCAGCTCGAGCGGATCCGTGATCTCCAATCGGACGGTGAACGTCTGGGCCGATGGGGGGTTTGCGGATGTGCCTTTTGAGGTCAGCAACGGCGAAAGGGTCCGCATTACCTTGATGGCCGACAAGTATACGATGATCCCTTACGGAGAGATCCAGAACCCCAACCGCGTCTTCAGTTACTTCCCTCCTCCGGCCACCTGCCACGACGGTATCAACACGGGGGATGTCACGCTGCAGGTGACCGGGACATACACGTTGACTGTCTATGACGGATCACGTGTAGGCGGCAATATCACCGTCCGGATAGAGCGTCTGCAGTAGTCAATTCAAGGTGTCTGTAGATTCAGGAACCGGCTCTGATGGAGGGCGGACTCGGTCACGTCTGTGTTGACTGCTTGCAGTATGACAAGGCCGACGACTTGGAGGTAGTCGGCATCGGGGCGTGCTGAATCAGGGTGTGAGCCGCTCTTTACCATGGGACATCGCCGTGCCGGCGGCGAAGGAGAGGATCAGTGCTATTGCCGAGAACCGTTGTGACCTGGCATCGCCTCTATGTTTTGCCTGGCGAGTCGGGCCGGCGACAGGCATGACCACCACGACGATCGCCTCATCCATCCGTTTGGCGAACAACCATAGTACGTCGGCACGATGACCGCATTTCTGCATCGATCCCGTCAGCCCCATCAAGCAGTCCATCGCAGGTGTGAGCAGGATGGACTTTCTGGAATCCATCAACGGCCAACGGGCTGCCGAGCCCCAGTTTCATGGCTCCAGCAAGTGCGTCGGCCAGCAGAGTCCTCCTCCTCGCAAGCATGACACCACACGTTGCCTGGCCAACCCGTCCACGGGTCTCAACGTCTGAATCGAGTCACGCCTCGACCCACCAAGACTGTCAACAATAATGATGCTCAATATAGTATAAATCGCATGGCGGCTAATGGTTGGCGAAATGGAATAATTTCAAATGAATAACATATTTTCCTAACTACTATTTAAAAGGCAAGTTAGATGCCTTGCATGTGATGGTATGGGTCCGTGCCTCTGGACATCAGTCAATTATTGACCTAACGTCAATAGTTCGAATACGTCTACTATAATGCCGAGGCACAACGCCTGCGGCCAACCGGAACACGGGCAGGACGACGGACGTGCCCGGCGCTCTCGCCCGACTGGAAAGACAGGCCTACTTACGCAAAGGAGAACGAACTATGGCACGCTTGAAAATCGCGGCGATCAGGTGGCTTACATTCGCAGCTACGGCCGGGGTCACGACCACCCAGATGGGCTGCGGTGGTGGGAGCAGTGACAACGGCAGCAGCAGCCTGTTGCAGACCATTACGATAATAAGCCTTATGGACAGGCTCAGGGTCTGACAGTGCATAGCTCCGGACAATGTTTCCCGGAGGGCACAGGAAGGGCCCGCGTCTCGGCCTTGGCAGAGGAATTCCTGCCAAGGCCGGGCGCGGCAGTCCTGCTACAGCATCGCCCCCACCCAGAATGAGCCAACCATTGTTATGGCTGGAGGCAAGCGACCCTTCAAGGGCTTCCGCTGGGGTCTGCCGGAGGAGGTCCACGACGGCGGGCTCGCCTGCGATCTGACCGACATGGGCTATGGGTGGTGCCCCCTCGATGCAATGCCAGTCGGATGGAGTCGTCCTGTTCTCAAGCAAGGTCACTGCGCCACCCTCTCGCTCGACGCCGAATCTATTGCTTCGTGTGTCCTGGAGGCGTGCCATTCGGCGTGGTACAGTCTGATCAACCCTCGCGTTCAGGAGCACCTGGAGGCGGGAGACAGTGCATGCGGCCGCAATCGGAGGCGGACGTTCGTCGCATCGGTTCGCATTGCCTGTCGCGGCGTCTATCAGGATGAGGTGAGATCATGACGTGCGGACCCTATGTCCGGTTTGCCGTGGTCGATGAGGGCACGGTGTATCGATCGTCCGACGGCCTGCAGGGCTACTATCCTCGCGTGGTGCGCCTGGGCGAACGGGAGTTGCTGGCGAGCTTCATCGCCTCAAAAGGGGTTGAGACGCCGGACAGCCATCCGGAACTGATGCGGTCGACCGACGGCGGTGCGACGTGGATCGCCGAGGGGCCCATCGATCCGGCAGCGGTGTCGGCCGGCCGGACGACGGAGACGGGCTTCATCAGTCTGGCGGCCGACGGTTCGCTGTTTTGCCTGGGGGCGCGGTGGGCAATCGATCCCCAGGATCCCGAGCGTCCGCTGATCCATCCGCAGACTATCGGCATGCGCGCGAACGAGGTTGTGCTGCGTCACTCGGCCGACGGTGGGCGACACTGGACGCCTCCGGTCAGGCTGCCCAAGCCGTACTCGGTGCCGCTGGAGCTGCCTACGGGCATCGTGACGCTGGCCGACGGCACGCTGGTCCTCTCGTGCTCGACCTGGCGAGAGTGGGACGGCCACTGCCCGTTCGGGCATCGCGTAACCCTGATGCGATCGACCGACGGCGGCGCGACGTGGTCGGGGCCGATCGACATCTTCCACGACCCGACCGACCGTGTGGGGTTCTGGGAGTGCCGCGTCGTGCCGCTTGCGGGCGATGTCCTGCTGGCCACCTGTTGGGCCCACGATTGGCAGACCGATCAAGATCTGCCGAATCACTTCGCGATCAGCCACGATGCGGGGCGCACCTGGGGGCCGCCGGCGGCGTCTCCCGTGCGGGGGCAGACCGGCTGGCCCATGCGACTGGGCGATGAGCAGGTGCTCTTCATCTACAATCACCGGCGGCCACCGGTCGGTGTTCGGGCTCAGGTCGTCGATCTGGCCCATGGTCAATGGACGACCCGGCACGACGGTGAGGTCTGGTCGCCGGAGAATCGCAGTGCAAGCAGCATCACGCGGAACGACTATGCCGTCACGCACTTTCAGTTTGGGGCCCCGTCGGCCATCCGGTGGTCCGACGACGCGTTTCTTGCTGTCTACTGGTGCGTGGTGAACGAGCGGGCGGGGATCGGCTGGACTCGATGTCGGCTGGAGGGATAGCAGATGTCCGTGGGCGAAGTGTGGGCGATCGATGTTCACGCGCACCTGGGCGTGTACGCGCATGGCGACGACATGCAGCGGCGGTTCATGTCCGGTGACGCCGCCCAGGTCCTGCGTCTGGCGGCGCTGGCGCGGACAGAGCGGACCATCGTCTCTTCACTGGAGGCCTTACTGCCCGAGGGCGCCGGAGACGCGATTGCGGGCAATGATCTGGCCTTGAGATCCGTCGAGGGCAACGATGGCCTGCGGCTGTGGGCCGTCCTCGATCCGCGACGCTCCGAGAGCTTCGATCAGGTCAAACGGCTGTTGGCCCATCCGCGATGCATGGGGATCAAGATCCATCCGGAGCAACACCAATACGCGATTGCCGACTACGGCCGGAAGGTCTTCGAATTCGCCGCGAGGCATGGTGCCGTGGTGCAGACTCACAGCGGCCAGCTACGCTGCATGCCGATGGACTTCGTGCCGTTGGCGGATGCCTTTTCGGAAGTTGCGCTGATCCTGAGCCACCTGGGCTTCTGCTGGAATGAAGACTGCACGCAGCAGGTGCGGGCCATTCAGGCCGGCCGGCACGACAACATCTATACCGATACGTCCAGCGCCAAGTCGATTACCCCCAATCTGCTCGAATGGGCGGTAAGTGAGGTGGGGGCGCATCGGATCCTCTACGGGACGGACTCGCCTCTGTACTTTGCACCGATGCAGCGGTCGCGCGTCGATTGCGCCGATCTGTCGGATCATCAGAAGCGGCAGATCCTTCATGAGAATGCCGAACGGCTTCTGGACTGAGACGCATGGGACGGGAGGCCGGCGGGCCCTCCGTCGGAGCCTACGGCGCCTTCTTTGTACGGACAACAATAGTGCCGCCGGCGAAATCGCGGGGGAGGCGAAGGGCACCCGCGGCGTCGGGTTTCATCTCGGTACCATTCACCGTGGCCGTCTCGATGGGTCCGCTTCCGCTGACCTCGATCTTCAGCCGGGCGGTTCTGAACCGCAGGTCGGCCGAGACCGAGGGGCTGTTGGGGAACAGGGCCGGGCGCAGGACGATGGCGTCCGACTCGAACCACAGGCCGAGCCAGTGACGGACCACGAACAGTGCGATTTCAGAGGATGTCCAGGGGACGATTCCGCTAGCCCTCTGATTGGACCGCACGGAGGGGATCTCCTCGAACCACGCCCCCGCCCGGCCACCCGGAACCGTGTTCAGCCATTCCAGCGATCGGCGGCTGCGATCGAACAGCCGAGCGTCATGTTGTGCCCGCAGGATGAAACACGTGGCAAACGGCCAGGGGCCGGGTTGATCGGGCTGCGAGCTGGTGTGATACCGGTCGTAGCCGCCGTCGGACCAGCGGGTGTTCCAGAGCTGTTCAAGATCGTCCAGGGTGTTACGGGCCAGCTCGGAGGCGGGGTCGACAACATGCAAGGCGATCGTGATGGCCGCGCTGGAGTCGGGGAAGAGGCGGCGGTGAATCTCGCTTCGGGCCGGCGTATCCGGGAAGAAGCCGGGGAAGTTGGGATCGAGGTCGGCGGGCTCGCCGGTCACGTTTCGGCGCTTGATGAGGCGACCCTGATGGACGAGCGCCCGGGTGGGATGAGACAGGGTGGCTTTCAGGATACGGTCGGCCTCGGCCCGCCATCGATCCGCGCGGTCTTCGGCACCCAGGGCGGGGGCCAGGTCGGCGGCGTCGCGGAGGCCCTGAACCACGAGGGTCTGATAGGCCAGCTCGTAGGCATCCTCAAACACACGCTCCCAGAATTCGCGGCGGTTGTGCACCATGCCGGTGTCGTCGCGGAACCGGGGTAGGAGGGGGCGTTCGATGGTGGACAGGAGGAGTTCGCGATGCTGCCGGATCAAGGAGTCGTCGCCCGTCCAGTCGCGGTAGCTCTTGAGGACGTGCAACAGTTCGCCCATCTGGTCGAACTGTTCGCGATCGGGCGGATCGAACGCTCCGGCGATCATGGTGACGCCTTCCTTGCTGATCATCTTGGTGAGCACGCGTTCGAGCGTTCGGCGGGCCAGTTCGAATTCCCCTGCGTGGATTGCCCCGATGACGCTGTTGGAGGTGTCGCGGACCCACTGCGCACCATACTCAAAGATTCCGGCGTCCATCGTCCCGTCGTCGGCGATCATGCCGGGCAGGCCCCATCGCGCCTTGTCGAAGAGCTGTTGTACGGTAACGTCGCCGGTGTTGATCGATGAGGTCATCTCCCACTTGCGGCGGGTGGCGGCCAGTTCTGCGCCGGCGGACGAGGCCTTCATCTGCGTCGCTTGTGCGACGAGTGCCGCTTCGTCTCCGCCTGGGATCTGGGTCAGCAGGAGCGTGTCAATGTCGGTGGCGGCGCCGGGTCGTATGGGAAGGGGGCCGACACGGAGACACCCCTGGGCTTCGTCGGCCTGCGTCGGCAGGTTGCCCGGAACGGTCAGGGCGAATCGAGCAGCCTTTCCCTGGTGTACCAATACGGCTCCTTCACGCCGGCAAGGGCCCGGCGGCAGTGAGAGTCTGAGCGTGACGGGTTCCTCGCCGACGAGGTGGGCGCCTTCCAGGCGTACGGATCGCAGGAAGGCACCGGCATCCGTCAGAGCGGCGATGCGTTCGGTGACGCGGACACCGCCGGCCCACCACGTCGCCTGGGCGGCGGGAATTCCGTTGAGGTCGGACCAGGAGGTTGTTGTTCGGTGTCCCAGGGCCGTGAAGGGATAACCGCCGAGTTCAACGGACAATGCACTGGAGGCGAACCCGGTATTGGGATCGAAGTTCAGGGCAGTGTCCTTTCGGGCGCTCTGACGGGCATCTTGTGCGTCGAACAGGAGGTAGGTGAACGCGGGGCCGAGGTCGACGCGATCGGCCTGAAGAATCATCTGTGCCCGACCGCTTCGGAGCACGAAGTACTCTCGACCGTGAAAGAAGGGGATCTTGTTGAGTTCGACGAGTGCGGGGCCCAGGTCGGGGCCGGCCGGCCGGGGGGCGCCCAAGCATAGGAGTCCAACCATCAGATTGGGTACGAGCATGACTTTCTCCTGAACGGGGACGTTCGCGACAAACCTGTGTGAAGAGATTGTGGTGGCACTCGCCTCAGGCTTCAATCCCCGGCGCGGGGCGGCTCATGGACTGGCTGATGGTACCTGGCGGATCGGTCTTTGCTCCGAAGTGCTCCTCGGTAACCGCATGACCTGCTGGCGGCCGCTCGATCAGCCTCTCCTGCAAACGCCACGGACGGCTGCTAACCTCGTCGCTTGAACGTCAGTTGCCACTCCGCCGGTCCGGACGTCGATCGCTGGATGTTCAGCGTCAGCGTGCCGTCAGGCCTGGGGGTGGTCAGGAGCTTCGTTTCGGGGCTGGGCGACGTCGCTGAGACCGGTTCAAACGTTTTGGGCACGCAGAACACGAGGTTCGTGGGGTGGTTCTGGACGAGTCGCACCCGGCCGGAGAGCGTACATGCGGCGTCATTCCATCGGAGGTCTTCCAGGTCGACAGCCCCTTGCGTGATGTGGCGATCCGATGAGAGGAATTGCGGGCGGTCGAGCGCCGGATGCACGGCCAGCAAACCGTTGGAATGCCCGGGCAGGGTGCAGGCGTACTCGGTCTTGAAGCGGCCGAGCAGCCTCTGGTTCCAGAAGTCGTACACGAGGTATTCCCGGTCCGCAGGCAGGCCGAGTTCGTCGAAGCGGACACCGACCTGTGCGTCCTTTTCCGTCCAGTTGAACAGAGAGACCACGTCCCAACTGGCGAAGGGCAGGGCGACCTTCAGGTCCCACACGGGCAGCATTTCAAAGATCGGGAAGAGGTCGAGGGGGCGGGTGTCGCACACGGGCAGCACCTGCTGATAGAGGCGCATTCGGTCGGCGGGCAGTTCGGCGAGCTTGTCGCCGGCGAACATCATCTGGCCGGGCAGGCCGACGACGGTGGTTGCCAGTCGCGCCAGGGGGGTGGGGGCGAAGGTTCCGACCATCAGCGTATCCGGGTCGCCGTACCACACGATGTTGTGGACGAAAAGCTGGTTGAGCACGGTGGAGGCCTGATGGTGGTAATTGGCCCAATGGGGGGGCTGATTGGCGTGGACGATGTCGCCGCCGAGTCGTCCGGCGTCGGCCTGTCCGATCTCCGGACCGGTGTAATGCCCCTGGCAGGCCAGCCAGATGCGGTCGGGGCCCATGCCGCGGCGCAGGGCTTCGACGCAGAGACGGAAGGGGTCGTCGCACGGTTGCTTGAAGGCCGCCCGGACTTCCGGGCGCTCGAAGAAGTGGGCGGAGTATCCCGGGCTTCGACCGGACATGCCGTCGATCTTGAAGTATTCATAGCCCCAGTCTTGCGACATGATCCGATGGGTGTCCTCCATATGTTTTCGAACGGCCTCCTGCGAGGGATCGACGACGTAGTAGCCGTTCCAGTTCTGCATCGGCCTGCCGTCGGGGTGATGGAGGAACCAGTCCTTATGCGCTTCGTAGAAGGCCTTGTCGCCCGTGCCGAAGGGGACGGTCCAGATGCCGGGTCGGAAGCCGATCTGGCGGATTTGATCGGCCAGCCACTTCATTCCTCTGGGAAACTTGCGGGGGTCGGGGCGGAGGGTCAGGTTGTGGAACTTCTGCACCGGCAGGCGATCGGAGTTGTCCTGCCACGACTCGATCGACCAGATCTCCATGCCGAAGGGCTTGAGGTGTGTGGCGCCGACGCGGGCCTCGTCGAGGTTCTCCTTCTCCCCGGCGCGATCGAAATAGACATTCCATGACATCCAGCCGGTGGGCGCCGAGGGGCAGCGTTTCTTGTCGATGGGCTTGTAGTAGGGCACGTAGCGATCGCGATAGTATCGGCGGACGATCTGGAAGACGAGGGCGCTGTGTGCCGCATCGTGGGGCGTCGCGGTGAGTTCAATGTCGAACCGGGGTCTTGTTGTGCGGCCTTCGGATCGCTGTGTGACGACGGAGACGCTTCGTCCGTCGAAGCGAAGGGCCGTATCGGTAGGAACATCAAAGAGCGAGTCGTTGAGGCGGCTGTCGGCGGGGCCGGCGGCCATTTGGACTATACGAGCATTGATGGGGGCCCGGGTTCGACAGGCGAAGGTCTGATCGCCCAGTTCGACGACGGCACGGAAGGCGAGCGTGCCTCGATAGGCCTGAGCCGCCCGGTGGACGACCGTGACGGCCAGTGTGTCGCCCGAGCCGGTGACATTCAGATAACCCTGGACATTGCCCTCGGCATCGAGCAGGGCAGGTCGCGTCGAGACGGAATCCCGAGGGGGGGCGATCGTCCAGGGCTGTGGGCCTTTGTCGGATTGGGCTACGAAGGCCAGCGTGCCGCTGATCGTGACGCCGGAAGATGCGTGCTTCAGGCTCAGCTTTGATTCATTGAGGATCAGCTCGAAGGTCCAGTCGCCTATCGAGCCTGGCATGACCTTCTGTGCGGCCTGGGCGGCGTGGAGCGGGGCGGCACGATGCACGATCAGTGCTGAGCCGATCAGGGCGATGATCAGGACACTGCTGCTAGCGAACGATTGCTGATGCATGGGATGCTCCTTGGTCGACGTCATGGATTGAGGATTGCCCGGACGGCGATACCGGGGGCTCTTTCGGCCTTTGGGCGGTCAGCCAGCGGACGACGGATTCGGCCGACAGGGGGGCCGCGCTGATGCGAAGGGCGGATGGTGATCCGAACGCCTTGCAGGTCTCGGTGGCCCAGGCATTGAGGGCGACGGCGTCGGCCTGGGACAGGGCGTTTCCCTTCTTATCCTGAAGGGCCATGATGAGCAACGGGGTCGGTGCGACTGCGGCGGCCAGGTCGGATTCATCAAAATGTCGCAATGCGGCCGGCAGAGCCATCTGATACTCGTTGGATTCGGTGATGTCCTCGCTGAGCGACTCGACGCGACCAAGTCCCTCGGCCGAGATCACCGCGCTGACGAGTGAGGGTTCCAGGATTGCCGCGAACTGCACGGAAAGGGCTGCGTGCCATCCGACACCCATGAGGGCGACGGAAGATGTTCGGGGTCTATCGCCGGTCAGCAGGTACGACGCACCTCGAAGGACCATGGCTGCCCAACGCCCGCAACGAGGCGAGCCGCCCATGATCTCGTGGCGGGGATTCGCCTTCTCCGTGTGAAGGTGGAACACCGGCACCCCGCTTGCTGAAAGCCGTCCGGCCCACGCTTTGACCTTGGCGTTGTCGTCGGCAATGAGCACAACGGTGGGGGCGTTGGGTTTCGGGTGGGCCGGCACATAGAGGTCCGCCTGTGTCGCGAAGCCCGGCTGGTATTCGAACAACATGCTCTTGGAGCCTGGTGCATCGGTCGGGTGTGTGGCCAGGGCCTGTGCGGTGACGGATGGGGTTGTGCGGCGATAGTGGCTGACACTGCGCACGCCTTCCCAGATGGAAGAGCGGTAGGCCTCCGTTGAGAGGGTCTTGCGTTGCAGCTCTCGCTGTTGTCGAAGCTCGGCCATCCAGGCGCGATTGAGGTCGTACACGGTGCGGGCGCCGGAGATGTTGCGGACCTGACCGCCGGGGGCGGCGTATAGGTCTTCCTTGCGCTCCGGTGTGAACGGGGGTTCGTCGGCGGTCTGGTCAGCCTGGCCAAGCCAGCGATTGGCGAAACGGTAGAGTTCACGACGTGCCTCCGGCCAGTAGCCGTGAGGCGTGGGCACATTGGCGTATTCGACTCGATCCCCCAGGCCAAGGGCGTCGTAGAGCTTCTTTGCCTCTCGATAGGAGGCGGCCATGCTGGCAGGGGGGAACTCACCGTCCTGACTGTTGCCGAGGATCAGCAGGGGGCGCGGGGCGATGCAGGCCAGCAGTTGATCCGTGCCCGGACCGTGCGGGGCGCAAACATCCAGGAGCCAGGATTCGGTGTGGAGTCCGGTGTCCCGAGTGAGGGGGATGCTTTCGATGACCCATGAGGCCGGGATGGACACGGCCACGCGATCGTCGAGGGCCGTGATGTAGTGGGTCAGGGTACCTCCGCCGGAGCAGCCTGAGCAGCCGATGCGTCGGGCATCGACTTCGGGTCGGGTTTCCAGGTAATCGATGCAGCGTATGCCGTCCCAGATGAAGTACTGGGCCAGATGTCTGCCGGTGGGCATGCACTGGAAGCCCTGGATCATGTGGTGGTTGCCGGTGGGTGCCCCATAGGGCTCTCGCTCGCCCTGCCCCAGGGGGTCGTAGGCGCACACCACATAGCCCTTTCGCGCCATCGTGATGAAGATGGCCTGATAGCTGTCATTGATGTTGTGGGCCTTTCCGTCGGGGGCGTGCCCCAGCGGGCAGAGCATGGCGGGCATGGGACCGGGCCGGCTTGTGGGGATATACAGGTTGACCGTGACGTAGAAGTTGGGGCGGCTCTGGAAGAGGACCTTCTCGATACGATAGCCGTCACGGACGAGTGTGCCGGTGATGCGAGCTTCCAGGGGCGTGCGTTCCGGCAGAGGGCCGAGCGTTTCCAGAAATCGCTGTCGGACGCGGCTCTTATACGCGTTGAGGCCGGCGGCGTCACGGATGCTGCTGCGGAGCAACCGATCCTGCTGGAGTTCACGCTTCTGACGCTGCAGGATGGACGTCTCGATGTCACAGAGCGGCTCGGGGATGACACGGAGGCGGTCGCCTCTGGTGAGAACTTTCAGCCGAGTGGGGGTTCCGGCCGGTATCGCGAGCAGCTCGGTGGGGATGGCCAGCGGACAGGCCCATGCATCGCGGTTGCCATGTGTGAAGATCACGCGGTCCTGTTCCAGACGAAAGCCGGCGTTGTCGGCGTTCCAGTCCAACGTGAGTTCGCCGGGGGGGGGGTGGGCGGGGCGGGCGGCCTCCAGCAAGGTTGCATACAGGCGTGCCGCCGGGCTGTCCTTGAAGGACAAGGGGGTCCCCCAGCCTTTGATCAGAGGGGCGTTCTCTGTCAGTCTCGGGATGCAGTGCGTCCAGTAGTCTGTCAGGATGTGGTAGAAGGGGGAACCCCGGCCGTCGTCGGGCACGAGAGGCCAGGCGTCGCGGCCGGATTCCTGTTCGATTCGTCGGGCGAGGCGGATTGCCTGGGTGGATTCTTCAAAGGCATCTCGGACCTTGTCCGAACGCCGCCGGCCGGTCGATTGTTCTGCCTGCAGGCCCAGGAAGAAGAGCATCTTGAGATGACCGAACATCTCTGCCGAGCGGGCGGCGGAGCGGCCGTAGTTCAACAACTCGTCAGAGTCTTTCGGTTTGAGGTGTGTGGACGCCTGGCGAATCCGATCCAGGATGGAATTGGCCAGGCGGTTGCACTCGTCGATCTCGACAGCGATTCGTGCCAGGGTGTCGTCTGTGGGTCTGAGCAGTTGGTCTCCGAGATGGTCCCATGGGGCGATTCCCCTGGTGACGCGAAACACGGAACAGTCGAGGTTGTCCCAGGCGCAGTAGGGGCCGTGAAAGATCGGGGCGAGGTTGCCATGGGCCGAGGCCGTGTAGACGCCGAGGGTATTGGTTGAGCCGTCCCAAAGCCGCTCGGTGTCCTTGATGGCCGGGATCAACCATCGGGCGGCCTCCTCGCCGTAGCGAGTTCCAAACCAGTCAGACCAGATGGCGTTCGGGTCGGCATTGGGGTCTTGCCAGAGCTTCGAGACGAAGTGGATGTTGAACCGGTTGGGCGTGTCGAAGTTGCTCTTGGGGAAGCCGTTGTGGTCGAGGCGGACGACGACGCCCTTGAGCCCGTTGTCGGCAGCCAGCCGGATCGTGCGATGGTAGAACTCGGCCGGTGTGTTGATGATGTGCGTCTTGCCGCGGTATTCGCCGAACGCCTCTTCGACGTACTGCGTTCTGCCCTTGATGCCGCCGATGGCGGGATGAGGGGGATAGCGGAAGCCGTAGAAGTCGCACGAGGTCGACTTGGACATGACGGCCACGTCGAGATCGGATGGCAGGCGATTGATCGCAGTGATGATCGCCCGCTCCTGATCGATGGAATGGCCGAAGGTCCGCACGACGAGTCGCTTGTGACGTTTCTTGAGGGGCGGCTCGATCGCTCGAATGATTCGTTCGAGGAGTTCTTCCGGCTTCGAGCGGCGGCAGACGTCGCACGTGCAGGGCGAACCGTCGAGGAGCACGGATTGGGTTTCGGACAGGACCAGGAACACGCCTGCGATCCCCGGGACGCGATCGAGGAACTCCTCATACTTGTCTGCCATGAACCGTGCCAGGTCCGGTGAGCAGGGGCAGTAGTTCGATGCGGTGCCGGCCACCGACGGGTACAGCTTTGGGAGTTCGGAGGGGATGTGGACCTCGTGATCCCAGAGGTAGACCGCGACGCCCTGGCGGCTTGCCTTCTCGATCAGATCGATGAGTTGGCGAGTCTGCCGCCGGTGGTCATCGCGGCGTCTGTTCTCGTATAGTGCATTCAGGAGCGGCCATTTCCGGTAGGTGACGAAGGTGTGGATCTCGGCATTGTCGCCGCGCCCCATGAGGATCAGGGCGTTGGCGTTGTACCGGGGGGCCTCCTGGAGGACCGTGTCGAGGTAGCTCAGGTAGAAGGAGTTCTTGTACCACGCGGTACTTTCGCCGCGAGCTGTGCACCAGAGTCCGTCGACTTGGGTTTCCCAGCCACGGAACTCGAAGAACGGCCGGGACGTTGCTTCACCGGCCGCTGCGAGACCGGAACCGAGGACAGCGACGGCATAGAAGAGCAGGATGGGGACAAGATACAGATCAGAACCCCAAGGGCAGGGGGTACGACTCCGGGGGCGCTGTAACTCACCGGTCGCCCCGTCGCCTGCGCTCAGGGCTCTGATCTGTCGGATGGGCATGCGATGCTCAGTGCTCAGTCCTTCGTTTCAACCTTCAGTTCGTGGATCGACCAGTAGGCACCGTCGGCCGTTCCGTTTTGGACGATCCGCACGTATCGCCCCGACTTGGATTGACAGACGATTTCGGTGACAGCGCCCTTGCCTTCGCCCTTGGCGACCGGATCGCCCCAGTTCTCGGGGTTGTTCGAGACGAACACCTCGTACAGACGGGGAAAATCGCCCGCGGAAGAGCCGGCGTCCAGAGTGATCTTGGTGATCTCGCTCTCCCAGCCCATATCGATCTGGAACCATTGCCCCTTGACCATGGGGGTATTGGTGGACCATCGCGACTTGATGTCACCGTCGATGGCGGCCTTGGCTTCGCCGGTGGCATTGGAGGCGGACACCGAACGCGGGCGGTGCATCAGCTTGTCCAGGGCGGCCTTGACCTCGGCCGCGAGGTCCTTGTCACCCTTGTACTGCTTGACCAGCTCGACGGAACTGCGATCGCCCACATCGCCCAGGGCAGTGATCGCCAGTTTCTTCTCCTCCACGCGGGTCGCCAGGGCGAGCCCCTTCTTGTACATCTCGACGGTCTCGGCCGGTTTGCGGTCGCTGGGCAGAGCCAGCAGGCGGAAGTAGGCCTGGAGCGCCACGGGGCGAAGTCCATCCGGGGATTCTGCCTGTACGACTTCAAAGACGGCGGCCAGGGGGGCCGGCTTCTTCCAGTCGGCCAGGGCTCGCAGGGCCACTTCCTTGAGCTTGGCCTCCGGCGATTTCAGAGCGGCGAGAATGGCATCGAGCCCGCCCTCGTTGTGCAGGTTGCCCAGGATGCGGATGAGTGCACAGCGGCCGGGGCAGTTGCCCTCGACGGAGGGCAGGGCGGCCAGGATCGCCTCGATCTGAGGCTTGGGCTCCTTGATGCGTTTGGCCAGGATCTGCACGGTTGCCTCGGCCTGAGTGCGGGCACCGTCGGCGGATTCCTTGGTCAGCAGCGCCAGTGCCTGAGGAATGTCCTGAGGCGTGGCCAGACCGGCCAGGGCCTTGAACGACTCGACGCGGACCGATTCGTCGGCATCTGTGGCGCTCTTCCAGAGGGTCGGCAGCGTTGCCTTGGCGTAGCGTGCCGCCAGGCTCCGAATCAGCTCCGTCTTGACCTTCGCGTCGCCCTTTTCAATCTCCTGCACGATGGTGGCGTCGATATCGGCACCCTTGAGGGCGTTGAGGGCGGCTCGGGCCGCGCCGGCCTCAGGATCCTGACCGCCGATACTTCGGATCAGCAGGGAGATGCTGCCGGAGTCACCGAGAACCGCGATGGCTCCCAGTGCGGCCAGTCGCACCGATTGCTCTGAGCTGCCGGCTGCCGCGGTGACGGCCGGAAGGGCCTTGCGGTCCTGACGGTCCTTCAGTGCGTGAAGCAGCAGGATCTGGGCTGATGGCTTGAGGTCGGCCATCGCCTTGGCGAGGGCCTCGGTGGCATCGGGGGTACTGATCTGGCGGGCGGCCTCGCCGGCGGCCCCTCGGACGATGGGGCAGGGGCACGCCAGTGCAGAAACGATGAGAGTAACCGCCTGCTGCGGCGTGACGGCGATGAGCCCCTTCAGGGCGGCGGCGCGGACAAAGGGTGCCTCCTTGGGGACATACATCGACGTGTAGATGGCCTCGGCCTCTGCGGTGTTGCCGTCCTTCATCAGACCGGCGGCACAGGCCAACAGGGCCGTGGCGGCCGGTGCGGCCAGTTCGCAGGAGACCTTGGTTCGGGCTTCCTTGAGCGAAGCGGCGGCCTCGGGCGAGGCGATCTTGCCGAGGGCGGCCAGGGCGGCTTCGGCAATGGCCACGTTCCCGTCGGTGGTCAGTGCGGCGATAGCGGCGAGGGCCTCGCGATCCCTTCGCTGACCCAACGCGTTAATGATGCCCACGCGGACGATCCCCTCAGAGGAGGGCAGGGCCGATCGGAGGGCTGCCCCCGCGGCCGGTGCGGTCATTCGTTCCAGGGCGTAGAGGGCGATGTCGGCGGTTTCCTTCTTCGCCAGCAGCTTGGCGATGGTCGGAACCGCCTCCTCGTTTCCGAGGCGATAGAGCTGCCGGCAGGCGAAGTCCTTGGCGGCCGGTGTGGACTTGGGGTCATCGAGCATGGCCGCCATCCGAGAGAGGACCAACTTGCGTTGCTCGGCGTTGTCCTTGGAGGCGATCACCCATGCGTCGACCTTGCCGAACGCGTCGGCCTCCTGGCCGAAATCGGCGGCCGTGACCTTCTTGATGCTGTCGTCGATTTCGTCGGCGCGAGCCGGCCTCGCAGCGTGGGAGAGTCCCAGACAGATACCGGACATCAGGATGAACGATGGAATCCGCTTCATGTTCTCGACTCCTTGTCGAAAGGTTCTGGTTATGTACCGGGCCAATGTTTCGGTCGGCGGGGTTGTGCCGCCTACGTAAGCCTCCAGGGTGCCCTCATCGGGCGCTGCAGGAGGCGGTTGGCCTCGTCGTCGTTGACGAATTCTTCTTTTTCGGGGTCCCACTTCAGGGGCCGCTTGAGCCAATAGGCCATGTTGCCCAGGTGACAGACGGTCGCGCTGCGGTGGCCGACCTCCACGTCGCAGATGGGCTTCCGACGCGTACGGATACAGTCGATCCAGTTGTCGTGATGATCGGAGATGTTGTACAGGTGGACGTCGTTGGCCCCGAGGGGCTCCTCGATCAGTTCGGCCGGTTCGGTAACAAGGTAGTCGCCGCGGTTGACGCGGAGGACACCCTTGGTGCCGACGAATTCGATACCGGCCTCCGGGTGGCCGCCCGTGTGGTGCAGGATCACGCCGTTGGCATATTTGTAGGTCAGAAGCTTGTAGTCCTTGCCGTCGGGCGGATTGATTTCGACCGGCCCGGTGTGGTCCATACCCAATCCCCACTGGGCGATATCGAAATGGTGGGCCCCGATGTCGGTCATGCCGCCGCCGGCGTAGTCGCGATAGGAGCGGAAATTCGGCCAGCCCGGATAGTCCAGCCCGGGTGCAATGTCGGAGTTATAGGGCCGCCAGGGTGCCGGTCCGAGCCACAGGTCCCAGTCGAGCCCTTCGGGGGTCGGCTGGGCGGGCAGATTGCACTCGATGGGTGGGCCGCCGACGTTCACGTAGGCCCTCTGCACCTCGCCGATTCGTCCGCTTCGGACATACTCGCAGGCCTTGCGGAAGTTGCCCCACGAGCGTTGCTGGCTCCCCGTCTGGAAAACGCGGCCGTATCGGCGGACGGCGTCTCGGATGTACTTGCCTTCGTTGATGGCCAGCGTCAGGGGTTTCTCGCAGTAGACGTCTTTGCCCGTCTTGAGTGCGGCGATGGAGATGAGGGCGTGCCAGTGATCGGGTGTGCAGATGACGACGGCATCGATGTCTTTCCGTTCGACCAGGGCCAGGAAGTTCTTGTAGGCGGCACACCCCTTATAGGAGCCCTTACCGAACCGGCCGGCGTAGTGGTCGTCGACACGCCGCTGGTTGTTGCCCAGGCGGACGGATTCGACATCGCACACCGCCAGGACGTGCGTATCGCGGCGACCGAGCATGGTGTCGCGGTGCCACGGCATCTGCTTGCCCATGCCGATCAGGCCGATCGTGATTCGATTGCTCGGCGCGACGTGTGAGCCGGCTCCCAGTGCCGAGGAAGGCACAATGTACGGAAAGGCCACCGCTCCTGCCGAGGCGGTCAACGCTCGCTTGAGAAACCGCCGGCGAGTGGTGGCATTCGCCTTTCTTAAGGGCACGTCAGGTCTTCTGTCCATGTCATCTCCCTTTGAATGCGGCGCTAGGTGAAAGACTGTGGTCTACACCAGACGCCACGGGGCACGCATCGGGCGTTGCATGAGGCGCGTGGCCTCGTCGTCGTTTACGAACTCCTCCTTGACGGGGTCCCACTTCAGGGGGCGTTTCAGCCAGTAGGCGATGTTTCCCAGATGGCAGACGGTGACCGATCGATGTCCGATCTCCACGTCGCAGATGGGTGTGCTGCGCGAGCGGACGCAGGCGAGCCAGTTGTCCTGGTGACTGCCGCTGGGGTGCAGGTGGAGGTCGTTCGGACCGATGGGGCCGTCGAGGATGTCCGCCGGCTTGGTCTCGATATAGCCGCGGTTGACCAGCACACGCCCTGTTTCACCGACGAACTCGACGCCGGCCCGTCCGGCCGCACCTCCGTGCGTCATGACGATGCCGTTGGCATACTTGTAGGTCAGTCGGGAATGACCCTTGTCGTCGGGTGGGGTGATTTCGACCGGGCCCGAGCCGTCCATGCCGAGCCCCCACTGGGCTATATCGAAGTGGTGGGCACCCCAGTCGGTCATGCCGCCACCGGAATAGTCGCGGTAGGCGCGGAAATTCGGCCAGCCCGCATAGTCCATGCCGGGGGCGATGTCCGCGTTGTAGGGCCGGTAAGGCGCCGGGCCGAGCCAGAAGTCCCAATCCAGGCCGTTGGGAACGGGGTGGGCGGGCAGACGGCAATCCTGCGGTGGGCCGCCCACGTTAACGTGAACCGTGTGGACCTTGCCGATCCGCCCGTTGCGAACGAGTTCGCAGGCGAGGCGGAACTGCCATTCCGATCGCTGCTGGCTGCCGGTCTGGAAGACGCGGCTGTACCGGCGGACCGCTTCGGTGAGCACCTTGCCCTCGTTGATCGTCAGGGTGAGGGGTTTCTCACAGTAGACATCCTTGCCGCGTCGGATCGCCGCCAGCGAATTCAGCGTGTGCCAGTGGTCGGGCGTGGCGATGACGACGGCATCGATGTCCGGACGCTCGACCAGGGCGAGAAAGTTCCTGTAGGCGGCGCAGCCCTTGTAGGTTCCCTTGCCGCGATGCTGCGTGTAGTAGTCGTCGACGCGGCGCTGGTGATGAAGCATGCGTCGGGATTCGACATCGCAGACGGCGACCACCTGAACGCCGGGCTTGCCCAGGAATCCGCCCAGGTGTCCGGACATCATCTTGCCCATGCCGATGAATCCCAGCGTAATGCGGTTGCTCGGCGCGACATTGCCGGCGCCCATCGCTGAGGATGAGATGACATAGGGCAGGCCGGTTGCTCCGGCGGCTGCCGCGACGGTTCGCTTGAGGAACCGGCGGCGATTGAGCGAAGGAGTCTGGATCGGTCTGGTGTCTGTCTTCGGATCCGACATCTGCTGATTCCTCCTGCGGGCTGTGTGGGTTTGCGTCTCCCGCGTCGAACAGGCCGGGTGTGAGGAGGGATTGTAATCGTCCACCTGTCGAATCGGCAAGCGCAAGTGCGGAGGATGTCCGGGAGTCTGGTAACCTTCGGGGAGGACTTTACAATGATTCATGCAAGGGCGATATGCCCTGTGAGGAGGTGTTCTGATGGAACGTCGTGAATTCCTGAAGTTGGCTGCCATCCCACCGGCGTCGTTTGCAGCGAGCTGTGCATTGAACGCAATCGCTTCGGAACCCGCGACCGGCGGCACGATTCCGTCCCGCCCCTTTGGGAAGAGCGGGGTCCGGCTTTCGATGATCGCTTGCGGTGGCTACATGCTGCACGGAATGAAGCAGCAGGCGGCCGACGAGCTGGTGGCCGAGGCGGTTGGGCGGGGTGTGAACTACTTTGATGTGGCGCCGACCTACGGGCAGTCTGAAGAGCGGATGGGGCCGGCGCTGCAACCCTTCCGTAAGAAGGTCTTCCTGGCCTGCAAGACGACCCAGCGAAAGGCGGAGGACGCGGAGAGGGAACTGAACGCCTCGCTAAAGACGCTTCGGACCGATCACTTCGATCTGTATCAACTGCACGCGATCAACGAGATAAAAAAGGATGTGGACGCGGTGTTTGCCAAGGGCGGCGCGATGGAGACGTTCATCGCGGCGCAGAAGAGCGGCCGAGTCCGGTTTCTGGGGTTCTCCTCGCACAGCGTCGAGGCGGCACTGGCGGCCATGGACCGCTACGATTTCGATTCGGTGATGTTTCCGGTCAGCCTGGCGTGCTGGTTCAAGGGCAAGTTCGGACCTACGGTGGTGGAGAAGGCCCTCCAGAAGGGCGTGGCAGTGATGGCGATGAAGGTACTGGCCCGGCAGAAGTGGCCTGCGACCGACGATCGTCGCAAGAAGTATCCGAACTGCTGGTATCAACCGCTCATGGAGCCGCAGGAGGCACTTCTGGGTTTGCGGTTCGCCATGAAGGTGGGGGCGACGGCGGTCATCTCGCCGGCGGACGCCCAGATGTTCCGAATGGCCCTGGACCTGTGTCCGAAGGCGAATGCATGGACCGATCAGGATGATCGGAAGGCCAGGGAGCTGGCGGTACAACTGAATCCCATCTTCAGCCTATAGCACGCCGGGTGCATGGCGCTGGCGCGCGGGTGGGTGCACGCCGTACGCAGCGGATCGTCAGGGCGCCCGTCGGACGCCGATCGTCAGGAGTCCGCTGGGAGCCGCCCGAACGATAATTCCATTACTGTCAGCCGTGGCGGCCGATGTCTGTCGGCCCAGGGCCACCTCGTAGTTCCGGCCCGGTGCAACGGCGAATCGCCCTGTCTGAATGGCCAGTGTCAGTGGGCCCTGTCCGTTCACATCCAGCCGGATACCTTCCACATCGTATCGGGTGACGCGGACGTTGATCGGTGACGTGCTGGTGACCGTCATGGGGAGCCGTTCGACGACGGCCGATTGCCCCGGTTGCAGGGATACCTCAGTCCGGACGCCGGATGCATCGGCGGAGGTGACGAAGGCGTGGGGTGACTTCTCACCCCGGGCATCATACAGGTGCACCACGCTGAGCGAACGGTCGTCGGGCCAGCCGTAGATTCCCGATCGGCTGGTGACAATACGTTCCTTTCCGCGGACGATGCCGGCGTGAATCGTCTCGAAGGTAATCGGGTACATGTGTTCGACGATCGTCTTGTGCGTCATGCGGTCGGCGTCGCCATACCAGAAATAGAGGGAGCCGAATTCCAGCTTTCCAAGGATGTCCCGGTAGACGTCTCGCTGATTCCGGACGGCCAGAGGATTGCCCAGTGCGGTGACGCTTCGCCCGAGATGCAGCAGGCCGATCGGCTTGGAATCGCCACCCGAGGTCTCACAACTGCTGAGCATGTTCATCCGCCACAGCGAGCGGGAGCCGGGTTCGCCGTTGGTGATCACCGTGCCGCCGTGGTCGCTGATGATCTGGACGGTCTTCTTGAGGACGGGCAAGGCGACGAAAGGCACGCAGTTCTTCTTGCGCACGACAAGCTTGGTCTTGGGATCGATATCGACGGAGTGGCCATCCCAACGATCGTAGCTGTAATAGCCGGGGATGTATCCGCTGATGAAGCCGTCGGCCCACATGCCGGTGGCGCCGAGTTCTTTCACCATGAATTCAGTTCGGCGGAGCATCTCCTTGCCGAAGCGGTTCTCGAGGGTCGGATAGAAAAGCCACCAGCGCCATCCGTCCTGGAATCGCTTCTTCGAAAAATAGGAGCCATAGTACTGGATCGAATCCGGGCCGTAGTGGAACTGGCGGCCGGAGGCGTCGACGGCCCGGGAATCGGGAAACAGCTCCGTCGGTTTGTTCGTGGCATAGAGGGCATGGGCGACGTGGAACATGCTGCGAATTCCCGTGTGCATCTGGCGGGTCTCGCCCATCGTCTTCTTCAATTCGGCGGATTCCTTTGGATACTCCGTGAACTCGTAGCCCTCCAGTGAGACTTCGGGATCGTCCGGCGGGAAGCCCAGGCAGCCGATGCTGGCGTACTTCAGGTTCTTCAGGGCGACGAGTTCGCGGGTGGGGGGCACTCTGCGATCGACGAATGCGAAGGAGCCCTCGACCCGGCCATTCAGTCCTTCATCGGCGCGGACCTGGTTGATGAAGTCGTAGTAGTCGTCGGTGGCGGTGGGATAGAGGGCCCACTCGATGGTGTAGGACGCGCCCTTATCGAGGCCGAAGTGATCGGTTCGGACCTCGGCCAGACCATTGGCGAAGCCCGTCCGCTGCTGAATCTGATAGAGGTCGTCGAGGGCGACCAGGCCCACGCCACAGCCGGCCGAGCCGACGAAGAGACTCGGACTGCCCATCATCGTGACGCGGAGGCTGCGATCGTTACCGACGGCAACGTGATTGCTGATGGTGATGCCGACGACATCGGAGGATGTGTTGGTGAAGGTGTCCCGGATCATGACGCGCGAGGGCGTGGGTTCGATCGCTCGGTCGAGGCGATAGTAGGCGCCGGTGCCCGTGCCGCGAAAGCGATTCGTACCCACGATCTCGGTGGTCACCTTCCAGGAGGGCTCCGTTCCGGCGGTGTCGCCGCCCATGCGGTTGAGGCCGCCGCTGGGATACGAGTAGGCCGAGGCGATGCGGAATGCCCGTCCCTTGACGTTGAGGGTGATGCCTCCGTCATGGCCGACCTGGAGATCATATGGCGGCGGCGCGACCGCGGCGGGGAGTTGGGCCACTGTCTTGGCGGTGGGAGCGGGCAGTGAGGCCGGAGGGGCCAGGGGAAGTTGGAAACGAAGGCTCTGTGAGGTTTCGGGTAGCCTTCCGGGATCGTCCGTTGGGTTGCGCAGCGAGACGCGCAAATCGTACTGTCCGTCTGGCAGCCCCTTGAGCGAGAACTCGATCTCGTCCTCGCACCGGGCGGCATGGGGATTGAGCGTTCGAGTCTGGAGGGGGCCGGTATCGGACGCCCCCAGCCGTGTCAGTTCGACGCGTGCCTGGGCGTCTTTGCTGATGGGGCGTGCGGAAGCGAAATCGACCGACAACACGATCCGCTCGGAGTCCGGGTAGAAGAAGGGTTCCAGAACGGGGCGGCCCAGGGTGGCGGTATCGATCGGTTCGAGCTTCTTGCCTCGTGCGCCGAGGTTGTAGTAGTGAACGATGTCAGAGGGGCTCAGGCATCGGGCGTGAACTCGCACATCGTCGATGAATCCGGCGAAGTGTTCTGTTCTTCGCAGGGCCTCCTCAGAGGCGGTGGCCTCTCGCAGGATGCAGCCGATGAAGAAGTTGCCGCCGGAAAGAACGTGGTCGAACTTGGAGTCCTTGGCGCTGACCTCCCGGCCGTTGAGGTAGATCCGCATGGTCTTTCCGTCAAACGTGCCGGCGACATGCTGCCAGTTGCCGATCTTCAGCGGTGCGCTGACGTTGTTGCCTCCGCTGGAGATGTACCAGTGGACATTGCCATAGTCGCTGAGGGCGTAGCTGTCGAATGACTTCCCGACGATGCCCGGTTCGCCTCGGTTGACGGCCGTCGGTTGAACCCACGCCTGGAGGCTGACCGGCCCCTTGATGTCGAGGCCGGGGGGGCGGCCGCAATCCACATAGTCGTCCTCGCCGTCGAAGCACAGGGCCTTCTGCTTGTCCGTCGCCACCCACGTGGCGCCGTGGATCCGGCCATGATTGCCGTTTCCGCTGTGGTCTGTCAGGGCCTCGCCCGATCCTTCGTCAAACGTCCACGAGGCCACAAGGTCGTCGTAAGGCGTCCTCGGGGCTGCCGCGGCCGGGGAGGTCTTGGGGGCGGACAGCGGAATCAGGTCGACCCGCCGGATGAAGATCTCCGCGCCTTCGGATTGGATTTGGATACGTCCCTTGCAGGGACGCGTGCGGACGCTGCGGTTCATCGTGACCCCATTGAGGACGATCGTGATGCTGTCTCCCCGCGCGATGCACTCGATGCGGTTCCACTGGCCGATCGGTTTCTCCACATCCTGCTTGCCCCTGAATCCCTTCTCGTCGCGCCAGGCGGGATCGCGTCCCCACCAGTTGACACGGCCTTCGTGGATGGTGGCGGTCTGGCCGTCGGGCTTGTAGACGTAGCAGCCGCCGGATTTCTCAGGGGCGACGGGGCAGGTGATGGCATAGTCTTCGCTGCCGTCCCCCACGACGATGAAGTCGGCGGTTCCGCCCTCGATGAGTTGGCACTCGATGGACCTCATCCACACGCCCCCGTACGCCCCGTCGGCGCCGACCGAGTGCAGGAGGATGCCCGAGTCTCTGGCAGCCTTAACGCGCGGTGCGCAGGTCTGCTCGCCCCACTTGTATTCGACGATCAGCCGATAGTTTGCGAATTCCTCGTTGGTGGTGATGCAGCCAAACTCGGCCCCGGAGACGCGAATCAGCCCATCGTTGACGGTGAAGACCTTCTGCGGATCATTGTCACGCCCCCGCCCCTTGAGGAATACATAGAAGTTGTCGAGGTTTTTGCCGTTGAAGAGCTTGATGGTTCCAGGCGGCGGAGCCTCGGCCGCTCGGACGGTGGCAAGGCCGTCCGTCAGTGTGGGGATTGTCAGTGCAAGTAACCAGACCAGTGGTGTGTGTTTGAATCCCATGTCTTGTTCCTCGTCGGCGTCTCATGCCTGTGCCAGCGGATCCGAAATCGGGTCCGATATGATTGGACTGGACATGCACGGCGCGACTTTGTACGTTCACATATTTAGAACATGTCAGTGCATTCAGGCAAGGGCTGCAGATTCACTTGGGCGGGGAGGGCGACGGTGCTCAGCCGGCTCAATGGCTGGTTATGGTGGGTGGCGTTGGTGTTTCCGGGGGTGTTTCCGGTGCATCCGTGCGCGGCCGATTCGGTGGTTGACCCGGATGTCCTGGAATCGTGCCTCTCCATTCGCACATCCGGGGTCACAAGCGAGGTCGGCGAGGTGGACCCCAATGGGCTATGGAAGGAATTGGCGGTGCGCCGGCAAGAAGTGCGGATACCGCTGAGACCGACCAGCTTGGACGTATGGTTGTGGCTCTACGCTTCCGGTTCGCTTGGCACAAGAGCGGAGGAGACCGTCAAGGGGCTTGCAGGGGCCTTTTCCCTGGCCCTTTGGGCGGTCAGCGGCACCGTGGTATCACTTCCGATGATCGACTCCAACGGATCGATGGATGACTGGTGGGATTCAGAGGACTCATCGGAGGGGGTCGGGATTGCTGCCATCGACTGGCAGCCGCCTGGACTGGTTTCTCACATGTACGCACCGATACGGTACGTTGTGGTGAAGAAGCCCGCGAGTAACGCACGCATCAAGCGCCCGACCGCTCAACCGGCGGTGACTCCGGAACCTGCCACGATACTGATTCTGGTGTTGGGCGGCGCGGCGATCCGCCTCCGAAGGCGGAGTCCATTGCGGATCCCGGATTAGGACCTCATGGCGGCCGCCTCTGAGGTTCATGTCCCTGCACATGTCTTCGATTGCCCTGCCCGTAGAGATGCGGTTTGCCATCGAGCGATACGGGGGCTGGCGTCGGGTGGCTGGAGTGTCTATGTTGCCCTGCATGGGTCCGTGGGGTCCGGACGATGGTGGGGTTCGGACAGGGGCATGCATTCTTACAGGGGAAGACCATGAGCCTTCGGCGATACTTGGCGTTCATCGTGTGGGTCGGCGCGGGCGTCCCAGTGTCGGCCGAGAAAATCGTGGTCGAACAGAAGACCATCGACACTCTCGACGCCGCGACTCGGGACCGGTTCATTGCGGTTGACCGCCAGGTGGGTGGCATCCGGCTGGCGCGATCCTACCTGATCACCAACGAAACAGGGGTGACCGGAAAGTGCTTCGATCGGTTGGGCGATTCGGGTTACGCCAAGATACGCTTCGACATACCGATTCCCGATTTCGAGAAGGGACTGCTGCTGGTGTACAACAGCTACACCTTCAAAGGGAATCCGCCGAAAACCGTCGCGGTCAACGGAAGACCGCGAGACTACGTCCATGACGAAGCGAGGATGCTGACCGGAGGGTGGGCGAGGCACGACATCCCGGCGGCGGAGTTGAAGGTCGGGGCCAACGAGGTGGTGATCGGGGGCGCCGGTGGCTTGCACGTCGACACCTTCAGCGGGTCCGGCAAGTGCTCGCGGAGCTTTGACGCCGGAAAGACCTGGAAATCCAACGCCCTGGGTCCCGAGGGGCAATGGTCGGGCGACTATATCGTTCGCCTTCGGGTCTACGGATATGCACCGGCAGGACAGGTGATCAGTCCCGTCATCGATCCGGCCGTGGTTCCGCGCGATCCGGGCATTCGATCCGAGGTTCGGGTTCGAAGCGTTGTGCTCCGAGCCGAGCAGGACGCCCCCACGGGCACCGGAGTTGTCTACTCTTTACGGTCGGGCAGCACACCGAGCGTAAGGGGCAGGACCTGGAGCGATTGGCAGCCGATCGGGCCGGGGCAACCGATGCCGGTGCCCTCACACCGCTACCTTCAGTGGCGGGCACGGCTGGCGACGGATTCGTCGAGGCAGACGCCCGTGGTTCGGTCGGTGTGCCTGGACCTCGACGCCGAAGTGGTTCCGGCCAGGCTCGGCGGGCTCCATGTCGAGGCCTTTGACAACCCCAGGATCGCTGAGACCTCCTATCCGTTCGAGTGGGAGTCGGACACGCCGCGGATCCGGCACCTGCGTGAGAAACACAGGCTGGAGGAGGTGGTTCGGGCATCGAGCGACGAACTGACACGCCAGATGCTGGTGCGCAAGTGGGTCAGCCAGCGGTGGGACAAAGGATGGGACCTGGGCAAGTACCACTACGTGCCGGCCTGGGATGCCCTGGAACTGCTGGAGCTTGCCCCTCAGCATCTCTCGCTGGGGATGTGTACGCACTACTCCTGCACGTTTGTCCAGTGTGCGGCGGCAATGGGTTACAACACGCGTTCGCTCATCGTGGACCATCACTGCATCGCCGAGGTGTGGTCGAACACGCTGGGCAAGTGGGTTCTTCAGGACACGGGCCCCGGGCCGGGCCCCAAGGGATTTCCGGTGAGCTTCGCCTATCAGGCGGACGGCCGATGGCTGAATGCCCTGGAGGTCCACCGGGCACTCGCCGAGCGGCGAAGCGTGACGGCAGTTCCTCTTCAGGACCTGAAGGACCCCTACACGCTGAATGACGATTGGATGAAGCTGTTCGTGCGATTCGGCATTCCACTGCGGAACAATCACCTGTCGCAGCCGGCACCGGCCGAGCTGGAACACGGTCACGAGCACTATCGTTGGGACGGGTATCTGTGGTGGACCGAGAGTGTGGACGATCCGAGGTATCCGGAGTACAGCCTGCTGTCGAATCGCGTGGCCGATTTCTACTATCCGCTTCAGCAGGTGGCGGTGGACCTTCGGCAGCGAGATGCAGACACCCTGACGGTCCATCCGGATACGATGACTCCCAACCTCGCTGGATACGAGATTCAACTCGATGAGGGACCCTGGACCTCCGCGTCGGATGGGTTCGATTGGCGGCTTCATGCGGGCGGCAATCGACTGGCGATTCGATCGGTCAATGTCTTCGGCATCCGGGGACGGCCGACGGTAATCGCGATTCGCAAAGACTCATAGGCTATCGAGGACGGCTCCATGGACTTCAAGATCTGCGTCATCGGCGTCGGGATCATGGGAAAGAACGTGTGCCGGGCACTGCAGCGCAACCCGATGGTTCGGCTGACGGCCGCGGCGGACCTGAGCCCGGCGAATCTCGAAGCGGCCAGGGCCGAATTCCGGCTGGAGAAGACCTATCCCGACTACACCGCCATGCTGTCTGCCGAGAAACCGGATGCCGTGTTCATCGCCACGCCGGACTGGGCGCATGTCGAGCCGATCATGGCCTGTCTGGAGTCCGGTGTTCACGTCCACGTTGAGAAGCCGCTCACGACCGACGAAACAGAGGCGGCCGCCGTTGTCCGCAAGGTTCGGGAAACCGGATTGAAGCTTCAGGTGGCCTACAATCATCGCTGGCTGGCCCCGTATCACCTGACCTTCCGTCAGGTTCGTGAAGGCAAGATCGGCGAGCCGCTGATGGGCTATGCCCGCAAGAACAATCCGATCACGGTGCCGACCCGGATGATTCCCTGGGCCCGGAACAGTTCGCCGATGTGGTTCCTGTCCAGCCACGACATCGACCTGATGACCTGGTGGTTCGACGATGATCCGGTCGAGGTGAAGGGTTACGGTGTCCGACGCGTTCTCAAGCAGCGATTTGACTGGGATACCTATGACGCCATGCAGGGGCTGGTTCGTTTCTCGCGTGGTGGTTTCGCCACCTTCGAGGCCACCTGGATCTATCCGGAGTGTCATCCGGCCATGCCGGATTCGTTCATGGAACTGGTCGGCGAGAAGGGGCACTTCCATCTGGACCGCAAGGCCGAGGCCGTGGAGATGACCTCCGCCGAGGGGTTCTCCTGGCCGCGGAGCCTTCTGAACTATCAGGTGTATGATCGGTGGGTCGGAGCGTTTCCCTCGTGCATCAACAGCTTCATCGATGCACTGGCCGAGGATCGGGAGCCCTACGTCACCGCCTACGACGGTTGGCGCACCACGGCGGTGCTGGATGCCATTCACCGCTCGGCGGATACGGGGCAGACCGTCGCTGTCTCCCCGCCGCCACGATGACGGCGCTTCGGTATCGGCTTGACGGAGATCCCGGGAATGCCGGGACCGATTCAGGGAACACGGCCCGCCCGTCGTGTCCGGACGAATGGGAGGTGTTGCAGCGGCATGCCACAGCGAATCACTTGCGGCCTGATTCTGAGTCTGGTTGCGGCGTTGAGTCTGTTCGCGGTTCGACGCGCCCATGCTGAGTCGGCTTCCCCTTGCGAGGCGTTTCACATCTCATTCGATGACGAGTCCTTTCTCAAGGACGACTACTCCGCCGCGTTCGGCGATCTGCCATTCGAGAAACGCGGCATGAAGTTCGTGCCCGGTGTGTTCGGGCGGGCCCTGTTGAACGACAACGTGTTCGTTGAGTCCGACTTTCAGAAGACGCACATGTCCGTGCGCGATCTGGATGTGTTGTTGCAGGTGATCTGTCATCATCGATTCCGATATTTCGACAAGGGACTGCGGGTGGGGGGGATGCATCCGTACTTCTGGGGGACGGGCCGGCTGAAGACCGACGGGGGGACTCTGGCGTTCTGGGCCAAAGGGCGCAGGGGTTATCCCGGTGACCTGTTCTTTCTGGGATCGTCCTCCTTCGGGCGCCTGGAGAAGTACCTGCTGGGCATCGTCCTGCATGAGGATCATGCGCTGGAGGCGTATGTCGTTGATGCCAGGTACGAACGCCACAGCATTCGATCGCAGGGTGTGTGGAAGGACGATCAGTTCAACCATGTGGCCCTGGTGTGGGACCGGTCACAGGGGCTGACTCTCTATCTGAACGGCCAGTCGGTCGCGTCGAACTGGGGTTCCGATGCATGGTGGATGACGCAGACACCGGGCTTGTTTCACATGCCGATGTGTGGATGGACCTGCGACGAGCTGTGGATAGTGGACTGTCCGTTGGACGGGCCCGCGGTGGAACACCTGATGCGAACCAACCAGCTTCCGGCAGTCTCGGAAAGGGGGGCTGCGCTCCGTGCCGCCGATGCGGATCGGCTGCGCCGGGCATTCATCGGGAAAGACGCCACGGGGCTGCCGACGGTTGGCTCCGATGCCGGCAAGACGGTCACACGTTTCCTGGAGGTGTATCCCGATCGCGTCGGCGACGGGTGTGTGGGGGCGCCGGCCCTGATAGACGGTCGATACGAAATGGCCTGGCCGATGGGGTACACCGCATTCACGAACATCCTGGGTGACTCGGATTATCAGCCGGAGAAGGCGGATGTGTTCCTGCCTCGGGGCAGTGTGGTCAACTACATCTCCATCGAAGGGAACCTTTCGGGTGCGTCGGTTCTTGCAGGTCGCAGCGAGGCTGCGGATCGCCTGGTTCGAGTGCTGGAGGCACCTTCCGACGGTCGCTTCTTCTGCGGGCGGCAGGTGGAACCCGTTCGATGCGACCAGTTTCGGTTGCCGTTCGTGAAGGGATACGGTTCTCCGCCGGGCTACGACAAGGGGCTGCATCTGCCTCTGACGGGCTCGACCCGCATTCATGAGGTGGCCTTCTACCACGTGAAGGCCGAGCCATTGGATGTACCGGGGCGAACGGTTCAGAAGCTGCGGCTTGCCGGGCCGGTACCGGTGCCCCGGGATGGCCGTTACGGCTACGCGATGCGGGCTGCCTGCTCTCACCGCGATAGGGCAGTGCTGTCCCTGACGGCGGAAGAGGCCGGCTCGAGTCCGCCGTCGACGGCTTTCGCCCTGCCCGTCAGGGCGTTTCAGCGGCTGAACCTGCTCAGCGAGCCCCTGCGAGCCGCTCAGGCCGTTACGTCGACGGATGTCATGCTTCGTCTCGAGCATCTCCGAGGGGATGAGGTCGCGATCCTCAGACTCCACGATCCCGGGGTACCGGCGAGGATATGGAACACGGTGGTCCTCCAACTGTCGAGGGCGTCGAGTGGGAACGGTTGGCTTGGGGTGCGCCTGGACTGCGTGGACATCCGAATGGCCGCCGGCGACCGCCTGTGGCTCGATCTGACGTTGACCGGGGATGCTGAGGTAGCGGTGGGGGGGCGGGAGCCATCGTGCGTCCGTGTGGAATGGACGCCGCTCAATGAAGCCGAGCCCCGGTACGCTTCAAAGGCCCTCCAGCCGTCGCTGTCCAGCCTGACCAAGATCTACCCCTGGTACTATCCGTGGGTCTGGACCCCTCAGGCGGATGTGACCGAGCATCCTGTGACGTTTGGCGGGTACTACGACATCATCAATTACCCTTCGATCGTTCTTCGCACCCAGCCGGATTCGACGCTCGCTCGCGTGGTCCACGCCTTGTCACTCCTGGGCAGGGACGTGCGGGCGGGCTACACCGTCGAAAGCTGGGAGTATTCGCCGAAGCACTGGCCGCCCATTCGCCTGAGCAAGGCCGACGACTGCCCGGACTGGGCGTTCCACATGGACTACTATCTGACGCGGTTTCAGGAGATCGTTCAATGGTGGTCCGATCGTCAGAACTCCGACGGTCAGGTGGGGGGCGGGTGGAACGATGACGTGCTCTTTGCCTCGCGTCTGCCGGGTCCGCTTCTCTATCTCGGTGACCTCAAGGCCCGCACGATCTTCGACCGGGTATTCGAGGGGCTCGACAAGACGCGGATGTTCGAGGGTGGCTACTGCAACATCTCGCCGATCGACAGCATTCACGCCGAGGATCTGGTTCGGCATCGCTACGAGGGGCTGATCTTCGATCTGGGGAATCCGGCCAAGCTCAAGCAGGCGATGAGTACGGCCTGGCACCTGGGCAAACCCGATCAGACGCCCGCCAACTACGGCGATGGCAATTCGTTTCGCTACGACCGAGACGCCATCCTGTGGTACTGGGGACGGGGGGGGGCTAAGACCGCCTATCGAACGGACGAACAGACGGTGACCGCCTGCGCACGGCGGTTCTCCCCGGCCATGAACGACGTCATCCGCTTCCGATACACCGAGGCGGGGATGTACGCGGATGCCTCGACGATGCCGGGAAGCCTGGAACTCAAACCCCTGTTTGTCGGAGGAGACGTCGGTCCGTTTCTGGATCGGATCAGCCTGGCGGTGTCCTGGGAGGATGGCCTCACTCGTATCTGTCGATGGGTTGAGTCGGCCTCGGATACGACGCTTATCGCTCACCTGTACTCCTTTGAGGCCTTGGATCGTGACGTCGTGCCCCGGCTTCTCCGGTTGAAAAGGGGCGTCTATGACATCTCGCTGACATGCGATGGGGTTTCGGGGCAGCGCCAGACCTTGCTTCACCGAAGAGTGCCGCTTCGACGATTCACCCGGCTGCCCGTGCCGATTCCACCGCATCGGACAGTGACGCTGCGCATGGATCTCGTGCAGGCGATTCCCGGGGGTGAGTCGTTGCCGGACCTCGCCGTGGATCAGGTTCGACGGGAGGGCACGCGCGTCACGGCCGAGGTCCTGAACTTCGGGCCCGTCGCGACCGGTTCCACTCTGGTACGGTTGGAGGATGCAGCGGGGCGTTCTGTTGCCCAGCAGGTGATTCCCGGTCTGAAGTCCGCCGAGGATTTCGTGCCCGGCCAGTGCAAGGTTGAGCTTCGCCTTCAGGATCAGACCGTGCCGCTCGGCCGGGTAGTTGTGGACCCGGACGACGCCATAGAAGAGATCTGCGAGGAAAACAACGGGCAGGGGCTGTAGCCCACGCCAGGACTACTCCTCACCGCCCGGTCCGCGTCTGAGTTGCTTCGTGGCGCCCTTTCGCTTCTTCTGAGCGAGGGTTCGTTCACGAGCGCTGCGGGATGCCTTGGTGGGGATGCGCGGGCGTCGGCGACGGGACAGTTCCTGTAGCTTCTTGCGCAGGCGCTGAAGGGCAAGCTGCTTGTTCTGGTATTGGCTTCGTTCCTGCCGGCAGGTGACGACGAGGCCCGTCGGACGATGGACCAGTCGGACGGCCGTGTCGCGTTTGTTGACGTTCTGACCCCCGGGACCGCTGGAGCGGAAGGTTTCGACATCACATTCCGCCAGGAGGGTTTGATCGTCGATGGGTGTATGCATACTCATCGTTGGGGCCCTTCGGCGACTGTGAAGGGGACGTGGCTTATCCACGCTTGGGCCACACGGAATGCGACCGTGTGGTGGGGTTACCTTCCGCTATCCGTTCATCTTCAGCAGGGCCTTCAGCTCCTTCGGATCGGACACGGCCGTGATACGGCACCAGTAGTCGCGGGTTTCCTCGGGCTTCAGATGGTCCAGCCAGCCCCGTTTTCGATCGGTTGCCCGTCCCTCGACACCGCCGTTCATGGGTTCCAGGGCACCCACATAGCTTCCGGCGGGTCCCCAGTGTTGCCAGTTGGCCATTCGGGGGAACTGATGGAGGTTGAACTCGATCTTCACGCCGAAGCCCCGCTTCTCGTTCACAACCCCGGCGGTGACGAGTCCGGATCGGTCCGCGGCCGGATCGATGTAGGCACACGCCTCTCCGGTTCCACGATGGCTCTCCTGGGGTACTACGGCCCGTCGCGAGTCCTTTCGGCTGAACCAGGCGATGCTGTCCTGACGGGGCAGGACCCTGCCCTTGTAGCAGTAGGTACTGACGTTCGGTTCGATGAGGGGATAGCCGAAGTTGATGTGCAGCAGCCAGGCGTGCGGCACGGGCTGATTCCCAAGATTCGTGAAATGGTCGAAGATCTCGATGGCAGGTTCACCCAGAGGGCTGCGGACGGTTCGGCGCAGCTCGACATTGGGGTTGAACATCCTGGCGGTACGGACGATTCCCGTGATCGACATCTCGTGGACTTCTCGCTTGAAGTCCGGGTTGACGATCGACTCGACGACCGCGGCCGTATTGGAATGCGTGCCGTGCAGACCCAGTTCTTCGCCCTCGTCGGTGCAGGTGGCCCCCATATTGCAGGGGCCGCAACTGGTCACGAGTCCGCCGGGAAACGACCGTAGCCAGTCGACGCCGCGGTTGTAGGCGAACGAGGGGGCCGTTACGCCCACCAACGAATGGAAGGTGAGCGACTGGCCGAGAAACTCGGCATCAACAATGTCGAGTCCGCGATCGATGACCACCTTGTATCGCAGGCCGCCGCCGGTGTTGATCCAGGCGATTCGAGTGCCTCGGCCCGGACCGTTGTCGAGGACGGACGTTTCGATTCCACCCAACTGGAGAACGTTCATCACAGGGGCATCGGCCAGCGGATGCCGGCCGGCGCGTCGGGACGGTTTCTTCATGGAGCCACTCCTTCATCGGCGGACACACGAGAGGTTCGGGTCCGCTCGGCGCAGGACATGATAATCCAAAGAACGAAGCGGGCAAGCGAGCCCAACTGAACTCGCCTGCCCGCTTCCGCATATGTCTGTGGGCCGTTTCTCGAGCGAACGACCTTCTACTGACGAGTCAACGTGACACCTTGTATCGTCTGATTCATGTTCTGAATGGGTATCGTGATGCCTGCCATCTGCACCAGGGAGGTGACGGTCGCGCTGGGCACGACGGTGACGGTGGCCGGTCCCTGGGCCTGGGCTGCGGTGCTACCCGCGGTAACCGAAGTGACTGTGCCCTGGTACTCGACGCGGCCTTCGCCAATCTCCTGTTTCCCGATGAACGGCACGGGAATGTCTGCCCAGAGCTTCATGCTGACAGTGATCTTGACGATGTCACCAACCACGAGCGTCGCCTTGTCGCCTTTCTCCTTGGTGGTCACAGCGGCGATCTGATAGATGATCCCCACAGGCATCACCGGGATGGTGATGGTGTGCTCATAACCGTCGAAGATGAGCTCCGTGGGGATTTCGAACGGGAGTCCGGCTCCGAACATATTGGGGTCCATACTGCCCGAGGTGATGTCTCCGTTGGCGTCGAAGACGAATGTGGCCAGCCGTACGGGGCCGTTGCCCAACGTCCATGTCCCGGTCATGCTGGGTACATCGCTGGGCAGGTCGTTGGACTGTGGCGGTGCCGTGATGCATCCGGTGACCATCAGCACAGGTACCAGAAACACCCCTCCACACCAGAGAGTACGTCGGCCCAAAGCTGTTCTCGACATAGACTCAACTCCTTTCAGAGCCCGGACCTCACACCTCACACCACCCCCGCCTTTGAAGGGCGACAAGAGGGTGATCACCCAAGGCTAATTATGCTCCAAAGACTCACGTCGGTCAAATAGGATGAGTTTCTTCTATTACCGTTTAATTGCGATGTAATGCCTCGTGAATTCCCACTCATTGATTGCCGGGGGCCTCATTCGGAAGATACCATTTCAGGGGCACCCGGACTTGGCCCGGCCGCTCATGACCTGATGCTGTTGGACAGAACCGGCAACGGACGCCAGACCGGATGTTCCCGATCAGACAGATCGGATACCCTCGGCACGTCGGAGTCCTTCGCCCAGAGCATCACATTCCTTCCAGTATCAGCCGGCCAGGGCATAGGTCTGCGCATAGACGCGCCAGACGGGCCGCCGGTCCTGAATCCCTTCGAGATGTCGAAGATACTCCTGGAGCTCCTGTTCGGAGAAGCCGGTCAGAAACTCGATACGGGCGGAGGTGTTGATGCGCATAATGGCATCGATGATCTGCCTCTTAGTCATGATCGCCGATCCGTGGCTGAAAGGTTGCCCTTGAACCAATCCGATGCGGCGGGTTCCACCCCCCACATGGATCCTATCGGTTTCCGCAGAGTGAGGACTTGAGCGTGAAGCATTGCATCGAGGAAATGAACAGGGCGATGCGGCTTCACTGCACGCATCGCCCTTTCAGAGATCTTCAGAGGTTGTTGTCGGTGGCTAGACCACTCGACGAATCACAATTCCCAGTCCCATGACGAGCAGCACGCCGGCAATAAAGGGCGGCAGGCCGCTGCCGCACTTGAACGCCGCCTCAACCTCATAGTTCCCGTTCATCGTCAGGAACAGAGTGGTGTTGGTATCGGTGACGGCATGATTGACGTCACCGGGGTAGTTGGGGTCATAGATCGTCCATGCGTCAAACGCCTTTCCACTGACGGGCGTGGCGGTCAGCACCACCGGCGTTCCGTCGGTGTAGCGTCGGACGAAACTGCTGTCGTTGGGATCCTGATTGGGATCGAGCAGAACATTGGGATGGATCGCCACAGTACCCCGGCTGGGGTTGTTGATCGTCACCGTGAGGGTCCGCCCGGAGTTGCTGAAGTAGCCATTTCTTGCCTCGACATCGTCGTAACTGGCATCGCAGCAGTAGTAGGCTGTTTCTGGCTGCTTGGATTCCCCGCCCGAGAAGGCGGCCACGGAATTGTAGCCGCTCTGGTGCAGGTAGTAATCCATGTGCAGGGCCGGATCAAACATGAAGTCGCCGCCGATGGGGTCGGTCACGTTCTTTCCGAGCATCGAACCCACGCAATTGGCCTGAAGGGTCCAGACGCCGGTCCAGGCATACTTGTCGCCCGTCCAGCAGGCCGCCCGCAGCCAGTGGCAGTTCGGATCGCTGGGATTGTTGGGCAGAGAGGTGTTGTGGTTCGTGCCATTCGGATCAAACTGAAGCAGCATCCAGAACGGTATGCGGGCGTCTTTGGGCCAGATGTACGCTTTGGGGTTGGCCGTGTGGTTCGGATCATTCGGGTCGTAGGGGCTGTTCGGGTCTACCATCGACCACGGATACCCGCTGTGGTACCGCTGTTTGGTCACCATGCCCAGCCAGGTGAACCCGGAGTAGGTCGAAATGGAGATCCAGCCGCTGTTGAGCTGATACTCGAAGTCGTAGGCCGTCCATCCACCCACGAAGTCACCGTGCATCCAGACCCCGGCCATGCCGTTGTTCGGGTCCCAGTTTTCATCGTGTGACCTGACGTTCACCAACATGTAGTGGGCCTGGGTGTTGTTGAAGAGGGACTCATTGGGTTCTTCCTCGACGGACACACCGTGAAAGACAAACGGGAACAAGGTATTGAGGGCGGTGATGCGCAGACGGTTCTCATCAACTCCAACCAGTTTCTGAGAGGACGTCACCTCACGCTCGGTCCAGGCAGGGTCATCGAGGTCGAAGACCCCATCCGGTTCCACGAAGGTGCCGTCTGAAAAGTCGTCGAAGTAATCGGAGAACGCGGCAGATGGATAGAACATGCAACCTGCCAATACGACCAACCCGGCTGTCCAAGATCTCACGGACATCACTCACACCTCCTTAAGAAATGTTTGACTCCCCCGTCGAGGAAACCCCTCACACGTGATCTGCATGAATCAAGGGAACGGTCCCCTCTTGATTCCTATGAAAGGCTATTCCAACTCATCGGGAAATGTACTTCTTCACCTATGCGTATTATCCCCCTCCATCGGAGGCAAAGCAAGTAAAATTCCGAGCAAATTGGGTCTTGTGCTAGGCCTCAAAGCACCTTATGATGGAGGGTGTTATCACATTCTTGGCCGATGCGGCCAGGGCGGATCACGGCCCTGAACGACGTTGGCTGCGTGGGGAGTCAATTCTTAGCGGACGGGCGGTGTTCCTTTCTTATGTGCCGCCTGCGTCCGGGGGAGGTAACGATGTCGAGTGCAGTGTCATCTTCGCGGCGACGTACCGGCTTCACACTGATCGAACTGCTGGTTGTCGTGGCGATCATCGCGCTGTTGATCGCCATCTTGCTTCCGTCGCTCGGAAAGGCTCGAGAGCAGGCGCGAACCTCGCTGTGTCTCAGCCGCGTGGCGCAAATCACCAAGTGCTTCATGCTCTATGCGGATGACTATGACGAGGGCTTCCCGTTTGTCTCCACAGGCCATCACTACAGCGGCCACAACAACACGCCGGACCCCAATGAGACGTGGTTGGCCAACTGGCTGAGCGCGCCGGACCCTAAGGCGGCGATTAAGCAGGTCGCCTACAGCCGTCAGGAAGACTGGACGGGCCCTGCGGTTCCGCGGAGCGGCACCCTGTTTCCCTACGCCCGATTCGAGACCCTCTATCGGTGTCCGGAGTTTGAACGGATCACCGACGCGGCCAAAACTCAGAACGTCTTCAACTACACTCGAGCCATATGGGCCAGACGGTATCTGACGCCCGCCGAAACGAACTGGCGCGAGGACTGGGGGGACGTGCAGGGACCCATCATGAAGCCCAGCAGGGTATTCGCCCCCTCGATGGACCCCATGATCATTGATGAACAGTGGAACCGGCATGTGGCGACCAAGCTGTCCATCGATGATCTGAACGGTGAGGCCTACAACGGTGCCGACTACCTCTTCGCACAACACAACGTCATGGCGGTTACCCACGGGCAGCCGGTGGCCAGCGACGTCCACAAGTATGATCTCAAGGCGAACTTCACTCCCTTCCTATGGAAAAGGGCTGGGGCGGGATACTACGACGGTCACGCCAGTCTTGTTCGTGATCCGTGGCCGAGCTTTGAGCTGGGCAACAACAAGCGTCGAACGGAGTGGCGCGATAGTGGTTGGGGCTCGAGACAGGCGGATGAACACAACGCCCTGATGCAATTTGTTCTTTCCCTCATGTATTTCCAGCGTGGGATCACTGCGGTTACCATCGAGGTGCGTTGGTAGGACGCTTTGCGGAGACTTTCCAAGAGGTTCCTGTCTTCCAGGCGCAGGCGGACCGAGCCTACTTCGGTTTCTTTTCCGACGGCCGGAACGCCATCGCCTGTTCCTGGGACCACACGCCGGGGATTCGTGTCTTGCACTGGGGGCACGCGCCGGCGGCGATCAGGTTCTCGATGATTCGAAACCCGCGACGATGAATCAGGCGTTTGCGGCACGAGTGGCAGAACGTGCTTTCCCCTTCGTTCCACGGGATATTGCCGACGTAGGCATAACGGACGCCTGCATCCAGGGCGATCCGGCGGGCGCGATCCACGGCTTGTACCGGTGTCGGGGGAAGGTTCTGAACGCGATAGATGGGATGGAAACGGGTGAAGTGCATGGGCACATCCGCCCCGACGTTCTTGACGACCCATTGGGCCATCCCTTTGATTTCGTCGGTGCCGTCGTTCAGCGTGGGGATGATCAGGATAACCAACTCCATCCAGATGCCCGTCGAGGCCAGTACGACGATGGCGTCCAGCACCGGCTTGAGCTTGGCCGAGCACATCTTCTTGTAGAAGTCTTCGGTGAACGCCTTCAGATCGATCTTGATACCCGTCAGTTGTCGGCAGAGCCGTCGAAGGGGTTCCTCCAACATGTAGCCGTTGGAGATGGCGACGCTGCCGAGTCCGTGCTGCCGGGCCTCCGCGGCCACATCGTGCATGTATTCGTAGTAGATGGTGGGCTCGCTGTAGGTGTAGGCGATCGTGCGGCACTGATGCTCCGCTGGGACCTGTTTGCACAGTGCGACGAGTTCCTGGGGCGTCTGAAGGCGGCTGGGCACCTGCTCCGGGCGGAACTGACTGATCTCCCAGTTCTGGCAGAACTTGCACTCCATGTTGCATCCGGGCGTGGCGATGCTGGCCGCACTGGTCCCAGGCAGATAGTGGAAGAGCGGTTTCTTCTCGATAGGGTCGATGTTGAGCGAGCACAGGGTCCCGTAGACGAGTGTCTGGTACTTTCCGCCTCGATTCTCGCGAACGCCGCAGTAGCCCCGCTCGACATCTGCCACGCTGCACGCTCGCGGGCACAGCTTGCAAAGAACCCGCTTGTCCGGCTGGGCCTCCCAGAACATCGCCTCGTGCCGTTGGATGCCGGGAAGCTTGGGACCCGACAGATCGATCTTCGACTCGGTGGCGGTATCCTGGGCGGACAGTTCATGGGACAAGGCGAGCAGGCCGCATCCGCTGCACGCCACAGACTTGAGGAGGTCTCTCCTTGAGCACTTCGATGACCGCACGGTTGCTTCCTCGGGGCTCGCATGAGCATAGGATCGATTACCCGTTCATTATAGCCACACGTGCAGAGGCGGACAGCGTTTCGGCCGGCAGCAAGCGGCGCCACCCCGCTGCGGCGTTTGATGCAGGGTCGGAATCGCGATAGGTACTGTTCATCCTGCCGGGGCGTTGTTCTGTAGCCGGTCTTGGTGTAGCATCGTGGCCCTGGTTCGGTGGAAAGGACCTTGACGGGTAGCGCTCCCGGCTACGATCTCTGGTCAGGCACCAATCGGCGGGAGGGAGTTGTGCGCACGTTCTATCGATTGAATCCATGTGATTGTTCGTTCCTTGCGTTCGATCATCAGCTCCGCCAGCAAGGCTATCCGGGAACGATCATGTTCCTGCATGTGGACATGGTGGGGGCAGTCGATCCGGCGAAGGTCATGCACGGGGTAAGGCGGGCGATGGAGGCCCATCCGGTTACGGCTGGGAATCCGTGGTTCTCGTTGAGCCGGGCATGGCCCTATTGGTGTTCGGATGCCGTACCGTCGACGCTTCCGTACCGCTACTACGATCTCTCGAGTCGGGAAGACTGGCTCAGCGTCGCCGACAAGGTGAGCCGGGATCGCGCCCATGAGGCGGCGGCCAAGAACGAGCGGATCCACGTCTGCCTCGAACATTTTCAGGGGCCCAACAACCACCATCGGATCTACTGCCTGTTTCAGCATGCCCTGATGGATGTCGAGGGGGCTCAGCTCTTCATGGCCGAGGTGAATCGTCTGGCCGATGAGGGCCCCAGCGAACGTCCCGCACATCTCCTGCCGGATGAAGAACCGGTGGATCCATTGGGAGAAGCCGGCATGATCGCCCGGCTGAGAAAGACGCTTCAGGGGACGGCCAACCGGGTGCGGGGCTCGACCCTTCAGCGGGCGTTTCTTCTGGATACGCTTCGGGATCGTCCGCGAACTTCCCGACGGCTGGAACACATGGATCGCCACTGGACTCCCGATCAGGTCGAGACGGCCAAGAAGAAGGCCCTCAAGACGGTTCAGCCCGGACCGGCCCTTTTCAGCCGGTTCCTGGCGGTCGTTGTGTTGCGGGCGGTCCATCGCATCCACAAAGAGCACGGTCGGAAGATTCCATACTATGGCATGATGTTTCCGATGCGCTACCCGGGGTTCGAACGCCGACCTCTCTGGGGCAACTACCTGGTCTCCGCAGCGATGTGCATACCTGTCGAGCACATGGACGATCCCAGGGCCGTAGGGCGTGATGTGGACCAGCAATTGGGCGAGTACATGAGCAAAGGCTCGTACGGCGCCAGTTGGTCGATCATGTGGCTCACCAGCCAGCTCAGACACTGGCAGTACTGTATGCTCATGAACGTCATGGGGCGGGCGCAGCCGTACATCACGGGCTACTCTTTCTGGGGGCCACTGGATCCCCCGTTAAGGCGATTTGTGGGTGCCGACGTGACCAATCTGTTCGGTTACGGTCTGATCAGCATCCCGCCCGGCTGGAACCCGGTGTTCTCCAAGGTGGGCAATCGCATCAACCTTTCGATGGCTTATCCGGGCGGGTCCTTTCCGGAAGAGGTGGTTCGCCGATACGCCGACCTCATCGAGGACGAGGCCACGGGCTGATGTCGCTTCGAGTTCCGTACGTGATGCAGGAGGGCGGGGCCTCCGCCTGGTGAGTGTGCTTTCGTGAGCAGGTCGAGATACCCACTCAATCCGTGCGATCGCTTCTTTGACCTCTTCCACCACCGGTTCAGGGAGCGGGGATACCCCGGGTCTCTGATCGTGTTCTGGCTCGATCTGACGGGTCGGCTCGAACCGGCGCAGGTCGAACGGGCGCTGGCACGGGCACTGGAGGCTCATCCCACCCTGTCGGGACGTCAATGCGTGTCGTGGCTTCGGGCCTGGCCTTATTGGAAAAGCGAAGGAAGCCCGGTGAGGCCGCGGTATGAATGCTGCGACATGTCCAATGAGCCGGGTGGGTTCGATTCGGCCTGCGACCGGATCATCGGTGCCGCCGAGTCGCTCCTGAACGCTTCCGACGGACCGCAGATATCCTTGCTTCACCTTCGGGCCGGCGATCGACACCGGCTGTGCTTTGCCGGTCCCCATGCACTGCTGGACATGGACGGGCTTCAGCTTCTCGTTGCCGAGATGGATCGGCTCTCGGTGGCCACACCCTCGCCGGCTCGCGCGACCCTGGCACCCGACCATGAGATCATCGATCCGTTTTCGGGAATCGGTCTGGTCGAGCGGCTCAAGTGGGTGGCCGAGGGTGTTCGGAACCTCGCCCCCGATGCGCCGGTGCAGGAGGCCTCGCTTCTGGATGCCTTGCCGAACAGGCCGGCACAGAGCCGCCGGCCACGGTTCCTGCGACGTTCCTGGTCCGGCGCAGACTTCCTGAGGGTTCGGCAGAATGCCCGGCGGATACACCGGGACGGGCCGGCGCTGTACAGTCGCTATTTCGCCGGGTGTGTCATACGCGCGAACTACCGAGTGCATGCCGAGCATGGACGAAAACTGCCCTACTACGGAACCATGTTCCCGATGAAGTTCCCGGGGTTGCAGCGCCGGCCGATTCAGGGGAATACACTCGTGTCGGCCCCGATGTGCATCCTGCCCGATCAGATCGACGATCGGAAAACGGTGGCGCAAGAGGTCGACCGGCAGTTCAACGACTACATCGAGCAGAAACAGTACTACGGAAGCTGGGCCTTGTTGTGGTTGCCGGCCCAACTGCGATCGTGGCAGTATCGTCTCTTCATGGGGCGATATGTGAACCGGCAGCCCTTTGCGACGGGGTTCTCGTTCTTTGGCCCGATTGACCCGCCGGTGACGCATCTTCTGGGGGCCGAGGTGACGAACATGCACGGGTCGGGGCTGATCAGTGCTCCGCCCGGCTGGAACCCCGTCTTCTCCCGGTGGGGCGACCAGATCAATCTCCTGCTCTTCTGGCCGGACGGTTCGTATCCTCCGGATGTTGTCGAGCGGTATGCCGACCTGATCGTGGAAGAGTCTCTAGCCGAATGATGGCCGGGAATTCCCGGTGGGGTCAACGGTCCGACTTCGTGCCTCGAACGACTCGCGAGCCATGGACCTGGTACCGCATGTTCCCCCAGCGGATGGTTCCGAATCCCCAGATCAACACCACGCAATAGACAAGGATGGCGCCGACGCCCAGCAGGGCGACGGGAAACAGTGCCAGGTGGCTTCGCCCCTGGTAGGCCATCAGGAAGTAGCGATAGGCGACGCTGTAGATTGCGACGAGGTGAACGATTGCCCCGACGAACCAGACCCATCGCTCCGGCGTCCATGAACCGCACGTGCCCAGCAGTGGGATCAGTCCGCCCAGGATGAAGAAGGGCGGCATGACGCCGATCAGGACGCCCACCAGTGTCAGTATCAGCTTCCAGGCCTTCACGAGGGTGCCGATGAAGATACGCGTCCATCCGTGAAAGATCTGGTTGACGTTCTCGTACATCCGCGTCTTGAGCAGGTTTCCGCCCAGGCCCATATAGCGTCTGAGTCCCTGGTTCTTCGCGATGCGGGCCAGTGAAACGTCTTCGGCCATCTCATCGGGCACCGCGGCGTGTCCGCCCATCTGTTGGTAGGCCCGGCGCCGGATCATCAGAAACTGGCCGTTGGCGAAGACGGGGGTCGATTCGATGCGATCGGGGTGCGGGTTGGGAAACCACAGTCCGAGTGCCCAGCCGAGCGCCGGCAGGAGAAACCGCTCCCAGAAGCCGACGAGGACGACCTTCGGCCAGAGGCTGAGGAAGTCGAGCTGCTGTCGATGCACACGCTCCATGACGGCGTCGAGCGTGCCCGGTTGTATCTCTACGTCGCTGTCGAGAAAGAGCAGGAACTCGCCCGTTGCCTGTTCACTGGCGACGGAGACCGCGTGGGTCTTGCCGAGCCAGCCCGGCGGCAATTCGTGGATGTCGACGCATCGGATGTTCGGGTGTCGCCCGGCGAAATCCCGGACGATGGCTCCGGTTGAATCGGTGCTGCGGTCGTTGGCCACCAGGATCTCCAGGGCGGGATACTCCTGAGCCAGCACCCGGTTCAGGCAGGTCGCGATCGTTCCGGCTTCGTTGTGCGCGGCGATGATGACGCTGACCGCGGAACGCGGGCACTGAGGGTCGGGATGGTCGATGGCCTTGAGCAGGCCGTGCCGCTGGGCCTGGCTCAGTTCATAATGCCCCGTCAGCCAGCGCAGCACCAGCAAGACGTAGAACCCCAACAGCACCCACCATACCACCGTCATCAGGCAGACCTCCGCGGCCACTCGCAGGACGATTCGACGGGCAACGCTTCTTCTGCGGCGGACATCGTACCGGAGAGGGCCGAACGGCGTCTATGGAGTGCCCTGTTACGGGATGGTCGTGTGGTTGGAACTCGCTTGTGGCAAGACGCGCTCCTGGGGGGTAGACATCTGTCATTTGCTCAGGGTGCAAAGGGTGAGAGGGCCGGCGCTTCGGGCAGTTCAAGAGTCTGGCCGGTCTTGGGCATTCTGAAGGATGCCAGTCGGTCGTCGCGCCACGCCAGGAAGTCGTACGAGGACGTATCAAGGTCCTTCTCGAACTGCAGGCGGAGCGTTCGGATTCCCGCAGGTTCCACGGCAACGGCCTCCGCGGTGAAGGGGGGAGCCTTGTAGGTGGCGCCTTTTGTGAAGCGGGTATGGGTCGTGATGAAGAGCCGCTCGAGACGGTGGTCGATGAAGGGGGCTGTCTTAGAGGTCAGGATCAGGGTTCGGGGGCCTTCGCGCGTTATTCGAAGGGGACGGCGCCCCATCTGAATCGGAAAGACCCATGTGTCTGTGTCATGCTTCTCGACGGCCCACGTGGCCGACATGCTCAGGGCGACCAGGCTCGACGGCGTATTCAGCAGGAAGACCGATCGCGGTGACGGGGCGGATCGATTGACCTCGGCGTTCGTGATGTATTTCCGATCCGCAGAGGCCATGCCTCCGAATACGGTGCAGCGAAGCGCGGTCAGGGGTATTGCCAGGATCACGGTGGGTATGACGATCGCGATCGCCAGCCCAAGACGGGCGTACTCTCGCCGGGCGAGACTTTCGCGTATGGGAAAGGCCCTCTGAAAGAGCATTCCCAGCAACAGGGCAAACCCGACCAGCGTGTTCACCAGGAGCCGGTCGGAGATGTCCGCGCCCATCTCCAGAAGAAGGCAGCAGAAGGTCCAGCCGAGGGCGAACAGGGACAGCCGAGTCTTACCGATGGCACGAAACAAGATGACGCCGGAGACGCCCAGGATCACAGGGCCGATCGCCAGGACCGGCAGGACCCAGTGGGGATTGGCCGTCAACAGGTCGGCGGAGGTGCCGTAGCTGAGGCTGAGCAGGGCGGCACAAAACAGAACGGGCAGCCTTAAGAGGCATTCACGTGGGGAACCCCAGGGGGTGGGGTAGACCAGGGACCGCGCACTATACCCCAGGGCGAAATAGAGAGCGGCGTAGATCGCCGTGACGGCAAGCAGCGCCCAGAGCACACGGGAGGAGGCCACCCGGCCCAGGGCCCGGATGGTCGGATGGGCTTCTCGTTCTTCGATAAACACGTAGACGGTAGCCAGGAACAGGCCCACCATGCCCGATTCCTTGGAACCGCACGCGAGAAGTTGGCACAGGGCGGCCAGGATCAGTGTCGTTGTCCGGCCGCTTATGCGGTATCGAACGACGCACAGCACCGTGGCTGCGGAGAAGATGCCCGCCAGGACCGTGTTCCGATTGGCGATCCAGCCGACCGGCACGCAATGAACGGGACTGAGGGCCAGCACCGCCAGGGCCCAGAGGCAGGCGGGCGATGGGGTCCCCAGCGATCGGTAGAGGGTGTACGATACGCCGAGGAAGAGCCCGAAGAGCGTCAGGCTGGTCAGGTGATAACCGACCGGGCTGTCGCCATGAAGGTGGTGGTCGATCCAGATCGACAGACTGCTGATAGGCCTGAAGAAGCGGATTTTGAAATCGTCGGCCAGCCACCACACATGAAAGCGGTAGGGGGCGTGCGGATAGCCGCCGGAGACAGAGGGGGTAAAGTTGTAGAGGTCCCAGGGGGCGGGTCGGCAATCGGGGGCGAGCCCCCTGAGGGCGAACTGGTGAAAGTAATCGTCGTACTGAAACCCCCAGCGAAGCGACCATGCATTGTTCGCCAGACCTGCCAGAATGATCAGGCCGGCCAGAAGGTGCGGCCTGCGCCGGGCCCATGACGAGAGTCGGCCTTCGCGCGTCAACGGTGTGTCACGAGGATCGAGCATGGATGCCGGTGTGGACATCAGTCTGCCTGTTTCTGATCGGGAAGTTGTCCGAGCGGCGGCAGGTCCCGGAGCTTCTTGGCCGGGACTCCTCCCCAGAACTCGTTGGGGCCGATGACGGTGCCGGGTAGAACCGTTGCACCCCCTCCGATGATCGCGCCCGATTGGATGTGCACACCACCGTAGATCGCAGAATGTCCGCCGATCGTGACGTTGTCCTCAATGACCGTCCGTTTCATGGTGATCGTGTCGCGGTCCTGAGCATGCCCGGAAATCGTTGCGGCGATGCCGATCACGACGTTTCGTCCCAGGGTGACGAGGTGCGGGTCGACGATTCGAGGATCGCTGACGTTGCAGGAGGCGGATTTCGGTCCGAAGATCGGTCCCATCAGCCACCGCATGGGGGGCAGGCTGCTGATGGGATGAACCAGAAAGGCCGGGAACGGAGGCTCCAGGCGAGCCTTGGTCAACACGGCCACGAAACACGACCAGAGGAGCTGCCGATCAAAACCACCGCCGTGCAGCAGGTAACGCCCCTCTTTCGGGGTGGGAATCAGCAGTCGCAGGAAGATCAGTTCGGCCACATAGATCAGGTTATACAGCGTGATCCACCCGGCCAGACACAGGCCCCACCGGCATGCCCCGCCCAGGTTGGCACCTATGGGGCTGACCGAGGGCCAACCGTTCAGGGCCGTCATGACGGCCGTGGTGAAGGCGAAGCTCGTCCACCAGATCGTGAGCCGAATCCCGCCGTCCAGCGCGAGAAATCCCATGATGCCGTGCAGCGAATCGGGAATCTGAGCGGTCTTTCCAGAGGAGGTCTGGCCTCCCGGCGCATGATCCATGCCGTCTGAAGAAGTCACGAGCGTAACCTCCTGTCCGAGCCGAGCCTGATGCGTTCTATCGGGTGTGCTGGCGGTGCCAGTCTCGCGTCAATCGCATCCCCTCTTCGAATCGGACCTGGGGTTGCCATTCCAATTCCGTTCGAATGCGAGAAGAATCCAATTCCTGGTCTACGGCCATCAACACCACCATGGGTCGGTTGAACGGGGCTTCCTTCCCGACCAGGCGAGCGAGCACCGAGGCGATCTTCGCTCCTACCACGGCGGTGGTCAGGCCTACCGTGCGTTTCGGGGGGGCGACATCCAGGGCCTTGGCCGTCTCGCAGATGTACTGTCGCTGCGTGACGCGCTCGTCGCTGGCCACGTCATAGATCTTTCGTTCGGCGGCGGGATGAGTCCCGGCCAGCAGCATCGCCCGCGCCGCATCGTCTACATAGAGCGACGCGATGCGGTTCTCTCCGTCACCGATGATGTAGAGCAGCTTCCGTTGCGCCAGGGGAATGAAGTTGTTCAGCAGGGCGCGGTTTCCGGGGCCGTAAAGGAATCCCAGTCGCACAAGGGTCCACGGACAGCCTGCCTTGTCGCATTCGCGTCGGATCAGGTCTTCAGCTTCAAGCTTTGCCCTGGCGTAGAAGTTGTCCTGAAGGGGGTTCGTGGGCGTACGATCGGCACAGACGCTCCCGGTGACCCCCTCCCCCAGATAGACGGAGGCCGAACTGGCGTAGACGAAACGAGAAGGGGTGCGGGGCAAGGCGGCCTGCAATAGCAGACGCGTTCCCTCGATCGTTGTGCGGGCAAACGCTTCCCACGGACCGGTCATGTCGACTCGGGCGGCGATGTGGAAGATCACGTCGCCCGGCTCGACCAGCTTGTCGCATCCGCCCGGCTCCGTCAGATCGCCCGGAACGGGTACGGCGCCCAGCGCCCTCAAGTCGGCCTCATCTTTGGGTTGACGGAAGAGCACTCGGACGGCGGCACGTTGTTCCACCAGCATCCGGACCAGCACACGTCCCAGGAAGCCGGTGCCTCCGGTCACAGCCGCGTTCATGCGGACCTCTTCTCAGGAACACGCGGAATCCAACGAGGGACTCGGTTCACGTAGTCAATGTAAGCCTGCCCGAACCGTTTCCGCAAGAGGGGTTCTTCCAGGAAGACGACTTGAATGTGTGCCAGGGGAATGCCCACAAGGACCCAGAGAAGGATCCCGGTCGAGGACAGGGCGATGGCCTCGCCCAGAACCGTCAATACCAGAGTGCCGGCGATCGGGTTTCGGCACCAGCGAAACGGACCGACGGCCACAAACTCCTTCGGCGGATCGAACTCCACGTAGGCCCCGCGTCCGATTCGCGTGAGGACAAAGGAGGCATAAAGATAGATCGAGAAGGCGATCGCGAACACGACCACACCAATGAGTCGATACCATCCAATCTCGACATGCCAGGATGGAACAAACACGTCCAGACGATAGGCGAGCCACGGAAGTCCTGCCAGCATGAGCGCCAGGAAGGAGATGCTGTAGAAGAACATCCGGATTGGCAACGGGATTGCGTCGAACACCCTACCCGGACTCCCGCCGTCGTCGTTGGCAATGAGACGTTCAAAGGGACGCGTTCGGAGTGAGGGGCTTGTCTACCACTTCACAACGAAACCGGCCGACATCCACTTGCTGGATTCCACTGAGTGGAGCAGCACGGTCTGCTTCGATTGAAGCTCGCCCGAACGAACCATGTCATCCAGGTGGACAAGAATAGATGCTCCGCCGCAGTAACCGCAATGCTTGGCTCGGAATTTCACCCGCTCCGGCCCGATGCCGAACGGCGTCGTGACCTTGTCGATGTTCCCGTCATAGAGCTGCCGCGTGGGGATCGAATACACATAGTGATCCACATCGGTCTTGGCGATGCCCAACGTATCGAGCATCCGCATCGCTCCCTGGATCAGGAAGGGCACGGCGTTCTGATTGACGGCGCTGAAATCCTGGTCGAGGTGATGGCTGCCCTTGTTGAGCACTTCGATGACCGGGCTGACCTCGTCGATCAGGTCGGCCACGCCGCCGCCCGCTGTCATGGCGGGCGGACGCTTGCCTCCCACCGACTCGACGTAGGTGCCCAGGACCTCATGCGGGAGATACCCGTTGGCGCCCTCATCGGCGGCGCGAAGCACCACCGCTCCGCTTCCGTCGGCCAGGATGTACCGCAAGGCGGCCTGCGTCTTGGTCATCTGGGTCTGGTTGTAGTAGGACGACCGAAGGTAGACGCTGGACAATTGGGTGTAGGTGATCAGAGCGGTCTTGTAGCGGCCGCATCGCAGACTATCGAAGGCGATCTGCATGCATTTGCCCACGCCCGAACAATTCGAATGGACCTCCATCTCCGCCGTCTCCTCGATCCCCAGACGTTCCTGGAGGATGGTCGAGGTGGGCGGCGTGGTGTGGTCGTAACTCGGGCTGGAAAACAGAAGCAGATCGATGTCACTCGGGGCCAGATGAGCGGCATCCAAAGCCCGACGCGCCGCCTCTTCCGCGAGCGAAGCCAGGTTGTGCGTCAGCTTGCGGGTCTGGCGATCGATCGCGAAGTGGCGATGCTCGATGCCCGAATCCCGCAACATGCGCGCGCCGACCGTCTTGATGAAGGACTGAACCTTCGCCGGGGCGTTGTCAATCGGACCCAGGACCGCGTCGATTTGGTCGTTGGGGACAGGATCACCGGGAAGATAGGATCCGGTGCCCAGCACACAGACACGACGAAAAGAATGATTCACTTAACCCTTCTCCGGCAACCGCAAGGGTGCATAAGCCCTCACTTCCAGCTATACCTATACATAGACCTCAAACTATCTCATGAAATCGGTAACTTGTCAACCCCGCCTAAGCAAGCATCTGTTGAAAAGGTCGGACCAGGTTCTTGAGTTCCGATAACCATCAGGCACTTGGTGTCCGTTTTTTGCTTCCTTCGCCCCCCCTCGACTCGAGAAGACACACTTGCTGAAATCCCCGTTCCGCCGATACGATCGCTCTCATGACTCGATACGAGCGATCCCTGGAACTGTTGACGCGGGCCGGACTCCGTCCGCTCGCCTGGATAGGTCTGCCCCTGCTCCTCTACCTCTGGACACTCCCCGGGCCGTTCATGCTCGATGATCTTCACTTGATCATGAAGGCCGAGAGCTACCATAGAGGCGAGCGAGATCATTTAGGGTTGTACCAGTTTGCTCCAAACCAGGAAGTGCTTCGCGGTCTGATGGATCGCGGGTCATTCCCCTGGTGGACGCCGGAAGACCTTCGCGCGGCGTTCTTTCGCCCGCTGGCCGAATGGTCCTTCTATGCCGACACGCTGATCTTCGGTCGCAAGGTCATCGGCCATCGTATCGAGAGTCTGGCTTGGTTCGTGTTGGTTCTGGTACTGGTCCATCGGCTATACCTGAAGGCGGGGGGACGCCCCGCTCATGCGGGGGTGGCGACGCTTCTTTTCGGCATCTCACAGCCACTGACGTCTCCGGTGGCGTTCATGTGCAATCGAAGTGATCTGTTCGTCATGGTGGGCCTGAGCATCTCGGCTTATGCCTACTGGTCGGCGGGCAGTCGGTCGGTCTTCAAGACGGTGCTGATGGCCTTGGCGGGGTTCGTCTTTGCCCTGTTCTGCAAGGAGATGGCACTGCCGTTTGTGGGGGTCATCGTCCTCCACGAACTCCTGGCGCGATGGAGGGGCTGGAATATCGAGGGGCAGAAGGCTCGGGGGTGGGTCGCCGTCTGCCTGATTGCTGCCGCGGTTGCCTACCTGGCCTACTACCTCTCAACGCAACCGGCGGGCGGGCAGATTGCCAAGAACAAGATGATGCTGCTGATCATCGCCTTGAATTCGCCCAGGAACCTCGGCCTCTACCTGTCGGTCTGGACGATGGGTTTCCCCATCACCCTGCTGAACTGGAGTTCAGGTCTCGGACCGTCGATTGCCCTGGCTCTGGTCGGATTGGGGTTCGGTTGGATCCTTCGCAAGCCCCTGCGAGGGCAGATGTCCGATCTTCGCGAGTCCCCGTTCTTCGCCTTGTGGGCCGTCATGTTTCTCTGCCTGGCGCTGCTGACCATCGCTGAACCTCGTGCGCTGTCGGTTGCCACGGTGGGGTGGGCGTATCTTCTGGCCGGGTTCATTCTTCCCCGGGAGGGCGAGACGAACCCCACACCCATGTGGCTGCGGCAATGGCTGCTCACGACCAACGGCATTGTCAGCATTCTCTGCATCGTGGTCTTCGGTCTGATGGCCACCGGCGTAGAGTTCAGGGCCCGCAAGTTTGTCGAGGGCTACGTGAAAACCCAAGAGGTGAACCATACGCCGATCCGCGACGGCGACACCCTGATCATTGGTCAGTCTCAGGAGGGGCTGGAGGTGATGATGGCCTCCGAGCGGCTGGAGTACCTCACCGGCCTGCGAAACGTCTCCATCAACTATCTGACCGTTGTGGAGACAAACGCGAAGTTCTCACGTCAGGACGATCACACGCTTCTGGTCGAGGCCAAGTCGCCGAATCTGTTGAACAGCGGATATCACCAGGCCCTTCGCGGACCGTACCGAAAGTCTTTTGTCGGCGAGAAGTTCCGCGGTCGTGACTTCACGGTCGAGGTGGCGGCCATCGAGGGCGACGTGGTCACACAGTTGAAAGTCCGTTTCGACGAGCCGCTGACCTCGCCGAAGTATCACTTCCATCCGGAGAGTCTGGCGGCCATTGCCCGTGGCCGGCCCACAAGCCGCTGAGGCTCCGTTGGCGGCACACAGCTTGCGGCGAGCCTTGGCGGAGGCGGTGTGAATGCCGGGAATCGCGTGTTGCGAAGTCTCTCTGCCAAAACTACGCGGTGCGCGGCAGGCTGAATTGGAAGAGCGTGCCTTCGGAATCGGATGTCCTGAAACTCAACTTGCCGCCCAGGTATCCCTCGCCCAGAAGTTTCATCGAATACGTGCCGAAGCCGCGGCCCTCACCCTCTTTCGTTGTGAAATGGCGTTGAAACACCCTCTTCGTGAGATTGGCGGGGATGGGCTGCCGGTTCCACACAGTAAAGGTCGTGCCCTGATCGTTCTGGCGGGCGGAGAGCCGGACCTCGTCCCCCTCCTGGCTCGCTTCAAACGCGTTGGTCAGCATGTTGGCCAAGACGCGGATCAACAAGGCCGGATCCGTCTCGACCCGAAGGTGCGGGTCCATTTCGGGGACAACGAGCCGTTTGCCCTGCGCCGCGGGATGGTTGGCAAACAACGTCGTCATGTCGTTCTGGACCTTTTGGAGCGGCAGCGACTCGCGTCGGACATCGAAGGGTGACGGCAAGGCCTGAGTGAGTGTCTTCTGGATGGCCACCTCGTCGACCAGACGAGCGACGAGGTGTTGGGTTCGTGCAATCAGATCCTGCTGGAACTCAGGATCGTTGACATTCAGAATAGAGGTCACGCCCACCAGCCCGGTAACGATGTTGCTGATGTCGTGGAAGAACACGCGTTCGAGCGAGGCTCGCCGCCATTCCGTTGTGATGTCCTGGATGAACAGCAGGAGGAATCGTCGTCCCTCAATGGTGATCGGACTGGACTTCACGCGCAGGCATAGATCGGTAGCTACACCGTTCTTCTGGACCGTGGCCGCGCAGAGCCGCTCCTCGGGGCGATCGGCGCCAAGGCTGGCAACAATGGCGATTGCAGCACCGCAGGACGAGCAGTACCTGGATGTCCCACAGCCTCCTTCAGTCTCCTCGCTGTGCACGCAATGAATGACCTCGCCGGGACGGAGTCCAATGGCCTTCTCGGGCTGCTGAACGCCGAGCCATCGAAGGAGGGCGTAGTTGACCGTGAGGATCTGTCGATGATCGTTCAGTATGGCCAGCAGGCCGCTCACAATCTTGAGCAGGCCGTTGATCACCTCGTGTTCACTGACAACTTGGATTTCCCGGACAAGCTCATCAGGCCCGGATCGCTCGGCGGGGGCGAAATGGGTGTCCATTACGACGTCTCCCAACAAACGGGCATGAGTCACATCATTGTGTAGTCTACACAAACCTGGGCCAGGCGGCGAGTCGCCGGAGAGGGATCGGTCCGCGGCTATGTTACCGCCTTCTGCGACGTGTGGGTCGGGTGCATTTCGGGTGACGCGCCGTTCCCGGATTGAGTCTCCGGCGGCTTGCCGCGATCCAGGAACAAGGTGGGCAGCGACAGGGCCAGCGTCCACGGACGCATCAGCATCTCCACCTCACCGCGGCAGTTGTACCAACAGTCCTTGCAGGTATTCTCCCTTGCGCCGGCCTTGAGGCGCCGGACAATAACCTGTTCGTGGTCTCGAAAAAGGTTGGCGACCGGCTGACCCTTCCTCTCGACACAGATAGCGATGTCGCCGGTCGAGTCGATATTGAAGAAGGCTCGCCCGGCCTGACAGCCCGGAACCCCGCCATTGAGTGCCTCGTCGAATCTTCCGAGGAAGACCGGATGGCTCAGGAAGTTGGGGTAGCGGCGTTTCAGATCGAGCAGAACCGGTGCAACCGGACCGTCCGAATGGACGAAATGGCGGCTGCCGGTCTTGCGAACGCCATAGGGCTGAATCATGAGATAGGCGCCGTATTCGGCCGCCAGCTTGAGCAGCGGCTCGACCTGATCGAGATTGTCGTGCATGAGCACCATCATCAGGTTAACGCGCTGCCACTCCCACCGCGTCCCTCGCCGGAGGTATTCCAGGGCCTGAACGGCCCGCTCGAACGCACCCGGCGTCCCGCGCCTTCGATCGTGTGTCGATGCGTCGGCATAGTCGATGCTCACCGACACCCCCCACAGTTTCGCCTTGTAGAGGTCTCGGGCCAGATCGGGGGTCATCTCGTAGCCGTTGGTGGTCATGAAGGCCACGTGCTGCCGGGAAACGATGCGGGCGACGTCGACGATGTCGTTTCGCAGGAGGGGCTCCCCTCCTGCCAGTGAGACGAAGAGCGTGCCCAGCTTCGCCAGCTTTCGCGAGCCGATGTCGAACTGCTCCAGCGTCTGTTCCGGCGCCTGGCCCATCGGGTCGCGCCAATAGGGGCAGAATCCACAGCGGAAGTTACATCGGTAGGTCACCTGCCACGCACACCACATGGGGTAGCGCCCAACCCATTGACGCAACAGGCGCCACTTCTTGCCGGTTGACGAGATCATGCATCGTCTTATACGCTCATATCTCTGGGAATTCAACTGAAGGCGGGACCGACCCAGCATGCTCGGGCTTCTGACGGTTGCAGTATCGCTGACTCTGTCCATATCGGCCGCCGCCGATGCGGTCCCCCCATTGGGGCCTGCCGCGGACATCCCTTCGATCGGGTTGCGGATCGCGCTGCCGTCCGGGATGACCGATCTCCCCCTGGACAGCCTGACAGATTGGGTTCGCGTTGGGATCAAGGCCGACGGAGACAGTTGCCGGGCGATCCTGGTGCTCTCGGCGCTCCCGGAGGGCTCGATGCGAAGCGCCCGATCGGCGGCCGATCGCTGGGTCCGGCAATCCACCGCAGATCGGACGGGTTACGGCGCTATTTCGCAGAAACCCGTGGCTTGGATGTCCAACGGGTGGGAGGTTCTGGCTACCTATCGAGCCGGCGAGAAGGCGGTGACGAGCCTTCAATGGTACGGCTGGCGCGACGGACGTCCGGCGGTGATCTACGTGCTGACGTATGACGTTGTCGACGGACAATCCGCGGTGATGCGGGGTCTGGTCGAGGCGGTGGCGGCTTCCTGTGTCCTCACCCCGATCCGCCCGGCATGCACGCAGCCTGTTCGGCTGGGAACGCGGCGTTTTCTGCCCAATCAGGGCGTTTCCCTTGCGGTACCGGACACCTTGCGATTGATGGAGCCGAATCGCCCGGGGATGATGCTTCGAGCAGGGGCGGTAGACTACCTGCGCGATCGCCTCCTTCCCGTGCTGACGCTGACCGCGAATGCCGTGCAGGCGGGCGAGACTCCCGAGGTTCGGTTGAAGCGGACCGTGGATTCACTGTTGCCTTCCCTGCGTCCGGTCGAGGCGAAAATTGCATCTTCTCAGCCTGCGGGACTAGGCGGTCGGCCCGGCTTTCAGGTAAGCTTCTGCATCACGCTGGGGCGCGAACGGCTGAACACGGCGGTTCGACTGGCGATCTGGCGCGACAAGGCCTGGGTGTTGTCGCTGACCTATCCGGAGGCGAATGCCAGGCAATTGGCTGAGGCGATGGAGGGGGTGGCCGGCTCATTTCAGTTTGAGCCGTGATCGTTCTGTGGGCGGGTCGGTTATGCGTCATATCGGGCTCGGATGGCTGGCGGCTCTGGTGCTCGCCGAGGGGGCTTCCCTCGCGGTGGGAGCAGAAAGCAGAGACCGCGCGACGGAGGGGCCTTGGCCTCAGTACGAGCCCAATCCGTTCGTGATCAAGATGGAGATTCCACCTCCGGCAGACTCGGCCGGCGGGATCATCACCTGCGACGTCGACGACGACGGTCTGATGGACTATCTGGTCAGTGTTCCCGGGCACGTGGCCGCCTACAACCACGTGGGGAAGAAGCTCTGGGTCGCGAAGGTGGACGTGCGGGTTTCAGGGTCCGCCGAGCAACACGGCCTTCCGGGATACCACGGACCGGGACTCCAGGCCGGCGACTGCGACGGCGACGGGCACACCGAGGTTCTCTTCCTCACGCAGGACGGCAAACTCCATATCGTCGTCGGCGCGTCCGGTGCCGAGAAGGCGTGTCTGGCTCCCCCTCAGCCCTACAAAGAGGGTATGCCCTGGCAGCACGTGGTTCTGTGCAATCTTCGCGGCAAGGGCGATCGCGAGGTGATTCTCCAGACCACCAACGCCTCGGGGCAGAAGATGGGGCGCTATGTGGCGGCGTTCGCGCTGGACGCCATCGGCAAACCCCTGTGGCAGACGGACAGCTACGTGGGGTGTGCCCATGCCGGCTCTCGCGTGGCCGATCTGAACGGCGACGGGTTGGATGAGGTCGTCGGTGCCACGGTTCTGGGTGCCGACGGGAAGGTCCTGTTTACGCTGCCCATGAAAGAGGGGCATCTGGACAGCCTCTCGTTCTCACCGGTTTTGCCGGGGACCAAGACCGTGCAGATCGTCGGCCTTCAGGAGGGCGGCGGAAATCACGTCTTTCTGTGGGATCACCAGGCGATGCACTGGCAGTCGCATTACAAGAATACGGAGGCCAAGAACGCGGCGATCGGTCAATTCGATCCGGCCCGGCCTGGGATGCAGGTGTGGTGCCGAAGCCGCTTTGACGAGCATCAGAAGCCGTTCGTGTTTGACGCTGCGGGCAAGCTCGCCGCCGAGTACGACATGGACAAGGTGATGCCGAAGGGGTGGACCCCCAAGGGTGTTGAGGTGATCTTTCCGATCCACTGGACCGGTCAACCCAGGCAGCTTCTGGCGGCCAAAGAGCGTCACATGGCGGGGGACGTCTGCGTGTGTGACGCCATGACGGGTCAGTTCGTCCACACGATCCGGTGCAAGGCCGATCGACTCTACGTGGCGGACGTCGCCGGCGACTGGCGAGAGGAAATCCTCATTCTGAGCGGATCCGAACTACACATCTATCGCAATCCGTCGCCCGATCCGGCGCCCAAGACATCGCGACTGTGGCGGCAATCGTGGTACCGCCGGGCCAAGATGACCCACAATTACTATGGCCCATAAGTCGATGGTTCAAGAAGCGATCGGGTCGGCTGAACGCCTCTTGCCGCTGCCGGCAATTCCGAATCGACGTCCGATCGTCTTTCCGAATGTCCCCCTGAGTCGGTGCCTTACAACTCCATGGGGAAGGTATCGAGTTGCCGGATCCCCTGGTCGGTCAAAAGGTAGTTGTGCTCCAGGCGGATCCCTCCCTGAAGGTGCGGACCATAAACTCCCGGTTCGAGCGTGAAGACATCGCCGACGTCCATCACATGGTCGCAGCCGATGATCATGCGAGGATTCTCGTGCGGCTGCAGTCCGAGTCCGTGGCCGGCGTGGTGGAAGAAACTGTTCCGCGCCAAGGGGCTGGCGTGGAGTCGCTTCTCCATTTCGGCACGGACGTCGCCTCCCGTGATTCCGGGGCGGATTATGCCGACGACGTCGCAGAGCGTGCCATGGACGAGTTCCCATGCTTCCTGCTGGGCGGCGGTCGGCTTGCCGACGGCGAAGGTTCGACAGAGGTCGCAGGCGTAGCCGTTGATGCGGGGGAAGATGTCCAGGATGTAAAGGTCGTCTCGCTCGATAGGGCGTTTCGTGGGGGCCCCGCCGCCGCGGTCTGCTCGCTGGCCGACGGCGAAATCACCATCGAACCGGAAGCTCGAACCGAGCAGCTCGGTCATGGCGCCGTACATCGCCCGGTAAATGTCCAATTCGGTCTTGCCGACGGCGATCGCCTTACGCGCGGCGGCGTATCCGGCCTCGGCCAGTCGCAAGCTGGCTTGGATCGATTCGAGTTCATCCGGGTCCTTGAACTTCCGGAGGTGAAGCATCGTCGGGCGGAGGTCGACGCCTTCGACCTGGGGCACGCGATCGTGCAACAATGCCGCCATGCGGGCCGACATGGCCGAGGGTTCCACGAACATCCTCAGGGGCGATGGGAATCGCTTCAGCGCCTGTTCGAGAAGACGTGTGGCGTCTTCGGCAAGATCGTCCACGAGTGTCTCGATGGAGAAGGTAGGATAGGTCAGCACCTGCTCGGCGGCCACGGGCGGCAATCCCTCGGGCGCGATCAGCGTGTTGCTGCCGTCAGCGGCCAGCAGGAACACCGCGGGCTGCGTGGCCTCGGCCAGGCCGGCGGTGAGGTAGTAAACGTGTCGGTAGTCGCAGACCACGGCCAGATCGATGCGATGCGTCTCCATCTCTTCGCGGAGGCGTCGCTGACGGACCTTGGACATCTCGACGGTCAGCATGTCAGGCTCCTTGCTTGCGTCGTTGCACGTACCATTCGATCGTCTTGCGCAGACCCTGCTCCAAAGGTGTTTGGGCGATGAATCCAAACCGTTCTCGGGCGCGAGTCGTGTCGAGGCATCGGCGGGGCTGGCCGTCGGGCTGGGCGGTGTCCCACACCAGACGCCCCCGGAAACCCGTAAGACTCGCGATCATCTCGGCAAGGTCCCGGATCACGATCTCCGACCCCGCGCCGATATTGACCGGTTCGGGGTCGTTGTACCGTTCGGTGGCCAGAAGGATTCCCTCGGCCGCATCGGCCACGTAGAGGAATTCGCGGCTGGCCTGCCCCGACCCCCAGACGACGACCTCGTCGCGTCCGGCTTCGACGGCCTCGACGCACTTCCGGATCAGCGCGGGGATGACGTGGCTGGTCTGAAGGTCGAAGTTGTCCCCCGGGCCATAGAGGTTCACCGGCAGCAGATAGATGGCATTGAAGCCGTACTCCTGCCGGTAGGCCTGGGTCTGGACGAGCATCATCTTCTTGGCCAGTCCGTAGGGGGCGTTGGTCTCTTCGGGATAGCCGTCCCAGAGCGATTCCTCGCGGAAGGGCACGGGCGTGTGTTTGGGATAGGCGCAGATGGTACCGATCGCCACGAACTTCTCGATCCGGCGTTGTCTCGCCTGCTCGATGAGCTGCGTGCCCATCATGAGGTTCTTGTAGAAGAACTCGCCGGGGTGCATGCGGTTGGCGCCGATACCTCCCACGACGGCGGCCAGGTGAATGACCACGTCGGGTCGTGCGTCGTTGTAGAGTCGTGCGACGGCCTGGGCGTCGATCAGGTCATAGTCGCGGCTGCGCGGTACAAACACCTCGGTGGCGCCGCGGCGGCGCATGGCTTCAGTCAGGTGAGAGCCAAGGAAGCCCGCTCCACCGGTGACGCAGAACCGTCGGGTGTGCCAGAAGTCGGACATGGGTTCTCCGAGCTCAGCCGTCCTGAGATCTGTGGTCCAGGGTCTGATGGCCCGAGTCTCGCAGGGTCCGCTCTTGCCGCGCCAGTACCAGGTCGGCATCGACCATCATTGAGACGAGCTGCTTGAATGTCACCTTCGGCTGCCAGGCGAGCCGGCGTCTGGCCTTTCCGGCGTCGCCGCAGAGGGCATCCACTTCGGCGGGGCGGAGGTATCGGGAGTCGACCTCGACCCGCGTGTGCCAATCGAGATCGAGCCGGCCATAGGCCTCGTCGAGCAATTCGCGGATCGAGTGCATTTCGCCCGTGGCCACGACGTAGTCATCGGGGCTGTCCTGCTGAAGCATCAGCCACATGGCCTCGACGTAATCGCCGGCGTATCCCCAGTCGCGGCGGGCGTCGAGGTTTCCCAGGTAGAGCTTGTCCTGCAGGCCGAGTTTCGTCCGGGCGGCGGCGCGCGTGATCTTTCGGCTGACAAACGTCTCGCCCCGTCGCGGGGATTCGTGGTTGAACAGGATGCCGTTGCAGGCGAAGAGTCCGTAGGCCTCGCGGTAGTTGATGGTCTGCCAATAGGCGTGCACCTTGGCGCAGGCGTAGGGGCTTCGGGGGTGAAACGGCGTCAGTTCGTTCTGGGGCGGCGGTGCCGCGCCGAACATCTCGGAACTGCTGGCCTGATAGAACCGCGGACGCGGGTCGAGGTGTCGGGCGATCTCCAGCAGTTGGAGCGTACCGGCGGCGATGGTGTCCATTGTGTAGACCGGCTGAAGAAACGACACGCCGACGTGGCTCTGTGCGCCCAGGTTATAGACCTCGTCCGGCCGGATGTCTCGCAGGAGTTGCGACAGTCGCCCGCCGTCGGTCAGGTCGCCGTAGTGCAGGAAGAGGCGAACGCCGGACTCGTGGGGGTCGCGGTAGAGATGATCGATCCGTCCGGTGTGGAAGGAACTGGACCGGCGGATCAGACCGTGGACCTCGTAGCCCTTCTGGAGGAGCAATTCCGAGAGGTACGAGCCGTCCTGCCCTGTGATGCCGGTAACGAAGGCGACTTTGGGTCGAATCATGGGATCGGAGCTTCCTGTGGGGTCCGGGCCAATCCAACGCGCCGTCCGTAACGCAGCGTAGAGTGTAAGGCGACCGCCGACACGGGACAAGACGTTCACGTTCGGTCCGCCGGATCGGTGGGGAGGATCAAGCAGAAGAGACCCCCTGACCGTGTTTCGGTCAATGGTGTGTCGAGACGCACCACTCTGCCTTGGGAGGGCGAGCGTACCCGCGAGCCACAACCCCTCATGCCCCCGAACCCAACCGCTCACCGCCTTCGCCCCTGCGATGTTCGTATGCCGCTGCGTCATTTCTGCCCCGTTCACGGGGCTCCCCCGGCCACGCCGGGCTACTAGGCCGGTCCTTTCCAGGACCGGTTGCCGGACGCGCCGATTGTTCCTCTCTCTCCGCAACCGGCAGCCCGTTTTCAACGGGCTTCTTCCCGTTCGACTCGCACACACACCTCCCCAAATGTCATCGCCGGTCGTACGCCCCTTTCTCA
>CAYUQT010000038.1:0-90750 GCA_964446835.1 uncultured Planctomycetales bacterium | reverse complement strand
ACAGTGCTTGAAAGCTCGATGCTGAGGCAAGATGATTGGACTCAATGTGACGGACGGGCAGGATGCCAAGGCGCGTATCTGCCTCTGTCGCATGGAGGATGCTGCCGTACCGCATCCCTTGGGGCAGGCACCGATTTCTTGACGCTCGTAATGGGTATGTGTACAGTCCGGCCTATGGGGTGTCCTGCCGTGAAACGGAACGCGACGTGTGGCCGTACCGTCCCATCATGAGTGGGTCAGGAGTCAATCATGCTAAAGGCCAAACCGATCGTGTGTGACATCTGCGGCAGGACTTTCGCAATGCCACGGAACCTGGGGCGCCACAAATCGGCTGCCCATGGCATTGCTCCAAAGACCGGCAAGAAACCTGCCAAGAGAGGACGCAAACCAGGTGCCAAGCGTGCTGGTCGCCGTGCAGCCAGCGTCGCGCAGTCCCTGTTGGCGAGCTTCTCGCTGGATGATCTTGCCGCCATGATGAAGATCATTCGTCGGGAGGCAGAGAGTCGGCTGAAGGCGTATCGGGAGCTGCTCGGGATGTAGTGGCAGGACGCAAAGCCGTCTGAAGGATAGCTATTCCGCATTCAGGGGCATCGACCACTCGTGTTCCCCGTGAGGTCATATCTGGTAGCGCTTACTCCCGTGACCCCCTGAAGGAGACGCCGTTGGGCACATCTGCCAGTGACAGTAGTTTTCCGATGGAACTTGGCAGGATGGAAGGAAGAGATACCTTGTCAAGACTACTACGTACTACTACTCCGGGACGACGTTTATAAATACTGAAGAAATACAAGCCGGGGGCACCTGCAACTCACTCCTCCCAATCTCCATCGGAAGCGCACTCTCACTGACAGGCTGACCGAACCGCATCGCGTTGGAACCGAAAACGAACGTTTATATAGCTCCTCTTCCAGGACCTGCATGACTCGGTGTATTTCGCATGGAAACGCTCAACGTCCGCAACAAGATCGTCAGCCAGATTCAGCACATGCTTGACCACACGCTAATCACCGACCGGCGGTTTCTCGACGACGAACAGCTCATCAAGTCCGAGCAACTGGCCGTGCTGGAAGAGATCTTCAACGCCAACGTGCGCGATGCCGAGATCCGCGAAATCAGCTCGCACTTCGCGCCCATCCTCCGCGGCGACCATCCCGTCCACCTGGCCCTGTGGGGCAAGACCGGCACAGGCAAGACGCTCACCATGTCCTACTTCCTCAACCTGCTCGCCGAGATGTGCCGCAAGAAGCACGTGGCCATGCGGTACGAGCACATCGACCTGTCCACGCCCCGGCCGTGCTTCCGGGCGATCAACGACCTGGCATGCATGGTCAATGCCAGCAAACGCTACAAGAAGGGCATCTCGCTGGAGGAACTCATGCTGCGGATCGAGGCCGCCCTGGCCGAATACCGCGGCTACCTCATCCTGTTCATCGATGAAGTGGACAACGTCCGGCGCGACCGCGACACCTTCCTCAGTTTTCTGGTCCGCCGGCTGCCGCAGCGGATACCCGCCAGGCTGATCCTCGTGTTCGTGTCGAACCGACTGAACTGGTCGGACAACCTCGACCCCCGTATCAAATCGTTCCTCAAACTGAACGAGTTGGTCTTCAAGCCGTACGACGCGCTCGACCTGAAGCGGATACTGGAGATCCGCGTCCAGAAGGCGCTACGAGTTGATGCAGTCGAAGCCGGCGTCATCGAGAAGATTGCCGCCCTGGCCAGCCGCGACCATGGCGACGCCCGCCGCGCCGTCGCCCTGCTGGCGCGCGGCGCCTATCTGGCCGAGAAGGCCGGAACGACCATCTCGCTGGACCTTGTCGACCAGGCGGCCAATCAGATCGAACAGGACAAGTACATCACGATGATCCGCACCGCACCGGTCCAGCTGCAGGCGGCCATGGGTGCCGTCATCCAGGCCTCTCAATACACCGCCGGCGCCATCGCCACGGGGCAGGCCTATGACGCCTACAAGGTTTTCTGTACCCAGGCCGGCCTCCGCCCTCTGACCGGCCGGGCGTTCAGCGATCTGCTGGGCGAACTGGACATGTACTCGCTGCTCCACTCCCGCGTCATCTCCCGTGGGCGTTACGGCCGGACACGCCAGATCGTCCTCGACCTGCCCGAGGATGTCGTGGCGCAGATCCACACCAGCATCCTGGGCCATTTCGACCTGCGAGGTCCGATTCAAGACAAACACACACTGAGGTGATCCATGTGGACATTACCGAAACACTGACCCGCTGGCACAACGCCGCCCAGTTCCTGAGCGAACAGTATCTTCAGAACCAGTTCCTGATCGATCTCGCACTGTTTGCCCTGCTGTTCACAAGCTTGGCACGGGCCTCGCTCAAGGAACGGCTGCCCGGCCCTTCCGGCAAGGTGGCCTCTGTTACATTCGGGGTGGCCCTGGCGATCTCGCTGACCATGGGCATGGAGCGATGGGGTGTCTCTCTACTGGATCTGGCGATCGCTCCGCTCGTCCTGATGGCCATCCTGATGTGCCTGATGGGTCTGTCGCTGTACAAGAAGGCCCCTGTCGGCATCCCCACGATCGCCGGCGTAGCACTTCTCATGATCGGAATCGTCCTGGCCGCGGGGTTCAGGATGGAACGTCTGTTCGCGTCGGTCGACACGAATCTCGTCGTGATCGTATTGGGTCTGGTGCTGGTTGGGCGACTCCTGCTCGGCATCCGTGTGGGAGAATCAGGCCGCGGTGAACAGGGTCATATCGGGGAGGCACGCCCTGAGACACGCCGAAAGACCAAAGAGTACACCCATGGGATAGCAGTTCATGGCCGTTGGGCGATTCAGAGGAGTTGGGAACTGATGCAGCGGATGAAACGGCTGATGACGGCGTGGCGTGTGCCCACCGGCGAGAGGCCGCCTCGCCAAGCCCTTGAGAAGGCACTCCTTGACCTGGACGTCCTCGAGGCCGAACTTGACCAGCGGCTGAGGAACATCACGAGGACCACAACTCTGCTCGAGAAGGCAGAGGCGAAGGCCTATGGGGAATTGGCCAAGCGAGCGGCGCACACTGACGGTCTCGACCGTGCGAAGGCATCCGGTCAGCTCTCGCTGGAATGGACGAAGCTCCGCGGCGAGGACGATATCCGTCGTATCGCCCGCAAGGCCGAACACCACGTCCGAAAGATCAGGCACTGCCTATCCAAGGCGAAGCGCCAGACGGAGAAGGCAAATGAGTCCAGGGCGGAAGAATGGCTTGAGACCGCCCTCGAACGCCAGCAAGAGCTTCTCGAATTGCTCACCAAGCTGGCCGAGTGGGAGCACGGGATCGAGGAGATCGCCGAGCGGCAGACGGAGAACAAGACAGGAAACGAATAGGACACGAGGCACTCGGTTCTCGATGATGGAAGCGTTTGCCTATTACGCCTGTGACCACAGGATTCCTTTCGAACGCAACCGTTCCCGCATGTGGTCGAGCGTCCGTTCCAGTTCCCGGGCCTCGGCTTTCCACGGCGACAGGCAGCACGGCCCGTCGCGGGCATCGTCCAAGGCCTGGATCAGGTGACGATAGGAGGCCTCGGCCGTTGCCATCTCGGCGATGATGCCTTGACGCAGAAACCGACCCGCCGAATTCGACCGCCAGTCGCTCAGGTTATCACAGAGCTCGTTCAGCCGGCGAACGCTGTTCCATGCGATCTCAATGTTCTGTTGGATTCGGGCCGGTGACGTTCCCATCGGCTGATCGCGGAAGGTCTCGATACAAGGTGTGTCGTACATGGGAAGCGTAAAGACATACTCCTATATCAATCTGCCGATTTTCATGCTTCCTGCGTGGGGCGACTCTCCTCTTGCGCGGTCTCCAAACGGACCTTGACCCGGTGCATGGAAACACTAGACTTGAAATCAGCCCGTGGCTCTCAGGTTCATGGAACCTCGAACCCCGGCGTTCTCAACCGGTGAGGTGTAGTCTTTGTTTGCGTGGTGCTGTCATGAAGACGTTGGACCAGATCCCTTTGAGTGACAACGACCGACAGGCCATACAAGCGGCTGCGGCGATTCTCAGGCGGAGGTTCCCCATAGAGCGTGTGGTTCTGTTCGGCTCCAAGGCGAGAGGGGACGATGATACCGAGTCGGACATCGACCTGCTCATCCTGACCGCCCGCCCGGTCACCCGTGCCGAGAAATCCCAGATGACCGAGGCACTGTTCGACCTTGAATTGGGCCTCGGGGTGGTGATCAGCAAGCTGGTCATGCCGCTCGACGAATGGGAGCACGGGCTCCATCGCGTGCTGCCCATCCGGTCAGAAATAGACCGGGACGGAGTGGCCGCATGACAGACGACGAAGCCCGACATCTTGTCGTGAACCGGCTGATGTCCAGGGCGGATCACGCGTTGGTTGCCGCTCTTCGCGATCTTGATGCGGGAGATTTCAACCTGGTGATCAACCGAGTTTACTACGCCTGTTTCTATGCGGCGAGCTCCGTGCTCATGCAACAGGGGCTGCAGTTCTCAAGGCATTCCGGAATCCGAGCTGCGGTGCACCAGCACCTTGTCATCAAGGGCAAGCTCTCCGCGGCCCTGGGACAATTTTATGACGACGCCTTTGACAACCGACACGAAGCGGACTACGACGTGATCGCCGAGTTCGATCGCGACAGTGCCCAATCAGCTGTTGTGACGGGGGGGCAGTTCGTTGCGGCAATGAAGCTTCTCCTGGAAAGCTGATGCTTGTTGGCTCATAGCGAGGTTGACCACTGACAACCGCCGCCCAGCCTCTTTTTCCTTATGGCTGATAGCTGAAGGCTGAAAGCTGATGGCCTTCTTCAACCTTCCCTGTCAATCAGATGCGACAGCTTCATGTTGATCTCACGTGTCGTCTGGTCGATTCTCACAATCGCCGTCTTCACTTGCTGCCATTCAACGTCCTCATCGGTTGGGTTTGTTGTTTCCATTTTGGAGTGGTGAATGGGGCCGTGTTCTTAAGCCTGTCGGTACGTTAGAAGGTCCCAACGTGAGATGATAAGGACTCCTCAGGGCTGGCTGCTACCTGTCTCCGCGCTGCCTCCGTTGACGGGACATCGCCATCCAGCAGAGGAGTGCAATCGGCAGCGCCACGGGGCCCATCGAGGCGAAACATGGAGTGGAGGGCGCGGGGCGCTCCGAAAAGGACTGTATCTCCTGGTACGTCCCCATGACATGGGTCGTCTGGCCCGCGGTCACCTCTACCTGCTGATCGGCTGGCTTGCTGTACCCTTCCACGGCACCGAAGCCAGCCGTGTACTGACCGACATCAATCCGAGTCCAATCTTGCATCTCATGGCTATTCTCCTCATTCCTGATGTATTCGTGTTCCGTTTTCAGTGAGCTACTTCCAGCGAATGAGTAGGACGGTGTTACGGAAACCTTTCTCCACAGGCTCCTCCAACACTCCCGGGAGTCCACCGGTATGGGCGCCGGAGGCCAAGGCGGCGCCGGGCTTCTCCACACCAACCTGGCTGAAACTCCCCGTGTGAACCACGCGATGACTGAGCCACACCAGCGCGTCGCCGCGGCGTTCCTTCACCAACTTCTTGACCTTCGCACGGTTTGCGGCGTTTCGGGCGAGTTCGCCATCCTCGTAGGCCTCGATCATTCCGATAACCTCATACGGGCGAGTAGGAAGGCCCTCGTAGACGGGAATCCCATCGAGATCGGAAAGGAATGCCCCTCCCGTCGGCCAGTTCTGAGGTCCTTCATACTGCTTCCACTCCTGTGGCTACCGAAAACCTCATCCGCAGCGTTTCACTGCTGGCGGAACCGCTGGTCAACCTCGCCACACGTGACGCAACCTCTCCTGAGCCTCGACAGCAATCTTGAGGTCGCAACGTTCACGCAGTTCGCGCGGGATCCCAGGGGAGAAGGGCTCTCGAATTGGGGTCAGCCGGCCTTGAGTAGCCGGACCGGCTCATGCCGCCCGGGTGTATCGGTGGTGCAAACCTCCCACTTGAGGGATGGCAACGACTTTTCCCCTCTCGACAGGCTCGACTTCACGTGGCTCAGGAGCATTACGGTCAAGCGAGAGATGTGTTCGCGATAGGTGATAGTACTCGAAGTAGCTGGTGAGGATGCGCATCAGGTGGGCTTCGTTCAGCACGATCACATGGTCCAGGCACTCGCGACGAATGGAGCCGATCAGACGTTCGACGAACGCGTTCTGCCAGGGTGAACGACAGGCGATGATAACCTCCTCGATGCCCATTCCTTTGATCCGCTCCCGGAAATACGTGCTATAGATTTCATCACGATCACGAATCAGGAATCGAGGCGCCTCGTCGTAGGGAAACGCTTCGACCACCTGCGGGGTCGTCCATCGAGCCGTCGGGTGAGGAGTTACGTTGAAATGGACGACACGGCGTCGGTCATGTTGAAGGACAATGAAGCAGTAGAGCAGTCGGAATCTCACCGTCTGGACAACGAAGAAATCAACCGCAGCAATCTCTCTGATGTGGTTCTTAATGAACGTTCGCCACGTCTGGGAGGGCGGCCTGCGATGATGACACATGTATCGGGCTACCGTTGCTTCCGCCACCGTATACCCAAGCAGCAGCAACTCCGACTGGATCCGCGGTGCTCCCCAGGTTGGGTTCTCGCGGGACATTCGTCGGATCAACTTGCGGATTTCTGCATCGATCTTGGGACGGCCTGCAAGCTCGGTACGCGACCTCCATCGCCAGCAGAGCCGGAATCCTTCGCGGTGCCAGCGGACGACCGTATCCGGCTTGACGATCAAGAGGCAGGACGCCCAGCCCTTCCAGAGCCTGGACAGCCACACCCAGAAGAGCCGGTCCCGCTTCTGCAATCGTGGGCGCTTCACTGATCGTTGGACAACGATCAGTTGCTGGCGGAGAGCCACGTTTTCCACCGCAATGGTCGCGCGGCCCAGTACTAACGCTCGGAGCAAGTACAAGATGATCTTGACCGCGCCCATTTCGTCCTCCAGATTCGGACTTGCCGCGGGCGGATGGTACCGGATACACCCTCGAACCGGGAGTCACGTTAGTCCTGTACCATCAATGAGGACGGAGTTTTCGGGAGGGACACACTTGGGGACACAATTCTGTACCTTGAAATTCCATCTTGCAATGATGGATTTTCATGGTATACTTTCGACGTATGATCGAGCGTCGCCATCTCATTTCAACTGTCCGCTCGGCCTTGCGGCAAAGCCGGATCGTGGGCTTGATCGGACCCCGCCAATGCGGGAAGACCACGTTGGCTCAAAACCTCGTCAACGTGGAGTCACCCAACTACTTCGATCTAGAGGACCCGACGGACGTGGCCCGCCTCGAACAACCGATGGTCGCCCTTAAGGGCCTAAAGGGCTTGGTGGTCATTGATGAGGTACAGCGACGCCCCGATCTCTTCCCCGTTCTTCGCGTGCTCGCGGACCGCGCCGGCCTGCCAGCTCGCTTCCTGATCCTGGGAAGCGCCTCGCCAGCGTTGCTCAGACAGTCATCCGAATCGCTTGCCGGTCGGATACATATGGTACCGATGAGCGGGTTCAGCATGCAGGAAGTCGGAGTGACTAACCAATCGGCGCATTGGCTGCGTGGGGGGTTACCTCTGTCGTTTCTCGCCGAGGACGATGCAGCAAGCTTCATATGGCGGCAAGAATTCGTCAGGATGCTTCTGGAGCGGGACATACCTCAATTCGGCTTCTCCATCGCCTCCTCGACTCTCTTGAGATTCTGGACCATGGTGGCGCACTACCATGGACAGATCTGGAATGCCGCGGAACCTGCGCGCTCCCTGGGCATCAGCGAAACCTCAGTACGCCGCTACCTGGACCTGCTGACGGACGTGTTCATGATACGCCAGTTGCCTCCGTGGCACGCCAACCTGAGCAAGCGGCAAGTCAAAGCACCCAAGATCTATTTTCATGACACGGGGCTCTTGCACCAGTTGCTGGGCATTCGGACGGAGAGGGAATTGCTGAGCCATCCGAAGTGCGGAGCCTCATGGGAAGGCTACGTCATCGAGGAGACTCTGAAAGCGGCCGAGCCGCATGAGGCGTATTTCTGGGCAACTCACGGTGGGGCCGAAATTGACCTCCTACTGATCAAAGACGGACGCAAGCTCGCCGTCGAGTGCAAGCGGGTAGATGCGCCACGACTGACGCCATCCATGCGAATTGCGATGGAGGATCTGAAGCTCGACCGAATCAGCGTGGTCTACCCTGGTACGAAACACTATCTCATCGCGGAACGAATCGAAGCAGTGCCGGTAAGGGCGATCGAGAACGGCATGAAGGGTCTGTTCCCCGCATGACATATCGACTACTGTCACGTTCCGAACACCGTTCCCCGACGGCACCCGGTTAGAGGTGCCCTTATGCCGTACCAATTCAAAGCCTGTCAGGGATGCCGACTGTGCATGCCGAAAACGTCATCTGACACGCTTCAAGGCTGATGGGTCCGCTCGCCCACATCAATCCCGATCAAAAACATCATTCGGAGGATTGCACGCTATCGGCATGGATGGGCTGAAGTGTGCCCCGAAGTGCGCCCCCTTTCTGCATAACTCTGGCCATCAATCAGCCTACCAGTAGCAGTCACTTGGCATAACGCTGGCCTCCACACCCCGAAAAACGCTGAATTCCTTTTGAAAATCACATGAAAAAACCCGACGTGACGTACTTGCAAACCGCAGGTCGTCGGTTCGAATCCGACCGGTGGCTTTCCATAACCCACATCTGAGGTCTTACTTGCGCCAAGTCATGCCGACGGCGAGCGGGGGTCCTTGTCCGTATGGGCCCCGAAGTGTGCCGCTTGAGCGCAAGATCACGTGCGGACGTAATACCACCTTGGCGAAGCTCTTACACTGCAGCGTCTCGTGATCGCGCGAACACGGCGACGGCGGTCATTTCGACGGGATTGTGGGCGCTCACCAAGCAATTGCGCGAGACGCGACAAACGGGACGAACTTACTCGACGGTATTCACGCCTGCCGGACAACGTCTTCGGTAGGGACGAGGACTGGTCGCTTACTGCGAGGCCCATTATGCTGGGGTCTCGGTCCGGCAATTCTCGCGGGATCGCGGAGGAAGAATCCAATGGATATCAGGACGGTTGGTGTGGCGGGCTTGGGATTCCAGGGGCGTGAGATCGTGGCCTGTCTGCTCGGCTACGGCTTCCGCGTCATCGGATACACGCGAACCCGTGCGACGCACGACCTGGCGAGAAAGTACATCGCCGATGGGGTCAAAGACCTTGTGGAGCACGGCGGATGCCCGGCCTCGCTGCTCGACGCATGGTCCGCTCAGTACGAGGCGGCCGAGTCCTGCGACGCGCTTCAGCCTTGCGATTTCATCATCGAGACGATCATCGAGGAGGCGGGGGCCAAGCAGCAGGTCTTCGACCAGATCGAGGCGGCCGTCGGGCCCACCGTACCCGTCGCCAGTAACACCTCGACGCTGCCCATCACCCAGTTGCAGAAGCAACGGAAGCATCCGGAGCGGTTTGTCGGGATGCATTGGGGCGAACCAGCCCACGTGTCGCGGTTCCTGGAGGTCGTCCGCGGCGAACAGACGAGCGATGCGGCAGTCAAGGCGGCGATTGCACTGGGGCGCAAGGCGAGGAAGGAGCCCTCGCTCGTGCAGAAGGACGTGGTCGCCTTCATCGCCAACCGGATCGGCTATGCGATCTACCGCGAGGCTCTGAGCCTCCTGGAACTGGGTATCGGCGACGTCGAGACGATCGACCGCTCCTTCCGCAACGCCGTGGGAATGTGGGCGACGATCGGCGGGCCCTTCCGCGAGATCGACCTGACCGGCGGTCCCGCCCTCTATGCAGCCGTCATGAAGGGTGTGCTCCCTCACCTGAGCAATTCCCGGGAGGTCCCACAGGTCCTCCAGGATCTGGCGGCGAGCGACGCCCGGGGCATTACGAACGGCCGCGGCTTCTACAACTACACGCCGGAGGAAGCCAAACGATGGGACCACCTCTTTCGCGAGAGCGCCTGGGAAGTCCGCAGGCTGATGGACAAATACGTACCGCCGGAGGCCCCGTGAGACCCATCATCGACAGCCATCTCGATCTGAGCTGGAACGCCTTGGGGTGGAACCGCGACCAGACGCTCCCCATCGCGGAGATCAACCGCCTCGAAGCCGGAATGACCGACCATATCGCCCGAGGCCATGCCATCAACAGCCTGTTCGAGATGCGGCGCGGCAAGGTGGCCGTTTGCCTGGCGACGGTGCTGACAGGGTCCGACCCCGACGTCTCGCACACAGAGCGTCAATTGCGGATGAACCTGGAATACCGCACGCAGGAGTTGGCCTGCGCCGCCGGCCGCGGGCAACTGGCGTACTACCGCCTTCTGGAAGAGCGCGGGCAGATGAGGATGCTTCGAACCCGGGCCGACTTAGAGGCGCACTGGAAGCAATGGCTCGGGGGCGGCGAAGAGGATTTGCCCATTGGATATGTCCTTGCGATGGAGGGCGCGGACCCCATTGCCTGGCCTGAGCAGGCCGAGCAATGGTGGAATGACGGGTTACGCTGCGCCAGCCTCGTACACTTCGGGCGGAGTCACTACGCGGTCGGTACGGGCAAGACCGGTCCGATCACCGAAGATGGACGGAAACTGCTCCGGGAGTTCGAACGCCTGGGCATCATCCTCGACACGACACACCTGTGTGACCAGGCATTCGCCGAGGCCCTCGACCTTTTCGGCGGGGCGGTCGTGGCCACGCACAATAACTGTCGGGCACTCGTACCCGGCGACCGTCAGATGACCGACGACCAGATCCGCCGTCTGATCGGACGCGGGGGGGTGATTGGCGTCTGCCTCGACGCGTGGATGCTCTGGTCCGACTGGGAACTCGGGAAGACTTCGCGGGAGGTCGTCGGCCTGGACGCCCTGGCCGACCATATCGACCACATCTGCCAACTGGCGGGCAACTGTCGGCACATCGGATTCGGCACCGACGCCGACGGCGGCTACGGAACCGAACAGACGCCCCGCGAGGTGTGGACCATCGCCGACTTACAGCGGGTGGGTGAAATCCTGGTCGGCCGGGGTTACGGCGATCTGGAAATTGACGCCGTTTTTCACGGCAATTGGCTCGAATTCTTCCGAAACCACCTGCCAGGCTGACGGTCACCGCGCATCCAGGACAGGCAGCAACCGCTGGGCGTTACCGCCGAGAATCATGGCCTCGGCGGCGGCCGGCAGCTTGAGCTTGCGGAACTTGAGGAGCTGATAGTCGATGTACTTGAGGTCGCCGAAGCCGCCGTCGGAGCCGAAGAGCATCCGCTTCGGACCGACAACCGCCACCGCGCGGCGCAGTTCGAGCAGCGTCGGCCCGTCGGTCTGCATGTAGACGTTCGGGTGGCGACGGATCGCCTGCAGCGAGTTCTCTGCGAGGTCCTTCAGGCCCCCATGGCCCAGGATCATCGTGCAGTCGGGGTAGCGCTCGGCGAGCCAGGCGATCTGGAGGCTGCTGGTATACGGCGGCGTGCCGTCGTGGAAGACGACGACCAGTCTCAGCCCGTTGGCCACCTCGAAGATCGGATCGAGGCACGTGTCGGTGCACGACACCGGTTGGAGCCAGCCGTGCAGCTTCAGTCCGCCCAGGTGGAGTTGGGTGATCGCCCGCTCCAGCTCCCGAGCGGCCGGTGCCCCCTCACGTGGATTGATCGTGGCCATCCCGACGAACCGGTCGCCGAACTTGCACTGCAGCTCGGCCATCTGGTCGTTGTAGCGCCTGTGGGCCTCCGACTGATTCTCCAGCAGGGCGTCAACGGAGGAGTACCAGACCCGATCGACACCGCAACCGGCGTAGTGGTCGACAACGGCCTGGGGCTCCAGCGGCCTCATCGACCACGAGCTACCCAACTGGATGTGGGCGTGGGAATCGACGATGAGACTCATCGGCGTCCTCCCCAAAGCGTCATCGCATTGTCGTGCATAATCTGCCGGCGGTCGTCGGGCCCCATCGGCACCATCCCCAGCTTCTCGATCTCCAGCGATAGGTCGCTCTCCGGCACGTCAGAGCCGAACAGGATCCGCCGGGGGCCGACCTTCTCAACCGCATTGGCGATGTTCATCTGGTCGATCAGCGAGGTTTCCAGATAGATGTTGTCCGCCTGGAGTGCGGCGGGCACGGCGTCGGTCCAGAGGTCGGCAAAGCCCATATGGCCCATGACAAAGGGCACCTCGGGAAACGACCGTGCCAGTTCGGCCAGTTGAAACGGCTCGGCCGTGATGAACGTCCCCGTGTGGGCGTAGACCGGTGCCCGACGAGCCCGACACAGCTCCAGCAGCGGGTGAACCAGCGGATCGCTCAGCACGAATCCCTGAAGGTGGCTATTCAGCTTCAGACCGGCCAGACCGGCGTCCAGGCAGCGGGCCAGTTCGGCGACGGCATCCTCCTGAAACCACGGGTTGACCGCCGCCAACCCCCAGAAGCGGTCCGGCCACTGGCCGACGGCGGCGAGCACCTGGTCGTTGCCGTCCCGGTTTCGCACCGCCACGTACTGATCGACCGAGCACACCACGGCTCGCTCCACGCCCTGCGAGTCCATATGACGCAGAAGCTCCTCGGGTGTGATCCGTTTGCGGAGACCCGATCCGACGTGACAGTGGCTGTCGATGATCGACATGGCCTTCTCCATACCACCCGGCGCTGGGATGTGTCAAACCCACATGCTCTGGCGTCGGTCGTGCCTTTGGGCTATAAACGCTGCCTCCTCCGTGGACAGTCGGTCCGAACGACGATGTCGCCGCGACAGAACGGCCAGGAGACTCCGGATGAACCTTCACTGGGTCGATTGGGTGATCGTTCTGGTGCTGTTGGTGCTGCTCAGCCTCAGCGGCTATCTCACGCGGACGTTCGTCAAAGGTGTGGCCGACTATCTGGTCGCCGGTCGCAGCGTGCGGCGATACCTCGGTCTGAGTTCCGATTCAATGCAGGGCTTCGGCGTCTCGACGATGCTGGCCTTCTGGCAGATGAACTACGAGGGCGGCTTCGCATCGCAGTGGTGGTACCTGCTGACGCCCCTGGCGGGCATCCTGATCATCCTGACCGGTTGGGGCATCTGCCGGTTGCGCGAAACCCGCACGATGACCCTCGGACAGCTTGTCGAGATTCGATACAGCCGGCGCACCCGGATCGCCTTCGGTACGCTGATGTACGCGGCGGGCGTGCTCAACATGGCGATCTTCCCGGCGCTGGCGGCCAACTTCTTCATCTACTATTGCGGATTTCCACAGGACATTGCCTTCGCCGGTCTTTCGATTCCCACCGCCTTGCCTTTGATGATCTTTCTGGTCGGGGCGTCCGCCGCCATCTGCATGGTGGGTGGGCAGGTGACGTTGATCGTAACCGACTTCATCCAGAGTCTGTTCTTCAATCTCATGCTGGTGGGCATCGCGCTGATCGTCTTTCGCACCTTCACGTGGGACCAGGCGGCCACGGCATTCCAGGCCGCCGAAAACGCCGAGGCACTCCTCAATCCGTTCAGCCCGAAGGCCGCGAGTGATTTCAACCGCATGTTCTTCTTCATGTTCGTCTCGTATTTCATGTTCTACAGCGTCATCTCGTGGGCCCCCAACTCGATGCTGGTCAGCTCGTCGCGCGACGCCCACGAGGCCAGGATGATGCGAACGCTGCTGTATATGCGCAACCTGGCGATGATGGGCCTGGGGCTGTTCCTCCTGCCGCTGGCGGCCTATGTCCTGATGCACCATCCCGATTTCTCGCACCAGGCCGCCCAGGTGAACACGATGCTCAGCGGCATCGCGAACAAGGAAGTCCGGAGCGAGATGATCACGCCTCTGGCGGCCATCCACATTCTGCCGCGGGGCATGGCCGGTGCGTTCGTAGGCATGGTGATCTTCTGCTTCATCACGTCGTTCGACATGTATCTGCTGGCATGGGGAAGCGTGCTCATCCAGGATGTGGTTATTCCGCTGCGCGGCCGCCCGTTGGAACCCCGACAGCACATCCGGTGGATTCGCCTCTCCGTGCTCGCCGTGGCGATCTTCAACATCGTTTTCAGCATGACCTTCCGCCAGGTGGACAAGATCTTCATGTGGATGGGCATCAGCGCGTCGATCTACCTTGGTTCGGCCGGTGCCATCCTTCTGTGCGGTGTTTACTGGCGTCGGGGGACGACGGCCGCCGCCTGGAGCGCCATGATCGTTGGCGCCGCCTTGTCAGTCGCCGGTTTCTTCTATCGCATCTGCTACGGCGACGACCCCAACGCATGGGACGGGCTGCAAATCTCCTTCGGCATCGCGCTGACGTGCGTCGCTTTGTATGTGGTCGTTTCTCTCTTGCAGTGGCGACGGGCATTTGACCTGAATGCGATGCTCCACCGCCAGCCTGGGCCGGCCGGTGGCGCACCCGACAACCGGCCACGGCGCTTCTGGCAGTGGGCCCCCGAGGTCCCACGCTCCGACCGCGTGCTCATCCCGATCATCGTCGGTGTCGTCGGGCTGGTCTTCGCGGGCATCGCCGCCACCTGGGCCTACGATGCTTATTGGCGCCCCATCCCGTTGCCCGGGTGGCTCTGGTTCTGGAAGCGGTATCTCTACGTGATGTTTGCGGCGGGCGTGGTCTTTCTGGTCTGGATCACCGTCGGGGGCATCCGCGACCTGCGCCAGATGTTTCGCAGCCTCAAGACGGAGGAGGTCGACAAGGCCGACAACGGCACCGTGGAACCCAGGGGGAACGAACAATGATCGTTAGCGTCCTTACGCAGCCCCGCAGTATCCTTGTGCCGACAAAGCCCGACGCGAACACCGGTGTGACATCCGGTCAAGAGATGTGAAGGAGAACAGAATGCCTGACATGAAGTCCGATCTCGACACCCCGGCGCTGATGATTGATCTGGAGGCCATGGAGCACAACATCCGCAGGATGGCGGAATACTACAGCCACACCAACGCCAAACTGCGGCCACACATGAAGACGCACAAGACCCCCATCATCACCCACAAACAGATCGATGCGGGGGCGATCGGCGTAACCTGCCAGAAGCTCCAGGAGGCGGAAGTCTTCGCCCGCGCAGGGATCAAAGGGATCCTCATCTCCAACCAGGTCGCCGGCGAGCAGAAGATCGCCCGTCTGGTCAACCTGTCCAAGTGGGCCGACGTCACTGTCGGGGTGGACGACATCGAGAACGTCCGCGCCATCTCCCGTGCAGCCCAGGCCGTCTCAGGCCGGGTCAACGTCGCCATCGAGATCTATATGGGACGGTGCGGTGTAGAGGATGGCCGTCCGGCCGTCGAGTTGGCCAAGGAAATCCTTCGATTGCCTGGAGTGTGCTTCAGAGGGATCTGGTCGCATGATCTGTCCACGCCGGACGTGGTCAGCTTCGCAAAACGAAAGGCCCTCCATGAAGGGGAAATGAAGCGGGTCATCACCACCAAGCACATGATGGAACAGGCAGGGATCAAGGTCGAGATCGTCAGTTGCGGATACTCGGCGACCTGGAACATCACCCCGGAATGCAGTCCGGAGATCACCGATGTGCAGGTGGGTTCGTATGTGCTGATGGACTGGCCGTACCAGCAATTGGAGGGCATGGAAGACTTCCGGTGCGCCCTGAGTGTGCTGACGACCGTCATCAGCAAGAATGCGGCCAAGGGAGACCGCAGGAACGTCATCGTCACCGATTGCGGCATCAAATCGATTGCCACGGAACACACGGCCAACTACGGTCTCACGGTGTTCCCGAAGGTGAAGAACATGCCGGGAGCCCAGGTCCTGCTTCACTCGGAGGAGCACGCCCTGATTCAACTGGATGAGCCAACCTTCCACCGGGTCACCCTGGGCGACAGGCTGGAGCTTATCCCGTCGCACTGCTGCTCAACCTGCAACCTGCACGACCGGTTCTATGTCCTGAGGGGTGAGAGGGTGGAAGCTGTATGGCCGATCTCGGCTCGGGGGGCGGCTACCTAGGCCACAGACTCACACAACTCCGCCAGGCACGGTATCCCGCTCCAGTCCTCGCCTCGCTCTTGCACTTGAAGATGATCGTTGATGACGACAGCATCGATAGGCAGGAGGCTGCTACTCTGTGCGGCCTTCTCCCTCTGTTCGCCTGATGATGGCGAATACCGCTGGCCAGGCGCGTGGGGGGCTTCGTCATGGGGGCATCCGGATGGTTCATCCCAATCGTTTGGGGGCGATGATTGCGTAACAGTGCTTAGAGATGAACGGGCGCACCGGAAGAAAGCGTTGAACAGTGCGTCCGATGGAACGTACATCATCAGTGAATGCGCTGGGCCAGATTGGGATGCGATCGGTGGGTTCCCTCCTCCTGAACCTGTACTTCATCCAATAAAACAAGGCATCGATCGCCATGTTGCTGAAGAACGAGACTACCAAAGGCCCAGAGCAGATGCGCGAAGGTTCGTGGAGGATAGCCCGACGCTGCTCAGGTTCTCTGATGTGATGAAACAGCCGGTTACAGAGGACAGCATCGAATGCGTCATTGGGCAGCTCGGTGTTCCGGACGTCGAGTACTTTCAGGTCAATCCTGTCCTCAGGTAGCCGATCACGCGCAACTTTTTCACGCGCCCGGTCGATCATCTCCACCGAGACATCTGCGCCGGTGACGCGGAACCCCATGTCTAGCAGCGTCGAGAAGAAACGGCCGGTGCCGGAGGGCAGGTCAAGTACATGCGACCCTTTTGGCAAGCTTGCGAGTGCGGTTCGGATACACCTAGACTCACGCCGATACTTCGGCGTATCGATTGTGGCTCTCGCGCGTTTCGCCGCGACCCGCTCCATACTGAATCGGGCCACTGCTATATCGACGGAGGACACCTCGTTCCGAGGCTCAGACTGAGCGTCCTCAGTGTGCCCAGGTTCGTCTGGCATCTCCCAGGTACCTCCCGTCAAGAAACCAGCTTACCAAGCCAGGTACTCAGGTCAAACGAGATGCTACGACACCGTTAGGACGCGATCACGGCCTCTGTACGTCCTTCGACGTGTTCCGCCCGCTATTGGGTGGGGGTGCGGCGTTGAGGGACAACACTGCCCAGCAGTACGGACGGGCGCCCTAATACCGAGATTGCAGTCCGGGTTAGCCATGGCCGGCAGATTCGGGCCTTCTCATCAACGAGGACGACGTTGTCCCCAGTGACAGGTAGTCTTGATCACGGGCTTGATTCCACGAATCTCTCTGGGCATAGGACATCAATCCTCGCTCTGGATGCCCGCGATATAGACCTGCTCGCCGGTTTTCAGGTTGGCCGCGTTGGCTTCGTCCGTGTCGATGTGCATGGCGAGGCGGAAGTTCGGATTCACGCGGACACGCACATCGCCGAACACCAGTTCGCGGTCGCTCTGTACGCGAACGCGGACGGTGGATTTGTCCTTGACCCCGTAGCGGAGCGCATCGGCAGGCGTCATGTGGACGTGGCGCATCGCGCAAATGACGCCTCGGTCGAGGGTGACGCTGCCGGCCGGGCCATCGAGGGTGCAGCCGGGCGTGTCCCGGATGTCGCCGGACTCGCGAATGGGTGGGTGGATGCCCAGCTTGAATTGCTCGGTCATCGCAATCTCAACCTGGGTGGCGGAACGCGCCGGCCCCAGCACGCGCACGCGTTCGATCCGCCCCTTCGGTCCGACGATGGTGAGCTGTTCCTGGCAGGCAAACTGGCCGGGCTGGGAGAGATCGCTCTGGTGGGTGAGCTGGTGGCCTTTACCGAACAGCGCCTCGACGTGCTCCTGGCACAGATGGATGTGGTGGGCGGACACCTCAAGGAGGAACGGCTCGGCCCGCTGGGCGTCGAAGACGCGTGTGAGATAGGAGCGGCTCAGCGCTCGCAACGTTTCGCGTGCAATCATCCGCTCCTCATCCGTCGGAACGACGAGCACGGTGACGCGGGAATTGTCGGTTGAGATGCGACAGACTTCGTCAAAACCGCGTGCCTCTCGGTTGCACGATTCGTCAATCTGGATGCCCATGCATTCAAGACCCTGGAGCGACAGGGACCGAACACCCGCACTGCCCTGTCCGATGCCGCCGGTGAACACCAGCACATCCAGCCCGCCCATGGCTGCCAGATAGGCGCCAATGTACTTTCGGACTCGATAACAGAAGGCCTTCAACGCCACCAGTGCTCTGGGGTCGCCGGCGTCAGCGGCTCGCTCGACTTCACGCATGTCGCTGGAGATGCCCGACAATCCCAACAGTCCGCTGCGTTTGTTCAGCAACTCCTCGACCTGGGCGTCATCGAGGCCCGCCTCCCGCTGCAGGTAGGCAACCGCCATGGGGTCGAGGTCGCCGCAACGAGTGCCCATGATGAGCCCTTCGCTCGGCGTGAAGCCCATGGACGTGTCCACCGACCGTCCATGGTCGACCGCGCACAGCGAGGCGCCGTTGCCAAGGTGACAACTGACGATTTCCAGCTCATTCACGCGCCGCTGGAGGTACTGGGCCGCGCGCAGGGCGACGTAGGAATGAGAGCTTCCATGAAAGCCGTACCGTCGCACGCCCCTTTTCTCATAATGCTCGTACGGCAGGCCGTAGAGATAGGCGTAGGACGCCAGGGTGTGGTGGAACGCGGTGTCGAACACGGCGACGTGCGGCACCGACGGGAACACCCGGAGCGCCTCGCGAATGCCGGCAACGTTGACCGGATTGTGCAGCGGCGCAAGCGGATTGAGGGCTTCGATTTGCTTGAGCACCTCATCGTCCACAACTACCGCTTCGGAGAACCGTTCGCCGCCATGCACCACGCGATGGCCCACCACGCTGATGTCCGACGCCTCGCGGATCACACCGGTCTGGGGTGCCGACAGTTCGCTCAGCATTGCATAGAAGGCATCGGCGTAACCTCCCTGTGGGAGCTCTCGCTTCACTTCGCCGCGCGGTCCGTGATGGACCAGGCGGGTGCCGTTGGCGCCGATGCGCTCGACCACGCCGTGGGCGGTGTTCGGCTCGTTGGCGGTGTCGAAGAAGGTGTACTTGAGCGAGGAGGAACCACTGTTGATGACGAGAATCTTCTCCGGCCGTTCGCCCTTGAGACGCAAACCGTAAGGATCGTCGCTCTGGCGGAACGCGGCCACCGCCTTGGCCGGATCGGCCATCACCTGCTTGTAACGGTCGGCGATGGTCCTGGAGATGTGCTGCACCGCGCGAGGGTCGGTTATGATGGCCGATTGGAAGACGGCGACTGGAATCCGTAGCACCTGGCAGCGGGTATCGGCAATGAAATCAGCCATTGTCTTGTCGCCGCTCATCAGTGCCATCTCGCCAAACGTATCACCGGCCTTGAAACGCCCAATGACCTGGCGCTGGCCGCCGTCGCCGAGGACGGAGACCGCCAGATCGCCGTCGAGCAAGACACCCAGAAAGCCGGCGTCCTCACCGAATTCGACGACGGCCTCATTGGGTTCATAGGAGACGACACGCGACTCCTTCACCAGCTGGTCGAGGCGATCGTCCGCGAAATGTTTACAGAGGCCGACTCGCTCTTTCAGGAAGTCGATGAGTTGCGGATTGTTCATGGTACGTGTGGCCTTATTCTGGTTACACCCGGTCGGTCAGCGACAGCGTCACATGGATGACGCCCTCCGTGTGGGTCAGTTTCATAGGGAGTCCGCTGCGTGAAAAGACAGCGAGCATCGCCTTGTTCTGTGGGAGCACCTCGGCTTGGAACTGGCTCACACCTTTCTCCCGTGCGATACGGGCGAGATGTCTCAGGATGCGTCCGGCGATTCCCAGGCCATGGTAATCCTCCTCGACCACGAACGCGATCTCTGCGCTGCGTGCGCTCGGGAGATCTAATGCCAAGTAGCGGCCACCGCCGATAATGGTCTCCTTCCCCCCGGACTCGATCGTCACCACCAGTGCTACCACGTTCTCAAAATCAACTTCCGTGGCCGCTTTCAACTCTCGGTCTGACAATGACTCCTTCACCTGGAAGAACCGGGTGTACACCGATTGAGGATCGAGCTTGCGGAACGCGTCGACGACCCCTGCCTTGTCGGCAGACCGGATCGCACGGATCTTGACGGTGATGCCGTTCCTCAGCGTTTCGGTTTCTTCGAAGCTATTGGCGTCAATCATGGCAGTGAATCCTCTTGAGAGGTTCCAGCCGCTCACGGAACCGCGATGGCCAGAATTGATACGTGGTCCCTGAGGTGATCCTCTGTGCGCCAGGCAATGGCTTTGTTGACCAGTAATTCTACTGTTTCGCTCAGGTTGAAGGTCTGGCCATTTGCGATGGCGCTGAGTAACCTCTCATCGCCGAACTGCTCGTTCTGGCCGTTGACCTCTTCGGTCAGGCCATCGAAATGGAAGTATAGGCGATCGCCAGGCTGCAGCTCAATCACGGCCTCGCCGTAATTGGCCTCCTCAACCATTCCGATTGGCCCCAGCACGTCCAGATGCTTGGGTTGCCCTCGTGTCGGGTGTGGACCGCAATCGTCCGGCTGCCGGGCAGACGCTGAAGGAATTGGAGGACCACCGGCGAATCCTTCCTGGATGCCGCAACGGCCGCACGGTCAAGGAGAAGCCCTCGGGGGAAGATGATGATGGCGCTCACGATGCTCATTCGATCCCTCCCAATCAGGTCTGGTGAGCGGCAATCCCGGCCGACCGAAGCTGGAAAGGCGAAAGTCGCAAGTCTCTGTGAACGGATGGGGACGAAGTCTTCGGGAGGGAGACCTCGATTTGCATGAGAAGCATGCAAGGGGTTCACGTCCGCATCTCGGCTGCCTGAGCGAACGTTCCGTCATACTTGTCCAAGACAAGCTTGCTGGCCATCGCAATATGACTCACCACGAGATCTCTGGCTGCCAGGCTATCGCGCCTGCGGATGGCCTCCAGGATCGAGGCGTGTTGTTGAGCAGAGTCTGTCATCAGCCGCAAATCGTGTTCGATCGGCACGTGGGCGAACACACGGATCAGAATCCCGCAGTCTTCGACCATACCGAACAATCGCTTGTTGCCCGCGGCACTCAGAATGTGCATGTGAAATCGCATGTCACTGGCCAGGAACCGGTCGGTCAATTCCCGGTCTGCGATTTCACGCGGGCGCCGGCGACATTCATCCATGGTGGCCAGCACATCGTCGTGCAATTTGGCCAATTCGGAGATCTGGTTTTCGGTGGCAAGGATCGCTGCCTTGGCCGCGGCAAAGCTCTCCAATGCCATTCGCACCTCGTACAGCTCTTCCATTTCCCGGCGGGCGGGCACCTTCACGAAGGCGCCGCAACGGGGCCGCTGCTCCACAAGCCCCTCGCTGGCCAACTGACTTATGGCCTCGCGAACGGGGCTTCGGCTAATACCGATCTCTCTGGCGAGCGCGTCATCGGAAAGCCGGGAGCCGGCCAGGATCACGCCGGATTCCAGCTTCTTGCGGATTAGCTGGTAGGCATGCTGCTTCAACGTGAGAATGTTCTCAGACTGCATGATTCGTTCGCAATGGCCTGATGAAGTCGGTCCGGTCTCCTGTCGACAGTATACAATATTGACCTTTCAGTGCCATGTCAACGGGGGGTGCGCTGTGTCATGGGTAAGGATGGAACCGCTTTCAGCCTGGCGGGTATGTGGAGGCACGCATCGCTCATAAGTTATTATATTGTCTAATACGTACGACTAAATGCTGTAAGGCGTCGGTGTAGCAGACAGCCCGAGCTCGCTTGTTGGTTGGGTGACCAATGACCTTTGGGTGCGTCGGATTGTTGACAGGGCAAACTGCTATTGCTAGAGTTCGGCTGTCGACAGTCGACATTGATTCGACCTTCTGCCGGAGGCGCCAACCCATGCACAGAATCACCGGGACCCTCGCCAAACCCATGGCCAATCCGACCCGTTGCGCGTCAGCATACCTCGCCTTGGGCCTTTTGTTCACGGGGCTGTCCGCGCAGGGAGCGATCATCGCCAGACTGAAGGGCGGGGAGAAGTTGAACATCGCGGCCATCGGGACCAGTCTCACCGCGGCCGGGTTCAATTCACAAAACTGGTTCGCCCAGACGGGCGACTGGTTGTCATCGCAGTATCCCGGCCAGGTGAAGCTGTCGAATCGGGCCGTCTCGGGATCGTGCTCCTGCAACTTGCCGCAATTGGACCGACCCCATGGTGGTTTCTGGCAATTGGAGCAGGTTCTGGCCAACGACAATCCCGACGCGATCTTCATTGAGTTTGCCACGAACGATGCCAGCAGACTGGCCAACATGTCAGTGGCCGATTCGCGGAGGAACCTCAAATCGATGATCGATCAGATCAATGCCTGGGCCTCCAAGAACAAGAAGACTGTTGAGATCATCGTTCTGACCATGAACAACGTTGGCCCGGCGTGTGATGGGTCCTACAAGGATACGAGTCCGTACTATCAAGGCTGGTTGGAGGAGGCCGCGGCCAATCATGTGTTTGCGATCGACCTTCAACGAGATTGGCTCGCTCTCTACAACCGTGAACCCGACCATGCTACCTGGAAGAGCTACGTTCCCGACGAACTGCACCCCAATCCTCTCGGCACCGCCAAGGTGATCGTTCCGGCGATTCAGAAGGCGCTGAACGAACAGGCATCACAGCCGAAGGCAGGAACGGCGAACAATCCGTTGAACGCCACAGGCAGGATGCCGGCAGGGTCGGTACAAGGCAGTGCTGCCCCGCCCAATCCCAAGCTCGTGAAGTTGCCGTTCGCCTTTCCCACCGGCATGGAGAACACGCCGGTCGTCTACAAAGGCCGGTCGTTGCTGGTGCAGAACTACCGATCATTGAAGGCTGAAGAACAGGAGAGCAAGTCGTACCTCTTCATCCAGGACATGGTTACCGGCCAGGAGGTCGCACGGCTTGGCACGGGATTCTCCTTCGTCAGCGCCTTCGTCAATGGCGACGAGATGAATGTATTCGGTACGGTGAACACGAATAAGGAATGGACCAAGGATGTGTATCGCTTCTGGTCCACCGATCTGAAGACCTGGAAGAAGGAGCTGGCCATCGCCCGCGACGGCGATGAGCACCTGTTCAACACGTCCGTGTGCCGCGACGACCAGGGCTACGTCATGGCCTACGAGTCGAACAAGCCGGTGCAATGGAGCTTCCGATTTGCCCGATCGAAGGACCTTTCGCATTGGGAAAAGGTCCCGGGCGTGGAGTTCGCCGACGTCGAGGGTCAGACGGCGTGCGGCAATCCGACCATTCGCTACTGCGCACCCTACTATTACATGGTCTACGGCATATGGCGCTGGAAAGGACCCGGCACTCGCTACGAATACAGGTTGCCGGAGACGAAGTACGTCACGGCTGTGGCGCGGTCGAAGGATCTGATTATCTGGGAAGTCAGTCCGACCCGGGCGCCGATGCTCGATCCCGTGCCGGGCGAGGGGATCAACAATACCGATGCCGATCTCTTCGAATGCGAGGGGAATACCTACCTCTACTACGCGACGGGCGACCAAGCTACCTGGGGCACCATCCGAGTGGCGATGTACGCCGGCCCCATGAAGGAGATGCTCGAGGCCTATTTCCCCGCGAACGTGCCGATGACCACGTTCGATGCACAAAAGCGGAAATACTGCTACCCAAAGCAGGCAGAGGCGGCCTATCATCGTGGGCAGTCGTCCAGCCGTGTTCACCCCCTGTGGAGATCTGTCATGCATATGAGGACAAGCGGCTGTCGAACGCTCCTTCGAGTCGTGGCTTCGAGGCTGTCTGTCCTGTTGCTGCTGGCTGCCGGTGTGGCCTGTGCTGCGGAGCCGGTTCGGCCCAAGCTGGTGAAGCTGCCGTTCAGCTTCACCACGGGCATGGAGAACACGCCGGTCGTTTTCAGCGGTCGCCTGCTGCTGGTCGACAACCATCGCCCGGGTGGGTTCGAGGCCAAGGGCGAGAACGCCTATCTGTTCATCGTTGATCTTCGGACCGGCCAGGAGGTGGCCCGGTTCGGCAAGGGGCATTCCTTCGTCTGCGCCATCGTCAACAATTCCGAGTTGAGTGTCTTCGCCACGGAGTTCACCGACTTCGGCAACAAGATCAACACGAAATGGATCAGCCGTTTCACGACGACCGACCTGAAGACGTGGAAGCAGGAGACAGCGCTGACTCGCGACGGCGACGAGCAATTCTTCAACAGCTCAGTCTGCCGCGACGATCGGGGCTTTCTGATGGCCTATGAGTCAAACGTGCCGGTGGCCTTCTGCTTCAAGTTCGCCCGATCCAAGGACCTGGCGAAGTGGGAGAAGGTTCCGGGGCTGGTCTTCGCCGGCGTCAACGGCCGCCAGTACAGCGCCTGCCCAGCCATTCGCTACGTCGCCCCCTACTACTACGTCATCTACCTGCACGAGGCCATTGCGGGGCACAAGGGCTGGGTGTCGTTCCTGGCTCGCTCCCGTGACCTGGCCACGTGGGAGCTGAGCCCGCTGAACCCCATCCTCGAGGCCGGGCCGGGCGAAGGGGTCAACACCTCCGACGTGGACCTGCTGGAGTTCGAGGGCAACACGTACCTCTATTATGCGACGGGCGATCAGGCTACCTGGGGAACGATCCGCGTGGCGATGTACGCCGGCCCCATGAAGGAGATGCTCGAAGGTTTCTTCCCTGAAGGCGCACCGACGGTCACGGTCGACGCTAGGCAGCGGAAGTAGGCGCATCTTCGGCTGCGGACAGGGGGGGGCTTCTCACGGAAAAAGGAAACCGCCTATGAACGTCGTCCTTTCTCTTCGCTCGATCGGCGCGGCGGTGCTCTGCGCGACGTTCGGCGTTCTTCCGCTTCGAGCTACCGAGCCGCTCGATGGCGCCGCCCTCGCATCGAAACACGATTTCGTGTTGGCCAGCCCGGCCAAGGAGCCGCTTCTCGGGCTGCTCCTTGGCAACGGCGATCTGGGGGCCTCTGTTTGGGCCGATGGCCAGACGCTGGTCTTCACCCTGGGCAAGAACGACGTCTGGGACCGGCGATACAACACGAGCCACGACCGCCCGATCGTGACCTACGATCAATTGATCGAGCGAGTGACGAAGGGAACGTGGGATTTCGGCAACTACTATTGTTCGCAGCCCGTTGAGATGAATTTCTCGCCGACGCCGAAACCGGTTGGCCAAATACGTCTGGCCGGCCTGCGGGCGATCTCCAATGTGCGATTGCGATTGTCGGATGCCACACTCATGTTTGATACGCCCGGCGGTCAGGCGACCGCCTTCGTCGAACGAACCCGCAATGTGGTGTTCATCCGCCTGCCTGCGTCTGCGGCCGAAGGCCTGCGAGCCGACGTGTTCAGGCCTCGCGAGACGCTCGACTGGTCCAAACCGCCGCCACCGCCTGCGGCATTCATGAGCCAGCCGTCGCCCGAGAATGCGCGCGATCCGGCCAACGCACCCCTCGCGCCGCCGGAGACGGGCATATCGGGAAAGGCATTCTGGGTGCTGCAACGGATTCCGGCCGAGCCAACGTTTCCCAACGGGTTTGCCGTGGCCACAGCGGCCATGGTGGCCGGCGCCGAGGGCAAGACGGAGCCAGGGACCGACCGGGTGACCTATCAGGTGAGTTCGACGCAAGGATCCTGGGTGACTATCGCCGTTGCCGTCCGCACCACACGTGACGGCGATGCGGATCCGGCGGCTGGCGCCTGCCAACTCGCCAAGGCAGCGGTGAGCGAAGATTGGGGTCAGAACCACGCCCAGCACGCGAATCAATGGAGACAGTTCTGGTCCCGCAGTTCCGTTGAGATCAAGGCAGCCAACGGGGCGGACGCGGCTGTGGGCCAGGATGCCTCTCTGTCTGAGAAGCTGTTCTATCACAACCTCTATTTGTTGGCCTGCTGCTCGCGTCCTGGGGCCGTCGCGCCAAGCCTGTTGGGCAACTGGATCTGGATGGACCTGGCGGGGTGGCATGGCATCTACATGCTCAACTACAACTTCCAGCAGACCTTCTGGCCGGCCTTCGTGTGTAATCACGCTGAGTTGGTTCAACCGTATTTCGACAGGTTCTGCGAGACCTTTCCCGTTGCCCTGAAGAACACCACCTTTGCCTATGGCAAGGATGCGCGTGGAGCCGTCTTCAACACGACCGACTACCCCATCCGGCGCGACAGGATGATGTACCCCAGCTTCATCTACGACCTGACCATGGATGTCTCGGCCTGGATCATGCAACATTTCTGGCGACATTGGCAATACGTCGGAGACCGCGAGTTTCTCGAACATCGCACGTATCCGATGATGGTGGAGGTCGCCCGGTTCTACGAATGGTTCTTGCAGCGCAGTCAGCGTGAGGACTGTGCTCTTTATGTGCCCAAGGACGGCCACCTGCACATCTTTCCAACTTTTTCACCGGAACACTGGGGGGTAGTGACAAAGCGATTCGAGCGCAATCGCGACAGTGCGTCGGCAATTGCCTTCATCCGATATCACTTGCTCGCGACGGCCGAGGCGGCCATCACGCTGAAGCGTGACGCCGAAGAAGCCGTTCGATGGCGGCAACTGGCGCAACGGCTGCCCGACTATCCGACCCATGAGACACCTAAGGGGAAGATCCTCGTCGACGTAGCCGGTGCCCCACCCATCGAATACAACTTCCCCGTTCCCTTGGCTCCCGTCTTTCCGGCCGAGGACCCGACGTTCTGGGCCAAGCCGGAGCAAGTCGAGATCGCCCGCCGCACCGCAACCGTGATACAGACCAACGGCAACAACAGCCTGGTGACGTTGGGCGTGGTTCGTGCGCGATTGGGCGTGGCCGACAGCCTGGGGCAGTTCCTCGCCGATGTGCGGAAACGTCTGTATCCCAACGGTGTGATCGAGCTGGCCCTTGCAGAGAAGTATCCGCGTTTCATGAAGCTGGGCATTTTTACGGAGAACTTTGCGGCGGCCGGCGTGATTGCCGAACACCTTCTGCAATCGCATCCGGACGCCACGTGCAGGCCGTTGTTGCGGCTGTTCCCCGCACTACCGGCGAACGTAGATGCCCGATTTGCCGGCTTGGTTGGCGAAGGTGGGTTCGAGGTCACGGCGGATCGGCGACAGGGATACGTGACGGAAGTCAGACTCACCAGCCGCCGTGGGGCACGCTGCCGGCTTGCGAATCCCTGGGGCGAGGGCGAGGCAACGTTAAGCGTGAAAGGTGACAACGTCGGCAAGTGTGCGGGCGAGGTGCTCGAGTTTCCCACGCAAGCCGGCGAAACCTATGTCTTGGCATGCAGAAGCGACAAGACTGGTGGATGAGTGCCAGAACCATTCGCATGGGATCTACGCGCCCGGGCGACGAGAGAGACGTTGGAGGCCTATGTCCCCGAGGGGACGCCGATCGTCATCGAATACAACGCGATCCGGAGGAGATGCATCTGGCCATGACCACAAGCGTGAGGAGACGGAGAATGCAGAAGACCAGTGCCTTGCGCACACTGATTCGCTCGATGATCATGGCGGTACCATGCGTGGCGGTTCCTATTGCCTTTCTGTGCTCTACGGGCGTTGCGCAACAAGCGATCGATCTGGTTCATCAGCCGCACCTCCTTGATGCCGGCCTTGTTTCACGGTCCATCTCGTTTGAGAATCCGACAGGCGCACCGGGCGAGGGGGGTAAGGCGGCGAGCAGACTTGGCGTCGGGCGAAAAGGTGCTCCGTCCAGAGTTCTCAAGCCCGATGAAACCGTTCAACTGTGCAACGTCAAGGGACCTGGCACGATCCGTCACATCTGGATGACCATGCGCGCATTTCCCCCACATATTGCGCCGTCTCAGCAGGCGGTGTTGCGGAGTCTTGTGATCCGAGCCATGTGGGATGGTCAGGAACATCCCAGCATCGAGTGTCCCGTGGGAGATTTCTTTGGATTCGCGCATGGCAAGGTGTCGGCTTATCAGTCGGCGGTTCACTCAGTGGGCCCCTTGTCAGGGTTGAATATCTGGCTGCCGATGCCATTTGCGAAACAGGCGACGATCACTCTGACCAACGAACACAACAAGGATGTCGTGCTCTACTACCAGATCGACTACACTCTTGGTGACAAGCACCCGGACACCGTCGGCCGTCTTCATACGCTGTTCCGCCGCGAAAACCCAACAACCCAGAAACAAGACTTTGAACTCCTGCCGCAGCGCAGAGGAAGAGGGCGTTTCATTGGCACGGTCATCGGCGTCCGAAATCTTCACTCAGAACAGTGGTGGGGCGAGGGTGAAGTGAAGGTCTATATGGACGGCGACACAGAATTCCCCACCATCTGTGGCACGGGAAGCGAAGACTACGTCGGCCTCTCGTGGGGAATCCAACAGGCAAGGTACCTCTACAGCGGTTGCAGCCTGAAAGAGAAGGATTTCATATCCATGTATCGTTGGCATCTGCCGGACCCTGTTTTCTGGCATAAGGAGGTGCGAGTCACAATCCAGCAGATCTCAAGCGGCGGCATAGCCGAACCTCAGGACGACTGGTCGTGCGCTACGTTCTGGTACGAACCGACGCCCAGTGCGCCCTTGCCTCCCATACCCAGCGTGGGGTCTCGTACGGGCAGTATTTGGCCTGATCCACTGCCCAGAGAATAGGATGGAAGAAATACTTGAGAGCTGCCTTCGGAAGACATCCCAATGATCGAATCAGACGCTATCCAGAAGAAACACGTCTGCCTGTGATCAAGAACGAAGGAGACAAGAGGATGCAAAGGACGAGTATCTTCCGTCACTCCCACTTCCTCGCTTTGGACTGGTATGGTGACACTACGGCCGTTCTGGTTGGCGGGTCAGAGAAGTCGATGCCCGCATTCCCACATCTGATTCTGGAGGACTGCACGCTCGTGCGTCCCGACAACGCCCTGGCCGTATCCTTCGCAAGCCATTGTGCATGGGTCAAGATGGTCGGCTGCCGCCACATGGTAATGAACTTCACGCAGTTAGAACTGGGCGGGGACAAGATCTCGACGGGAATCATCTGCACAGCCAATCATAGCCCGACGGGGCGCCTTCATGTAGATTTCGAGGACTGTGTCCTGGCCGGCGGAGTTGTACGATCGCCTCGCGCCGCCGCAACCTGGTCGCGTCGAGAAGCACTGACCATCAAGGAAGGTCGTCTTGCCCGCGGCCTAGAGCGAAATGTGTAGCCGGCTACCCGATGGGATCGCAGCACGAATCACGAAGAGAGAAATGTCATGAATTCTCGCGAGCGCGTAAGAAAGGCCGTTCGGCATCAGGAACCGGATCGAGTGCCGATCGACATCGGCGGCAGTCAGGTGACCGGCATCTGCATCGACGCCTACGTCGATTTGGTGAAACACCTCGGATTGGATAGCGACCTGCCTGTCGTCTACGACCAGTTCGGCATGCTGGGGCGGCTCACCGAACCGGTGCGAAAACGGCTGCATTGCGATGTGGTCGAGCTGGAAAACCCATCCGTGGCGTGGGGCCTCGAAAACAGGGATTTCAAACCATGGAAGACCGGCCCGGGCAACACCGTTCTCATGCCGGGCGAGTTCAATCCGGAGGCCGACGAGAAGGGATACCTGTACATCCGCGACAAGCACGGCAAGGCGCTGGCCTACATGCCGCCGGGCGGGCTGTACTTTGAGCGCGCCTGCGTCACCACCCTGGGCGCATCCGATGAGCAGATGAGTCCGGAGGCCTGGGCGTCATCGATTCCGTTGTACAGCCAGGAGCATCTCCGGCAGTTAGAAGAATCGGCCCGGCGGCTCTACGAGAATACGGAGTACTCGATTCAAGGCGGGTTTCTCAAAGGCGGCCTGGGCTCGAACGGGATCTTCGCCGGTCACACCATCACCGACTGGCTCTGCCGCCTGGTGACCGAGCCCGACTATGCGTTCTCCGTTTTGCAGGCGACGGCCCGGCGGGCCGTGGAGAATCTCGCGCTGTACTTGCAGGCGGCGGGCAAGTACATCGATACGATCCTCATCTCCGGGACCGACTTCGGAACGCAGAGGGGCGAGTTGTTCGACCCTCGCATCTTCAGGAAACTCTACATCCCCAACATCCGCCTGATGACGGACTACGTTCATCGGAACAGCGACGCCAAGGTGATGTATCACAGTTGCGGGGCCAATTTCGGTCTGATGGAGTACTTCATCGAGGCGGGAGTCGACATCCTGAACCCGATCCAGACGACGGCGGCAAGGATGGACCCGGTGGAGCTGAAGAAGCACTTCGGCGACCGGATCGTCTTTTGGGGCGGCGGAGTTGAGACCCAGACGGTGCTTCCGTACGGAACCGCCGACGAGGTGCGCGAGCAGGTTCGGCAGCGCATCAGCGTCTTCGCGCCGGGAGGCGGATTCGTTTTCTCGCAGATTCACAACATCCAATACGGGGTCTCACCCCAGAACATTCTGGCCATGGCAGATGCCGCCTTTGAATGCGGCAGCTATCCTGTCAGGTCGTCCGAAGGACATTCCTCATGAAAGCAACACTATCGCGCGGATTCGCCCTCTCATTCCTGCGGCCGTGGGTCCTCCTTGGCGGCCTGACGGGCATCCTTAGCGCCGCGTCGTGGGACCCCGCGGCGGCCGACTATTCGGGTCGCAAAGGCAAGACGATCTACGTCTCGAAGCTGGGCGACAACTCCGACGGCAGCAGTTGGCCGAAGGCGTTCCACGCGATCCAGGCGGCCCTGTCGGCAGTGCCCGACAACCTGGGCGGACATCGCATTGTGGTTCGGCCGGATACCTATGTCGAAGCCAACCTCTATACGGCCCAGAAGGGCGCGGCGGGTGCCTACAACCTGCTGATCGGTGATTCCGACGGCCGCCTCGGATCGGGCGCGACCGGTCGGATCGTGATCGACTCGGGCGACGCCGAGAAAGGTTTTAAGAGCTTCGACTGGTGGTCGACCATGCGGGCCTATGCGCACGGCTATTCACCGGAGCACACCGGTCCGACGTTTTCCAGCATCTGTTGGGATCGATGGATCCTCCGCAACCTCTATACGACCGGGAGCGACGCTGGTCTGTTCTGGGACCTGGTGGACAAGGCCGGCGAAGGGTTCACGGTCATCGTAGAGGACTGCGTAGGAATCGGCCGCGCCTTCGGCGGCGGGTTCGGCTATCAGACAGTTCGGGAGAAGGAGCCTGTCGTCTTCCGCCGGTGCTACCTCATGTCGCTCGATTGGTGGGGCGATGCGGGTGGACTGGCGGTGGGGGCATACAACACCTCGCCGCCCGCCTATCCCGACGTGGTCTGCGAAGATTGCACGTTTGTGGGGCCTGACAACGCCGTTCAGATCCTCTATCCCAACAAGTACATCCGAGTGAAGATGAAAGGGTGCCGGCTGATCACGTTGAACTTCTCGCAGCCGCACGGCACGCCGTCGACGGGGGTCATTTCGAGCAACGTGGCCGATCCCAAGCAGGTTCACATCGACTTCGAAGACTGCACGCTGATGGGCTATAAGCTCTTTGGCACGAGTGAGCCGAGCATCAACAAGGCCGCGGGGGTTGGCACGGGTCGAATCTCCTACACGACAAATGGGAAGGTTCAGGCCTACGTGCAATACAGGCAGGACGTGCCTGCGGGGTTCGAGCGTCTCGGACGCTGGCCGGTTGAAGTCTTCGATAGCATCCTGCCACCGAAGATGACCGACTCGTCCGCAACACACGCTGCCGAAGAGACAACGCAGCAGCGCGACCGCAGGATGGCGTGGTGGCGCGAGGCCCGATTCGGGATGTTCATCCACTTCGGCCTTTTCAGTCTGCCGACGGATGAGCCTCGCCGGATGGACAAGTACTTCCAGCTTCCCATCGAAGAATTCCGGGCTATGACGAATCGGTTTCAGCCGACCCACGCCGACGTCGATCCATGGGTCCGCCTGGCCAAGGCGGCAGGGATGAAGTACGTCGTGCTGGTGACCAAGAGCCACGACGGCTGGTGCCTGTTCGACTCGAAGCACACGGAGTTCGACGTGATGGCGACTCCGTACAATCGGGACCTGCTCAAGCCGCTGGCCGAGGCGTGTCGCCGCGAGGGGCTAAAGATCTGCTGGTACTATTCGATCATCGACTGGGATCACCCGGACTATCTCCCTCGGCGAGCGATAGACAAACGACCTGCGGCGGGTGCCAATCTCGATCGCTACGTCGTCTACATGAAGAACCAGTTGCGCGAGCTTCTGACCGAATACGGGCCCGTCGGCGTGATCTGGTTCGACGGCAACTGGGACCCCACGTGGACAGACGAGCGAGGCAAGGACCTCGAACATTACATTCACAGCATCCAGCCGGACGTCATCGTCAACAATCGGGTCGGCAAGGTCCGCCCCGACCACATCAGCCGCGAGCGACCCGTCGGTGACTTCGACACGCCCGAGCAGATGATCCCCGCCGAGAAGCTGACCCGGCCGGATTGGGAAACCTGCATGACGATGAACAATCACTGGCAATTCATTGACTACGATCATGACTTCAAGTCGGCATCCACCCTGATTCGCCTCTTAGTCGACACGGCCAGCAAGGGAGGCAACTTCCTGCTCGACGTGGGCCCCCAGCCCGACGGGGCGTTCCCGCAGCCCGCGGTTGATCGGCTGCAGGCGATCGGTCGTTGGATGTCGGTCAACGGCGAGAGCATTTACGGGACGAAGGCCGGTCCGCTCGCCAAACCCTTCGCGTGGGGCCGTTGCACGGCAAAGCCGCTGGCCGGCGGCAAGACGCGGCTCTATCTGCACGTGTTCGACTGGCCGGCAAACGGCAAGCTGGATATCCAGCCGCTGCGATCAAAGGTCGGCCGGGCCTATCTGCTGGCCGATCCGAAGCAGACGGCGCTAGCCACGGGCGGCGGCGATGGGAGCGTCACCATTGCTGTCCCGCCGGTTGCACCCGATGCGGCGGATTCGGTGGTCGTGCTGGAGGTGGAACCGTGAAGCTTCGAGACCGGGTGGCGGTGATCACCGGTGGTTCCGCGGGCATCGGTTTCGGGTGCGCGCGGGTCTTCGGCAAGCACGGCTGCAAGGTGGTGATCGGTTCGCGCGGAGAGGAGGCAGGCGGGGCGGCCGAGAAGCAACTGACGGACGCGGGCTATCCGGCCGTCTTCGTGCCGATGGACGTCACCGACGCGTCCGGCATGTCGCGCCTGATCGAGACGGCCGTTGAGCGGTTCGGGCGGCTCGATTGCATGCTCAACAACGCCGGCTGGCACCCGCCGGCCGAGAAGATCGACCAGGTGAGCATCGAGGACTTCGAGCAGCTCCTGCATCTGAACCTGACGAGCACGTTCTTGGGCTGCAAGCTGGCCCTGCCGCATCTCCGCAAGACCCGCGGATCGATCATCAACATGTCGAGTGAGGCCGGGATCATCGGACAGGCCGAAGCTCCTCGCTATACAACCACAAAGGCGGCCCAGATCGGTCTGACCCGCGCACTGGCGATCGACCTGGCGCCTGAGGGGATCCGCGTCAACGCGGTGTGCCCGGCGGGTGTGCTGACCCCGATGTGGGAAGAGTGGGCCGCCACCCTGCCCGACCCAGGACAGGCGATGGAAATGGCGCGGCGGGCTCACGCCCTGGGCCGGCTGGCCACGATCGACGAGATCGGCGAAGTCTGTGCATTCCTGGCGTCGGATGAGGCGTCATTCATCACCGGTCAGGCCATCTGCCCGGACGGAGGGGCCGCGCTTGGATTCGAACCATAGGGGAGTGAATCATGCGAGACAGTGAGCTTACCCGACGTCACGTGTTGCGGTTGACTGCGTCCGGTGCGGCACTCGGCCTGACGAATTTCGTGGGGCAGCACCTCGTGGCCGCGGAGGCAGCATCGCCGGTGAAGATCACCGAACCGTTTTCCGGCGCCGTCCTGAATCATCGGCACGGAAAACAGACCGAGGGTTCTCTGACCATTCGTGTCTCAGGCGAAGCCCCCGCAGGCAGCCGCGTATCGGTCAACGGCGTGACATGCCGTCGCCAGGGCCGCCGGTTCGAGGCCGAGGTGCCCTTGCGCGATCACGAAACCGATCTGGTCGCGGTATCCGAGGAAAACGGCGAGCGGTACAAAGACCGGGTGCGGGTTGTCTGGGACCGCTACAGCGAGCCCCGCTATCGCTTCATCATCGACGACAACAGCTTCTTCCTGCGTGATATCGCCCGCAACAACTACAAGTCTTTGTTCGACTGCTTCTACCTGAAAGGGCTTCGCGAGCTGAACAGGAAGTATGGATCGAAGTTCTCGCTCAACATCTACTACGTGGCAGCCGACGATACCAAGTTCCCCACCGACGCCGATTTCCGGCTCCCGCAATTTCCCGACCGCTACAAGGGCGAGTGGCGCGACAATTCCGGCTGGCTGAAGCTGACCTTCCATGCCTATGCCAACATGCCGGACCGGCCCTACCAGGATGCTCCGCCGGAGAAGCTCATCGCCGACCTGGACCTGGTCGCCGCCGAGATCCGCCGCTTTGCAGGCGAGGACGTCTGGATTCCGCCCACGGTGATTCACTGGGCGATGACGCGCCATTCGGCGTTCAAGCCACTGTATCAGCGAGGCGTTCGTGTGCTGACCGGCGGCTTCTGGCATGCCGACGGCAAATGGGACATCAACTACGGCTGGAATGACACCGTCTCCGAGTATTGCTCGCGACACAATGCCTGGAAGGATTTCGAAAGCGGCATCGTCTTTTCCCTGAATGGCATCTGCTGCAATCAACCTCCCGTGAAGGAGACGGCTGCCAAGCTCGAGAAGCTGGTCAGCGATCCGAATACGGCCGAGATCATCGACATCGTTACCCACGAACAGTATTTCTGGCCGTTCTACTATCAATACGTCCCCGATCACTTCCAGCGGCTCGATACCACGCTTCGCTGGACGACGGAACACGGTTACAAGCCGGTCTTCTTCCATGAGGGCTTCCTCGGGGGCCGGGCATGACATCTGAGAACACACACAGTGGAGGGCGTTCAGTGACCGCCGTCATCACCGACCTGGAGCTGCTCTTCCTGCAGTACCGATTCCCCGCGTCGATCCGCTACGAATACAGCGGCGGCGTGGTCGAGAACCAGGACGTCGCGCTGGTCCGCGTCACCTGCGATACCGGCGAGTACGGCCTCGGTGAGATCACCCACGGCCAGTACTGCTACCATCCGATCGTCGGGCTGATCGAACACTTCAAGGAGTTGCTGGTCGGCCAGCCGGTGCTCGACATCAACCGTGCCTGGGAGAAGATGTACGGATCGAGTGTCTTCTGGAACCGCCAGGGCGTGGGTATCGGCGTGATGGGCGGCATCAACATCGCCATGTACGATCTCGCGGGTAAGCTGCTCGGCGTACCGGTGTATCAACTGCTTGGTGGGCTGGTCCGCTCGCGGAGCCGGGTATATGCCAGCAACGGCCTGTTCCGCGAGAAGGAGCCGTTGATCGCCGACGCCCAGCGGGCGCGCGGGTTTGGCTTCACCGCCTACAAGATGCGGGTTGTAACGCCCGAGACATTGATCCCATTGGTGGCGGCGTTCAAGGCCGAGATGCCCGACATGGACCTGATCGTCGACGCCGTGCAGGGCTCGTGCAGCGTGCCCTGGTCGGTCTCGGTCTCCAAGCAGCTCGCCAAGGAACTCGAGTGCTACAATGTGCTCTGGTTCGAAGAGCCGTGCCGGGTCGAGAACATCGAGGGCTACGTGGAGGTCCGCCGGTCGACCTCGCTGAACATCGCAGGCGCAGAAAGCCTGCCGACGGCTGCCGCCTTCAAGCCCTATCTGGATCGCGAGGCATTCGGCATCGTTCAATTCGACAACTCGACTTCCGGGTTCACCGAGGGACTGAAGATCGCCACCCTGGCGGCGGTCCATCAGCGCCCCGTGGCCATTCATTCCTGGGGTTCAATCGTCAGCGCCATGTCGGGGTTGCATTTGGCGCTGGTCATGCCGAATTGTGCCATCACGGAATACGGCTTCATGGACCATCCGCTGAACGATCTGCTGTCCGTCGAGCCGATCCGTCCGAAGGATGGATACATCGAAGCGCCCACAACCCCCGGCCTCGGCGTCAGGTTCGACGATTCTCTGCTGAAGGAATACCCGTACGTCCCGTCGCCGAACACGATGATCTCCGACGCGGAGCGCGACATCCAGTTGGCCGGCATCGGTCGAGGGATTCTGAAGGGACACCAGGCTTAGGGGAGCACCGGCTATGGGGAAAGGCCTTCGCATCGCGATCGGCTCGATCATTATCGAGTGTAACCATCTGGGCGGAGTGCCGGCCAACATCGAGCGTTTTCGCCGCTGCGAGTTTCGGCTGGGCCCGGAAGTCCTGGAGCAGAGGAGCGGTGTCGTCGGCGGCGTGCTGAGTGTCCTGCGGGAATGGAATGCAGAGGTCGTTCCGCTGCTGGTCGCCAGCGCCTACCCGAGCGGTCCTCTGACGTCGGCGTGCTATCGAGAATTGAAGACAGACCTGCTCGACCGACTCCGCCGATCGCTGCCGGTCGACGGCGTTCTGCTGCCGCTCCACGGCGCAGCGGCGGCAGAAGACGTGGGGGATCTGGAGGGCGACCTGCTGACTGCGGTCCGCAGGCTGATCGGACCAGACGTTCCGGTTGTGATCACTCTGGACCTTCATGCCGACGTGACGGAGCCGATGGTCCTTTGCGCCGACGCGATGCTGGGGTGGGAGACCTATCCGCACCGCGACACTTTCGAGACGGGCGTTCGCGGTGCCAGGATGCTCATGGAGATCCTCGACGGCAGGTGTCGGCCCGCGATGGCGATGGCCAAGGTGCCGGTATTGGTGAGCGCTATTCACGGAGGCACCGAGGGCGAAGGCCCCTTCGCCGATGTGATGCGGTTTGCCAAATCGCAGGAGGGCAAGGCAGGCGTTATGTCCACCAGTGCGTTCCTGGTCCATCCTTACCTCGACCTGCCCGGCATGGGCGGAGGTGGATTGGTCGTCACCAACGGTGATCCAGAGAAGGCTCAGTCTCTGGCCCATGAGATTGCCCTGATGTACTGGGCGAGGCGATTCGATCTTGAACCGACGCTCTATTCACCTGCCGAGGCGATCTCGTGCGGCTGCTCGATCGACGGTGGGCCGGTGTTGCTGGTCGAGACGGCCGACTGCTGTGGTGGGGGGGCGGCCGGTGACAGTGTTGCCACCCTGAAGGCCCTGCTGGACAGCAGCGTCGATCAGCCTGCCCTCGTGCCCGTAGTCGATCCGGAGGCAGCCGCGACTTGCCACCGTCTCGGCGTCGGCCGAGAGGTGACCCTCGAGTTGGGATACAAGATCGATCCCCAATGGGGCAAGCCGATTCAGGTGCGTGGCACCGTCGTCACACTCAGCGACGGCCGATTCGTCTATGGCCGTGGCGGCGTCTGGGAGAACCAGGAGGCCAGTATGGGTCCGTCCGCCGTGCTCAAGGTGGGGGCCGTTCAGATCCTGGTCATGTCACTCCCGACCTATGATTGGGCTGACGAGCAGTTCCGCTGCGTGGGATTGGATGTTCGCGGGGCAAGGTTCATTGTGGCCAAGAACCCCATGAACTATCGGATGGCGTACGCCGGCATCGCGAAGGCCGCCTTCGTGCTCGACACGCCCGGCCCCACGCCCCCGACGATGCGTCACTATCGATACACGCATCTGCAACGACCCTATTTCCCAGCCGACCGTGACATACCGGGTCTGTCACCTACCGTCTTCTGTCGCGGAACCTGACTGTCTCGGAGAACTGTCCATGGAGAAGGCCTTGGCCGCGGGGATGTACAACAGCCTGAGGATCGGCTGGATCGACTCGGCGATCATCCTTGTCTACCTCATCGGCATCGTTGGCGTCGGCTGTTGGGCCGGCTTCCGCCGAAAGGAGCACGAAGGAGATGCCTACTTCCTGGGTGGCCGGACACTCACGTGGCCGGTCATCGGCGCGGCACTGTTCGCCTCGAACATTTCCACCGTACACATGGTCAGTCTGGCGGAGTGCGGCTACAAGAGCGGCCTCTTGTACGGAAATTTCGAGTGGATGGCGCCGTTCACGTTGATCTGCCTGTCGCTGTTCTTCGCACCGTTCTATATCCGGTCGAACGTGACGACGCTCCCGGACTTCCTGGAGAAGCGGTACAGCCGCGCCTCCCGCGATTGGCTCACACTGCTGTCGATCATGGCGGCCATCGTGATCCATATCGGCTTCGCCTTCTACGCCGGCGCGCGGGTGCTGCATGGGATGTTTGGTATCGACACGAACGTGTGTATCTTCGTCGTCGCCGGGTTGGCCGGGCTGTATACCATCGTGGGCGGGCTTCTGGCCGTGATGTGGACGGAGTCGATCCAGACGATCATCCTCCTGGCCGGTGCGATCTGCATCACGGTTCTCGGTTTGCAGCACGTGGGCGGCTGGCAGGGGCTTCAGCAGAGTGTCCATCCGGTGAACTTCTCTCTCATCCGCCCGAGCAGTGATCCGACGGGGCTGTCGAAATGGGCGGTGTTCTTGGGCTATCCGGTCATTGGGCTCTGGTACTGGTGTTGCGATCAGGTCATCGTGCAGCGCGTGCTTGCAGCAAAGGATGAGAACCACGCCCGCGTCGGCCCCCTGTTCACCGGGTTCATCAAGATCCTGCCGATGTTCATCTTCGTGTTGCCGGGGCTGATCTGCCTGGGATTGGTGAGCCAGAACCCTCACGTCGAGCCGCTGGAAGACCCGAAGGACACCCTGACGTACCTGATCAACCACGTCTTGCCGACCGGCGTAAAAGGGATCATGGCGGCGGCGCTATTGGCGGCGATGATGGGCTCCGTCTCGGCCGCACTCAATTCCATCGCCACCGTGTTCAGCTACGACGTGGTGAAGCGGTGGCGTCCGGAGACTTCCGAGCGTCGGCTGGTGCTGATCGGGCGGATCGTTACGGGCGTGGCGATGGGGTTGGCGATTCTCTGGTCGCCGTGGGTCGGCGGCTTTGGGACGATCTTCCAGGGCGCCAACGATCTCATTTGCTACATGGCTCCGCCGGTGACCGCGGTGTTTCTGTTAGGCGTCTTCTGGCGCAAGGCCTCGTCGCGGGCGGCCCTGATCACGATGCTCAGCGGTTCATGCATAGGGGCGGCGGTCTTTGTCGTAGACTTCTTCAAGATCGGTCAATGGAGTCTGCCATGTTTCACCTTCGACAATGGCTCGCCGGCTTTGGCGTGGACTGAAAGAGGACCGTGGAACGTCCACTCGATGATCACGGGCTTCGTCATGTTCGTTATCGCCGTCATCACGCTGGTGGTCTTCTCCTGCGTGTTTCCCGATGCCAGGACACGAGAGCGGGACGCCCTGGTGTGGAAAGACCCATTGGAGCCGCTGCGCGGCAAGACCTGGCGGTTTTGGGGCAACTACCGAGTGTTGGCCGCTGTGCTGTTTGTTACGATGATCGGATTGTATTGGCACTTCCGTGGGACGGAGAGCTACTATCCCGTGGCGGCGAAGGTTCTGTGGTCCGACGGCACGCCGGTCGTCGGCGCCCAATTGACCTTCGAGAGCGACAAGCCCAAGTATGCCTTCACGCAGGTAACCGATCGTGAAGGGCGATTCGTCTACGGTTCGGACCGAATGGCCGGCGGGGCACCGGCCGGCACGTATCGGGTCAGAATCGTCCAGGCCAATGATGAGACTGCTCGCCTGGATAACCAGGGCTCTGTCCCGAGGTCGATTCCCACCAAGTACGGCAGTTGTGACTCCTCGGGACTGCAATTCGTGTGCGAGCCAAAGCAGAATCGCTTTTCGCTGATTCTGGCCGCTCAAGCGGTTGGTGTCAGCGCTGCGACCGGTGTCTCGGGTGGGGGGGCGGTCGGTGTGCGAAATGGTTCCTGCGCGATCGAGTTTGCACCAGACACTGGGGCACTCACGAGCATCCTCAACGTAGCGCTGGTGGATCAGATTCTGAAGGACAAGCCGGCCGGGGCGACACCGTTTCGAATCCACGCCGACTTCTCCAACGAGTGGGTGATCGATGCCAATTCCGAGAAAGCGGCACAGGTTCATCTCGGGCCAGAGGGTCTCAGACTGACCGGTTCGGCGAACAAGCGGACCCCGCAAGGTGAAGACCTCGATCTGACGTATTCCGGTGGGGGGTTCGAGTGTGTGTTGCGAGTTGGATTGGAGGCCGGCTCCGGCGACTCGACGTGGACGCTGGCGGTCAAGAACGTGGGCGTAGCCCCTCGCGCCGCGCAGGTCGAGTTTCCCCGGTTCGCCGGCGTGCAGCTTGGGGCGAAGGGTTCGAAGAATCAGGAGACCGTTCTCGATCAGGCCGGCTATATCGCCGACGCCTGGACGATCGCTGGCGGCATCTACGGCACCGGTGATGGAAATGGCGGGCGTTGGTCCATGCAGTGGCATTCGATGTTCGATCCTGCCTCGCGGTCGGCGCTCGGGCTGATCGTGATGGACCCTGGCATTCGCAACAAGAAGCTCGTCATGGACCGACCGTGCCTGTCGGTTCAGTATTTCCCACCGCAGACGCTCGCCCCGGGCGAGACCTTGGTGATGCCTCCTTTGCGAGTGCTGGTCCACCAGGGCGACTGGAAGCGGACCGCCCGGGCATACGCCGATTGGTACGCCAAGGCATTCCATCAGGCGAAGCCACCTCAGTGGTTTCTGGAGGGTGACTCCTGGGAAGGAAGATGGCTGGCCAAGAAGTCGCCGCAGCCTCCGGTGTTTCTGGGGGCCTGGCCGGGTTCGGGTGGCACCGAACTGATGATGCGGTTGGACAGCTTCCGTGACTTGCCCGCGGCTGCCATCGCAAAGCCGTATGACAACATCGAATATGCCTATTGGGAGCGGTCGGCGATGCTCCATAATCAGTGTATTGCCGGGGACTACCAGGTGCGTGAGGACCTTGGTGGCCCGGAGGCCATGCGGGAGGCATTTGCCGGTGTGCGAAAGCTGGGGCTGCACAGCACGCTCTACCTCAATGCCTACATCATCCATGAGACGAGCGACCTGGCAAAGACGGGCAAGGCGCAACGATGGTCGATGATGCATCATGACCGAAGCATCACAGGGAGATACTCGGACTACAAATTCTACCACCCATGCCCCGGCTGCGTGGAATGGCAGGATTACCTGGCCGCGACAATCGGACGGCTTCTGAAGGAGACCGGCGCCGACGGGATTCGCCTCGATTCGGTAGGCTACTACAATCACCCCTGCTACAACCCGGCCCATCATCACCGCTCTCCATTTGACTACAACGAGTGGATAGGGCAGTTGCTGTCAAAGGTGCGGACGGCTGCCTTGGCGGCCAACCCCGATGCCCTCCTGACCACCGAGGGGGTGATCGACTTCTACGGTCAGTGGTTCCACGGTGGTCTGACGCAGGCGTACCCCCGCGACGTCCCACCGATGCGGCTGGCGGTCGGCCCGCACTACCGAGCATTGGCCTATTCGCCGGTGGGACCGGTGTGGGGCTCCATCTCCGGCCTGGCCGGCGGCGGACGGATGCCCGGTGCCGACGTCAACTGGCAATGCGCGTCCTCACCGGTTCACGACACGCTCACTTCGGGTGACCTGGCCGACGACGGGGTCGGGGCGACCGACCCCGAGATCATCACCCGGAGGTTTACGAGCCAGCGATGCGAGGCGATTGTGGTCGTGCGTCCGGCGTGCAAAGAGAATCTGTGGCCGCTGTTACAGGGTATATCCAGTCGCCGGGCGCGCTACGAGGTTCTGATTTCTGCCGGACCGACACCACCGAAGAGGATCGCCACCTGCGACATCGAGACACTCCGCTGGCAGGGCTGCGAGCCTTCGATCCGCGACGGCACGTTGGTGGTTGGTACCGAGTCGAACTGGTTGTTGGTGATCATTCCGCGAGGGGGCGAGCGCGTGGTGGTCTTCGATCCGCTGCCCGAGGCGCGACCCGGCAGCGAGGTGACGTTACGGCCCGTGGCGTTGGCCGGGGACGGTTCACCTGCGGATGTCGAAGTCTGGGCACCCGGCCTGCAAATCGGTGTGGGCAGCGCGTCCCGATCACACGTGTGTCTTGGAGAGACGGCAACCCTTCGGGTTCCGAAGGACGCGCCGCCAGGCTGGTATCAGGTCCGCCTTCGTGGGAACAATGTACTTGGGGCCAAGCGTCTACTCCATATCATCAGGAGAGATTCGTAGCCGATTTTACAGGATTGCTCCAATTGTCGCAGCACGAAGGAGATCGCTTTGCGGATCGAACTCAGTTCACCAGGTGTGGCCATATGAGCGCTACTCGACGTTGCGTCGAGCTGGAATCGCTGGTCAGGATGGAGACGGTTCGGCCATTACCCAGGTGGGCGAGACGGGCACCACGCAATCGTTTGTGGTGCACGGGAAGAACATGCCCTGGCTCCTGCGAAGGTGATTCCGGTCGGATTCTGTTCTTCTGTGAATAGCGACAGGACGGGCCTCAGTGTTTCAGGCAGGGGGGACGTCCGATCGGGCCATGTACGTTGCGTTCCCTGAGCTCCTTAGTGGACGCTCTCCAAGGGCTTCATCAATGACCCGGCCAACCCCTCATGCGACCGCGATGGCCAGAATGGATACGTCGTCCCTGAGGTGATCCTCGCCGCGCCAGGCAACGACTTCGCGGACCAGCGATTCCACGGAATCTTCGAGGTTGAGGCCCTGACCTTCTGCGATGGCGCTGAGCAGCCTCTTGTCGCCGAACATTTCGCCTTGGGCGTTGACCTCTTCGGTCAGGCCATCTGAATGCAGGTACAGGCGATCGCCAGGCTGCAACTCAATCACCGACTCGTCATACTCCGCCTCCTCAATCATTCCGATTGCAAACCCAGGAACCTCAAGACGCCTGGGTTGTTCTCTTTGGGGGGCCAGGATGGGGCCCGGATGTCCGGCAACCGTAAATCGGAGCCGTCGCGTGTGGACGTCCAGAAGCCCGTAAATCATCGTGAAGTAATGATCTCCGTTCGATGCCATCGGGTACAGGGTGTTCAGCCTCGATGCGACCTGTACCGGATCCACTGCTTCCGGATTGGTACCGGGCCCGGCTACGAGGGATGCAGCGCCTCCCGCGCGAGGGTGGAGGCTTCTGGTGGCGGTCACCGAAAGCAGTGCCGCCGGGACCCCGTGCCCGCTCACATCCAGCAGGTACACGGCAATCAGGTCATCATTGATCCGGACGATGTTCAGTGCATCGCCGGCCAATTCATCACAGGGCTTGTAGGACCAGGCAAAGGTCAACCCCTGGACCTCCGGAAGGTTGTCCGGCAAGAGCGTCTGTTGCACACGGGCGGCGGCATCGAGGTCACGCTTCATGCGTTGGTTCGCTTGCGAGAGGTCCTGATTCTGCCGGTCGATCTTCGCAAAGGCTTCCTGCAACTGTTGCGTCATGCTGTTGAATGCTTTGGAGAAGCCCCCCATGAAATCGACGTGCTGGCTTAGATCGCCGCCGGCGATTTCCTGAGTCTTCCAAGTCAGGTGGCGAAGATTCGCGTGGAGATTCTTGAACGACTGAAGGATATGCATCTTGCCTGTGGGGACATCGAAGTCGAGATCGCCTCGTGACAGGGCTGTCATGGCATCGGCAAGCGTGCGGTACTCCGTGGCGAATCGATTGGCGTACTCCACGACCTGCCTAATCTCGTTGTCCGGATAGTCCTTCGGCAATGTCAGTAGCTGAGGGATATCTCCCTTCAAAATGCGGTAGAAGAGCTCCGTGATTCTGTCGATGTCCTCTTCCCTTACTTCCAGCATGAAACAGCCTCTATGAGGAAACAGTCTTGACTTCGAAGCGGCATACCCGGTCGCCTGAACACCAACAGTCCACCTCTTTGACCGAAAACTTCCTGCCGGTATGGGCCGAAAGCAATCCGCTGATGAATCCTTCATCATACGTGCAGATCTGCTCGTCGCACGCGGGCAAACCGGAACAATCGAGATCCTCGGCGACGGTCAAGGTGAAGGTCAGGGTCTCCAAATCCCCTTTCTCGATCCGCAGGATGCCGATACCCATCTCTCTCAGCACGTCCTGAAGCTGGGCAACGAAATCGCTGAAGGAGTCCCGCCTCGTGATGAGATTCTCGTAGAAATGCTTTCCGGCGAGTTCGCCGGCATCGTAGAAAACGCGGTCCGCCGCCTCCACACCACACTGCCTGATGAGCACGTCTCGAAGAGTGAATTGCATCAGGCGGTAGACGGCGACGTGCGTCGTGAATCCCAGGTTAGGTCGCCCGGTGTCGATCTGCCCGAGCATAGCCCATTCGAAGATCGGTTCCTTTCTTTCTTCTTTGAACATCCGCCACGTCTCCCTCTGAGTGATTCTCGAAAGTGTCTACCTGACGCGTATGAAGGCCATTGGGGTCTATTCGGGGACGATTGTGTAGTCCACCACCTGGCCAGACATCTCCATCTGCTGGTTCTTCTTGTACGTCTTGAACCACACCCGGGCCATACCACCGGGGATGTCCGGGTTCTGGTGCACCTTGGCGTTAATGTTGCGACCCCACTCCGGGAAGTCTCCGTTGGCCTGCGCCGTCATGACACTGCAGTCCATCGCCTTGCCCCGAATCGTGATCGTTTCGTTCGCCAGCTGGTTCTTGACCGTCTTGGCAGACGTGAACGGGTGGTCATCCGGGGCGATCATGGCGTGCGCGTAAAACTGCCCGGCCAACAGAGGCTGTTCCACCTTCTCGCCCGTAAACTCGAAGCTCCGTTCGAGCATGAGCACGTCTTTGTGTTTGGATGCCAGCCTCACGTTCACACGAATCCCTTGCTTGACCCCCTGAACGATCTGATATCCTTCAAACGTGACCGTCGTCCCGACCCCATAACGAGACCATCGTTCGTAGTCGGGGTTGCGCACCTTGCCCTCGGTGCTGGTCACGGCCGCTACCGTCATCGACTTGATGACCAGTGGGGCGATATACGCCCGCACGAACTGGGCGTTCACGACGTCCGTATGCCCCCCACCGTATCCGTACCGCTCAAACGCCGGCGTCCAGGCAATTCGAACGATCTTGCTCGAGTACAGCCGACGCGTCTCGGCCGATGCGCCTCGCGGCAATCGAAACCCCTCCAGACCCGCCGACGGCACGGTGCCGGCTTCCCGATCCGCCGTGCCCACCATGGGGACCATGAATTTCAGAACCGGGTCCTGATCCGACGTGAAGATGTACAGCTTGTTCCTCACATGCCGAAGCGCCCGGCTCATGTCGTGGTTCGCCGCTATGGAGGCACCCAGCAGGATCACGTTCTCAACCGTGGTCCCTTCCGGCAGGGCCTCCAGCGCGAAGACCGCGACGGCTGTGCCCGCCGAGAGCCCCATGACGGTCACCGGCGCCCCAGAGTAGTCCCTGGTGTACTTCTTGATCTCATTGGCCAGTTCGCGGGCCTTGAACCCCTTGTAGTTGTCGTCCATGATCTGGTCGACGACCACGCCCATCCCGGTGTTCCAGCGAAATATCTCGCCGGCGCCCTCGTACCCCGCATTGATGAAGCCGTCCTTGATCCCTCGACTCCAATTCGAGATGAATCCGCCGCCCCCGGCCCCGTCGCAGTAATAGACATAGCCACGGGTCATGCGGACGGCACGGTCCGGCATGGTTTGACTGCAACCGACGCAGAAGCCGAGCAAGATCAAGGCACCGCCTGCCACGCCGGACAGTCTCATTTGTCTTGTGTCCATGGGTCTTCCCTCTATATCTGGAACCACGCGTTACGCTCCGATACAAAAAGACACTAGCGTCGTCCACCCCCGCGGCCACCCCCACCGCCACGGAATCCACCGCCGCCGGCACCGGGCGCTCGATAGCTACCACCACTCGGTGCCCTGTAGCTGGCGCCGGTGTTTCGGTAGCTCTGATAGTTGTTCGTGCGGTAGTCGCCACGCTGCCGGGCCTGGTAATTGCGATTCAGGTCATATTGGGGTGTCGGCGGCCGGACGGTGGGAGAAGGACGGACCGAAGGTGTCGCCGGGAGGCGTTGCACCTGTGGCGTCGCAGGTCGCACCGAGGGCGCAGGTCGCTGCGCGTTGGGGGTAGACGGGCGGACCTCAGATAAGCGCTGGGCAGGTGTGGAGGACTTGTCGAGGGGACTGATCGTCGACTTCGCCCAACCGTTGTCCTTTCTCTGCTCCCAGCCTTGGTCGGTTCGACGGTAGACATTGCCGTTTCGGTCGGCATATACGTCGTTCTTGAGCGCCGATCCAAGTGCGGCCGCGCCTCCCACGGCCGCGGCACCCGCGGCGACGTCACCGAGGCGATCTCCGCGCCCTGCAGCGTGCTGGTCCGCCGGCAACGGGGCGGGCCGCCCCGGTTCCCGTGGCCGCTCGTGGAGCCGATCCACGTTTCCGGCGCGGTTGTAGATGTTGTTGCGGTCGCCCAGACTCACCCGATGATCAACGCGGTCTCCGACGCTCCCTCGCTTGACGTTGAAATCACCGTCGAAGTCAAAATCGTGGAACCCTCCGTGGCCCCACCAGCCGCCCCAGCTTCCATGCCAGCCGCCGGCCGCCCAGGCACCGTCATAGAAGATTCCGTTGCGATACCCGAAGGCGACCCAACCGTTCGGGCCCGAGTAACCCACCCTGAAGCCCCAGTTTCCAGTGATCGGATTGTAACGGACGCCAAAGCCCCAGGTAGGTGGCCGTGGCCAGTAGACACCTCCAATCCAACCCGGATAGTACCATCCGGTCCCATACACGATCGTATCGCAATACGGATAGCACCCCACATACCCCGGTGTGTAGCCGACGTACACCGTCTCGGGCGTTGACTCATAGACTTCGACATAGGTCACCGGGTAGACCGGCGACTGTGGCGGAATCGAATAGATCTCCGGGGGGACCGAATCACAGACAACCCACGGACCGGTGGGTGACGCCGAGACGAACCATACGCCCTCGCTGCAACAGTAGTATTTGTCGCCGACTTGAATGACATCGCTGGACGTGTTGACCGCGTATTGCAGTTGCGTGCCCTCGATCGGCTTAAACTGCGGCGGGCCGTCGTATTCCACGGTGAGCGTGGCTTTCTTGCGATCGATCGCGGCGGTCTGGGGGATGTAGGCTTCGTGAACGGCATCCTCCGCCTGCTCGGTGCCGGCAACGTGCGCCAGCACGCTGCCTTTCTCGGAATCCTCAGGGATCTTCGCGAAGTCCTCGGGCAACTGATTCGGGGCCACGTATGACCAGGGGCCCTTCAGTTCCTTGGCCGTGTACCAGCGGCCGGCCAGCAGGACGAAGTAATCCAATGAGGACTTGTCCAGGAAGACGTCGTCGTCCGTATTGGTCATGTAGGCCAGATTCGTGTCCTTAATGGACTTGTACTGCGGCGTTCCCTTGCTGACGATGAGTTCAGTCGGTTCGGTGGCAACGACGATCCGAGGTTTGCCGATCGAGGCGGGGTCGCGTTGCTCGGACGGTTGCGTAGAAGGGATTTTGGAGAGGAGCGACGCCACGTCTTTCGGGGGTTCAGCGTCGCTCTGCCAGGGTCCCTGGACGTCCTTCGCCTCGTACCATCCGTCTCCGCCGTGAAGGTAGTACTTCTTTGACTCCGGGTCTTGAAGGATGAGGAAGGGCGTGTTCACCACACGCAAGACCTTGGAGTTCTCCACCGGGCGGAGTACAGGCTCGCCGTCGAGGGTCACAAGCACGGCGGCCTCGGTCATGAAGATGATCTTCGGCGGATCGGTGCCGAGATTCGCCGCGATCGCTTCCTTGCCCTCGGCCGTCTTCAGCGCCGTCAGAATCCGATCCAGTGAGACGGGTTCTACCCGTTTGGAGAGTTCTGCCTTCAGCACGGCGGATAGCTTCTCGATGCTCTCCTGCTTGGCGTTGGGGAACTTCACATCGGCCACATCGAGATTGACCAGGGTGACCAGTCGGAGGTCGCGATCCGTTCTGACTGTGGCTGCGAACCAGACTGCTCCGAAGATCGGTTCCGTCTTGCCGGTCGGTGTGACGGACACGGCGGCACGGGCGTTCAGCTTGTTGCCCTTGAAGGACTCCAACTGGGGCTGGTAGACGACGATTCTGGCTTCGGGCACCTGGATCTCACGAGGCCACCGCGGCTCATCGACCCCAGTCTCTTCTTCCGCGAACGTCGGCGTGGGCAAGAGCAGGATGCCTGTGCATGCGGTCAATACACAAGCAACAAAGCTGGCACGTATACGGTCTGACAGCATGGTACGCCTCCTGTTCCTGCTGGAGTTGTCGGCACGGGGCGTCCAGCACACGACGAACGCAGGCCCGGCTGGTGCCAAAGCCGATTCACTATACGATGTCAAACCACCGCAACCATGTCTGTACCAAAGGCCTGGGGCCTCACCGAGCGACGACCTATGAAACCCGACCGACTCAGGCCATCATGACAGGGTCGTCAAACACTCTAGCGAGCGGCCGGGTCCTTCTTGGTCGACGCGGGAACACCTACCAGGCGGATGTCCTGGCACCGGTCCGACGCATCGAACCTGAGCACGCAGTATTTCGCTCCCAGCAAATCGGTCACTCCCTTCACGTCATAGACGCGGACGAGATTGCCCGTGTCCTTGCTGCGCAACGTCAGAACCGGCGTCCTGAACTTCTTCTCGTCCTGGAACTCCGCGGGGGTTTTGTTCATGAGCTTCCGGTCGAGAAGGGCGTCCCTGATGATGTCCTTGCCCCCGTCGGGATTATGATCGGCCTTGGATAACGCGACGATCCGGCCGTTCTCCGCCTCCACGACCCACCGCGTCTTGTGCAACAGGTCATCCTTCACGGGATAGACCATTAGCTCTCGCGGGCTTTCGGTGTCCACACCCGTCTCGATTCGCGGCCCGAATTCGGCATCCGCCTTCGCGACGGGTTGGCCTACCAACTCCTTGGCATGCTTGTCGACATCCACCTCGTGAACGGCGTCGCCGACGACCTTAATGCCCATCTTGGCCACCGACGTCCAGGGGCCCCCGCATCCTGCCGTTGCGGCAGCCATCAGCCCCAACACAACGGCACCCGGCCAAATTCCCAGACTCATCTTCCTTGAAGCGACCATGCGTACCTCCACTTCCTTCATGTGAACATTCCATGTGCAGCAAGGACAACAGAAAGCATGCCCCGCCACCCAACCGGCGGTATGCCCATACTTCGTCTGCCCGCTATCCCACGGACTCTCCGAACAGCTCCAGCCTGACCTGCCATGGTATATCGCCTCCGCGATGCTTGGCCTTCGTGTCCTGTCGGCCAGGGATCAGTCCCTGTTGTGCTCGACAGTCAGGGGAGCGCCCTGCACCGCCGTCTTGGTCTGGGATTGTTTCCTGGAAAACAGTCCCTGGACAACGTAATAGAACACCGGCGTCAGGAAGATGCCGAACAGCGTCACGCCGAGCATGCCGGCCAGGACCGCGATTCCCAGCGTGCGTCGCATCTCGGCTCCAGCCCCTGCTGCGACAGCCAGCGGGACCACGCCGAGAATGAACGCGAATGATGTCATCATGATAGGCCGCAGGCGCAGCTTGCACGCGTCGAGAGTGGCCTCAAGTCGTGGGACGCCCGCTTCGCTCTGGGCCTTAGCGAACTCGACGATGAGGATCGCGTTCTTGCTCGCCAGCCCCACGAGTACCACAAAACCAATCTGGGTGAAGATGTTGATGTCCAGTCCTGCATAGGCTACGCCGCCAACAGAGCACAGCAGGCACATCGGCACCACCAGGATGACGGCCAGCGGAAGTGTCCAGCTCTCGTACTGGGCCGCCAGCACCAGGAAGACGAGAACCACGGCCATGGCAAAGACGAGCATTGCCGTGCTGCCCGCCAGGATCTGCATGTAGGTCAACTCGGTCCATTCGTAGGCCATCGACTGCGGCAGTTCCTGATCGCAGAGGTTCTGCACGAGTCTAATGCTCTGGCCCGAGCTGACACCCGGAGCCGTATTCCCATTGATCGCGGCGGCCGTATACATGTTGTACCGGTTGATCAACACGGGACCACTGATGTTCTTCACCGTACCCACCGCACCGAGCGGCACCATGTCGCCCTTGGCATTCCGGACCTTGAGCAGCTTGACTTCTCGGGGGCGGTCGCGGAAGGCGGGATCCGCCTGGAGATTGACCTGCCAGGTTCGGCCGAACCGATTGAAGTCATTGACGTAGTACCCGCCCAGGTAGACCTGCAGCGCGTTGAACACGTTGTCGAGTGGGACGCCCATCCGCTTACACTTCGTGCGATCCACGTTCACGTAGAGTTGGGGCGTGTTGGCACGGAACATCGAGAAGAGCCCGACCAGGCCGGGCTGCTGATTGCCTTTCTCGACAAGGTTTTCTGTCTGTCCCTGAAGTGTCCCGAGCCCGACATCACCCCGATCCTCGATCATGATTTTGAAGCCGCCGGCCGTGCCCAGCCCGTCGACGGGCGGGGCGCCGAAGACTCCCACCTGTGCCTCCTGGATCTCCTGGAAGAACCTGCTCCGCAGATTGGCCGCGATGACGTCGCCATAGAGATCCGGGCGGTGACGCTTCTCGAACTCTTCCAGGATGATATACATCGAGCCGAAATTAGAGCCGTTGGCGTTCAGAAGACACGACTGCCCGGCAATCACCATGGTGTGCCCGACCCCGGGCGTACCCAGCGTCATCTTCTCAATTCGCGCCATCACCTCTTGCGTGCGCTCCAGTGAGGCGGAGTCCGGCAGTTGCACGTTGGCGATCAGATACCCCTTGTCCTGAGTGGGGATGAAGCCGGTGGGGACCTTGCCAAAGCTCCAGTAGGTGAGATACAGCAGGCCGCCGTAGACCAGCAGAACGAGAACGCTCACGCGAAGCATTCTCCGAACGACCCCGGTGTACGCCCCCGTCGAGACGGTGAAACCCCAGTTGAACAGCTTGAAGAACCACCCAAGTACCAGGTCGAGAATCCAGGTCAGCGGGTCACGCTTGCTGCCTTTGGGCTTGAGCAACAGAGCGGCCAGTGCCGGGCTGAGCGTCAACGAGTTGAAGGCCGAGATGATCGTCGAGACGGCGATGGTGAGGGCGAACTGACGGAAGAACTGCCCTGTGATGCCGGAGATGAACGCACAGGGTACGAACACCGCGGTCAATACGAGCGCGATGGCGATCACGGGACCCGAGACCTGTTCCATCGCCTTTCTCGCGGCGTCGCGCGGCGACAGACCGTGCTCCAGGTTGTGCTCGACCGCTTCGACAACGACGATGGCATCGTCCACCACAATTCCAATGGCCAACACCAGACCAAACAATGACAGGTTGTTCAGGCTGAATCCCAGCCCCGCCATGGCGGCGAACGTGCCGACAATGGCGACGGGCACGGCGATGAGGGGAATCAGCGTGGATCGCCAATTCTGGAGGAATACGAGGACGACGATCGCTACCAGGATGATTGCGTCCCGCAGGGCCTTGAAGACCTCATGGATGGACTCGCTGATGAAGGGCGTTGTATCGTACACGATGGCGTAGTCGAGTCCCGCCGGAAATCGCTTCTTGAGTTCCTCCATCTTCTTGCGGATTCCGTCGGCCGTGGCCAACGCGTTCGAGCCGGGGAGCTGAAAGACGGCCATGCCTACCGAGGGTTTGCCGTCGAGGCTGACCGTCTGATCCTGATTCTTGGCGCCCAGTTCGAGCCGGGCGACGTCTCGCAACCGTGTGACCTGGCCCTCCTCGCCCGTCTTGATGATGATGTTCTCGAATTCGTTCGGTTCGGTCAGCCGGCCCATGGTGCTCAGGATATATTGGAAGTCCTGGCCCTTGGCGATGGGGGGCTGGCCGATCTGACCGGCGGCGACTTGGACGTTCTGCTCCTTCAGGGCGCCCACCACATCGCTGGAGGTCAGGTTTCTGGAAGCGAGCTTCTCCGGATTCAGCCAGGCTCGCATGCTGTAGTCCTGCTGACCGAGGAAGGTCACGTCGCCTACACCCTCAAGCCGTGCCAGTTCGTCCTTGACCTGGATGGTGGCATAATTGCTCAGATAGAGCTGGTCATAGCGGCCGTCCGGTGAGAGAAGGTTGATCACGAGCATGATGTTGGGCGACTTCTTCTTCGTGGTCACGCCGGTCGCCTTGACCATTTCGGGCAGTGTCGGCATGGCCATCGAGACTCGGTTCTGCACCAGGACCTGCGCCATGTCGAGGTTCGTGCCCAGTTTGAAAGTCACGGTGAGGTTGTAGGCGCCGTCGTTCGTGCACTGGGATGACATGTACAACATATTCTCAACGCCGTTGACCTGCTGCTCGATCGGCGCTGCGACGGTGTCCGCCACCACTTTGGCGCTGGCTCCCGGATAGATGCAGGTCACCTGTACGGTCGGGGGGGTGATCTCCGGGTATTGCGCGACGGACAACGTGAACACAGCGATGCCGCCGGCCAGCGTAAGAACGATGGACAGGACGGCAGCGAAGATCGGTCGGTCAATGAAGAAGTGTGAGATCACGGTTTTCCCTCAGTGAGTTCCCAAGGTTTCAAGGTTTCGAGGTCGCGGACGATGCAGCCGGCCGGGTCTCCGCCGACGAAAGCTTCGGCATCGGCGCACGCTGCGGGGACACCGTTACTCCGTCCCTCACTCGCTGCAAACCGTTCACGATGACCCAGTCGTTCGGGGCGATACCCTCGGCGATTGCCCTTAACCCTTCTTCCAATAATCCCACCTTGACGGGTCTGTATTCGACAGCATTCTTGTCATTGACAATGAGCAGGTAGTATTGCCCCTGATCCACGCCCATCGCTCGCTCCGTCACCATCAACGACGGCTTGGGCTTGCCCACGGGCACTCGAACCCTTACGAACATTCCCGGCAAGAGCACGCCGGTGGGATTCGTGAAGATTCCGCGACAGCGGATCGTTCCGGTGGCAGGATCGATGCGTGTCTCGACGAAATCAATGCGTCCCTCATGTGGGAAACCGGTTTCGTCGGTGAGGGCGAGAAAGGCTTGAGCGTCGATCTTCTGGGATGTGGAACTCGTACTCCGTGTAGTGCCGCGCATGCGCAATAGTGCGAGCAGGTCGCTCTCACTAATGTCAAAGTAGGCATAAAGCGACTCTTCGTTGACGACGGTCGTCAGGAGCGTACTCTCACCGGACCCGACGAGGTTGCCCGTATCGACGAGGTTGCGGCTGACGGTACCACCGATGGGCGAGCGGACCTGAGTGTAGTCAAGATCAAGCTTCGCCTGTTCCACCGCTGCGACCGCGGCGGCCAGGGCACCCTTGGACTGTTCGAACCGGGCGAGGTTCCGGGCAATCTCGACGTCGGCGGCCGCGTCCCGCTGCTTCAGCTCCTTCATCCGCTTGAACTCGAAGTCGGCCAAGTCCCGCTCGGCGTTCCGACGGGTCACCTCGGCCTCGGCCTGGTCCAGTTTCGCCTTGAAAGGCCTCGGGTCGATCACAAAAAGCAGATCGTCCTTCTTGACCAGTGTCCGGGGCTTGAAGTGAATGCTCTGGAGCCACCCCGTGACCCTCGCACGGATATCCACAGACTCGAGGGCGGCCAGCGTGCCCGTTGCCTCCACGCACTCTGTCACCGTTTGCTGCAGGGGCTGACTGACGGTGACAACGGTCGGTGCCGTGGGCTTGGAAGCCGTCGGTTCTTTCTGGCAGCCGCCCATCAGGCCAATCATCGCAAACAGCGAAACGATTCCTCTCGAACGTGCTGAGGTGGGCATGTCTGATGCACCTGTCCTTTCCTGACGAGGTTACCTCTTCTTATAACCCCCATAGCTGCTGGAGCTGTAGCGAACGCTTCCCGCGGTTCCGTACGAGGATGTCCGGCTTGAAGAGCCGAGCGAAGAGTAGGGAGTCGTCCGCTTCGCGAGCTCGGCACTGGTCTTCGGATATTGGGTTGCCGACGACTTGTAGGTCGAGGTCTGTGACGATCCGTAACGAATGCTGCCTGCGCTGCTGAAGGTCGTGCGCGAGGACGGGGGTGGGGCATAGGTCGGGGTGTAGCGAACGGTTCCACCCACCGGTGGACGCACGTACGAACTCCCCGACTTGGGGAGCCCCCCATAGGCATAGTAGTTGTTCCTGTTTTCGGAAGGCAGGTATCCGTCGGCCCATCGCTGCCCTCGGGCTTCAGACGGGAGACTACGTTGTTGAAGCATGAAGTTCTGCGGCACATAACTGTTGCCGTAACGAACCGTTCCGGAGGTGCCCTGATAGGTTCCGGAGACCCGCCCGACCGGACCACCGACGGGACCGATCTGTGCGAGAACCCCTAGAAAGCTCAGACCGACGCACACGGCGCCAACTGCACATGAGAAGGTTCGTCTTGAGTTCATGAGTCCCTCTCGGCGACTAGAGCGGCTTCGATACTGTTCGCCGCTCGGTCATCACACGGTCTCACTTGCCCTCGGGCGCCGCCGATGAACTCTGCTTCTGTGCCCCCGGCGCTGTCGCCTGCTGAACGGGCAGTAGGTCAATCTTCTTCGCGCCGGACGGTGCTTTGAATGTGAACAGTCCTTCCGGCACCTGGGGTGACAGGGTCCATTGGTCGAAGACCGCCACAAACTGCGGCTGTCCTGGCAGTTCCTTATAGGTGATGACCAGCTTCTTCGGCAGCGGTGTCTTGCTGTCCTCGATCCAGATTTGCCAGTCGATCAGATCCTGTCGAAACGCCAGATGATGGCACTTGACGCGGTTCACATAGTGGCTTCCGATGTAGCGCCCAATCCGCACGTTCCTGATGGCCGACGCATAGGGATCGCTGATCAGGATATCCGCGAGCGGCATGCTGAGTCCGTATCGGTCCACCAGATAGTCCATCGCCTCGTCGAGGGTGTCCGGCACCTTCGTAATGCTGTAGGTGCCCTGGATATTGTCCAGGGTTGCGAATGTCTGGCCGTCGTAGCAGGCCTGTCCGTTTTCGAGGTCCCCGCTGAGTTCTACACGGGCTTTGTTCGGCCGGACGACGACGATCTTCCTGGCAGTGGAGAACTGGATCTTCTGTCCAGAGTCCAGCACGTCGTCGGTAGTGACCTGCACACTGAAGCTGAATTGCCTGGCCGCGGCGAGATAGGTGCTCATCTTGCGTAAGGCCTCGTCGGCCTTCGGGTCCACCAGACGTTCCGGCTGAGCGGGTGTCTGCGCCAGCCCCTGCGATGCAAGGAGCCCCATCCCTACAGTCAACGATATCATCAGAACGCCCTTCAACATGCCTGCACCTCCTGGATGCCAAAACGGATTGATGACCCCTGTCCATCTCCCCGCATAACGGTCAGATCCCCAACAGATAGCTCCATCAGAAACGTTGATCGATGAATCGCCGCCCGGCCATCGAAGCCACGTCATCGTAGGCGCCTTCCTTGTTCCGTCTGGGAAGCTCGACGTCCTTGCGTTCGACCCGCTTGTACGGGATCAGGCTCAGAAAATGCGCGATGCAATTCAGCCTCGCACGGCGCTTATCGTCGGAGGGGACGATGTACCAGGGCGCCCACTCGGTGTCGGTCGCCTCCAGCATCAGATCGCGCGCACGCGAATACTCATACCACTTCTCCCGCGACGGCAGGTCCATGTTGCTCAGCTTCCATTGACGCATCGGGTCGCTCATGCGGGCGGTGAATCGCCGTTTCTGCTCTTCGTTGCTGACCTCGAGCCAGTACTTGATGAGTTTAATGCCGCTGTCAACGATATGACGTTCGATCGCCGGGCACAGCTCCAAGAATCGCTTGTGCTGCTCCTTCGAGCAGAATCCCATCACATACTCGACGCCGGCACGATTATACCAGCTTCGGTCGAAGATCACGACCTCCCCTGCGGCCGGAAAATGCTGTATGTAGCGCTGCACGTAGAGTTGGCTCTTCTCCCGGTCGCTCGGTGCGGGCAGGGCCACCAGCCGGAATACACGTGGGCTGACGCGCTCCACGAGCCTGTGGATCAGTCCGCCCTTCCCGGCAGCGTCGCGGCCTTCGAAGACCACGATGACCCGCAATCCCTCCTGCTTCACCCACTCCTGCAGAACGCATAGCTCGACTTGCAGCTTCTCGAGTTTGCGCTCGTATTCCTTGCGACTCAGCCTGTCCTGTTCGCCTTTCTCGTTGCTCATGGTTTATCCTTTCTTCCGACCTGCTGAAACGCCTCGACTGCGAGATGGACGGATGGGTAGTAAGTCGCTTCGCCCAGTTGTTCGCGGAGCCCGATCCGCTATAGCTTCTCGCGCAGCGGTCGGTTCGCTCGCGCGATTCTAAGGGCGATCTCCCTCTGACGCAATTCGTCCGCCAGCCGAGACAATGCCTCGGTCGCCGTAACGTCGACCTCCCACACCGCCTGAATGTCCACCACGAAACACCGCACCGGATGGGGGCTGGATGCGATCAGTTGCCGAATACGTTGAACGAAGTGCTCCGCGTTCGCGAAGAACAGCGGTGTGCAAAAACGGTAGGCGATCAGCCCGGCGCCCAGGCCGAAGGTCAGTGGATGGGTTTCGCCGAGACGGCGCGCCATCTCCGCCAGCAGCGGAAGGGAATCATGCCGGGTTGTGCCGATTCCGAAGAACTTACCCAGGTGCGTGGACACCAGAATCAGTTCCGCACCGGTCATATACCCCACCAGCACAGGCTTGGACAGGAAATCAGCAACGATCCCGGCGTGCAGCCATGCGGCCAGAAGCATCAACTCTGCGCCGAGCAGCGCGGCGACCGCGGCCAGCCCGGCCGCACGCGACGGGTCGCCTCCGGCGAGCGGTCCCACCGCGCTCGACACCAGTAACGTGATTGCCACGTCGGGTCCCGTGACGACCTGGCGCGAACTGGCGAACATCGCGTACGCGATCAGGCCCGCCAGCGCGGCATAGAGCCCGTGCGCCGGCGCGATCCCGGCGAGTCCCGCGTAGGCGATGACCGAGGGGATCATGACCACGCAAACGCTGATGTGCGCGAGCACGTCAGATACCAGCCACTGACATGGATAATCGCGCAGCCGTCGAGTTGTCGAACCCAAAGCGTTTGACGTTATGACAGGAGTCCGTCCCGGTGTACCCTGATTGAATCATCGGGCCGATTCGGTGCCAGGGGTCCAATCGCTTCGCGCCCGTCGTCGGCGGTAGATGGCCACCACACCGAGCAGCAGCGGAACCTCGGTCAGAAAGTACACCACGCCGAACGCGGCGTAGTCGACGCGTCCCAGGAGCGTGACCGCCACGGCGGAGGCCAGAGCTACGTTTCGCACGGCGAAGACCACCGCGAAGGTCATGCGCTCGGTTCTCTCCAGGCCCATCAAGGCGCTCATCACCCATCCAGCCGCCATGGCGAGGGTCATCAAGGCCAGACTCGCCGCCGCCGCAGGTTTCCACTCAGCCGCCAGGAGATCCGCCTGTACTACCAGAACCAGTGTGATGACTCCCGCGATTCCGAGGATACATGCTGCCTGAATGACGGGGCCCATCCTCGCCGCGAGGCGAGGGGCCAGGTGCCGGACAGCCATCCCCAGGATGACAGGCACGGCGGTCATCAGCATGATGCGAGTGCCGAGTTGGACCGAGGGAGCGGCGAATACAAACCGCTCGCCCGCCAAGCGGGCATAGAGTTCGAAAACGGCCGTCATGGTCAGCGCTGCCAACAGGCACGAGAGCATGTTCACGGCGACGGACAGGGCCGTGTTAGCCCGGGCCAAGCTTGTGAAGAAGCTGGCGATGCTGCCCACCGGGCATGCCGCCATCAGCAGGATGCCCGCGCACAGGTGCGGCGGAAGCACCATGACCCGCGTGATGCACCATCCGATGACAGGAAGCAGAAGCGTCTGCCCAATCAGCGCAGCCGGCACCAATCGCCTTCGGCGGGCAAGTTCTGTGAAGTGTCCTGCTTCAAGCCCCATGCCGACCGACATCATCATCGCGAAGTTGACGACCAGCACCGAGATGTCCAAGGCCGTCTTCACGTGTCTTCACCGTGCCTTGCAGCCCCACACGTGTATCAGACGTGCAGAGCTTGGGCAGGCCGACAGCATGGCCTGACGCCGTAGGCCGCCGAGTCGAAGGGCTCAGGACCGGAAGTCCGTGCGGCGAGGAGTATATCATTGGGTCGTCCGGTTGGGAAATGAGCCCTATCTCGATACAATTATCATTTGGACTCACACTCTACGAACTCCAATAATCTGTGCGGCTGGAACAGCCCAAACAAAGGGTCAAACGAGGCTCAGCGGACTTGAGGATGGGACCGTTCGACAGGACCTGCGGCAATGCTTGACGCCAGGAGCTTCGAGACAACTGAAACGCTGACCCAAACGGAGGGTGTTGTCCGTGTGACCTTCTCGCTGACCGAGGGGCCGCAACGTCAATGAGGCCGAAACCGTCATGACACATCCCCCACTCATCGGATTCCTGAAGCAACGGGTCGCCCTATGCCAGCATTTCGCCGACGAGCGCCTCGATCAACACTGACGCGCGTCTTCGAAGCCCAGCGAGCCGAGCCGTTCCTCCTCGAGGTGTCCGCCCACCACATCCATCTGAGCCAGGAACACGTCGAGGCGCTGTTCGGTAAAGGCCACCAGTTCACCCACCAGAGCGATCTCTCCCAGCCCGGCCAGTTTGCCTGCCAGGAACAGCTCACCATCGTCGGACCGAAGGGGCGGATCGAACGCGTGCGCGTGCTGGGGCCGGCGCGTTCCGCCACCCAGGTTGAGATTGCGATGACCGAGCAATTCAAGCTGGGCATCCACCCACCCATTCGCGAGTCCGGCGACATCCGGGACACGCCCGGCTGCACCCTCGATGGCCCGGCCGGCAGCGTCACCCTCGACCGAGGCGTCATTTGCGCGATGCGCCACGTCCACATGACGCCTGCCGATGCGCTCCGCTACGGGGTCAAGGACAAATCCACCGTCCGCGTTCGCGTACAGAGCGACCGCGAACTGGTGTTCGGCGATGTGCGTGTCCGCGTGAATCCGAACTTCCGCCTCGCCATGCACATCGACACGGACGAAGCCAACGCGGCCAACCTGAAAACCGGCGAGCAGGTCTATATCGCGGGCATCCAGAGCGAAGATTGATGAGGTAGTGCCAAAGGCTTGATGCATCGGGGAGAAGGATCGCAGATACAATACTGTGAAATGCCGGATTGTCCTGCCGGCACCTTGGAGTGTCCTGGCCACGGCCTGCAAGATCGAGCGGTATGCCTGGCCGGGCTGAACGAATATAATCCCGCTCATCGTGACCGTGCGTCGACCCGCTATCAGAGACACCGCGGCTCGCCGGATGGCAACAGACTCCTCTCCTCCCGCGAGCGGCCCAGCACGCAAGGAGCCCCCCATGACAGCTCGAGGCAATAGCGCGAAACGCAAGAGCGGGAAAGGCAGCAAGGCCGCAGTGGCGGGTCCTCTTTCCGCTGAGGAACTGCGCAAGATAGACGCCTACTGGCGGGCGGCCAACTACCTGTCGGTCGGACAGATCTACCTCTTCGATAACCCGCTCCTGAGAGAGCCGCTCAAGCGGGAGCACATTAAGCCACGATTGCTCGGCCACTGGGGCACGTCGCCGGGCCTGAACATGCTCTGCGTTCACCTCAACCGGGTCATCAAGCGTGACGACCTGAACGTGATCTACATCATCGGTCCGGGGCATGGCGGCCCGTCGCTGGTGGCCCACGCCTACCTCGAGGGCACCTACAGCGAGGTCTATCCGAACATCAGCCAGGATGCCGAGGGGATGAAGCGACTGTTCAAGCAGTTCAGCTTCCCGGGCGGCATCCCCAGTCACGTCGCCCCGGAGACTCCGGGCAGCATCCACGAGGGCGGGGAACTTGGGTACGCCCTGAGCCACGCTTACGGGGCCGCGTTCGATAACCCGGACCTGATCGTCGCCTGCGTCGTCGGCGACGGCGAGGCGGAGACCGGGCCGCTCGCCACCGGCTGGCACGGCAACAAGTTCCTCAACCCAGCCCGGGACGGCTGCGTACTCCCGATCCTCCACCTGAACGGGTACAAGATCGCCAACCCCTGCTTCCTCGCCCGCATCCCCAAGGACGAATTGCAGAAGTTCTTCGAGGGCATGGGCTACACACCGTACTTCGTCGAAGGGCGTGATCCCGAGGCGGTCCACCAGCGGCTGGCCGGCGCGCTCGACACGGCGGTGGCGGAAATCAGGAAGATCTGGGCTGTCTCCCGCACCCCCCCCTCACCCACCCTTGGTAAGGGGGGGAGTGGGCGGGTGAAGCGGCCGGCCTGGCCGATGATCGTCTTCCGTACGCCCAAGGGCTGGACCTGCCCGCCGGAAATCGACGGAAAGAAGTGCGAGGACTACTGGCGCAGTCACCAGGTGCCGATGGGCGACATGGACAAGCCGGATCATATCCGCATCCTTGAGAAGTGGATGAAGAGCTACCGGCCGGAGCAACTGTTCGACGCTCAAGGCCGGCTGAAGCCCGAGCTGGCCGAGCTGGCGCCGAAAGGCCATCGCCGGATGAGCGACAATCCGCACGCCAATGGCGGCCTGCTGCTGCGTGATCTGAAGATGCCCGACTTCCGTGACTACGCGGTCAAAGTCCCCAGCCCGGGGGCGACCACGGCCGAGTCCACCCGGGTAATGGGCACGTTTCTCCGTGACATCATGAAGCAGAACCAGGAGAGCCGGAACTTCCGCCTGTTCAGCCCGGACGAAAACAACTCGAACCGCTGGCAGGACGTGCTGGAGGTGACCACCCGCTGCTACATGGCTGACATCTACCCGGAGGACGACAAGCTCAGCCCGGACGGCCGGGTCATGGAGGTGCTCAGCGAGCACCAGTGCCAGGGCTGGCTGGAAGGGTATCTGCTGACGGGCCGGCACGGCTTCTTCTCGTGCTACGAGGCGTTCATCCACATCATTGACTCGATGTTCAACCAGCATGCCAAGTGGCTCAAGGTATGCAATCACATCCCCTGGCGGCGGCCGGTCGCTTCGTTCAACTACCTGCTCAGCTCCCACGTCTGGCGACAGGACCACAACGGCTTCAGTCACCAGGACCCCGGCTTCATCGACCACGTCGTCAACAAGAGAGCGGAGGTGGTTCGCATCTACCTGCCGCCGGATGCCAACACCCTTCTGTCGGTGACCGATCATTGCCTGCGCAGTCGCAACTACGTCAATGTCGTCGTCGCAGGCAAGCAACCCGCTCCGCAGTGGCTGACTATGGACCAGGCCATCAAACACTGCACCGAAGGCCTTGGCATCTGGGAGTGGGCCTCGAACGATAAGGGCAGCGAACCGGACGTGGTCATGGCATGCTGCGGCGACGTGCCGACGTTGGAGACCCTGGCGGCGGTCGAGATGCTACGGAAGAATCTGCCGGAGTTGAAGATTCGGGTAGTCAACATCGTGGACCTGATGAAGCTGCAGCCACCGGAGGAGCATCCGCACGGGCTCCCGGATCGCGATTTCGATGCCCTGTTCACGAAGGATAGGCCGATCATCTTCGCCTTCCACGGCTACCCGTGGCTGATTCACCGTCTGACGTACCGGCGAACGAACCACAACAACCTCCACGTTCGCGGCTACAAGGAAGAGGGCACGACTTCGACGCCGTTCGACATGGTAGTCCTCAACGACCTCGACCGGTTCCATCTGGTGGAGGATGTGATCGATCGGCTCCCACAACTCGGCGCCCGCGCCGCCTACTTCAAGCAGGCGGTCCACGAGAAGCTGATCGATCACAAGGAATACATCGCCCAGCACGGCGACGACATGCCGGCCATCAGCGGGTGGAGGTGGGGGGCGAAAGAGCCAGCAGGCAAGCGCGCCACCTCTACCGAAGGGGACAATGTATAGGGGCATGATCTTTCGATGTGCGAGGGAAACACTATGACTCAGCGAATCGGCATCGTTACGGGCGGTGGGGATTGCCCAGGCCTCAACGCGGTCATTCGTGCCATTGCCAAGGCGTCGGCCAAGCGAGGCTGGGAGGCGATCGGTTTTCTTGGCGGCTACGAAGGGTTGTTGGACCCGCCGAAGTATCTTGCGCTGAACTACCAGGAGCTGGGCGGCCTGCTCACGCGCGGAGGCACGATCCTCGGCACCGCCAACCGTGGTCGGTTTTCGGCGAAGGTCGGCCATGGCGAAAGCCGTAGTCTGCCACAGGAACTGATCGACGGCGTCAAGACCACCATGGAGAATATGAACATCCACGGATTGGTGAGCATCGGCGGGGACGGCTCACTCACGATTGCCCAGCAACTGTTCGAAGGCGGCGTCCCAATCGTCGGTGTGCCAAAGACCATCGACAACGATCTTCAAGGCACTCTCTTCACGTTCGGCTTCGATTCGGCGGTGGCCTGCGCCACGGACGCCCTGGACCGGCTTCATACGACGGCGGAAAGTCACAACCGGGTGATCGTGCTCGAGGTCATGGGCCGGTACGCGGGCTGGATCGCCATCTATGCCGGGGTTGCCGGCGGCGCGGACGTCATCCTGATTCCGGAGATTCCGTTCACATACGAGAGCGTCTGCGCCAAGATCCGGAATCGCGAGCAGGCCGGCAAGCACTTCACGATCATCATCGTTGCCGAGGGGGCAAGAGAGAAGGACAGCGGGTTCGTCACTGCCGCAGGCCAGCAGGAAAACCGCGAAGCCCGTCTGGGCGGCATCGGTACCGTAGTGGCTGGCGAAGTCGAGAATCGCACAGGCAAGGAAAGTCGCGCCTGTGTCCTCGGTCATCTCCAGCGAGGCGGCAGCCCGACCAACTTCGACCGGGCGCTGTGTTCCATGTACGGCGCCGAGGCGGTGGAACTCATCGCCGCGGGGCTGTATGGGCAGATGGTTGCCTTTCAGGCCTCAGGGATCGGTGCTATCAAGATCAGTGAGGCCATCAACCAACTTAAGACCGTACCGCCCGATGGCAGCCTGGCCCGCACGGCGCGTGCTCTGGGCATTTGCTTCGGAGACTGATCAGCCTCCTGCGTCGGCGGACGTTGCATCGTAGCGTCCTTCAAGCCGCAGGGAGGCGCGGGGGGATGGCCGCTGACCAGGCTTGCGGGGAAGGTTACAATGAACAGGGGGGCACGCCAAACCCGAAAGGAACGCATCATGTCAGAGTCCACGCGGCTGAAGGAAACACGGGATGGGAAGGCGGCGTGGAGGCGGTGGGGTCCGTACCTGAGCGAGCGTCAGTGGGGCACGGTCCGCGAGGATTACAGCCAGAACGGCGATGCCTGGAACTTCTTCACCCACGATCACGCCCGCTCGCGGGCCTACCGGTGGGGAGAGGATGGTCTGGCGGGCATCTCGGACGACAAGCAGCGGCTCTGTTTCGCCCTGGCCCTGTGGAACGGCAAGGATCCCATCGTCAAGGAACGCCTCTTCGGGCTCACCAACAGCGAGGCGAACCACGGCGAGGACGTGAAGGAGTATTACTTCTATCTCGACAGCACGCCGACCCACTCGTACATGAAGTATCTCTACAAGTATCCCCAGGCCGCCTTTCCCTATGAGGATCTCGTGCGGACGAACGGGCGGCGGACGCGAGACGAGATGGAATATGAACTTCTCGATACCGGCGTCTTCAATGACGACCGATACTTCGACGTCTTCGTGGAGTATGCCAAGGCCGGCCCGGAAGACATCCTGGTGCGGATCACCGCGGTCAACCGGGGACCGGACGCGGCCGAACTGCATCTCTTGCCGACCCTTTGGTTCCGGAACGACTGGGCGTCGTGGATTGCCGAATCCAGCAGGGCCCCCGAGAAGCCGAGCCTCAGGCAGATCAAGGCAGCGGCGGGCACGAGCGCGGTTACGGCAAGGCATCCGCTGCTGGGCGAATTCATCTTCTCCTGCGAAGGCGACGTGCCGCTGCTCTTCACCGAGAACGTAACGAACCACGCGCGGCTCTTCCCCGGACAAACGAACGAGAGCCCCTACGTCAAGGACGGCATCAACGACTGCGTGATACAAGGCCATCAGGGCGCCGTGAACCCCCAAAAACAGGGCACCAAGGTTGCGGCGCACTATCGGCTGGTGGTGGGTCCCGGCAAGTCGACAACCGTGCGGTTGCGCCTGACCGGCCAGGCCACTGCCGGTAAGAGTGGGAAAAGCCAAACCATCCCATCCTGCTTCGGCACGGAGTTTGACAAGACCCTGGCCGTCCGGCTGCAGGAGGCGGACGAGTTCTACCGCTCTGTGACCCCGCCTTCGATCTCTCCGGATGCGGCCAACGTCATGCGCCAGGCCATCGCCGGGATGCTGTGGAGCAAACAGTTCTACTTCTTCGACGGCGACAACTGGCTGGACGAGCACAACTCCAACCCCCTTCATGCCGGATATCACAACGCCCGGAACTCCGAGTGGTTCCACATGATGAACGAGGACATCATCTCGATGCCCGACAAGTGGGAGTACCCCTGGTACGCGGCCTGGGACCTGGCCTTCCACACATTGCCGCTCGGGATTGTGGACCCCGACTTCGCCAAGGAACAAATGTCGCTGATGCTCGGTGGTGTCTACCTTCACCCCAACGGCCAGCTTCCCGCCTACGAGTGGAACTTCAGCGATGTGAACCCCCCGGTGCACGCCTGGGCGACGCTGTTCCTGCACCGGACCGAGCAGGCCCTGCGGGGTCAGGTGGACATCGACTTCCTCAAGTCGGCGTTCAACAGGCTCCTGCTGAACTTCACCTGGTGGGTGAATCGCAAGGACCGCTTCGGCAAGAACGTGTTCGAAGGGGGCTTTCTCGGGCTCGATAACATCGGCGTCTTCGACCGCAGCGCCCCGCTGCCCACCGGCGGCCACCTGGAACAGGCGGACGGCACGGCCTGGATGGCCCTCTTCAGCCAGAACATGATGGAACTCGCGGTGGAGCTGGCCGCCCACGACCCCAACTACGAGAGCATGGTCGTCAAGTTCGCGGAGCACTTTTACTATATCGCCGCGGGCATGAACCGATCCGGTTCGGACGGCATGTGGGACGAGGAGGACGGTTTCTATTACGATCTCCTGCAGCTCCCCGACGGCCGCGCCACGCGGCTCAAGGTTCGCTCGATGGTGGGGCTCCTGCCCCTGTGCGCCACCACGGTGATCGAAAAGTGGCAGCGGGAGCGTGTACCGCGGGCGCTGGATCATCTGAACAAACGCCTGCGCCGGGCGCCCGAACTCAAGGAGTCCATCCACCCCACGGGCCCGGGACACCTCGGCGTAGCCGATCGCGGAATCATCGCCCTGCTCAACCCGGAGCGGCTTCGCCGGGTTCTATGCAAGATGCTCGACGAGAACGAGTTCCTCGGCCCCTACGGCATCCGCTCGCTCTCTAAGTTCCACGAGCGGCACCCGTTCGTCCTCCACGTGCAAGGCCAGGAGCACCGGGTGGACTACCTGCCGGCGGAGTCGAACACGGGCATGTTCGGCGGCAACTCGAACTGGCGCGGGCCGGTCTGGATGCCGGTGAACGCCATGATCATCCGGGCCCTCCTGAACTTCTACCTGTACTACGGCGACAACTTCAAGATCGAATGCCCCACGGGGTCCGGCAGGATGATGAACCTGTTCGAGGTGGCCAAGGAGATCTCGGACCGGCTGACCCGGATCTTCCTGCGGGACGAGAAGGGGCGGCGGCCCGTTTACGGCGGGACGGAGAGGTTCCAGACCGATCCCCATTGGCGCGATTACATTCTCTTCTACGAGTACTTCCACGGCGACAACGGCGCGGGGCTGGGTGCCAGTCATCAGACGGGCTGGACCGGATTGGTGGCCAAGCTGATCCAGCTCTTCGGACTACTTGATCCGAAGAAGGCGTTGGAGGCGGGCAAGATGAGCGGCTTTGTGAAGGGCGCCGCGGACGATCGTGGGAAACACGCTTAGGACGTGGGCCAGGTGTCCCGTTCCGGAAGCGATCAACTCGCGGGCGTGTCGGGGTGAGCCTAGTGCCGCTTTCGGTCAGACAGTTTCGTTCGGAGCACAACAATGGGGGCGGGCGTCCCGCCCGCCAGAGGACAATAAGGGGGAGGCGTCCCGCCCGCCTCGTGGCGGGCAAGATGCCCGTCCCCCCAAAAGGGCGTAGTTCTCCGACCGAAAACGGCACTAGCCGAGGATTCTCATGTGGCGCGGCTCGACTATCTTCGACCCTGGGGCTTAGACCCGAAGGGGGCTCGCGGGCGTTCCTCCGCTGAGTGCGATGATGGGGCTGCTTAAGTCCGGACGGCTAAGACAGGGGCGTTGCTGTGGCATCGGGGAAGGCAGAAAGTATCGGAGCCCATGACTAACGTTCAATTGTTCGATCAAGTTCCCCTCTGGGCAGTGCTTGGCGGGGCGGTTGTCCTCGTCCTGCTCTCCGTGCGGCTTGGGCTCTATCTCGCCCACTGCAAGCGAAAACGTCAGGGGCAAGAGGCGGAAGGTCCCGTCGGGGCGGTCGTCGGGGCCACGCTCGGCCTGCTCGCGTTCATGCTGGCATTCGCATTCGGCATGGCGGCAAGCCGCTTTGATACCAGGAGGGCACTGCTACTCGACGAAGTCAATGCCATCGGAACAACCTACCTGCGGGCCGACTTGATTCCCGAGCCCCATCGGACCGCGGTACGGGGGCTCCTGAGGAAGTATGTAGACGTCCGTGTGGACTTGGCCCAGCGCCTCGAGAGTCTGCCCCGGAACCCTGAAATCCTAGATCAGGCAATCAAGGCGTCGGAAAAGCTGCAAAACCAGCTCTGGGCTCACGCGACCGCCCTTACGAATGCGGATCTCAAGAACGCGGCTATTACCGCCCTCTTCATAGACTCCCTCAACGAGATGATCGACATGCAGACGAAGCGCGTCACGGTAGGTCGTTACCGCGTCCCCACGATCGTCTGGGTGGTGTTCTGCATCCTCACGGTCCTCTCGATGACGGCCGTGGGGTACCAGTTCGGGCAATCCGGCAGGGGTAATTGGCTGATTAGCCTTGGGCTGGCCCTGTCCTTCTCAATCGTGGTGCTTCTGATTACGGATCTCGACCGTTCCGCAGAAGGCTGGCTGAAGGTCAGCCAACAGCCCATGACCGAGCTTCAGCAACAACTGCAAGAATAGGCAAGGACCCTCGTGCTCCTTCACGCTGTCAGGATGCACAGTCAATGAGGTGCTGCACTTGAACAGGAGAAATGCATGAAGAATATGGTGGTAACGGAACAAGTACCTGGGAAGCGTGCGCCCGCCACTCTCGACCCTGCAAAAGGAAACAGTGCGCCGCTGGGAGCGACACCGTTTCTTGCAGGGACGAACTTCAGCATCTTCTCAAGGCATGCTCAGGGCCTTGAGCTGCTTCTCTTCGACCACGAGGAGGATGCCAGGCCCGCTCGCGTGATTCAACTCGACCCTGCCACGAACCGCACCTACCACTACTGGCACGCCTTCGTGCCGGGCGTAAAAGCCGGGCAGATCTACGGCTATCGAGCGCAGGGCCCATTCGATCCGGCGACCGGGATGCGATTCGATCCCTTCAAGGTCCTCCTGGACCCGTACGGGCGCGGCGTGGTGGTCCCTAAGAACTACAGTCGCGAGGCCGCCCGCAGAGAAGGCGACAACACCGCAACGGCGATGAAGAGCGTCGTGGTGAATCCGTACACGTACAATTGGGAGGGCGATGTGCCGCTGAGGCGCCCGTCCTCGCGGACCATCGTCTACGAGATGCACGTGCGAGGCTTCACCCGGCACCCTAGTTCCGGCGTCGCGGCCAAGACGCGCGGCACATTTGCCGGGCTGATCGAGAAGATTCCGTATCTCCAGGACCTTGGCATTACCGCAGTCGAACTGCTTCCGATCTTCCAGTTCGACGCCCAGGATGTGCCGCCGGGGCTGGTCAACTACTGGGGTTATCAGCCGGTCTCGTTCTTTGCCCCGCACCAGGCGTACAGCTCCCGCCAGGATCCGCTCGGGCCGGTGGACGAGTTTCGCGACATGGTCAAGGCGCTGCACCGGGCCGGCATCGAGGTCATCCTCGACGTGGTGTTCAACCACACCTCGGAGGGCGACCATGCCGGACCGACGCTGAGTTTTCGCGGGCTGGATAACCCCACGTACTACATTCTCCAGCAGGACCGATCGCGCTACGCCGACTACAGCGGGTGCGGAAACACGCTCAACGCCAATCATCCCATTGTCCGTCGCATGATCGTGGACAGTATCCGCTATTGGGTCGAGCATATGCACGTGGACGGATTCCGGTTCGATCTCGCGTCGATCCTCGCTCGCGACGCCTCGGGTCAGGTGATGTCGAACCCACCGGTGCTTTGGGATATCGAGTCGGATCCGTCACTGGCGGGTACGAAGATGATCGCCGAGGCCTGGGATGCCGCCGGCCTCTATCAGGTGGGCAGCTTCGTCGGGGACAGTTGGAAGGAATGGAACGGACGATTCCGCGACGATGCCCGTCGCTTCTTTCGAGGCGACAACTGCTCGGTAAGGGCCTTTGCCGATCGGATGCTGGGCAGCCCCGAGGTGTATGGTCACGAGGAACGGGAACCAGAGCAGAGCGTGAACTTCGTCACCTGTCACGACGGCTTCACGCTCAACGACCTCGTTTCTTACGACCGGAAGCATAACGAGGCAAACAATGATGGAAACCGCGACGGCAGCGAGGACAACTTCAGTTGGAACTGTGGTGTCGAGGGTCCCACCGATGATCCGGCGGTAGAGAAACTGCGGAACCGCCAGGTCAAGAACTTCATGACCGCCACCTTGCTTTCCATCGGCATGCCCATGATCCTGATGGGCGACGAAGTACGGCGCACCCAGCGAGGCAACAACAACGGCTACTGCCACGACGACGAGGACACCTGGTTCGACTGGACGTTGCTCGAGAAGCATCCGGATGTGCATCGCTTCGTGAGACTGCTCATTGCGAGGCGGTTGCTGCGAAACACCGAGCACGAGCGCCGGCGGTGGAGCCTGAACCAACTGCTGCGGCAGGCAAAGGGCTCCTGGCACGGCGTGAAGGTCGGCCAACCGGATTGGGGCGATTGCTCGCACAGCATCGCGTTCAGTGCGGAACTGCGGATCGAGAAGCTGGTTCTCCACCTGATCCTGAACGCCTATCGTGAGCCGCTCGACTTTGAGTTGCCACCGGTGGGCAACGGCCAACAGAACCCGTGGCACCGCTGGATAGACACCGCCCTCGATTCACCGTACGACATCGTCGAATGGCAGAAGGCACCGTCGGTTGCGAGGGACGCCTATCGGGTCGAGGCACGATCTGTTGTAGTACTGTTCGCGACCACAGGAGATAGGGTAGCTGCCACTGCATGAGACAATGCCGGTAAGGCCATCGGGGAAATCGGTATGCCAGCAGGTGGGAGCCGAACATGAATTCCATCAAGAGGCTGATACTGGTTGCTGTTCCACTCGGCTTGTTCGCCCTCTCGGGCTGCTCGGGCATCGGGCCCAGTACGGTTGTTCCCAGCCGTTTTGACTACACAGCGGCGCTGGGGGATTCCTGGAAGCAGCAGATGCTCATCAACATGGTCAAGATACGCTACGGGGATGCCCCGGTTTTCCTGGACGTGGCTTCGGTGATCAGCCAGTACCAGGTTGCGGGAGGGGTCAATTGGGGCGGCACGTTCAACAACCAATCCTCGAGCAATACTCATAGCCTGGGAGCCGCCGGGAACCTTGCCGACCCTGTTACGGGAGCGCTCAACTGGGGCGGGCAGTTTGGCAGCCCTTTCTTGAGCAGTTCCCAAACCTTCGGGGTGAACGGGGCTTATTCAGACCGTCCCACGATCTCGTATATGCCCCTCAGTGGAGAGAAGTTTACCCGGACCCTCATGAAGCCGCTCCCGCCGCCCGCCATATTGAGTCTGATCCAGGCGGGCTATCCCATCGATCTCGTCCTGCGGATCTGCGTGCACTCTGTCAACGGCATCAGGAACCGGTACGGGGGCTCCGCGCGGGCGCGCCCTGCCGACCCTGAGTTCTACCCGCTCCTGGAGCGGTTGCGGAGGATCCAGGACTCTGGTGCCATTGGGCTGAGGGTCCAGAAGACGAACGACATGGAAGGGGTGCTGATGAGCTTCCGAGGGAAGGTGGACACCTCCGTGCAGGAGGATATCAACTTTGTCCGAAAGACACTCGGGCTTGACCCCGCAGCGGGCGAATTGAACATTGCCTACGGTTCGGTAGCGAAAGATAGCAAAGAGCTTGCTATTTTGACCCGGTCAATACTGGAGATCATCGTCGATCTGGCCTCACGTATTGAGGTGCCGGCCGCGCACGTGGAGGAGAAGCGGACGAGCCCGACCATGTCTGAGGACACGGTGGAGGGTACCTCTGTTGCTCCGCTCATCAGGATCCGTAGTTCGCGTCACTGGCCCGGCGACGCCTTCGTTGTAGTTCCCTTTCGGAACCACTGGTTCTGGATCGATGACCGCGACATGCGATCGAAGTTAATCTTCTCCTTCATGATGTTCGTCTTTTCCCTTACCGAGACGCAAGGAAAGGAGGGCGCTCCGGTGATCACGATCCCTGCTGGGTAAGCCACCTCGGGTCGTGGGGTTGATCCAGTGGTTGTCACAGCGGAAACGGGCAGTTTACCGTAGCGTGCCATCGCTGGACAGTGTCGTCCGGCTAGGCCATCTGGGAAAACTGGCATGATGCAGATCGAACCAGCTAAGATGCTGTCGGCCTTTGTCTGCGTCGCGACGCTCTCCTTTGGACAGGAGGCCACGAGCAGATCAGCAGCCACCTCCACCACCTCTGTGGGGGGCGACTTCTCCGGGTCCAATAGCCAGGAGTCGCCGACCACCTACTACTTCATCAGCGACCTTCATATCGGCGGCGACGGGGGGCTGGATCGCTGTGAGTTCGAGGGGGAACTGATTGCGTTTCTGCGCGGCATCGCCGCAGATCCGCAGTGTGCGGAACTGATCATCGTCGGTGATGCATTCGGGTTGTGGGAAATGACGTCGGCCGCGGACGATCAGAAACTCAACCAGATTGCACGGAACCACAAGGCGCTGTTTGAACAGTTCCGTGAGACCGGACGGCGGCTCAGGATCACCCTGCTGCCCGGAAACCATGACTACGATCTGGCCTGCATGCCGGCCTACAAGGCATACCTGGCCACGTACAACATCCGCTTGGAGCCGGTAGTGCACATCATCCGCAAGGTGGCCGGGCGCACTATCTGGATCGAGCACGGGAATCAGCGCGACGAGTTCAACCGGTTCCCAGAGTTCGGCAACCGGTACGCCATGCCGCCTGGATATTACATCACGACCAGTACCGTGGCCGCCGCCGCCCGCGCCGCACAGCGCGGTCAGAGCGATTGGCTCAACGACCTGGAGACCGTATATCCAAGCGAGGCCATCCCCTTCTGGATCTGGTCTAATTACTTCTATCGAGAGATGACGCCCATTCTGCGGCTGTTCCTTCTGCCCTTCCTGTTGTTGGCCGGGGTGAGCTTCATCGTCCTGGTCGGTCGCGGGCTGGCAAGAGTGGGTGTCCCCCACACCGAGGTGTTTCAGGGGAGACTGGGCAATCGACTGGGCTCACCGGGGCGTCTGGTGGACGGCGTCTTGTTTGTCAACGGCATCGTACTGACGGCCATGCTGGTCCTGGCGATTCCCGCTTATCTGCTGGCCAGGGACGTTCGCGCGGCCCTTCAGAAGTTTGGCGTCGAGAGCTCCGAGGGACTGGTATCGACGAAGGACGACGGATACATCCAGGCCGCGAAGGCCTTCTTCGACCAGGACCAATCGGCGGCACTGTTCATCTACGGGCACACGCACGTGCCCTACGTGAGGAAGATGGCGTCCGGTTACGTGGTCAACACGGGGACGTGGCTGAAACGGCTGGATCGCGTCCGCGGCCACTTCCGGTTGTTGCCGGACGTGTACCTCCCGTCCTACCGGCTCAACTACTTTACGGTACGTCAGGAAGGTTCGTCGGTTCGCCTGGCGTATCACGTCATCCCGAAGAAGGTCCCCGACGACCTTACGTGGATGGAGAGACTACAGATTCTTGGCAAACGCCCGACCAATGTGCAGGCAATACCAGCGGAGTTGGTCATTGGTCAATGAACCGGTTTCTTCACCACTACGGTAGCGTTCAGTTTCCGTGGAGGACATCATGGAACCAGAAATAACACTGACCCGGGCTCGCTTGACGACGCCGCGTGCTGCCGCTGTGGCCGGCATCGTGTTTTCCACCTTGCTCATCCTGAGTCTGGTCCTTTGGTGGGTCTCCGTTCCGGCCGATCCACGGGCTGCAGGACCATCGCTAGCCCGCAACTGGAGAACGGCCAGTCTCGCGATTAGCCTGATACCGTTCGCAGGCATCGCGTTCCTATGGTTCATCGGTGTGCTGCGCGACCGCCTCGGAGCCAGCGAAGACCGCTTTTTTGCCACCGTGTTCTTCGGCAGTGGGCTTCTGTTTCTGGCCATGCTGTTTGCCGGTTCCGCTGCGGCGGGCGCTATCGTCACGCTCCACAGAGCCTCGCTCGACAAGCCCATGGAATCGGGCGTCTACACATTCGCTCGCAACATACACTACCAGATCCTGAGCGTCTATGCCGTGAAGATGGCGGGGGTGTTCATGATCTCCACCTGCACGCTCTCGATTCGTACAGGGATCTTCCCTCGCTGGATGGCGTTCCTCGGCTACGTGCTGGCGCTGGCGCTGCTTCTGAGTATTGGATATGTTCGCGGTATCTCGCTTGTCTTTCCTCTCTGGGTGCTTCTGGTCAGCACACATATACTCCTGGCGAATCTCAGACCGAAGCCCGCATCAGATCTCTGAGCGGCCAGAAGAGGAACGCTGAAGACAGGCGACAGGTTCATGCAGTCGACAAGCGTGTTGGTTGGTATCAGACAGGGGGGTCTTTATGGCGTCAACGAAGACCGAACAGCCTGCCATCTCCGCAGACGAGGCGATGCAGCGACTCATCGACGGGCATGAACGATTTCTGCGGGGCGCGGCAGACTTTCCCCACCTGCAGGAAGAGGTTCTCGCCGATCTCGCCAAGGGGCAGCAGCCGTACGCGACGATCCTCGGCTGCAGCGATTCGCGCGTTCCGCCCGAGTCGATCTTCGACGCCGGGCTCGGCGAGCTTTTCGTCGTGCGTGTCGCGGGCAACGTCGTCATGCCAGGAGTCACGGGCAGCCTGCAATACGCGGGGACGCATCTGAAGACACCGCTTCTTGTGGTGCTTGGCCACGAGGACTGCGGGGCGGTGAAGGCGGCAATGGAGACCAAGTTCCAAGACGCCCAGCATCGTTCCAGGATCCAAGTCCTGGTGGACTGCATCCTGCCGGGCCTGCCCGACATCGATCCGCAGCTGCCGCCGGAGGTGCGGCTTTCGCAGGCTGTCGAGGCCAACGTCCGCTGGACAATGCGTCAGATTCTGGAATCACCCGAGGGGCAGGCGCGCCTGGCCGAGGGGCGAATGAGACTTGTGGGGGCCATCTACGTGATCGAGTCCGGCCGCGTGAGGTTCCTGAAATGAGCAATTACGCGGTGAACTAAACATTGTGCGAGCTCGACTCTTCGGCCAGAATGTCGCGGGCAACCAGATCTTCACACGGGCGGTTCAACGAGGTATTCGAATGACGCGGATTCGACGGTATTGGCTTCGGGGTCTTTCGGGTTCCTCCCTGTGGGTCGCGCCGCTGGTGTGCATGGTGGCGGCGATCGTGACGCACAGAGTCCTCTGGTGGCTTGACGATCGGACCCGATGGGCCTGGCTGAACTTCAGTCCCGACGGGGCCCGGGCCGCCGTCGGCGCCATCACCTCTTCGCTGCTAACCTTCATGGTGTTCACGTTCTCCATCCTGCTCCTCGTCGTTCAGATCGCGGGTGCCCAACTGTCGCCGCGAATCGTCATGTTTGCGTTGCCTGACCGCTTCATCAAGTGCGCTATGGTGGTCTTCGTATTCAGCTTCACCTACTCCCTCGGTGTGCTCGCCAGGATCGAGGCTGTGGTCCCGCAACTCCCGATGGTGATGATGGTTCTTTCCTGCTTCGCAAGCATCGGTATGTTTCTCTACCTCGTAAACCTCACGGCCACATCCCTCCGGCCCGTCGGGATACTCGGCACCATCGCCGCGGAGGCAAACCGGGTCATCGAGGACATGTATCCGCATCGGCTCACCCAGTCGGAGTCGGAGCAGGGGGACCACGCGGGGCCTGTCCTCAACAGGCCCCCACGCACCGTCTACTATCGCGAGTCTTCGGGCATGCTCCAGGCCGTGGATGGTCCTCGTTTGGCCGAAATGGCGCGCCAGAACCGTTGCACCATACGACTGGCGCCGCAGGTCGGAGATTTTTTCACGCGAGGCGAGCCGCTCTTTCACATCTACCACGGCGGCCTGGGCATTGACGATCGCGAGCTGCATCGGGCGGCCGCCGTTGGCCCGGAGCAAACGCTGGAACAGGACCCCCGGTTCGCCTTTCGGATCATCGTTGACATCGCCTCTCGGGCCCTTTCACCGGCGATCAACGACCCCTCGACGGCCGTCCTAACCCTCGATCAGATCCAGCGGCTGCTTCGCGTCATAGGCAAGAGACATCTGGGCGATGGGACGATTCGCGATGCCGAGGGCGTCGTGCGGGTGAGCCTGCCCACGCCGAACTGGGAGGACTTCGTAAAACTCGGAATGAGTGAGATCCGATTGTTCGGCGCCGGCAGTATTCAGGTCGTACGCCGCCTCCGGGCCATGATCGAAACCCTGCTCGCGGTGTTACCGGAAAAGCGTCACCCTGCGATCAGGGAGCAGCTTCGGTTGCTCGACCGAACGGTGGAACGCAGCTTTGCCGATCCGGCGGACCGGGTCTATGCGGGAATCGGCGACCACCAGGGGATGGGCAGTTCACGGGGCGATCACTCGACCGGAGGTTCGGCTCAGGAGGGCTGACATGCTGCGGGCCCGGCTGGCGGATCGTGGGGAGGACTGGCCCTGTGTGATTGAAGATGTCATTGACTTCTGAGCTCCCTGCTTTGAGATTTGCTTTCTAAACAGACATCCTGGACGAGGAGTCGGAGATGCTTGGCGGTTTTCTCGAATCCATGACACGGTTGCCGATCCTGGCGCGATTCGCCATCACGCTGACGGTGATCCTCACGTTGCCCCACTTGTGCCAGCGCGTTCGGCTGCCTGCGGTCGTCGGACTTTTGCTGGCCGGCGTGGTGTTCGGGCCGAGCGGCCTGCACATTGCCCCGGAGCATTCCGAGGTGGCTCATTTCTTCGCGGAAATCGGCAAGCTGCTGTTGATGTTCTTCGCGGGCCTAGAAATCGACCTGACCCAATTCCAACGGGTGCGCAACCGGTCGCTGGTGTATGGCCTTGCATCGTTTGGTACGCCACTTGCTCTCGGTGTCGCCCTGGGACGCCTCTTCGGCTATGGCTGGCTTTCGGCGCTTCTGATCGGGTCGGTGTTCGCATCGCACACGCTCCTGGGCTATCCGATCGTCCAGCGGATGAAGCTGGTCCGCAACGAAGCGGTTACCGTGACCATCGGCGCCACCATCTTCACCGACGTGGCGGCGCTTCTGGTCGTCGCGATTTGCATCCCGATTCACTCGACGGGCTTCTCGACAAAGGCGTTTTCGATTCAAGTGCTGCAACTTGCCATTTACGTTCCGGTGGTCCTGCTCGGCTTCAGTCGAGCGGCGCATTTCCTGATCGGTAAGTTCCACGCGTCCAAGGATGGTCAGTTCCTGATCATGCTGCTGATCGTGGCGCTGGCCGCCATCGGGGCGGAAGCCATTCATCTTGAAGGCATCATCGGTGCATTCCTGGCGGGTCTTGCGGTCAATCGTGCGGTCGAGCACAGCCAGGCCAAGGAGGAGCTCGACTTCCTCGGGAACACCTTGTTTATCCCCATATTCTTCATCACCATTGGGTTCCTAATTGACGTACGCGTCTTCTTCAACACGATCGTGCAGAATCTTGGCCTCGCATGCGGCATCGTCGGCACCCCGATCCTGGCGAAACTGCTTGCTTCCGTCGCTACGCAGAGGGGCCTCGGCTATACCCGGGACGAAGGTCTGATCATGTGGGCGCTGTCGCTGCCACAAGTGGCCGCGACGTTGGCGGTGGCGCTAACGGCCTACCAGGTCAAGAACGCCGCCGGGCAGCGCCTGATCGACGAGCCGGTACTGAACAGCGTGCTCGTGCTGGTTGTTGTCACATCGGTGTTGGGACCCGTTTTGACGGAACGGTATGGCAAGCGGATCGTGGCTGCTGCGCAGGGCACCACTGGGACGCGGCAATCGGTCTGAGATCATCCACCGAGTGCGATGGTAAGTGAAACCAGAACACCACCGATGGCAACCATCGACAGGCCCATCCGCAGGGGACGATGACCTGCATATCGTCCGAGTGAAGACCCCACCAGGAAGAGCATCACAATGGCAATGCCGTTGGAGACGCGAAGGGCGCGTACCGGTTCATCCATCACAATGAAGGGGATGACCGGTGGAAACGTCGACAGGAAGACGAGGAAGAACACTGCAATCGCACCTCGAAGATCCCGAAGGGTCAGACGAGGCTGAGATGGAGGTTCGGGCAGGCTGATCAACCCCTGGCGGATGGATTCCAGATCGGATGGGTTCAGGACGGATGCCACAACAGACGGCAGGGCATCGCGGATGGTTCGCTGTGCATGCTCCACATCGGCGGCCGTTCTGACGGCCCTCAAGGCTGAGTTCCCACGACCTCGTTCAATCAGGTTACCCAAGACATACATCACTGCGTCAACGATCCCCCAGGCCAGGTTGCATCCGATCGCGCCGAAGAGCATCGTCCGAACCTCTTCGTGACCGGCCGTGGCCGCACTGAGCGATCCTGTGAAGGAAATCGCCATGATCAGGCCGAACAGGACCTCGGAGAGTCGTTCGGTGGGGTCAAGTACGTGCCGGCTCTGTCGGGTGCGATCTTCACGCATGACTCCATCCTTTCCCGTTGCAGGAGGTGTTCCGCCGGGGTGTCGTTCAACCCACCTTGTGGATCTTGATGAAGTTGGTCCCTCGCGGATGCCTCGCCGGAATGCCGCCCAGGACCAGGATCATATCGCCGGAGTTCACCAACTGCCGTTGTCGCAGGGTGGCTTCCGCCAGTCCAACCAGGTCTTCAAAGGTCTCTGCATCGTTGTGTATCAGCAGAGGCCGCAGGCCCCATACGAGGTTCATCGTGTGGTAGACTCGCAGGTCGGTGGTCAAGGCAACGACGGGTGATCTCGGGCGTTCGGCCGCGACCCTCACCGCGGTATGACCGCTGGTGGTGAGCACGGCGACACACCGTGGCTTGAGAACTGCTTCGATTGTTCGCACCGCTTCGCCGAGGGTGTTGGTTTGCGTGTGCTCCTCCGGCGGGTAGTTTCTGAACTCGATGCGTTCTTCGACCTCTTGGGCGATGCGAGCCATCATCTCCACTGCCTTGACCGGATGCGCCCCCACGGCGGTCTCGCCTGAGAGCATCACGGCATCGGTGCCGTCGACGATAGCGTTGGCTACATCGCTGGCTTCGGCACGCGTGGGGCGAGCCTCGTGGATCATGCTCTCGAGCATCTGGGTGGCCGTAATGACGGGCCGGCCCTTGCGGTTGCACAGCTCGATGATGCGTTTCTGCAGCATCGGCACCTTCTCGGGGCTCATTTCCACGCCCAGGTCACCTCGGGCTACCATCACACCGTGCGATTCGTGAACGATTTCATCAAGGCAATCGATCGCCTGCGGCTTCTCGATCTTGGCGACCACGGGCTTGAAGACGCCTTTCTGGGCGAGCAGGTCCTTCAACGCCCGCACGTCATCCGGACCTCGGACGAAGCTGAGCGAGATGACGTCGACGTCTTGCGACAGGCCGAAATCAAGATCCTGCCGGTCCTTCTCCGTCAGAGAAGGCAGACGCAAGCGCAGGCCGGGGAAGTTCACGCCCTTACGACTCTTGAGCACTCCGCCTTCAATGACGCGGCATCGCACGCCCGATCGCGCCACCTCCACGATCTCCAGCTCGAACGCGCCGTCGGCCAGCAGAACCTGCATCTCCGGATGGGCCTCCTCGGCCAGATGAGGATAATCGATGGGGATGACGTTCGGCTGATCGGAGAACTCGGCAATCGGAACAAGCGAAACCTGTGCTCCGGGCTCCAACGCGATCTCACCGTTGGGCAATTGTCCCACGCGGATCTTGGGGCCTTGGAGGTCCTGTAGAATCGTCACCGGCGTGTCGAGTTCCTCCGAGATGCCACGCAACGTCGTTACGGTTCGCGCATGGTCGTCGTAGCTGCCATGAGAGAAGTTCAACCGGGCCACGTCCATCCCCGCCCGCATAAGCTGGCGGATGATTTCGGGCGTACAACTCGCGGGGCCGAGCGTTGCGACGATCTTCGTGCGACGGAGAATGGAGTTCATGCTGGATCCTCACACCATCGTGCTGTCGCCCGACAAGGAGACCCCAATGGGGCGACACTCTGGCTTCTGAAGTCGATGCTGAGCATTGTGGCCGTGCCCAGCCAACCGGCTTACGGAACGTGAATGACACCTTGAAGAATAGTGAGCTTTGGGATGCGCCACAACCTGAGGCGAAGATGATCCGTTTCGCCTGTTCGTTGTCCGAGCAGAAAAAGACGAGGGTGTCTTCTTCAAGGCCAAGTGTGTGGAGCTTGTACACAGTTCATCCGACGACTTCGGTTCATATGTCTGCGCCGTTTCAATGATCACACAACTCCTCGCCAACGCAGGCGATGTTGAACCGGAGCGGGCGGCAGCAGCGGTGGGGGAGAGAGTCGGGATCCAGTGCTTCATGGGGCGATTACTTTCCTGCTGGGGCGGTTGTTCTCATCAAGCGAACGGGCCCAAGCAATCCGGAAGGCAGCAGCGGATCACTGGCCTTGTAAGGCCGATAGGTGGTCTGGGTGAATTTCCGGTTCCTCGACGCAGCGTCACCGATCATTCGATTGGGCCAGAGATTCGCGACCTCGATTTCCAGCGTGTTGCCGGTGACTTTGACGGTGTGGCTGATGTTCACTCGCCACGGTGCGGTCCAAACCACACCGCAGTCCTTGCCGTTCACCCGCACGCGGGCCATGACCTGAACGCCGCCGAGGTCGAGGCAGATTCGAGATTGCGCATCTGGGATATCAGATGCTGCCAAGTCGAACGTCGTCCGATAGGTGGCGATGCCGGAATAGTGCTTGAGGTCGGGTTCGAGCCGCCGGGTCCAGTCTTCCAGTCTTTCAAAGCGTATCTGCGCGGGGACGCCCATCGTCGGATCGAAGGACACGTTCCAGGCACCGGACAAAGTCGCAATCGGCGTGAATTCGGCGAAGTTCTTTATGGTGCGACTCGGCAAGGCAACCGCTGCGGTTGTCTGGCTCGGAAAGACCAGGAAGTAGCTCTCGTGCGATTCGAAACGCAACGGGATCTCGATCGCTCCGCCCGAGCGAATGAATTCCGGCAGCGCCCGGACCTCTCCGCTCATCGGATTCCAGAGTTCCGGCGTACCTGCCGCGCCCCGGAACGTAGCGGTTGTCTGAAGGGGTTGGTCGGAACGATTGGCCACGAAATACAGGTCTCGGTCATCTGTCCGGCGATGCGCGTAGCGTACCGGACCGGGTGAGGCGAAGTCCTCTATCACGCCCATGTCGCGAAGAAGGGCGGAGGTGAGGTCGTAATGCGGATATAGCGGCAGTGCGACGGGCTGCGGTGTGAGTCTCCAGGGAGCCATGTGTACCACACCTAACACCCGTGCCGGCTTCCGGGCGCCGGTGGTGTCAGCGGACGAGGCACTCCATTGGCCATCGGTGGTCAGGAGTTGCTGCGAGCGGTCGGTGAACTGCAATCGCAGCGCGCCGATCAAGCCCGCCGGATTGGGTGCGTCCCCGGAGTTCTCGGCGAGGACGGTCAGAAGGTTTGGGCCGCGTTTCATCGCCTTGGTTACGTCTGCGGCGTATGTCTGGTGGAAGCTATCGCCCTCCAGCACGGGCGAGCCGTTGAGAGTGGCGGTGAAGCCGTTGTCGGCCGTCATCTCCAGGCGGGCGGAAGAGAGCTTCCAATTCGCAGGCACTGTGAACTCCCGGCGGAACAGCACCTTGCCGACCGGCGCGGACTGGGCCGGCTCGCCTTGCGGATACCAAATCCACTGTGCGTTCGAGATTGTCGACGGTTCGGCCGCAGAACTGCCCCGCAGCGTTTCGCCCCAGATGATCCGACCCTTGCCGTGGCGGCGTGAGGTGTGGTCGGTGGGGGGCCGCAAACCTCCCCACATCGCTTCAGCTCGACGCGAGACGTCATCATCGCATTTCGGATACCCCACCAGGCTGGGCGACTTGCGCGGCGGATTCCCAACAACGGTCGCGCCCGCTTCGACCAGTGATTCAACCTTACGCAACAGTTCGGGCGTCATGGTGTCACAGCTCGGCAGGACGAGAAGTGGATAGGCCGCTCCGCCGGGGAAGACGATCCTCCCCTCGCGCACGTGGGCCAACTTGACAAGTGTTTGCGCCGAACAGCCATCGAAATTGTAGCCTCGCCGATCCGGCAGGCGATTACTACCTGCAAAAGCAGAAGGAGGCGGCTGAAATACATTGGGTGCGCCCTCCGGCATCAGGTAAAGCACATCTGCGACGCTTCGACCCTGGCGGAGGACATATTGGCAGCGGGTGATGTAGCGGTGGTAATCCCACACCATCGGCCACCACGTCTGGCCTCGATCCCAATGCACGCCGTACGGTCCCATCACCATGCCGGGCCGGCCCTCGTCCGGCTTGTGGGCAAACGTATGGTAGGTCAGGCGGTTGATGCCGGTGGCGAACGCCCAGTCGCCTTGGTTCTTCAAGGAGCCCGGGAAGAATTTCCAGTTCTCGCCCGGCGCTGCGGTAAACGCCTCTGCCGCCACGACCGGACGTCCCAGCACATGCGCGATGGAGGCTGCCTCCTGGCAACTGAATGATGTTTCAAAACCGAGGCTCCAGAACTCGCCCATCGGCACGTCCGCCACCGCGCCAAGATCGAAGTCATTGGTCGGGTTCATGTCGTAGGGTTCGATGGAGAGCGTGAACCCATGCTGTCGGCCAAGCTTCTTGAGATGTTCGGCGTGGTTCTCGATTACCAGTTCTTGTCCCGTCAGGCGAAGGTCCCAGAGGAATCGTTCGCTGTGCTCGCGGCTGCCGACGATGTGACCGAGATACACGGGATAGAAGGGTTGAGGGTCGTAGCCGCGACGCTTCCTGAACTCCTCGCGCAGCTTGGGCGTCCAGTTCTGTGCGCCCATTTCCCAACTGTCAATATGCAGCATCGTCCAACCGCGTCCCGGTTGACGTGGTCCAACCTTCTTCAACAACTTGCCGACATATTCAGCGAAATGTGCATCCAGTGCGGTGGCATCGCACTTGTCACACTCAAACCCGATGCCTGGATCGGGTGCCGGACGGGTGGACCCACCGTTGTTACGACTGACGAATCGCATCACGGTCCATTTCCCATCGGGAATCTGCCAGTCGAGCGTGCCGTCGGGTCTTAGTCGCCCGGTCAGATCGAGCACGCCGTCGAGCGGAATCGACGAGTGTGGCGGATCGGCGGGATAATCCGCCGGTGCTTCGAGGCGGGGCTTCACGTTTGGCTGCGATGAGAACGGAGCGCGATACACCAATGCCTTCTCATCAATATCCGGAATCGTCGAGGTGACGGCTGGGGTCGGGAACGCGAGCACCGCCACATCTTGGAAGAATGCCTCCCATTGGGGGCGCATTTGTTTGGGCACGTCGCCGAAAAACGGTTGGCGCGGCGGCGCGACCGGCAGTGTGTCCTTGAAGCGGCCTGGCCCCTGTACCTCGACCTTGCTGGCCACGAGGTGTTGCATGGATTGTTCGGGCTTTACCCACGGGCCGCCGCTGCCAGTCCACCCCGGGCCGGAGCCCAGCGTGATCTCGATGCCTAGCCGCTCCGCCTCGTGCACCGCATGAGCATAGAGGTCCTGCCATTGCTCGCTAAGAAAACCGACCGGGCCGCGTGGCACCCCGACGTTGACTTCTAGAAAGACGAGGTGACCAATGCCGGCAGCCTTCATGGATTCCAGATCGCGAGTCATCCCCTCACGCGACAGGTTGCCGTCCATGAAGTACCAGTAGACACCCGGCCGTGCCGAATCCGGTGGACTGCGGAAGGACTTCGCCAAGTCGTCCGCCCCGGTGGCGATGTGGCCGAGCCAGCATAGGTTCAGGAACAGTATCCGGATGTGTGTGGAGGGTTTCATAGTCTTATGCCATGCGGTCTCTTGGAAATGCCCGCTGCAATCGCGTGATGCCGATGTCGCAGAAGGCAGTGGATTCGGGATACACGCCCCATTCCGACAGGTTGTGGCTCCCATCGCGATCGGCATCGTGGGTCCAATTATACACACCACCCAGTTCGCTGGAGAGACGCACCTGCCGTGGCGTGTTGTCACCCGGATCGGTAGCGACTTCCAACAGCAGGAACGGCAGCAATGTGTCGATCATGACGCTGTGTCGCCTTGGGCGTGTCGTAGCGGTGGTGTTGTTGGGTCTCATCTGCATGTTACGGCATAAATGTTAGCGCTGCGGAGGAAGAACCTGAGTCGGATCATTCGTCCGGCGAGCTGGCGTGCAGAGACATTGCCCCATTTCAGCAGGAGGTCGCTCCGATCCTCATTGCGGATGAGGCACTTCTCCGCCTCAAATCCCGGGATTGTGTGGCCTTCCTCGTCGAGCAACGCGGCCATCACATAGGCCTGCTCCTTGGCAAACGGTCGTTCCGGCGAGGGTGACGCGGCATTGAACAACAAGTCTGCCTCCGGCATCCGGAACGACTTCGTTGAGAACTCGCCATTGGCTCTCGCGCCGACGTAACTGATGCGGTCCTCCTTAAGGCCCAGCAGCAAATGGCCACGCGGGAACAGGATCATGCCGTTGACGATCAGCGGATGGCTTTCGAGACGGGGAATGCCGGGAAACGCCTCCAATGCATTTACGCCGCGCGCCGGACGTTCCCATCGCAAACCGTCGGGACTCGTCCACCATTCGTTGTCCAGGTGCGGTCCGTGCTTGCGTGACAACAATGGGCTGGCTGCGTAGTTCAGCACCATCATGTAGGCGCGGTCGTAATACCAGAAGCCGTTGCCGCTGTAAAATTCCAGATCCGGCGGATCACTGGCATCCGGCATAGTCATGAATCCCGAAGGGGCGGAGCCCTTGCGGCCGTTACGATTCCAGACATCGGATAGCGAAACGGACGGTTCCCAGCGGCGGCCGTCCGGGCTGGAGCGAAGCATCAGCACCCGTCGGTCTCGCAGTGAATCGTCACCCAGGGCGGGCGTTGGGCCGCCGTGATCGACGATGTGTTTGCGATAGGGCTGGAGGCTCTTGCTGACGCAGACAAAACGATGCAGGACCGGGCTCCAGAACAGGCTCATCGCATCGCCTTCGTAGAACAACGGGTTGCCGGGATGCTCGCGCCATTGCTTCCCGTCGGGGCTGAGGAAGGCCGTGTAGGCGAAGCCGGAGCGGTCCACCTTGAGCTTCAGCAGGAGGTATTCCTTCGCGTCCGGGTTGTAGGCCATCGCACAGTGGTCCGTCCACGCCGCCGGCTTGGGCTCAAAGACCGTCTCCCGATTCTCGAACGTCATGCCATCGTGTGTTGTGGCGCGGATGAGCTTCCAAACCGTGATGCGCTCATACGGCTCATTTCCCGGCTTGATCTCCGACATCTGCTGGCCATACACCTCCCACGTGCCGTCGGGCAGCGGGAAACAACCGGCGAACGTGAATCCCGGAGGTTCACACTCGCGGATCACGCGCACGGGTGACACGCCGAAATGCAACGATCCCCATGCGTCGGTGATATCCTGGCTTCCGGAAAAAAGCAGTCTCCACGGGGGCGAGGAAGGCACTGCGGTCTGCGTTTGAGCCTGAGAGCCGACGGCCGGAAGGAGGCAGGATAACACTGCCAGGGCGGCAATGAGGAACGTTTCGGAGTTACATGCAGAGCGACCTTTCACGGGGATTCTCCTTTCGGGTCCTATTTCCTGCCGGGGACTCGAGCGTCTGTCGACACCACGATGCGGAATGGTCCTTCGTGCGCGGATCCTTCGACCGACCACTCGGCGATCGGCGGGTTCGGTGAGAGATCCACTCCGATGTGTGGCCTGTCGGGGCGGATAACGTGAACAAGGACGGTCAGGTTCCTTGTCGACGAGCCGTAGCCGTGGAGCGTGAAGGTCGATGGGATAGTGTCTGCTGGCCGTACCCGACCGCGGTGCAGATCAAGTCGGGCCGACGTGGGCTGATACGTCGCCCAGACTGATGTCGGCACAAGGCAAGTCGGGACGTTTATGAGAACGGTGTGCTTCGATGTCATGGGCTGCGAATCCGACTACTTCGCGGCGATCTGAACGTCTTCGTTAACCGATGTCTTGAGCGTGAACCGATCACCGGACAGCGTTTCTGCGTTCCTTCCATTTCTTATGACTTGCACCTTCTTGTTCGGCCAGGGGTTGACGACCGTGCAGTCACGTCCCTTCTCGCTGGTGATTCTGGTGCCGGTGACAACTCCCTTCTGGAGCTCTGCCGAGACCAGGAACGCGCCAACGGCCCGGAGCGTCCCGAATCGTGCGTCCAGTTCTCTGGGCCAGCAGGGGAAGAACCGGATGACCCCGTCGTGGCTCTGAAGGAGCATCTCGTTGATGGCGAGGAATCCGCTGCAATTCTCAATGCCGCCGCCCCCGTATTGGAGCAGCAGGTTCGGAGCCGAACGCGTGTCGCATTCATGGCGCAATCCGGCGAGGATGCGTTTCGGGTCATAGCCGACTCGTGCGCAGGCTGAATACCACGAAGAAAACCCGTTACCGTCGGTCCACCGGTGCATGGCGTCGATCATATTGCGACTGATCGCAAGCAGTTTCGGATCACTGTCCAAACCGATGGTACCGGCGGGGAAGATGTGTTGTATGCCCAGCGTGTTGCCATCGCACCACGCCATGCCCTTCTCGGAATAGCGGAACACGGTCTTGCCGTTACGTTCCTGGAGGGGGAAGGCGGCGAGCTTGTCAAGAATATCCTGCCACTTGGCGCGCCGGTCAGCATCGACGTCGAGTTCCCGGCTGATCGAAAGCATGTTCCTGAACAACACTCGCACCAGACTCAGCGAAAGGAGCGGATTGAAGTCGGGGCCGGACCCTTCATGGATGGAGTCGCTGTAGATCACGTATCGGCCGTTCTCGAACTTCAGGTAGTTCTCCCAGAAGTCCGCCACCTCGCGCAGGTATGGGTAGATCGTCTGGCGGAGGAATACGACATCTTGCGTGTACTGCCAGTACCAGATGAAGTTGAGCGCGGCGTAGGCGGCGTTGGATCGCTGGCCCCAGTCACCGTCCGGGTTTTCCGGGGAAAGCCCCCATGGCCCTATGCAGACCGGGAAATGAACGCCCTTCCAGCCATGGCGCTTGGCCATCGCGCGGCCGTTCTCCATCGATTCCAGGATGGCCTGATAGAAAGGCAGTGACAAGTCCGGATGGTTGGAACCGTAAACGAGGTAGTACGGCGCCTGGAAGTTATAGTTCAGATGAAAGTCCCCGTGCCAGCCGGGATTATCCGTCGTGAGCCAATTGCCCCATAAGCCGGGAGCGACCTTGCCGCCCCGACTGCACGACCCGAGCGCGTACAACGCGGCATACCATCGCTTCTCGATCTCCTTGTCGGGTACGTCAATGAAGGATCGCGCCCAGAACTTCGCCCACCAGGTGCGGTGCCGTGTCGCCAGCGCCTCAATCTCCTGCGGAGTCAGTTGTGCCACAAGCCTCTTCGCCGTCGTGAGGAAGTCGGGCGAATCCAGGTCGCTCATGATGGCCGTGGCCACCGTGGTGGTCTCACCCGGCCTGATGGTCGATTCTAAGCCTTCGGCACGAACTATGCGGGTGGCCACCACCACCTCTCGACTCCGTCCGGGAAGGGAATCGGCCTTGCGCGTGAACGAGCCCCTCGCCGAACCTCCGGCCTCGCCCAGGCTTGCGAGCAATGTGCCGTCCACGTAGAGGGCCATCCGCTTTCCGTCGAATGTTCCGACTACGTAGAGCCATTTGTCCTTCTCCAGCACGTGCTCTGTTTGGAGCCACGTGCCGTTGATGGCCCAGCGCAGCCGACCGGCCGACAGCCCGAGGCTATACGATCGATTCCATTCTCCCTTGCTGACGATGTAGTTGGCTTCGGGACTGGTGCCGGCAATCTTGATCCAGGCCGCCACGCTGACCGTCCGGTCGACGCGGGGGACGGCCACCTCACGCCATCCGGACTTGCCATCGAAGTGTTCCGGGTTCACCGGTGTGCCGGTGGGTGTGCCGTTCAGTACGCTGCCGGTCACCAATACGTTGGCCAGATCGCCGTCGAAATACCATCGTCCGCCGCCGTATTGTTCGCGTCCCACGTTCAGGGTGCCCGTGTCCGCCACGCGTGACGGCACCGCGCTTGCCTCGCCGGGTGACAATCGCACCGAAAGGGTGATCGGCGCCCCGTCGCATTGCACCTGCGTCAGCAGCAGGTTCGTGTTGGCGTCCACCCAGGAACGCATCCGCACCGTCAAGGCATCCCTCGCGAAGGTTCCCCTTACCTCGGCGCGCGCCAGGTCCTGTTCCTGCCGATAGCTTGCACCGTGCAGGGCGGGGATGAGGAGCCTGACGGTGCCGACGGTAATGACTTTGGCGTCGCCGGGTGTCCGGGTCCAGAAATCGTTCTTTCCGATGTGAAACCGCTGCACATCCGGCGGCCCGGCCAGGACCACGCCTGTATCCCCATTGCCCAATAGTGGGCCCCCCGGCATGGCCTGGGTTGGAACATCGCCGGGGGGGGCATTGAACACGGCCCTGTAATCCATGGAGACGGCCGTGTTCTGCACGCCCTGAGGGGTGGCTTCCTGTGCCGAGGTTGGGTGTGGCATTACTTGCAGGGAGACTGCCGCCACCAGGATCAAGCCTGTAACGTGCCTCTTCATGGGACTACATCGCCTCTTCTGCAGCACCGGTTGCGTATCAGTGACCGGCGCTTGCGGCCTGGATTACCCGCGGAAGGACAATGTGCGACGGCCTGGTCTTATCAAAATAGATAGTGTTCCGGGCCACCCGTCCCTCACTGCCGGGTTCCACTCGAGGTTTGCCCGTGTTGGGATTGGCCTCGAAACGCGGGTAATTGCTGCTGCTGATGGCCACCCGGATACGATGGCCCCTGTTGAAGATGATGCTCGTCGACCACAGGTCGATGTCGAATGCGTACACCTTGCCGGGTTCGATCAGCTTCACCTCGCTGGGTGACTCGCGATAGCGGGCGCTGATAACCCCGTCGAGAACCAGCATGCTTCGCCCGTCCGGATACACATCGCAAAGCTTGGCCGTGAAGTCGGTATCCTTGCAGTCCGAATTGGCCCACAGCTTGACCCGAATCCGCCCGGTAGCCTCCACGGGTTCCGTCAGGACGGGCGTGGTAAACAGGATCACGTCCTTCCGGTTCTCGACGTCGCTTTGGTCCATCGATCCTTTCTTGAGCTTGAGGTTGCCACCGCCTTGTGTGGGGACCGGGTTATTCGGGTCGTACGTGTAGGTGGCCGACGCTTGCTGTTCCTTGGGCTCATCGACGGAAAGTCCGTTGCCTTCATGGAAGTAGTAGGTCGAGGTCGTACTGGGCGGCGGCCAGTCGGCCGCGGTCCGCCAGACATTGCCCGGCGCGTTCGGCTCGCCGACCGCACCCATCGTGTAGTACTTGACCGGGGGTTTATTGGGTTCCAGGTCGATTCCCTTGCACCACTTGTTGTACCAGCTCAGCAGTTCGGAGGCCTGGAGCATCATGTTGCTGTTGGGCGGATATTGGAGGCCGTTGGAATCCCCGTGCGCCCATGGCCCCATGATCAGGCGACACTTACCGCGGGCGCCGACGTCACCCTTGTGCTGCACCGCCACAAAACTGTCGATGGTGCCTTGGGTAAAGATGTCATACCATCCACCTACGTAGCAGACCGGGATATTCACCCGATCGACTACCCGCTCGGGGCAGTACTTCTTCCAGAAGTCATCGTAGTTCGGGTGCTCTCGCCAGAGCGTGATGTTGTTCGGGTCCAGCTTCGTGCCGTAGATCCATCCCTCGGTCAAGGCCTTCCGGGGGGTGCCGTTGAAGGTCGCTCCCTGCATGTAGACATCCGAGGCCGCCACTGCCACAAACTGACAGGCCAGGTGCGGCGGCCGGCTGGGCGCGGTGGCGTTGGCGGTGATGCCCAGGGCCGATGCGCCGAACTGCCCGATCTTGCCATTGCACCACGGCTGCTTGGCAATCCATTCAATCGTGTCGTATCCATCCTGCAGCTCGTACCATCCATCGGAAGCAAAGACCGGAAAGTCCGATCCCTCGGAATCGCCGCGTCCGCGCATGTCTTGGCTGACCACGGCAAAACCCAGTTTGGCCACGATGCCGCCCGCCATGGTCATGCCCGACTCGTTGTTGCGCCCGTAAGGAGTCCGCATCAGCAGGACGGGCCACTTGCCTTCACCTTTGGGCACAATGAGGTCGGTCGCCAGTTTGACGCCGTCGCGCATGGGCACCATCACCATGCGAACCGGCTCGGCGGCGCCCTCCCCGATGCTCGCAGCCAGGGCCTTCAGATTCTGGCCCTTGCCCTTTTCCTTAGGCTTGCGTGTGCCCTGCTCGGCAACGAGGGTTGAAGAAAGAACCAGCGTCAACAACAGTGTAAACCAACAAACCGGACGGTGAGCCATGTGCTTCCTTTCCTGATATGCGGAGAACATCCCTTCCGACGGGCCAGCACGATGGACATCTTAGCACGGCTTGCGTGAACTCAGAAGGCCCAGCGATGCCGGAATAGGGCGCTTGCTGCCGATTGGTGTCAGTCATGGGCAGACAGGTCGACGAACGTATGGACTCCGCACTCCAGATCAGTCAACGCACGGCTCGGCAGGCCATTACCGCTTGACCTCAGGAGCCGGTTCGGTGAGGTGCTTCCCAGCCGGACCGTTTATGGGAAGCGTTGACTGGGAAGGTGTCATCGCATGTCAACAAGCAGAAAGCAGAAGACCTTAGGGGAGAAGGGACAGTGTGGTGTTGTGATTAGGCGCAATCCCTGAGACACCCGCAGGCCCGTGTCACTCGATAGTGAACCACGTGAGACTCGCCGCGTTCAGTTCGATCGGAATCCGGGCGAGGTAACCGCGATCGAGCGGATAAGCCTTGCCTGGGCCTTCCTTCTCGCGAATCCGTGCCGTTTCGGTGAGGCCGGTGTAGTAGAGGGGCAGTTCAAGCATCTTCCTCACGGGGCGATCGAGCGGGTTGTACACCATGGCCAGGCCCTTGATCGTGAGTCGTGGGTTCACGTGCAGGACACAGTCGATGTCGCGGCCATCGGGGCGCCGGACGTGAACGATGTCCGAGTCCAAGATGTCGCGGTGTTTCTTGTAGAAGTTGATCCAATTCGCGACCGTTGCCTTGGTCGAATCGGCGTCATACCAGCGAGGCCCCCGATAACAGGCTTGGACCCCCGATCCGAAATTCTGTGCCAGGTGCGCCCCGTAGGCGTCGAGGTGTTCTGAAAGCGGTTCGAGTGTGGCCGCCTTTCCGCCTCCCTGATATTCCACCAGCGGCACGAACATCCAGCCCATGCTGGGCGTCTTTTGCCAAGTTCCGTCGAAGATGTTCTGGCGTCCGAGGATGATCTGCCTGTCGCGCGGGAGCGACCAGTTGACCTCGCGATATCCCATGCCCGTCTTGTTCGAACCGTTGAGGAAGTACCAGTCCGGCACATTCAGGTAGACGCCGCGAGCCCGGCACCAGCGGTAGAAGTCGATGATCTTCTTCCACTGCATCCATTGCGAGTCGTTCAGCCCGCGATGCCCAGGGTGCGAGGTCGAGGCACATACATCACCCGGATACGACCCGTCATGCTCGACAAGGTCCAGGCCGGTCTGTTCGATGAAGCTCTTGAGCTTCCGGAAGTAGTCCTCGCCCCACTGGCTACACAGGCATGGCGAGTTTCCAAAGATGGCATTGCCCGGCTTACCGGTTTTCGGGTTGATCACGTCTGTTGCGTCGTTGACCCTCCGGCTGGCCAGCAGGGAATAGCCTCCCAGCTCAATGCCCTTGCTGTGGGCATAGTCCACGAGTTGCCTGATCTGGTTGATGTAGCCGGGGGCCTCGACTTCCATGTTGAAGCTGCTGCCGAAGCTCATAATGACCATCTCGGCACCGACGTCGGCGCTCTGATCGATGGCGCGTCGGACGGATGGGGCATCGGCCTGGGTTACGTGCATCAGGATCGGGTTCTCGGTTGCCCAGGGACAGATGGACCGGTACATCCGTCGGAGGGCAAGCCCCTTGCGCTCGCGATCGGTGGAGTCATAGATCAACTCAAAGGTGCGGAATGACTCGAAGGTCTGACCCGGTTCGATGAGGACATCAGGACCGAGGGGCGGCCGGCTTTCGAGCATGGCAGGGGTTCGATAGCTGTAGTTCACCTGGGTCGTGTATTGCGGGTCGGGCACCCAATAGGTTGTTCGGTTCGCCGTGGCTGTGTCCATGCCGTGAAACGCATAGTCGCTTTCGACATGGAGGTTGGGCAATTCCCAGCGATCGCGTTCGTCCACGACCGATTCAGGTTCCACGGCAGCCAGAATCTCGGCCACAAAGGCATTCAGCCGGACTGCTTGGTCTCCGTTGTTCTGAATGGCGAACCACTTGGACAACACGGGAATTCCGTCGTACATTTCGTAGTGGATGGAGACCGTCAGATTCTGAAGCCTGCCGGTGGGGGGGTGAAAGACCATTTTCAGGGCGGCGCCCGGCGGCGGCCAGGGAAGGTTCGCCGAGTAGCGCCTGCGCTTCCAGGGGAATCGTTCCTGGGGCTTTCCGACCTCGAATCCGGCGCATTGAAACGCATTGGGGTCGCCGGTCATCGCGTCAACCCATTGGGGTCTCAGGTACGCATAATCGGGCTGCCCACAGAGGCCGCCGACCTCAATACGCTGGCCATTGAGTTGGAGCACGACCTCCGGTTTGACACCTCGGAGGATCGATGCACCCGTCATGAGGTTGTCGTAGGCTATGGTGGCCGCATTAGAGCGGTTCACGAAAAGATGTAGCGTTAGCCGATAAGAGTAGTCATGGAA
>CAYUQT010000037.1:0-93317 GCA_964446835.1 uncultured Planctomycetales bacterium | reverse complement strand
CAGCTCCCATGACTTGACGGGCGGTGTGTACAAGGCTCAGGAACACATTCACCGCGCCATGGCTGATGCGCGATTACTAGCGATTCCGACTTCATGGAGTCGAATTGCAGACTCCAATCCGAACTGGGGGGTGTTTTTTGCGATTTGCTCCACCTCGCGGTCTTGCGTCGCTTTGTACACCCCATTGTAGCACGTGTGCCGCCCCGGGCTTAAGGGCCATGAGGACTTGACGTCATCCCCGCCTTCCTCCGGTTTGACACCGGCAGTCTCGCTAGAGTCCCCGACTTGACTCGCTGGCAACTAGCGACAGGGGTTTCGCTCGTTACGGGACTTAACCCAACACTTCACAGCACGAGCTGACGACAGCCATGCAGCACCGGTCAAGGTTTCACCCCGAAGGGCAACCAGGTCCTGTTTCCAGGTTGGCATCCCAAGACTTGAACCCGGGTAAGGTTCTGCGCGTTGCTTCGAATTGAGCCACATGCTCCACCGCTTGTGTGAGCCCCCGTCAATTCCTTTGAGTTTTAGCCTTGCGGCCGTACTCCCCAGGCGGCGCACTTAACGCTTTTGTTTCGGCACGGGGGCCGTCAGAGACTCCCGTACCTAGTGCGCATCGTTTACGGCGTAGACTACCGGGGTATCTAATCCCGTTTGCTCCCTACGCTTTCGCGTCTCAGCGTCAGGGCAGGCCCAGCGACCCGCTTTCGCCACCGGCGTTCCGTTAGATATCTACGCATTTCACCGCTCCACCTAACGTTCCAGTCGCCTCTACCTACCTCAAGCTTGGCAGTCTACCGAGCAGTTCCCCGGGTGAGCCGGGGGATTTCACAAGGCACTTTCCAAGCCGCCTACACGCGCTTTAAGCCCAGTGATTCCGAACAACGCTAGGGCCCCCTGTCTTACCGCGGCTGCTGGCACAGGGTTAGCCGGCCCTTTCACAGGCTGATCAACTTCCCTACGTATTAGGTAGGGTCACTTTCTCACCTGCTATTGAAGTTTACACCCCGAGGGGCTTCTCCTTCACGCGGCGTCGCTCCGTCAGGCTTGCGCCCATTGCGGAATATTCGTTGCTGCAGCCACCCGTAGGTGTCCGGGCAGTGTCTCAGTCCCGATGTCGCGGGCCGTGCTCTCACACCCGCTACCCGTCGTAGCCTTGGTGAGCCGTTACCTCACCAACTAGCTGATAGGACATGGGCTGATCCCAAACCGATAGGCCCGAAGGTCCCCACCCATTGATCCACAGAACATGCGATCCGTGAATGTTATCAGGTATTACCGGCACTTTCGCTAAAGGGCTTGCGCCCGCCGCTATCCCTGTGTTCGGGGTACATTACCCATGTATTACTGACCCTTTCGCCACTAACCATGCTTTGGTTACCCATCACATGGCCCGTGCGACTTGCATGCCTTAACCACGCCGCCAGCGTTCGTTCTGAGCCAGGATCAAACTCTTCGATTTTTTATCGATGCGATGGCCACCCGAAGGCAACCTTTTGCGATTCGATAAGGGCTCAAACAAACTCACTGCGTGTGAGAATGTCTGATCTAAACACACCATTGTGTGGATCCAGCCCCACCGGTATAACACGCAGCACCGGCAAGGCCCACATTCTCACGGCGATCCACTGTTTACTTGTCAAAGAGCGTACTTAACTGCCGTGTCAGTAACCTGACTGGCAGACCAGCTAGTATAGCACTTCTGCTTTGGGTGTCAATCCCAAAAACAGCCGGCCAACGAAAAAATCTGGCACAACACGACCACCCTTCCCTACCTCGCCGCAAGAACCTTGATGCCCACACTTCAGGCATCCTGGCCACAACGGATAAGGAACCTGCCGCCTTGTGCCTGCCTCGTCGGCAAGTATAACCATATCACAAAACCAACCAGAGTCAAATCACACCCTTGCCATGCCCAAAACAACTCTCATCACGCCGTCAAACGCCGTAAAACCTTAATTGACAACTCTCTGTGCAACTGGCCTCCCAGACGCCAACCCCGCTGCCACCACCAATCTTCGACCCTCCCGCCTGTCATCAACTTGGGCACAAACACTTTACGACTTCTCCAATGCACTCCCGACCCAATCGCGTGCAATCGTCCTGCCACCACTCAACCACCTCCAACCCTCCCGAATTGACCCCTCCAACAGCAACCGCAACGCGAGGCCCCATCGCCGACACACGCCCGCAACGGTATAGTGGAGGCGCCATTTCGGCATCTCCTGGAGAACTCATCCATGAATCGACGGCGATTCCTCCAACAAGCGTCGGCCGGCCTCCTGGCCAGCGCCGTGATCAACCCTCACGGCCGTCCAAACCATGCCCGGGCCCAACTCGCAGGCGTATCCGCCTCACAGCACGACAACTCACGCCCCAACATCCTCCTGGTCATCTCCGACGATCAGAGCTGGCTCCACACCAGCGTGGCAGGAGATCGTGTCGTCAGAACCCCCGCGTTCGATCGCATCGCAAGAGAAGGAGCCCTCTTCACCCATGCCTTCTGCGCCTCGCCCTCCTGCACACCGTCCCGAGGCGCCCTCCTGACAGGACAAACCCCCTGGCGACTCAAAGACAACGGGAACCTCTGGAGCACGCTCCCCAAGGAATTCCCCGTCTATCCCGATCTGCTCGAGCACGCCGGCTACGTCGTCGGACACACCGGCAAGGGCTGGGCGCCCGGAAAGGTTGAAGCCGGCGGTCGAACGCGCAATCCGGCCGGCCCCCTGTTCCAAGACTTCTCACGCTTCCTTCAGAGTGCCCCCACACACAGACCCTTCTGCTTCTGGTTCGGCAGCAGAGACCCCCACCGTCCCTACGAAAAAGGCACCGGCCTGGCCTCCGGCAAACGACTCGAAGACGTGGAGGTCCCACCCTTCCTGCCCGACATGCCCGAGATCCGCAGCGACATCCTCGACTACTACTTCGAGATCGAACGATTCGATCGTCAGCTCAAACAGATGCTCGACCTGCTCGATCGAACCGGCCGAGCCGAGAACACCCTCGTGGTCGTCACCAGCGACAACGGCATGCCCTTCCCACGCGCCAAGGCCAACCTCTACGACTACGGAACACACATGCCCCTGGCGATTCGCTGGCCGGCAAAGATCCGGAGCGGACGATCCATAGCCGATTTCGTCGGCCTGACCGACCTGGCCCCGACGTTTCTGGAAGCCGCCGGCCTGAAGCCCCCAACCGACATGACCGGATCCAGCCTCCTGGGCCGGCTGGTATCCGACAAACCGGCCCCCCCCGACCCCTCACGCGACAAGGCATTCTTCGGACGAGAGCGACACGCCTGGTGCCGGGCCGGAGGGCTGGGCTACCCCGCCCGAGCCGTTCGCACCGAACGCCACCTCTACATACGAAACTTCGAAGCCGACCGGCATCCCGCCGGAGACCCCGACATCTACGGCAACATCGACCCCGGACCCACAAAGTCCATCATGCGGGAGAACCGCCAAGCCAAACGGGTCAGCCACCTCTTTCAACTCGCATTCGAAAAACGTCCGGCCGAAGAACTCTACGACCTCCGCACCGATCCGGCCCAGATGCAGAACATCGCCCGTCTTGCCGAATACGCCGACGTCCGACGACAACTCTCACAAGAACTCGATCGTTGGATGTCCTCAACGAAGGACCCCCGGGGCTCCGGACAGGGCAACCCGTGGGATCACTACCCTTTCCACGGCAATCGAGATATGCACCACCTGCGGTGACGGTGAGCCGAACAATCACCCACACCCCGTCTACTCTCAACGGGCTTGAACAAGCATCCCGCCGCGTGTAGCCTAATCGCGGCAAAGGCGAGCCGTTGTTGAAATGGTTGTCTCATGTCCCATCCCTTTTTCAAGGAGTGACACACGTGTATCTGAGAAGAGCATTTCTGGCCGCATCCCTGTCTGTCGTGTGTGTTGGATTGATCGTCGCCGGTTGCCAGAAAGAACAGGAAAAAGCGGCTCCGGCGGCATCGTCCGGCCCCAAGGCCGCCTCTCCGGCGACACCCACGGCCAAACCCGCCGAGGCAGCCCCCTTCACAATCAAGCCGCCCCTCGGCCTGCCCCCCGTTCCAGTTCCAGCCGACAACCCCGTGACCGCCGCCAAGATCGAACTGGGCAAGCTGCTCTACTTCGAAACGCGAATGAGCAAGGACGGAAAGATCTCCTGCGCCACCTGTCACGATCCCAAGGTGGCCTGGGCCGAGGATCACGCGACCAGCAAGGGCATTCATGAACAGGTGGGCGACCGAAACTCCCCGTCGGTCATCAACACCGCCTACCTTGAGGTCATGTTCTGGGATGGCCGGGCCAAGAGCCTGGAGGAACAGGCCCTCGGTCCGATCGAGAACCCCATCGAGATGGGCCACACCATGGAAGTCCTCACCAAAGACCTCGAAAAAATCCCCGAGTACAAGAAACGCTTCCAGGAGGTCTTCGGTACGCCCGTGAACAAAGAGGGTATCGCCAAGGCCATCGCCACCTTCGAGCGAACCGTCCTCAGCGGCAACTCGCCCTATGACAAGTTCAAGGCCGGCGATGCCAAGGCCCTCAGCGACGCCCAGAAACGAGGTCTGGACATCTTCGAGAACAAGGCCTCATGCGTAACCTGTCACACCACGCCGATCTTCAGCAACAGCCGCTTCTACAACGCCGGCGTCGGATCCGGTAAGCCCAAGGCCGACGAAGGTCGCAAGAAGGTCACCGGCAAGGACACGGACATGGGCAGGTTCCGCGTTCCGCCGCTCCGCGAGGTCGCCAAAACCGCCCCCTATTTCCACGATGGCAGCGCCAAAACCCTCGAAGAGGCGGTCGAGCTGATGGCCGTAGGCGGCAAGGACAACCCCAACCTCGATAACATGATGAAGAGCGTCCGCACCGCGAATCTCACGAAGCAGGACAAGGCCGATATGGTCGAATTCCTCAAGGCACTCTCCGGCGAGTTCCCCGTCATCGCACCGCCGAAGCTGCCGTAGCACCACAAACACGCGCGGGCCCTTCGGCCCCGCAGCCGACATCCATACGTCGCGTCCCCGCTCACCAGGGTGGGGACGCGACTCTCCGGCCGCATCCTCTCGACCCAGAAGACGCCTCCCCCCAAAGAAGCACCCCCAAACGCCCTCACGGTTCCGTCACATCAATTGAAGGCTCCTTGCTGCCCGCAATCTTCGCCGCCATGCGATCAATCTGAGGCTTCATCTTCGCCAACACCCGAACCGTCCCCGGCGTGACAGTCAGGTCGCTGTCGATGTTCGTCGCCTCGGCCTCGCCGCGAGGAACGAACCAGATCCCCCCGCTCATCCGCATCCACACCGAACTGAACGCCTCCAACGAGCCATAGGCCTTCACCAGTTTCTCCCGCGCCGCCGCCGGAACAGGTGCCCCCAGCTCAAAGTAGAACGGCCCCAGCTCCAGAAACGCCTGGCCGCTGCCATCCAGTGTGCGGAAGGCCTCGGCCGCGTCGAGGCAGGCCGCCAGCGCCTTCTCCACCTCCTGCTCCGTCAAATCCTTGGCCAGAGCCTCACGAATCCGCGGCATCACCGCGTGGATGCGAACGTCCATGTCCCCCACCAGTGCGGTGTCCGGTCCGCCCGCCCCGACGCCGTGATCCCGAAACGCCTTGAGATAGCCCGAATGCGGAACAAAGTTCTTCGAGTCATAACGCCCGATGGCCTCGCATATCTCCTCGAACGTGCCCGAGGTCATCGGCACCCCCGCCCACTTCCCCGGCCACATGTACAACCCCCAGAGCGATGCCGGCGGGTCCATATCCACTTTCTTGTAAGTCCAAGGCGCCCAATGGAAACCCAACCGATTCATCTCTCGAAACGACAGCGCCATCGCCTCGGCGCCACCACCGGCCTCCGTCTGGCTGCTGAACTCCCCGACAAACAGCGGAACATTGTACGAACGCATCAAAAGGTACCACTGCGGCATGATCGAGCGAGTGAGTGTCTCAAACGGCCGAAGGCCCAGCGTCGTCGGCAGATAGAAGTGCAGGCTGTACATCACGTTCTCCCAACCTCTGCGCTTCGGACTGGGAAACGTCCAATACTGCTTGTAGCCCTCCTCCATCACAAGGATGTGTCGCGGATCGACCTTGCGAATCGCCCGATACAGCCGCCCGTGAAAATCATGCAGAACCTTCGGCGTAGGCGCACCCCACGGTTCGTTCATCAGGTCATAGCCCAACACCGCCGGCTGGCCGGCATATCGTTTGGCCACCGCCACCCACATCGCCTCAGCCCGGTCCTGCCACTGACGTTCCTTCCAGAGGGCGTTTCGCATCGACACCCCGCTGTGATCGGCGTCGTTCTGCCCACCCGGAACACCGTGCATGTCGATCAGAGCATAAACGCCGTGCGTGCGGCACCAACCCACCACCGAATCCAGCCGCCGCCAACCCTCCTCCTTGTAGACCCCCGGCCGCGAATCATCCTCCAGAAGCTGGTAGAAGAACGGAACGCGAACCATGTTCATGTTCGACTTCTTGAGGTTGATCACATCCTGCTCGTTGATCCAGTGGTCGCGGTAGGCCTCCCGAACCTGACGAACCTGATCCTCGGAGAACCGCTGCCCCAGGGCCTTCCACAACCGAAACTCGTCCGGTTGGCCGATGACCTTCAACACCTCCTCCGTCAGACGGGCCGCATCGACCGCACCGGCCACCTCACCGAAACGCTTCCCGAAGTCCTCGCCGAGCCGTTCCTGCGTAATCCCCCCATCCGCCTTGAGTTCGTCCAGAACCTTCCGGGCCTCCTTCTCCCGACCGATCAGAGTCGCAGACCGCAGCACCTGAGCCTCCAACTCGGCCCCACTCAGTCTCGGCATCAGACCGGGGATCCACGGCTCGATCAGCAGCCACGAACCGAAGTTCGTGCCCCGCAGCCAAACCGCCCTGCCCTGCTCATCCACCACCCGCGTGCCGCTCGTCCGTAGCCACGGCAGCTCCGAAGCACCCGAGGACCCTCCAACAATGCTCAGGAGAACCAGACCCATTACTCCGATACGCGCCATCGTAAGCTCCTCCGGAGAACGTCCGCTCAGATGTGCCGAACCGAAACCGCGGCAATCATAGCAGCACCCTGAGACCTCCCATAGACTATGGTCTGTACGAATGTGTCGAGAGACACCCAATGCCTCGCACCGCCTTACCCCCGTTCCCGGAAACGGGGGCCCTTCGAGCTAACACCACAATGAATTTAAACCTGTGTCGATTGGCGTCCAACCCTTTAAGGTCTCTACTCGCAGAGGAGTCTTTATTGTGGAAAAATGAACTCCGATTCCGCATCTTGCCCCCTCGACCTTGACCGACATGGGTTAAGTTCCCTAGCATTACACGTCTGAGATACGATCGAGCAGCAAGACCCATAGCCCGCTGCACCAAGTCGAGCAAATGGTTGGGTCTCGATGCGCCGATCGAACACTCTGACGACTGGGAGCCCAGGTGAACACCCCCAACGATGGTTGGCATGCTGACCCAAGGCGCACCGCCGCGCTGGTGGGCGTTCTCGCTCTCCTGGCCACCTTCTCCACCGGCGCACAGGACGGCTGTTCTCGCCTGAAAGACAACTGGTACCCTTCGGTGGAAGTAGGCCCCAGTCAGACCATTACCTGGCCCACCTGTTCCGTGTACCTCGACGCAAATGTGTCTGACGACGGCAGACCGGATCCCCCCGCACAGGTAACCTTTGCTTGGTCTGTCGCGTCCGGCGCACCCGGCACCGTCGTTTTCGATGATGCCAATTCGACACACACCCGAGCAACCTTCAGCAACCCAGGCACCTACACGATCATCGCGTCGGCCAATGATTCGGATTTATCTGACGAGGAAACCCTGCAAGTAATCGTCTTGCCACCCCCCGTTGTCGGCCCGGACGCTAATGCGGTGCTTCCTCCCTACCCACCCCTGACGCTGACGAACCCCGCCTGGGAGCGATTCATCAACCCCACAAGCGGTACCGACACCGAAAGCAACGGAGCCTCGCCGGGGAATGGCGCCTGGAAGACACTCGCCTACGCCCTCCAGCGTGTCTACGCCGCGGGCCTTGCCGGCCCCTCCGGAGGCCCGGGCATCATCCACCTGGCCGCCGGCAGCTATCCGGAACCCCGAACCGTCACGCTTCAATCCGAAACAGGCTTCTTCCTCTTCAAATGGCAGTTCGATCACGAGGTGGTCGTTCAGGGCGAAGGCGACACCCCCGAAGACGTCACCCTGACTTGCAGCGAAGTGTCACCGACTCTGACCTGGGGGCAGAACTTTCTGTTCGGCGGCATGGGGCATTCCTGCCGCAATATCACACTCCGTCATCTCAAGATGGCCGCCCATCCCGGAACGAAGTCCGCGATATCATTCTTCGATTCCATATGCTCGGTCACGGGACAGCCGGCCGGAGCCGAGGCAATCCTCTTCGACAACGTCGTCATCGAAGGCGGCGACGACGTCGAGGGATATGCCTTGATCAACTGCGCAGGGGGCAGCTCCGACACACTGCTCGGGGTCGTCTCGGACATCCGGTTTCGAGGTGTTCAGTTCAGGTCGCGTTGTACCGTCACCCAGGCGTCCCCCATTCTCTATTTCCGCTTCCTCGACCCCAACTACACATGCCGGAACGTGACCTTCGAGGGGTGCGAGATCGACGCCAATGGCACGCGCGGCGGTGCAACCCTCATGGGCATCCGCAACCTCACCATGAACGACGTGTACGTCCATAACACCGCCTCGATCGCCGGAATCATCCCCATGGAGATCGGCACCCAGGAGACCGACGGCGCGACCGGCTATCACATCAGCGGACAGGTGTCCCATCTGACCTCCTATACCGGCGCCGGACACGGAATCCTGTTCGGACGCGGTACCGCCGACAGTGCCATCGTAGCCACGAACCTCTATTCCGAAACGGCGGGGTACGCACTCCTGTTCCGCGGTGGAAGGAACGTGCAGGTCAGCAACTCCACACTCATCAGCACGGATTTGGAGGGGGTCGTCTTCAAGAACTGTGAGAACTGCGCCCTTCTCAACTCGGTCGTCACCGCCCGCGGGGCCTACGCCATCGACAACATGAACACCGGCCCCGGCGCCACCTGGGTGAACGCCGGCACGCAGGTCATCGGTGGAAACCTCATCCAGTGCGGTCCGAAAACCCGGGTATTCCGTTGGGGATGGGTCAAGGAATCCGGTTCCACGATCTGCGACGACAACACCTACGACATCAGTGCACCCACGACGGCAGGCCTGAGCTATCCCTTCGGCTTCATGGGCGATGCCACCACCGACCCAGCAGTCCCCAACCTAGCCGATCTCGCCGCCGTCCAGGCCGCATGGGACGCACGCTATGGCGATTCCACCAATGACCACAACAGCCAAGTAATCACCACGCCCTCCTCACGCTGAACGAAACCTCAGCGAGATGCCCTCACACACACCCCGTGTCCCTCACCCCTACCCCGGCCCCCCCCTCGCTTGTCCGCCCGAATGCCGCGTGGTAGGCTCCTGCTTCCGTGATCCTCAGAGGCTGGGTATGGAGACTTCGCCATGAATCACTACGCGTTCCTGATCACGCTCCTGACCATGAGCCCCTTCGAAACCTCCGAGCGCACCACCGTGCTCATGGAGCCCAAACCGATCGATCTGAGCGCGTGGGAAGTCCGACAGCCCTCGCTGCCGCACACCGGCCAGGCGAGCTGGGGCGTCGACGACGGCGCACTCCTCCACCAGAAAGAAATCGAAATCGACCGCAAGCAGGCCGGCGTCGAGGACGACTACCCCGCCGGCGCGATGATCCTGGCCGGAAAGCCGGAGTGGACCGATTACACCTTCCGATGCCGCGTCGAACGCAGACTCACACGACACCCCGGGCTGGGCTTCATCGTCCGCTATCGGGATGAGAAGAACTACATCATCGCCTGGGCCGACGACCGCCACGGCATCGATCTCTGGCGATTCGCCGACGGCAAGGGCAAGCGACTCGCCCAATCCGGGCTCGTACGCATCCCCTACGATCGCACCTCGTACATCGACGTGCAGGCGATAGCCGACAAGATCGCCTTCTTCATCAATGGCCGGAAGGTCGTCGAGGCCTCCGACGCCACCCTGCCCGCCGGCAGGGTCGGATTCTGCTCCGTCGAGAACAACAGCGGGCAAATCACACACGTCCAGGTCCTCTCCGGCGCCGTCGCGCCGGACCTGCCGCCCCTCGAAGTCCTCCGCACCCCCTATGTGCTCTATGCCGGCAAGGACAAGGCGTGCATCCTCTGGGAAACCAACATGCCCGCCCCCTCACGCATCGAATACGCCGCCGAAGGCGAAACATTCCGCGTGGCCGAGGGAAAGAGCGAGGGCCTCCTCCACAAGATGACCCTCACCGGCCTCAGCGAGAACACCCGCTACATCTTCCGCTGCCATAGCGACAAGCTCGCCGTCGGAGAGGGCGCCTTCACCACCGATGTCGGGCCGAACCGGCCCTACGTCGTCGGGCTCATCGGCGACAACCGCACGTTCCCCAACCAGTTCAAGCGGCTCAACGACTACATGATGCGACACCGGCCCAACCTCGTCATCAACGTCGGAGACATCTGCGAACGCGGCCGGTTCGCACACCTCTGGGACCGCGAGTACTTCAAACCCAATGCCGACGTGGCCCGATTCGCGCCGTGCTATGTCTCCATCGGCAACCACGAAGATAACTCACCCTGGTTCCACTACGGGCTGCCTTATCCCGGCACCGATCCGAAACGCGGCCACTACTTCTCCTTCAACTACGGCTGCGTCGCCTATCTGGCCATCGACAACTATCGCAGCATGATCCCCGGCTCGCCCCAGTACGACTGGGTCGTCAAGACGATGGAGTCCGACGCGTTCCGGCAGGCCAGGTGGCGAATCGTCTTCTGCCACGAGCCGGCCTACTCCGTCGGATGGCAGAGCTGGACCGAGGCCGGACACCCCGAAGTCCGGAACTTCATCCTGCCGCTGATGGAAAAGCACAAGGTGGACATCTTCCTCAACGGCCACACCCACGCCTACGAACGTGGCGTCCTCAACGGCATCCATCACATCATGATCGGCGGAGGCGGATGCGGCGGCGAGGACTTCGGCCGAAACTGGCCCCACGTTCAGGTCTTCAAGCTCATCCTTCAATACGCCGTCCTGCGCGTCACCCCGCAGCAGTTGGTCGTCGAGGTCTACGACTACAGCGACAAACTCGTCGACAAAATCACCATCGCGCCGAACCGTCCGAAGGTCCTGCCCGGCAAGGTGACGCTCGGCCCCCTGCCCAAGGAGGTGCCGGCCGGCAAAGACCTGTCCGTCGTCGTCAGCTACCCGCAGGGCAAGGAACAGCCTGTCCGGTATCGCGCCGTGATCAAATCACGAACGTTCCGCGACGGCTTCTGGGAGCCAACCCGACAGGCCTTCAAGGCGTCCGCCCCAACCACGCTCCAGATGCCGATGCCCCAGGTGGGCCCGATCCGGATCATGGCCCAGGCCCTGGGCGATGAGCTGACCCCCACGGAATGGACCGACTCGCCGGTCATCAACGTCCTGCCCCCCAAGGTGCCTCAGACCGACGACGAATTCGGCCTGAAATACGCCGCCACCTTCGACATCGAGTATCTGCCGCCGTGGAAGGTCGAACAGGACACCGCCAAGGGCGATGGTGCCTGGGATGTCTGGAAGGGCGCGATGGTCCAGACCGGCAAGGCCCGCGAGGAGAAGGATGGCGGTAAGCTGCTGCTCGGAACGCACGTTCACGCCGGATCGAGCGCCTGGAGCGACTACGTCCTCCGCGCCAAGGCCCGCAGCGATACCAAGGGCACCGCGTCGGTGCTGTTCCGCTATCGCGATCCGAACAATTACTACCGCGTCACATGCAGCCAGGACGGCCGCTTCTTCCGGCTCGATAAGAGAGTCAACGGCGAGTTCACGGAGATCGCGCAGAAGCCGCTGCTCCACTGGGACTGGCGAACCCGTGACGCCGGCGACACATGGCACGCGTTCGTCGTCCGTCTCGATGGACAGCGAATCGTCGTGGAGATCGACGGTAAGAAGATGTTCGACGCCACCGACCCGACGTTCGATCGCGGCCGGATCGGCTTCAGCACCAGCGGCTGCCCGGACTTCCGGGTCGACGAAGTGTCCGTGGAGTGTACCCGGCTGAAGAAATAGGCGGGCGGGGCCGACCGATCCGCCGCTCCGCCTGAACAGAGAGAAACCACGGTTTCCCCGTATGAAACCGACGAGCAACAAAGGAGCCAGACATGCCGAAAACCATGAAAGCCCAGGTATTCTACGAACCCAATTCCATGAAGCTCGAGCAGGTGGCCATACCCGAGCCCGCGGATGACCAGGTACTCTTCGCCGTCAAGGCGTGCAGCATCTGCGGTTCCGATGTGGCCTACTACTACGGGGCCAGTTCCCTCGAAACGCCGACCGGCAAAGGGCCGCTCATCCTCGGCCACGAATTCGCCGGCGAGGTCGTCGCCGTCGGAAAGATCCCCGAGAAACTCGGCCTGTTCAAACCGGGCGACCGCGTCGTCGCCGACCCCGTCCAATACTGCAACGCCTGCGCCGTGTGCAAGAAGGGACAGGTCAACCTGTGCGAATACAAGGCCGTCCTGGGCGTGAGTACCAACGGTGGCTTCGCCGAATACTGCGTGAGCCACTACACAGGCCTCCACAAGGTCCCCCAGGGCATAAGCTGGGAATATGCCGCACTGACCGAGCCGCTGGCCGATGCCGTTTACGCCGTCAACGGCATGGAACTCAACGTCGGCGATTTCGCCGTGGTCATCGGACCCGGCGCCATCGGGCTGATGATGGTTCAGCTCTGCAAGGCCGCCGGTGCAGGCAAGGTCGCCCTCGTCGGCACCCGCGACTATCGTCTCGAACTCGGCAAGAAGGCCGGCGCCGATGTCCTGCTCAACACCGCCGAGAAGAAGTCGCCCTACTACACCCCCGACGTGAAAAAGTCGATCGCCGATCACACCGACGGCCTCTTCGCCGACGCCGTCGTCACGCCGACCGGATCGGTCGAGGCCATGGAACAGGCCCTGGCCATCAGCGGACGTCGTTCCCGAGTCGTCTTCTTCGGTCTGCCGTCCGATACGGCCATGATCCGCGTGCCGGCACTCCAGTCCATCCTCTGGGACAAGACGATCCGATTCAGTTGGTTGGCACCGCTGACCTGGCCGGCCGCGATCAGGACCATCGCCAGCGGGCAGGTCGACCTCAGCATGATCTGCACGCACCGATACAAGATCGACCAACTCGCTCAGGCACTGGCCGACGTGAAGGACCGGAAAGGAAACGTGATCAAGGCCGTGGTGAAGTTCGACTAGCCGCAGCGGACGAGGATCGGGGGTGGGGCCAATCGCTCCACCCCAAGAGCGGGGATCACTCCATGAAGACGCTGGGCGTCGGAATGCTGGGTTACGGCTTCATGGGCAAGACGCATACCTTTGCCCATCGAACGATCCCGTTCTACTACGACCCGCCGCCGATCGCCACGACGCTGCAGGTGGTCTGCCGAACCTCCGAGGCCGGCGCCCGCCACGCCCAGCAGGCCGGCGGTTTCCAGCGATGGACCACCGATCCGATGGCGGTCATCGAGGCGCCCGATGTCGACATCATCCACATCTGCACGCCCAACCACCTGCACGTCGCCGCCCTGGAAGCGGCAATCCGTGCGGGCAAGCACATCTACTGCGAAAAGCCGGTAACCGCCAACCTCGCCGAGGCAGAGGCGATCGCCCGCATGCTGCCCGGCTACAGGGGCAAGGCACAGGTCGTCCTGAACTACCGCTTCTTCCCCGCCACGATGAAGGCCATCGAACTCGTGCGCGAAGGATTCCTGGGCCGTCTCACACACTTCCGAGCCTGCTATCTGCACAGCGGAAGTGTCGATCCCCTCCGCCCCGTCAATTGGAAATCCACCGCTTCGGCCGGCGGCGGAGTCATCCGCGACCTCGGCCCCCACATCCTGAACCTGCTGTGGCACCTGGCAGGCCCCTTCCAGGACCTGTGCTGCGTCAGCCGGATCTGGTCGCCGCAGCGCCCCAGCGCCGATCACCCCGGTCGGATGATCGACATCGATGTCGAAGACGCCGCCACCATGCTCGTGCGAACCCCCGACGGTGCCTTCGGCTCCGTCGAGATCAGCAAGATCGCCACCGGCAGCGAAGACGAAATCCGCTTTGAAATCCACGGGCAGCACGGCGCCCTGCGGTTCAATCTCATGCAGCCGAACTACCTGGAGGTCTACGACGCACGACTGCCCGAAGGAGACTTCGGCGGCCGACGAGGCTGGCAGCAGATCGCCACCGTCCAGAAGTACCCCGCCCCGGGAAACGCATTCCCCAGCCCCAAGTGCGGCATCGGCTGGCTGCGAGGACACGTCCACAGTCTCTACTCGTTCCTTAAGGCCATCGCCGAAGACCGGCAGCCCTCCCCCTCGCTCACCGAGGGGCTGCACCTTCAACACATCATCGAAGCCGCCCTGGTATCGGCCAAGACCCAGACATGGGTCCCCGTACCAGGCACCCCGCAAGAAGGATTCTCACCCAAACCGAAACCCACTACCGGCTTGAATGGCGTTGACAACCGACACGGGCCTGCATAACGTTCCCAACATGAAGACATCCAAGAAAATCGGACTCATTCTCGCTCTGACGACCATCCCGGACGCCCTCATCCTCGCCTGCGTCTACCTCCACTGGACGACCCGCATCGTCGCCGGTCCCATGCTCCAGATGGTGGGCCCGACGGAGTTCTCCGTCGCTTGGCAGGTCAACCGCTGGGGCAGCGGACAACTCACCGTCACCCAGCAGGAAACCACCGTCGCCAAGGTCGCCGCCCGACAAGAGGACGACCGGTTCGTTGCGACGGTCACAGGCCTGAAGCCCGGAGGCAAATACGACTATCGCATCTCACACAATATGGACGTCTTCTATCAGACCTTGGGCGGCCCATGGTCCTGCTCAACCGATCCCGGCCCTCAGGCATCCCTGCGACTCCTGGTCTTCGGTGATTCGGGAACCGGATCGCGATCGCAGTACGCACTGGCCGAGAAGATGGCCACCCACCCCATCGATCTGATCATCCACACCGGCGACCTGGTCTATCCCGGAGGAGAGTTGCAGGACTACCCGGCCAAGTTCTTCCAGCCCTACGCTCAACTCCTGCCGCAGGCACCGTTCATGCCGGTCCTGGGCAACCACGACGTCCACACCGCCAACGGCGAACCGCTGCTGAAGACCTTTATCCTTCCGAAGAACGGCCCGACCGGCAAATCCCAGGAGCGACACTACTGGTTCGACAACGCCTGCGCAAGATTCGTGGCAATCGACTCAGAGACCGACGAGATGGAGCTTCGCGGGTTCGTGGCCCCCTGGCTCAAGAAGGTCTTCTCAACCGCCGAGCGGCGATGGCGGTTTGTCTTCTTCCACTACCCGCCCTATACGGCGTGCGCCAAGTACCCCCCCAACGCCAAGATTCAACGAACCCTCGTTCCCGCCATGGAGCAGGCGGGCGTGGATGTCGTCTTCAACGGACATTGCCACCTCTATGAGCGAACCAAGCCGATCCTGAACGGACAGGTGGTCTCCGACGATCGGGGAATCATCTACATCGTCACCGGAGCTGGCGGGGCAAACCGCTACGCCCTGGCACCTGCCACATCCAGACCCGCCTTCTCGGCCGCCGGTTTCGACGAGGACTTCAGCTTCACACGGGTCGATCTCAAACCCAACGCACTCGACCTCAAACAGATCGACCTGCGAGGACGAACCGTCGACCAACTGACTTTGAATCGTGGCCCGCGGGCAGGCCTGCCCCCTGCCACCACCAGGGCTTCCCGTTAACCGCCCCGTGGCTCACAGCAACAGGCCCCACGGGTTGCCAAACTCTCCGCTTCGGTAGAGAGTCGACCGCGAATCCGCAGAACACGTGAGCAGCGAAGATCCTGCGCAACAAAAAGGGCGGTTCCGGCGGGACCGCCCTTGAACGTATTACTCTGACTTCCGGGGCTATCCGCCCCACCAACCACTAGAACCTGGCCATGAGCTGAACGCGAACCATGTTGATGTCGTCGTTCTGCCCCCAGTTGCCCGCGGTAGATGTGGTCGGGGCTTCTTCAATGCGGGTGTAATCCATCTGCAAGAGGAGGTTGTTCGTCCCGAGCGGGAAGTAGTTCACGCCGAACGTGTACTCCCAGGTATTGTCGTTGCCGTTATCCCAGATGCCACCCAGCCGCGCCGCCAGTTCCACCTTCTTGGGAATGACGAAGTAACCGGCCTGAATGTACCCACCCTGCTGATGCGACCAGTCGTCACGCATCGTCCGCTGTTCCCACTGGCTCCATTCGTTCTCACCATCGATATTCCGCAGGAAGTACTCGGCCGTGACCGACAAACCACGATACCGGAAGGCCGCATCAACACCGAACTGTGCCAGATCCGTACCCACCAGGGCCGTTGTACCGTTCCCACCGATCCCACGACCGCTGCGGATCCGCTCCGGAATGCTGTACCACAGCAACTGTCTGTTGTCCGCATTCTCATCGTTGTAGGCAAAGCTGGCACCCACCTCGAGCTGCGGGTCCTTGGAATACGCCAGATCACTCTCGGTCCTAATCGGTTCGCCCAGGATGTGTCCCACCAACCGAGCCGCATAGGCGAAGTTCGAGTCAAGCTGACCGAGATTGCTGTTCTGATCGGCAATACCATTGGCCATCGCCATCACATAGCTCAACCGCTTGGCGATCGTCCCATGCACGCCGACTCCAACCGAACGACCGGGGCTGAACGCCTCGTTCACCATCGACCGATCGATCAGTTGCAGATCGCTCTTGCTGACCAGCCACTGACGCCCGAACGGAATCTTCACCAGACCGGCAACCACCTGGACTTCCTTGGCAAACTCATAGTTGATGTGCGCTGTGTAGGTACGCCAGTTGTGCTGATCGTCCGTCTCGCCCGTCAGAACGATGGAGTAAGTCAGCTTGGGCGAGTGGATATGCCCCTGGAAGTACAGATAGAGGTCCTCAATCTCGAACCCGTTGATGTCGTCCCGCTTCTGCTTGCCGGCAAGCAACGGATTGTCCTTCTGGCGCTCGGCACCCGTGTAGCGAACCTTCAAGAAACCGCTGATCTTCAGCAGGAAGTCCTCGTCGCTGCTCTTGATGTAGAACCCCTTGTCGTACCCCACCTGGGTCACATCGGGATAGAGCGTCTCGCGAAACGTGCTGTCCGCCATCAGCTCGCGGACAACCTTGCGAACCTCTTCCGTCCGCATCGCCTGCGTGTTGTCCCGTTCGATAGCATTGAGCTGAGACTGAAGCGATTCGATCTTGGATCGCTGAGCCTCGATCAGACCCTCCAGCTCCGTCAATTTCTGATCGGAACCCTGGTCACGCGAAGCCACCAAGTCTTTCGTGGGTCCCTGGGCCGTGCTATCACTTGCCCACAGCGGCGACACTCCTATCGCCAGGCAAATCACGAGACTCAACAAACCTGCAATCCTTCGCAAGTCCGCGACCATGCGATGACTCCTTTATATGTAGCCACCCATCTAGCCAGCTCCTGACCTCGAGCGTGGCCTGATCACTGGGCTTCGGTAGGAAACAGATATGGATTCTGCAAACGGCAACCTGCGGTCCAAAGGCTTTACCGCTCATCCACCGCCGCAGCAACTACCGCGCCGGGTCCTATAATAGGGCACCTTTCCAGCCTCTGGCAAGACCCCAAGTCAAACATTTTTGAATGAAATTCTCCCATCCCATCCCCCACGTTCCCGGCGATCTCAGGTACCGTGACGACCCTGCGTCCCAAACCCAGTCCATCGTGGAAGTCTCATCCCCCTCGATGCATCCAAATGTCAGATCACAGGAACAGGAACGACTTGAAGGAGGTTTTCCATGGCATATCGAGTATTGACGGCAATCTGCTTGGTCATTGCAGGCGGCGTGGTGTTGCTGGGCTGTTCCGGCGGGCAATCTGTGGTGCAAACCGGCAGCGAAGCACATCCCCAAGCCCTCACAGGAACAGATACCGCAAACCAAACCCCTGTAAGCCGACTCAATTATGAACCTGTCTGGTGGGCGACCGACTAACGTGTCCTCATAGACAAGGGTTCAGTGATGAGCGGCCACACAAGATCTGATCAGACGTGTGGCGCGCCATCACCTTGTGATGATTCTTGGAGCACCATGAGACTCGGTGACTCAAGCGGCAGAAGTGGATCGAATGCCGCCCATAGAGACAACCCTCCCATCTCCCACAAGCCCTGAAAGGGCGTGACAAGGGTCTCGAAAGAGACACGACTCGCTCGACCACCCCTTCAGGGCTTGTCCCTTTTTCACACCCTCAGCCCCGCCGAGAGGTCACTCGGAACGCAAATCCATCCAGGTTCCTTGAATCGCGAGGGATCGGAAGACCAAACGCCCCCACTCAACGTCAGTGGTCTCTGAAAGGACATGATCAGATCAGCCCCGCCCCTGCCGCGTGGCGACAAACTGGTTTCCGGGCAATTGCCGGATCAACCTCTTGAGCTGAAGCGTCGTCAGGGCGGCGGCCGTCTGAGACGCCGACAGGCCGGCCGCATCGACGATCATCTCGATCGGCAACGGATCGGTGTCGAGGGCGTTCAGAATGCGCTGCTCACTGTCGGTCAGGGTGACGGCAGCAAAGGGCAACAGACCCTGTGTCCTCGCCTCCGACGGTTGAGAGTCTCCTCGCAAAACGCGTCCGACATCACCCAGTCCGTCCAGGATGTCGCCGGGATTCATCACGAGCTTGGCCGCCCCCTCGCGAATCAGCGAATTGGGCCCGGCGCTGGTGGGACAATCGATGCGTCCGGGCAAAGCGAAGACCTCCCGGTCGTAGTCCCCGGCCAGGCGGGCGGTGATCATGGCCCCGCTTCGCAGCGAGCCTTCAATGACCAATGTGCCCAGCGACATACCGGCGATGATGCGGTTTCGTCGAGGAAAGTTGCCCGCGTCGGGAGCCGTGTTCATCGGCAGTTCACTGACAACGGCCCCGCTTTCGGCAATCTCCTCGGCCAATTGGGCATGCCCCGGCGGGTAAATGCTGCTCAGCCCATTGCCCAACACGGCCACGGTTCGGCCGCCGGCGCTGATCGCCCCCTGGTGAGCGCAGGCATCCACTCCATAGGCCAGCCCCGAAATGATCGTCAGTCCGCTGCGAGCCAGGGCCTCCGAAAAGAACCTCGCCTGCTCCTGCCCGTAGTAGCTGGGCTTTCGGCTGCCCACGACCCCCAGCGAAACGCCATCCTGAGGCTGCAAACGCCCCCGAACGTACAGACACACCGGCCCGTCCGGCACGTGCTTCAACAGGGGAGGATATTCATCGTCGAGAGGACACAAGATGCGGACCTTCTGCTGAGCGGCCAGGGCGATCTCCTGCTCGGCCCGATCCTGCTGAAGCGACTGCCGGAGTCCCTCGGCAATAGAACGCCCAATGCCCCGCACGCACCGCCACTGATCGGGCGACGCCGCCAGCACAGCGTCCGCGCTGCCGAAATGGGCCAGCAGCTTGCCCATCGTAATCGGTCCAATCCCGTCGATCAGGTGAAGTCGCAGATACGCACGGGCCACGTCGGAGATGGTCGGCAGATCGGACACGCCCTATCCCTCGCAGAAGCGGCCATATTATGACAACCCTGCCACACGAGGGAAAGGCGCCGCGCGTCGATGGACCCTGCGACCTGTCGTAGCGACAACCAGGCCGGAAAAACGCATGGCGTGGCACACCCGAGGCCCCCATGACGTGCTCGACGGAGCATCAATCCGTCGCGTTATTGCCGATCTGAACCTTCCCCTTGCTGTTGTTGGTCACGCGAAGTCCGCCCTGGATGATGTTGTCGGTAATAACCGCTCGTCGAACCCCCTCCTTCAGCTCGATCTGTGGCTTGGGCTGGCGAAACTCGCAACCACGAACCAGAACCGTGCCACCTGCAACCTGCAGGGCGTGGCGGCTCTGTCTCTTGGCGTCCCATTCGCAGAAGGTGCAATCGCTGAAGCCGACGGTGCCCTTGCCGGCAATCCTGGCGATCTGATGGCACGGACCCCAGAAAGCGCAGTTGACGAACCGTACGCTGCCGGAATGCGTAGCGGCCACCTCCACCATCGTCGGATCCGGACCGCTGAATGACACAAACTCACCGTTGGTAATCAAAAGGCCAAACGGCGCACTCTGTCGAACCTCGACCGCAATCCAGCAGTCGTCGGCCCCGATACCGAGAAAATTGCCGTTACAGACCCCGGCCTTGGTCCCCACAAACAGGTAGCCGACCTTGTAGCCCCAACAGAACGTGTTGAGCACATACTGCCAGTCGGTTCGACCAAATACGAACGCCTCGCCGTTGGCCTTTTGCCACTCCAGGAGTTTCGGCTTCACGCTCCACCAGGGGTTCCAATGCACGTTCTCGATTCGGCCGATGTCGTAGATGGCATCAACCCAGATCCCCCGATGGAGGGGCTGGCCCGAAATATTGCGGATCAGGTGGCGCTCATTCTGACTTGCGTCGATGCCGTGGTACGGATTGAGCAGTTCCACATCGAGCACCGCCGGGTTCTTGCCCCGCATGGCAATGGCCCAGGGATACGGCGTGGGCACGTCATCGTTCTTCTGTTGCGGATAGTAGATCACGACCCCTTTGAGCGTGCTGTTCGTATTCAATGTGACAAAGGGTGTGCCGTCCTCCTTGCCCGCCCCTTCGGTCACCAGAAATGTCGTACCGTCGTCGGTAGGCTTGGGCAGCCCCTTGTCGCGAAGGCCGTTGTGTGCCGGCACCGATTCCCACATCCCTCGGAGCGTCACGGCCGTCGGCACGTTGAGGTGCCCGGCGAAGAAGTAGTTCCCCTTCGGGGCGTGAACCACTCCCCCCCCCGCCTTGGCAGCCGTATCCAGGGCCCGCTGAAAGGCCGCCGTATCGTCGCTCTTGCCGTCGCCCAGGGCGCCGTAGTCTTTGACGTTATAGAGATCAGGCAACGCCGCAGACGCCGTGCCGTAAACCGAAACCCAAAGCATCGCAACTGCCGACAGGAAACCGAACCGTGTCATGTGGATCCTTTCGGTGTGATCAAGCCGGCGTGTCGCCACGCCGGTCGTTCCATGGCCGAACCGGGCCATCCTCCGCCCGCCTGCACCCGCCTGCCGAGAGGCGGAATCGGCACCCATTCTTGGCGGAAGTCTAAGGGGAGTCGGCGCCGATGTCGATCCGCATGGCGCCAATAAGAAGGACCTCCCGTCAATCCGACGGAATCAGACCGGACTGGAAATCACTCGAACCGGCTGCTGCCGGGTCCGAATCATCTGGCAGGCCAACCGGATCGCCCGCCTTAACGGCTCCGGGTCCTGCGAGCCCTGGCCGGCAGACTCGAAACACGGTCCGATGTCGGGCTCCAGATGAAGAATAGGCAATCCCAACGTTACCGAGATGACACCCTCAGGCGACCGCATTCTCATCGGCACCGCGGCCTGGTCGTAGTACATCGTGACAATGCCGTCGTAGAAACCATCCGGCTTCGAGAAGGCCTCCGGTGCGGGGATGGGCCCGTGAATGCGAATCCCCGCTTCGCGGGCCATCAGGATCGCCGGATCGAGCACACGATGCTCCTCGTCGCCGAACGAGCCATCGGCCACATGCGGCGGGTTCAGACTGCACACGGCAATCCGAGGCTGCGAGACGCCGAAACACTCCTTGAGCACCTGATTGAGCAGGTCGATCGGCTGAAACACCGTCCCGATGGCGAACCCCTGCCAGAGAGAGAACAGAGGTTCAATGTCGCTGGCGGGAACCACTTTGTAGGGTCCGCCAAGCATCAGTCGCCGGACGCGCCGCTGAACATAGGCCTCGCCCAGCCGGGCCATCGTGGTTCGAAAGCGATATCCCGCAATCCGCCAGCTCTCGGGCGATGCGGGACCCGTAATCAGTGCATCCAGTCGACCGGCACGCGCCAGAGTGATCGCCTCCATGAGAAAACGCATCGACGCTTGGCCCCCTTGCCGAGTCGGCTGGCGGACAGGGGCGGGAAACATCTCGAACTCGTCGAAATCGGCAACCACCACGCCGCTCTCCACGCGCCCGACGCCGTCATGCGGACGGCGAAACCAGAACGGAACGATCTCCGCCTGATCCGCAGCATAGTTCAACGCCTCGTCCAGACCGAAAACGATGAACCGGGCCTGATGACGAAGCTCGACGTCGGCCAGGGCCCGGACGATCAACTCCGGACCGATCCCGCCCGGATCGCCCATCGTCAGACCGATGAGCGGCCGGACCGCAGACGGGAGAACCTCTTGGTCCACCGGATTGTCCTGTCCCAAAGTCATACCGCCTCAGAAGGCTTCCGCCACCCTCGCGGCACCGTCGTGTCAACCCTATCAGCCTCGCTGCCGCAGCGAGACACGACACCTCAATCGACACAGAACCACAACAGATGCGAGACTTCCAACTCGCACCACTCGGCGGGACATCGATCCCGCATCCCGATAGTCCCCGGCGAAGAAGAGTGCGAGTGTGAATCCTCGCAGCAGGCGATCACCGCTCATGCGAAGCCGTTCTCGATCAGACGCTTGAGCGTTACCCCCCCACCCGACGACCCGGATAACTGAAGCTCCAACTGCCTGACGACAATCCGCACAATCAGGTCGGTCTCTATATTGACAGATTCGCCGACGCGACGCCGCCCCAACGTCGTCCGCTCGAGCGTCGTCGGAATGACCGCCACGCTGATCCGACCGTCGGCCACATCCGCCAGCGTCAGACTGATCCCGTCGACCGCCACGGAACCCTTGACGACCATGAATCGCATCAGGTCCGCCGGCACATCGAGCACCAGCGTCCACTGTCCGCCGTCGTCTTGAATGCGGGCCACTCGGGCCATCCCGTCGATGTGCCCCTGCACCAGATGACCATCGATCGCCCCTCCGGCGCGGAGAGACCGCTCGACATTCACGAGGTGTCCCGGTTCGAGCCCGGCCAGGTTCGTCCGCCCGACCGTCTCGGAAACCACATCGAAGGTTACCACTCCCCCGTCGATCCACGTGACTGTCAGACAGGCGCCATTGATGGCCACACTGGCCCCCAGCACCAACCCCTCCACGAGATCGCCCAGTTCCATCGACAGTTCCATCGCCCCGCCCTTGCGGCGGACACTACGAACTGCCGCGACGCGCTCGACAATGCCGGTAAACACCATACGCTCCGATGATTGCGGAGACCCGCTTCACACATCGATTGCTCGATCGTAGGTTTCGCCCGAAGTTGAGTCAAGGAAACCGACACACCCGACACGTGATGACACCGTCAGATTGACGCCGATCGGCCAGATCTGTACAGTCGCTAACATGAGTGTATCCACACATCTAAACGATCATCCGGCCCTGAAAAGACTCCTGGCGATCGCAACGTCGCCCGACGTGCACGCACGACAATGGAAGTCCGAGAAGGGCAGTCCCGTCGTCGGCACATTCTGCAGCTATGTCCCCGAAGAGGTCATCCTCGCCGGTGGGGCATTGCCATTCCGCATCCTCTCGGTCAAAGCGGAATTCGGCCGTGCCGACAATGCGCTGCAGACCTACGCATGCTGCCTGGCCCGAGGGGCGCTCGAGTCCCTCATGACCGGGGCCTTCGATTTCCTCGACGGAGTCGTGTTCAGCAACACATGCGACACCATGCAGTGTCTGGCCGACATCTGGCCCATGCACGCCCCTAAGGGCTGGGTCGAGACGTTCATGCCGCCGGTTCATGTGGGACACCGCTCCGCCCGGCAGTACCTGATCGCAGAGACCCGGCGCCTCATCGAATCGCTCCGCACACGTGGAGGGCTCAAGATCGACGACGACTCCCTCCGGCAGGCCATCGCCGAGTGTCGCACGGCTCGAAACGCCCTCTCGGCCGTCTACGAACGGCAACGCGGCCCATCGCCGATCCTGTCGCCTCGTGAGTTCTACGGATTGACCCTGGCGAGATGGTTCCTGCCGCCGGCAGAATACGCAGCCGCTGTTCAGGAGATCATCTGCTCCCTGACTCCGACCTCCGGTACCCGACCCCGCATCTTCGTCATGGGCGGCCCCATGCTCGATTCATCCCTGTCGGAAGTCCTCACCGAACTCGACGCCCACTGGGTCGGTGACGACCTCTGCACCGGAGGCCGGGCCTGTCAATCCACCGGCAAGCCGCCGGACGATCCCGTCGAGGCGATTGCCGACCGCCTGCTCGCCCGAAGGGTCTGTCCCGCCAAACACCTCGGCACCAACGATCCGGGGCAGAGCGCCGTGCAGCTCGCCCGTCAGGCCGGGGCCGACGGTGTCATCGTCTGGCGATTGAAGTTCTGCGACCCCCACGGGTTTGACTATCCGAGGGTCAAAGAAGCGCTCGATGCGGCGGGGCTTCCGCACGTGCTGATCGAGGTCGAGTCGTCGGCCGGTGCGCAAGGCCAACTGCGGACACGACTTCAGGCATTTCTGGAAATGCTGACGGCCGCCGCCGTCGGGGAGAAGCGCCCATGACCGCCGAAGCACGTACCGCCACTGATCGGCAAGACAGCTCGGCGAAATTCGTCCGCCTCGATTCCACCGTCCGGCTCAAGAAGCTGATGACCCGGTACTACGCCTACGCCAAGTTCATGCCCAAACTGGGCAAGAAGATCGCCTGGATCACCAGCGGCGGACCGGTCGAACCCCTCTACGCCGCCGGAATCATCCCGATCTATCCCGAAAACCACGGGGCGCTCTGCGGCGCTACGCGGATGGGACCGAAGCTGAGCGAGCGAATCGAGCCCCTGGGCTACAGCCGCGACCTGTGCAGCTATGCACGGTGCGACATCTCCTGCGCGATCCACAGCGACGGACCGATTGGCGGACTGCCCAAGCCCGACCTCCTGGTCTGCTGCAACAATATCTGCGGCACGGTCACCAAGTGGTACGAGGTCCTCGCCCGCCACTTCCGGGTGCCCCTGGTGATGATCGACACGCCGTTCCTCCACGACGGGACGCTGCCCGAACACGCCCGCAAGTATGTCCGCGACCAGTTCGACGACCTCATCGTGGCCATCGAGGGCGTCACGCGAAAGTCCTTCAGCGAGCGGCGGCTCCTGCGCAGCATGGAACTCTCGCTCCAGGGCATTCAGGCGTGGCAACGCATCCTCTCCTACTGCGAGCACAAGCCGGCGCCGATCTCGTGTTTCGACGCCTTCGCCCACATGGCTCCAATCGTCACCCTCCGCGGAACGCGGTGGGCCATCGGCTACTATCGCCATCTCGAGAAGGAGATCGCCCAGCGCGTTGAGAAAGGCTTCGGAGCCGTCCCCGAAGAGCGATACCGCCTGCTGTGGGACAACATCCCCATCTGGTTCGACATCCGAAACCTGTTCAAGCACCTCGCCAACCGCGGGGCCAGCCTGGTAGCCGATACCTACACCAGCGCCTGGGCACTCGAAGGTTTCGATGCGGACCGGTCACTCGGCAGCCTTGCGGAGGCCTATGCCAGGGTCTGGCTCAACATCGGGCTCGAACCGCGATTCAATCAGATCGCCGCGATGGCCAAACGCTTCAAGGTGGCCGGCGTCGTCATGCACTCCAACCGTAGCTGCAAACCCTACTCGTTCGGGCAACTCGACATCCGTCGGCTGATCCGCGAGAAGCTCGGGTTGCCTTGCCTTCTCGTCGAAGCCGACATGACCGACTCGCGAAGCTACTCGCCCGAACAGGTACGGGCCCGGCTGGACGCCTTCCTCGAAACGATCGAGACCGTGGCATGACTGACACAGGCAAGAAACTCACCCTGGGAGTCGATCTGGGATCGACCGCCATCAAGACCGCCCTTCTGGCCGACGGAAGAGAAGTCCTCGCCTGCCGATCGGTGCCCACCGGACACAACGCCCGTGTCAGTGCCGATCAGGTCGTCAGTGCCCTCATGGCCGAGGCAGGGGTATCTGCCGATCGGGTCACCCGCACCATCGCCACCGGCTACGGCCGGCTGTATTACGAACCCGCCGACCGCGAAGTCAGCGAGATCACCTGTCACGCCCGTGGCGCGCGGCTGCTCGTGCCCGAAGTCCGAACCGTCATCGACATCGGAGGGCAGGACAGCAAGGCCATCGGACTCGCCGAAAACGGCCGGGTGCTGGATTTCGCCATGAACGATAAATGCGCCGCCGGAACGGGGCGGTTCCTGGAGGTCATGTCGCGCGTTCTGCACACACCGATCGAACAGTTCGGTGATCTCGCCCGGGCCAGCACCAAGGTCGTGCCGATCTCTACCACCTGCACGGTCTTCGCTGAAAGCGAGGTCGTCGGCCTGATCGCCCGCGGCGAAGCATTGCCGGACATCGTAGCCGCCATTCACCGCTCGATCGCCTCGCGAGTCGCCGCCCTGGTCAGAAGGGTCGGCCTGACCAGCCCCCTGATCGCCAGCGGCGGAGTCGCCCGAAATGCAGCGGCCATCGAGGCCCTCTCCGCCGAACTCGGCTCCCCGATCCGCGTCGCCCCCAACCCGGAGTTTGTCGGAGCCATCGGCGCCGCGCTCATCGGCGCAGAAACCGTCTGACGGCCTTCGACTGAACCCGTCGTCCTTCACGCTCTAGTCTGCTCGATATCGGGGAGAGATCTCGACGTACGGACGCCCCAAGCGCCTCTTGATCGCCACAAGCTCGCCCATGTCGTTGCCTTCGATCTTGTGGCCGATGTACTGAATGCCGAAGCCGACGACGATCAGCACCGCCGGCCGCCACCACACCGCCCAATTCCACTCGCAGAGCTGCCAGATCGCCAGGGGCACCGCCACGATCGTCATGGGAATGCCGACAAAGTGCAGCACGCGGCTGATCGGGTCCTGATGCCGAGCCGGCCATTCCCGGAAGAACTTCGTCATGAACAACTCCTCAGGCGGCCGGCTCTATCACCGCCCTCATCGATCCGTGGCTCTCCATCAGCCGCCAGTCCGAACCGTATCGGCGTATCTGATCCCGTTTGAACTCCGCCCGCTCCAGCGACGTGGTATCCACAATCGCCCGGCCGGCCGTGTCCACGTCACACGCCAGTTGGTACCCCCGTTCGGTCGAATACCCGAACAGATGGGTCAGCATCTCGACCACATAGTCATACGTGTGGTCGTTGTCGTCCAGCAGAACGACATGATACTGCGGCAGAAGCTGCGTGCACGGTATCGGCACCGGCTCGGCCACAGAGGTCTGCTTGCCCGCGCCGGATTGTCCCCTGGGATCTCCCATCCCGAAACCCCCTGCCCGGCCACCGCTCGCCTCCTTCATTGAAGCATATCTGCCCATCGACCGGCAAGGCTGAATCGCACTGAAAAACTTGATATGCTTTAGTGAGACTCCCTCTCAAAGATCGGAGGTACCGTGACGCTCGCCGACAGTGTCACTTCGGTGGATAAGGCCTACGGGCTGCTGACACCCTGCCGGGCATGCCCCCGATGCTGCGGCGTCAACCGCCTCGGTGGTGAACGGGGCTTCTGCGGTGTCGCTGCCCGCCCGATCCTCAGCTCCGCCGGCCCCCACTTCGGCGAGGAAAGCGTCCTGGTCGGCACAGGCGGCTCCGGCACCATCTTCTTCGCCGGATGCAACCTCGGCTGCGTCTTCTGTCAGAACTACGATATCAGCCACCAGCGGAACGGCGAGGAAGTCGAAGTCGATGAACTCGTGCCCATCATGCTCGGCCTTCGGCGACGCGGCTGCCACAACATCAACTTCGTCACGCCGACCCATGTGGCACCGCAACTGCTCGCCGCCATCGTTCGGGCGCGGGCCGCAGGACTGCAACGCCCGATCGTCTGGAACTGCGGCGGCTACGAGTCTCTTGAGATGCTTCGGCAACTCGACGGACACGTCGAGATCTACATGCCCGACATCAAGTACGCCGACGATCGCGTTGCAGAGCGATTCAGCCACGCGCCCGACTATTGGAGAACCGTCAAGGAAGCGGTCCTGGAGATGCACCGCCAGGTGGGTGATCTGATCGTCGAAGACGGTCTGGCCCGCCGGGGTCTGCTGATCCGACATCTGGTCCTGCCCGAAGGACTCGCCGGAAGCACGGCCGTAATCGACTTTCTGGCCGACGAGGTCTCCGACCGCACGTACATCAACGTCATGGGTCAGTACCGCCCGGAGTACAACGCAAGCCGCTACGCCGAACTCAGCCGTCCCCCGACCCGCCGGGAGATCGAGCAGGCCCGGTCGCATGCCGCCCGCCGCGGCCTCAGGCTTGCAGAATGACGCGGTACGCCCCATTCGGAATCCGTCGTAGGGAGACCTGCCCATGGCAAGAGTTCATCACGCCGTCGTGCCCGTCCTGGGAGCGGTGCTCACCTTCCTGTTGGTGGTCTTGTGGCCGTCAGGCATCCGGAAGCCCGCCTCCCTCCGGGACAGCTCCTCCGTTCACATGGCCTCCGTAGGGCCGGACATCCCAAGGACCAATCGCTCCGCCGACCCGCAATCCCAGCCTGCAACAACCACTGCCCCGCTGACCTGGTACCACCCGCGGTTCCAGGAGCACCAGGAAGAGCGAGACCGGATGACCCGCTCCACCATCTCGCATCCCTTCGACGGACGCCAGGCCGTCACCGCCTCAAGCGTTATCGAGGCGATGCGAATGGTCCCCAGACACCGCTTCGTCGTATCGGGATATCAGGCCGAAGCCCATGCCGACCAGCCCCTGCCCATCGGGCACGGCCAGACCATCAGCCAACCCTACATCGTCGCCCTGATGACCGAAGCCCTGCGGATCAAACCGGGCGATCGCATACTCGAAATCGGCACCGGCAGCGGCTATCAGGCGGCAGTCCTCACCGAACTGACCCCGAACGTGTTCTCCATGGAGATCATCGAACCTCTGTACCAGCGAGCCTCCAAGACGCTCAACTCCCTCGGCTACAAGACCGTTCGCTGCAAACAGGGCGACGGATACAACGGCTGGCCGGAACACGCTCCCTTCAATGGTATCATCGTCACGTGCGCCGCCGGCCACGTGCCGCCACCGCTCTTCCAGCAACTGGCACCCGGCGGACGAATGGTCATCCCGATCGGACAACCCGGGATGTATCAGCAGCTCAAGGTCGTAATCAAAGACGCTCAGAGCAAACGACCCCAATACGAAACCATCTGCGGGGTGGCATTCGTACCTATGGTCGGACAGATCGAGAAACCCTGACCCGTCCGGACCCCCACGAGGCCAAGATGGTCGACTGCAACCAGGATTCCGACGTCGCCCCGATCATCCGAGCCGACCGCCGCCTCTATGTAGCCATGGTGCTGGTCTCGGCCGCCGTGGTGGCGCTCCAACTGGTCCTGATGCGATGCCTCTCCGTGGCCCACTGGCACCACTTCGCCTGGCTGATCATCAGCACCGCCCTGCTGGGTTTCGGCGCTGGAGGAACGATTCTGACATTCGTCGGACGAGAACTAATTCGACGATTCGAAACCTCCATGCGCTGCCTCCTGATCGCCACCGCCCTCGCAATGTTGGGCGCGTTTCGACTGGCCGAGTCGCTGCCGATCGACACCTACCAGATCATGCTGCGACCGTCACAGGCGGCCCTGCTCGTAGGCTACCATCTGATCCTGATGATGCCGTTTCTGCTGGGCGCCCTGTGCATCGGCCTGCCGCTGACAGCCTGTCGCAACCGGATCGCCCCCCTCTACGCGGTCAACCTCATCGGCAGCGGTGCGGGCGCGGCCATCGCCGTAGGAATGATGTTCCTTCTACCCCCCGAACGGCTGCCGGCCGGCGTCTCACTGATGACGTCGCTGGGTGCCCTGGCAATGGCCTCCTATCCGACCCGGCACGCCCCCCATACGACATGTCACCCTCCAGGACCCAGCCGCCTTCTGATGATCCTCAGTCTCGTGCCCATCGCGTGGGGACTGTGGGAGATCCGCACCGCCCCCCCACTGACCGCAGACCCCTACAAGCCGCTGGCCTACTACGAGCAACTGACGCAACAGGGTGGGGCACGGCACATCGCCCGTCGGTTTTCGCCCCGCGGACAGATCGACGTCTTCGACTCGGAAGCCTCCCACGAAACGCTCTTCGCCTCGCCGCAGGCCGCCACCCCCCCGTCCCAACTCACACTGATGATCGACGGGGCAGCAACCGCGCCCATCTTCCGCATCGACAAGGCAACCGAAGCGGCCGTCATGGATGAAACGCCGATCGCCGCCATCTACCGAGTTTTCCGACCCCGGCGGGTGTTGCTGCTCGGCGAAGCGGGCGGGGCCGATGTGTGGTGTGCCCGGCGGCTCGGTGCCACGCACATCACCGTCGTGCAACCCAACCGGCAGATCGTCGAACTCCTTCGCGGACAACTGACCGACCAGGCCGGCGGCGTCATCTCCACAGCCGACGTCTCTGTCGAGGTCGACGACATCCGAGGATACCTTGACCGCTCGACTGAAACGTTCGACCTCATCCAACTGGTCGTTCTTGAGTCTCTGACCGGTGGCGCGCCGGGCATGATGGCCCTGTGCGACTCTCACGTCGCCACCGTCGAGGGATTCGGACGATGCCTGAGCCGCCTCAGCAACAGTGGCGCTGTGGCAGTAGTACGCGGCCTCCAGGAGCCGCCCCGCGACAACCTCCGGCTGGCGGGCCTCCTGGTCGAAGCCCTCGTCCGGCGAGGAATCCGTGAGCCGGCAAACCACCTGCTCCAATTCCGAAACTATCTGGCTGCCTGCACCGCTGCCACGGCGACCCCCATGCCGGCGACCACATCGGCCTCCCTGCGAGACGTCCTGCAGGAAATGGCAATGGACCCCGTCTGGTACCGAGGCATGCGCGATGAGGAGGCCAATCGGATCGACACACGCCCCGGCATACCGGGCTCGTCCTTGTCTCACATGGACTACGGTATTCGGCAGATCCTCACGCCCCGACGATCCGCCTTCTACGCGCACTATGCCTACGATATTCGCCCGACGACCGACGATCGCCCGTTCTTCTTCGATTTCTTCCGATGGCAGTCCTTGCCCCTGTTCATCCGGTCCTATGGGCAGCACTGGCTCGCCCGACTCGAATGGGGCTATGGGGTCGTGATCTCGGCAACGGCCTGGTCGGCCGCCGTGGCCGGGCTGCTGATTCTGCTCCCGTTGCTGTGGCTCCCCCGTCACGGCCGGTCTCCGAATCATCCCCCTCCGCGAGCAGCAGCGAAGCCATCCGTCGTCCTGATCTACTTCACCGCCCTCGGCGCCGGCTACATGTTCCTCGAGATGTCCCTGATTCAGCAGTTCACGCTCGTACTGGCCGAACCGATCTTCTCGGCCGCGGCGGTCCTGTCGAGTTTCCTGGTCTTCTCGGGAGCAGGCAGCCTGTGGGTCGACCGGATTCGTCGGAACGGAACGGACCTGCCGAGGGTGTTGTGGCTGCTGGTCGTGGCGGGTGCGGCCTATGCAGGGCTGGTCCGCCCGCTCTTGCCGAACCTCGTCGCCGGGTCGATGGCCGCAAGACTGTCCGCATGTGTCCTGCTGGCCGCCGTACTGGCGATTCCGATGGGCATGCCGTTCCCGTACGGGTTGTCCCGGTTGTCAGGAAAAGGGCCGCGGCTACTGCCCTGGGCGTGGGGTGTCAACGGCTTCGCCTCGGTGGTGGCGGCCATGGTGGCAATGGTCGTGGCGATGTCTTTCGGCTATTCGACGGTGGCGTGGATGGGCGTTATCGGTTACACCATTGCCGCGGTAACGGCGTATCGCATGACATGAAGGGCCCGATGCGGGTGGGTGTTGATGACGGAATGGCTGATCATTGCGTGTCTCGTGGGAGCAGGGATCGTGGGGGGCGCGTTCTACCTCATGCGATTCCGCCGCGAAGTCCCGCCGTCCTGGATGACGGAATTGATCGAGCAGTGCAGGTCCAATCCGAACCGACGCGCGTCCGCCCTCGAACAGTGGCTCGCCCAATCACCACGAAACCCGAAGCAGCGGGCCTTTGCCCGAATCCTGCTCGGCTGCGACTGGCTCGATCGCGGCTACCCCGAACGCGCTGTACGCCCTTTCCAACTGGCCTATCACGCCGCCCCCGATTACGCCGCGGCCATGGTCCTGGCCTTCGCCTGCATGAAGATCAATAGCCAGACTGCCTCCCAGACGCTCGAGAAGATCGCCGAGACATGGAAGGAACTTCGAACGCCCCCCATCGGACGAACGCGCCGGGAGAGAGTGCTCCTGAAAGCCTGCCGAGACGTCGATCCGCCCGGTCAACTCTCCAGCCTGGGAATCGTGCTATGGTCCCTGCCGTCGGAATCCCTGCGATCTCAGATCCGCGAGGCCGAGCGACTCCGCCCGCCGTGGGCCGCCCCGTTTCTGAAACCCAGCCGGACCAACACGCACGAGGCCACAGACAAGACACCATCCCCCCGTTGAAGCCCCCAGCCCCTGAACCCTCAAGCGAATGCAGATCGAGAAGGAATACCGATCATTCCGTATCCGACGCCAGCAGGCCGCCGGCGCGAAGTGGTTCCACCGAGTGGAAGACGTACGTCTGTTCGGCCAGACCGACGGTCCGCCCATCGACGTCCCATGCCAGCACGATCGCCATCGTGAGGCGGTTCCACTTGGCCCCGGCCGGCGCACGGAATTGCAGCGTGAAGGATTCGGAAGGTTCCACCATCGAGTCCCATTGAATGGTTCGCCGAAGCCAGCGACCGCTGGGCAGATCCGCCATCGTCGGCTTCCCCGAACCGCGGGCAGGCGGCGACAGAATCATGTCCAGCGCCTCCGCGGCCGGATCGCCCGCCTTGAGATCTACGCACACGCGCACCGGTCGCTTCGCAGGACGGTCGAATCGAACCATACCCATCAGCGTGACGAGCTGCCCGGGACGAACCGACAGACGCCGCGGCGGCCGAATCTCATCGGCCCGAAGCATCACAGGAATCGTCAGTTCATCGCCCTGAACCGGTGGATCGATGTGCTCGGCCGTCTCGGCGAGTTCCCGAACCGATGGAGCCGCAGGCGCAGCCGGTGTCTTCCGAACCATCGGCGGCGGTCCGATCGCCTCAGCCGTATCCCTCGACGGAGGTCCCACGCGGGAGGAACGGGCGGATGTCTGTGCAGCGACCGACGGTCGGGTCGTCGTGCTGCCACGATCTCTCTGAGGCAGGATCAGCCGTGCGTCCAGGTCCGGCCCCGCCTTGCCCAATCGGCCCGAAGAATCACCCCCCGCCGTAAGGATGGGTGCCCCCAACTCCATGGCGGTACGAACATAGGCCACACGCCCGTCGCTCAGTTGCATCGGACCCAGCGGGAATTCCTGCGCCGGTGGCGTTCGCGCCATTCGCTCTTCAGCCAGAGCCTCGGGGTCGGGCTGGTCGAGCAGACGAACCCGCAGGCTCCGCACACCCCAGGCGTACGCCTTGTCCTGACGCCGAATGTCGATGTCGAAATCCACCGCCACCCAGCAGAGGTCCATCCCCCACTGCCGTACCCACCATGCTGCCGTCGACAGGATCAGGGCCTTCCTCTGACGAGGGGTCAGATCGGGCCGACCGAAGATCTGATCGGCATACGTCCGGCACACCCACCGTACCAGATCGGCAACCTGTCGCGTCTGCACTGCGATGGCAAGGCGGCGATCGTTCCGAACCTTCTCCAGATCGGCCACAGAACGGGAGCGCTGACGGATCGCATCTTCGAGCCTGTGACCGGCCTGCTCGGTCAATCGTCTCAGGGCAGCCGCCTTTACGCCCGCCTCCGATAGCAGCCCAACCCGCTCTTGCCGGATCGCCCGACAGGCGATCAGCAGTTGTTCCAGACCGGACGGCGCGGCAATATCGCCGCCGGCAAGGTCCTCCACGACCCGGGCGACCTCTGCGGGAGCGGCACTCAGACCGTCGGGAATCCGCCGGCTCATATGCTGACGAAAGGTCGCCATCGCCGGTGCATCCGTGTAGATCGCCGATGCCAGCATCGCCACCGTGCGATCCGAGGCCGCATCCAGCCGCTCCGGCACAAGCCACTGACGATCCGGTTCCAGCCGAAGTCGGTTCTGGGAATGCTCGGGGTCGCTGCCGCCCGCCACCGCATGCAATGCATGCTGCCGAGTCCACATCTCCGCCAGAAGATCCGCACGGAGACGACACAGCATCCGCTGGGCGATCAGAACTCCCAGCTCTCGCCGGATCGGAAGCGGCCCCGCCTGAGCCGCAACGTCCGTCAACAGATACCACACTTCGTCGTTCAGGCCCGATCCGATCGGCAAATCGCGATACGTGGCGACGGCCTCGGCCATGTTGGAAACCTGCTGAGACAAACCGCGAGCCCGCTCCATAGCGCGACGGCACTCGCCAACCAGGAGACCCTGCCGTTCATCCAGACGACGCAAGGCATCGAGAAAACGGCCCATCTCCATGCCACGATCCGTCGCAGAGGTCCCACCGGTAATCCAGTCACACGACCGGCCCACCGCCCCCACTGTTTCCTCAACCGCCCGCTCCTCCGGACCGGGTACGCCCGACTCGCCGGCCGCCTTGGACACCACCTCGTGTAATTGCGATACCCACCGCCCCTGAAGGCACCAGTAGCGGCACACCTTGTCCATCACGGTGCCGCCCGCCTGAGAATCGTCGGACGTGATCACGCACTCCGGTAACCGCGGGAGTTCCTTCCCCGGCCACGCAGACAGCGGCACCGGTCGAACCGATGGGGCCGGAACGAGGCACACCGGCTTGAACGTCGCCTCTCCAAAATCGCCCTCGGCCTCCGGCGGAGACTCCGCCGGCGCGGAAAGATCCGCCACCCTCCGCTCGTCTCGAACCGACCCGCTGCCGGCGCCTCGCCCCGATGCGCTCCCGGAATTGGCAGAGACTCCGACGCATTCGGCAAGAGAACCCGCATTCTCAGACGCCGGCCATGGAACCGATTCGCTGAACCATCCCTTATCCGACGGCCCGACGCCTACGCTGACCAGATCGGGAAAGACCCAAACGACACCGCGGTGCTCCGCGCCGTCACTGACCGTCACCCGAAAGGGAACATTGCCCTGATTCAAATAATGATCGCGAAGATTCTTGCAGGCCCCGGCCAGTCGGGTCGACCCGCTCAGCCCCCCGTCATTCAGATCGATCACCAGTTCCGAATCGCCGCTGGTAATGAACACCCGACGGGTTCGAAGGTTGTATCGCAGGTTGGCCGTGTCCAATCCGGGACCCGACCGATCGGCATCGATGACCAGCCACTGCCCGGCAACCGAACAACGACCTTCCCACGCAAGGTCCCCATCCAGGCCCAGCCACGCCTGATCGCCCGAGGGGTCGACCTGAATCATCGGACGATAGGTCTGCCCACCGACCTGACCGCTCTTGAGCACGAACGGCTGATTCCAACCCTGATAGCGGATCTCTACGCGGTCCAACGCCCCATTGGAGTAGACAGGCGTGATCTTGACCACCCAGGAGGATAGGGGTTCGGCCGCTTCGACCCGCGCGCACTGGATCAGCAGGGCAAGCCCGCAGCCCACGAGAAATCTCGGCGGCAGAAGGACCGATCTCATTGTCTCTGTGTCCACCCTCGCTCGATGGGTGAAAGCAACGTCCGATAATCGACGCATTTTTTACTTCGGCACACGCAAGCCCCGCACTTGAATGCAAAGCTCGCACGCCCCCCCCACCAGTCCTGACCAGAATCGATGCCGCGCAAGCAGGTGAGCTAGAAAGCTCATCAATTGCCGTGTCTCAATAAGCTTCATCCCTCAATCGCCAACACCCCACAAAACCACGGGTTTGGGAAAAAGTCTGAGAATGATGCCGTTTTTGACTTGACGCCCAATATCTTGTGATCTATCCTGCGCCTAGTTCAATCTGTTGTGGAACGGTGCGGGCAATCGAATAGTGGCGCGGTGCCCGTGCCTACCGGCTCGGCTGTTTAAGCGAGCGGCGATCTGCCTATGCGGTGTCCATTTTGCAAAGAGGACACGGATAAGGTCATCGACTCCCGATCGAGCGACGGGGGGCGGGTGATACGCCGGCGCCGGGAGTGCTTGGCCTGTAAAAGGCGATTCACAACACGCGAGCGGGTGGAAGACCGGCTCAAGTTGCAAGTAATCAAGAAGGATGGCAGCCGTCAGCCTTTCGAACGCAGTAAGATCTTCGAGGGGCTACAGCGGGCGTGTTACAAACGCCCCGTGTCGACCGACGCCCTGAGCCTTCTGGTGGACGAGGTCGAGGCGGATGTCTTCCAGAGCTTCGATAAAGAAGTCAAAAGCCAGTACATCGGCGAACACGTTATGCGAAAGCTTCGAACGTTGGACCAGGTGGCTTTTGTGCGGTTCGCCAGCGTCTACCACGAGTTCAAGAGTATTCACGATTTCATTGACGAAGTACAGGGTGTGCGCGAAACCGCCCGAACGGAGATGCCCGGGCAGCGTACCCTTTTCGATGACCTTTAACCAGCTCTGAACAGTCGCCGAGCTGGAGCACGGAGGAGGGAGTTTGACAGCGCGTGCAAGGAGGCCGGCGTTCCGGGCGAGCGAATCGTAACGCTTGTGTAGTTACTGGCCTGCGGGCTCGGGGCCGCTGTCAACTCCATTATTGGTTCTTGCCGATCGATCAATTCTTTGTGGCAGACGTACGGGGTCTGCCGTCACGCCGGGGCCTTTGTTGGGATGCGTCTTGTCGGTTGCGCATGGCGCGAACCGATCCGATTGCTGCTGTGTTGACCAGTAGAACAACCAAAGGCACGGTCAGAAGGTAAATCGACAGACCGGCTCCAGGTGACTTGCGGGCGGTGCCATAGGCCACCCACAACTGGATCCCCAGGATCACCGCCATCGTCACGACCGTCACCCACAGGGCCTTGCTGTGGCTCCGAAGGGTCCCCAATCCGGCAACCACCAGGGCGATCCCGACCACCAGGGCACCGTAAAATTCCACCTTGTCGGCCTGACGCGGTGCGAGGACCACAAAAAGGACCACGTACACCATCGTCATCAGACCGGCCATGACCGTCGCCGCGCCAGCCGCCCGAACCGTATCGTCCGTTCGCGGATTCCCTGCCGATCCCGACCCCCGGAGCGAATGGGTTGAATTCATGATTCCTCCGACTCACGCAGGACGAACCGAAACCACCAATACACCATAGAAGGTATCGTCAACCCCAGGGAACGGCTGAAGTTACGGTGATGGCCTAACGCCGACGCGAACACCAAAACCTGATCGGATATGTCCGGCGCAAAGAGGAACTCACAACCCTGCCCCCCAAACACAAACGAAACCGGCCCGACAGGCGTCTCCACCCGTCGGGCCGACATATCACACACTGTCGCGGCGACAAACCGTAGCCCGGTTCTGTCACATCGGGCGAAGAACTCAGGCCGCCTGTCCCGCAGCCCGCGTCGCCAACGCCACAACGGCGTCGAACGCAGCCGCGTCGTGAATCGCCAGATCGCTCAGCATCTTGCGGTTCAGTGCAACATTCGCCTTCTTCAGCCAGGAGATCAGACGACTGTACGAAATCCCCCGCTGGTCGCAGGCCGCCGAAAGCCGCGTGATCCACAGGGCGCGAAACTCACGCTTCTTCCGCCGCCGATCGATCGTAGCTCGCACGCCCGCACGAACGACCGCCTCGCGGGCCGTCCGCCAAAGCTTGCTGCGTACCAACCGATAACCCTTGGCCTGATTGAGGACTCGCTTCTTACGTTGATGCCGGGCTGCCCCCTTGCGTGCGCGTGGCATGGTGAACTCCTTCCGCTATCACAGCTTCTCGATCGACCGATTCCGGTCCACGTTGATCATCACGACGGCCTTGCGGAGCTTGCGGCGACGCGAACCGCTCTTGCCGCTCTGAAGATGCCCCTTACCGGCACGCATTCGCATGACCTTTCCCCTGGCCGTCACCTTTACGCGCTTGGCCAGCCCTTTGTGCGTCTTCTGCTTGACCTTTGCCATAACCGGATCCCTTTCCTGCCAAACGACAGAGACCCATTAGTTTAGTAACCAACCCCCAATATTGCAAGCACAACATCCGCCGAAATTCCGCTTCTCCTCCACCCCAAAACCACGCCACCTCCAGAGACCCCTCCGCTCAACCTACGAATTATTTAGGAGGTTCACCTTGACACCCCAGCGTTCCCGTGACATATTTACTAATGAATTAGTAATACAGGCACCCCTCAGGAGATATCCACATGCCCAGACCCGCATCGAAACACCCCACTGAACTGGAAATGGAGATCCTCAAGATCCTCTGGCGCAATGGCCCGGCTACCGTCCGCACCGTTCGCGACGCCCTCGCCGATCGCCGCAAGCTCGCCTACACCTCCGTCATGACCATGATGAACATCATGACCAGGAAAGGCTTCCTCAAACGCACCAAGGACGGCCTGAGCTTCACCTATCAAACCCGCATCACGGAGAAGGCGACCATCGGCCAGATGCTCCGTGACATGGTCAATCGCCTGTTCAACGGATCCCCGGCGGCGGCCATGCTGAACCTGCTCGAGACATCCGACATCGACGACGAAGAACTCATGCGACTCCGGGCAATGCTGAGCGAGAAGAACCCATGAGCCACAAGGGTCACACAGATCTCAGCCGAACAACCCCAGGCCGTCGGCGTGAGCCACTCTCAATCGGCAACACCTTGGCTCTGTGCCCCCTGTGATTCCTGTGGCCGGTTGCTGTTGTGCGACGTGAGTAAGGAGAAGCAGCAATGACCCTCACATCCTGGCTCGACCCTGCCCTCAGTCTCCGACTGATACTGACCCTCGCCCACTTCCTCTGGCAGGGGGCCGCCATCGCCCTCATCGTCGCCCTTCTCACACTGTCGCTCCGACGGGCATCGGCAAATGCCAGATACTGGCTCTCGGTGGCGGCCATCCTGACAATGGCCGCCTGCCCTATCGTGACATTCTCACTGCTCCCTCCGAGTGCCATTCCCGAAGTCGTCGAGGCCGCCACACCATCCCTGCCACCAACGATGGCGTCACAGGCAGAGGCACCCGCACCGGCCGGCAGCGTAGACCTCTCTGGCCCCTCGCCCATGCAAACCCCGACGGAAGCCTCCCCGACAGCGCCCGAAACGCCATGGCGACTCGATTGGCCGAAGTATGCCCCGCGGGCCGTCACGGCCTATGGAATCGGCGTCCTCCTCTTTCTCGCCCGGTTCCTGTTCGCCCTGCGCGGCGGCCAACGCCTCCGCCGACGATCTCAACCCGTGGACGAGCCTGCGATCCTCGCGGCCCTGGCCCGACAAGCCAAGGCCCTGAGGCTCGCATTTACCCCCGCCATTGCCTACTGCCGAAACGTCGTCTGTCCGACAGTCGTCGGCGTCCTCCGCCCCACGATCCTGCTGCCGATGTCGATCCTCACTGGACTGACCGTCGAACAGGTCGAGGTCCTGCTCACCCACGAACTCGCCCACATCCGCCGATACGACCATCTCATCAACGTCCTCCAGCGTCTGATCGAGGCCTTTCTCTTCTTCCACCCCGGCCTCTGGTACGTCAGCCGCCGCATCCGCATCGAACGCGAACACTGCTGCGACGACCTCGTCGTTGCCACCGGCACCCGATCCCTCGACTACGCCACCTCGCTCGTCCGACTCGCCGAACTGGCGAAGGCATCCCTTGCCCCAAACCGCGTGCCCGCCACCGCACTGGCCGCCGCCGACCGCCCCTCGTCGCTCCGATATCGAATCGGGCGGTTATTGGGCAGCACCGACCACCATTCCCTCCGACTGAGCCGAGCTGGACTCTTCAGCGTGGTCCTGATGATTGGCCTGGCACTGGCCGCCACAGCACTCCTCAGTGCCCAGACACCGCTCTCGAAAGAATCGGCCCTTCCGGCCCGCATTCAGGCCACCCACCGGGCCACACAGAAGCGTTGGCAGGACGTTCGGAACCTCCACATCGCCGCCACCCAACACGTCTATGCGTGGGATCAGGGGAAGCAAGAGTGGCTTCCCACGCCCGAGAAGACGCACATCCGCGCCTGGTACGAAAGCCTCCGTGCCGGGCGAGCCCGGATGGACTTCGATCCGGAAATCTGCCGCTGGACCAACGGGGCGAGGCCCTACCGCGAGGAACGCTATACGCTCGCCTTCGATGGCAAACACACCGTCAGAATCAATCATGTGTACATCGGCGAGACGTATCGATCGAACAAATCCGAGGACCACCCGGGCCCGGATGATCGCTTGACCGGCTCACTGGGTGCGTACCGATCGGGCGTCAACTGGCTTCCCGGGGTATCTCCGGAATCCCAGAGTTCAAACCCCAATGCGAACCTGGCCGGACTGTTGCGCATTTCTGAATCCGACACGAGGTTCAAATGGAGAATCAACCAGGAAGACGTCGACGGCCGCAGGCTCACGCGGCTCTCATTCACGACGTCCACGGGCGGAGCCGGAGAGGACTTCCTCCTGGACCCCGATCGAGCCTACGCCATCGTCCGACAGGAGAGGTTCTCCAAGCCCCCCCAGGGCGAGAGGAAGACCTATTGGCTGTTTCAGGCCACCGCATGGCAGAGGCTGACACCGGACCTATGGTTCCCCACGTCATGGCACATCGACGAGAGGAACTCACGAACTGTCTTCACGGCCGATATCATAGGCTTCTTCTTGCCCGACCAGGCCGACGCCGTGTTCTCGTGCAAGGACATCACGCTCGGAACGCCGTCCTCAACGCCCCCCCGTGGCCCCAAGCTCGAACTCACCGGCCAATCGGTTCTTTCATCTCAATCGCCGCCGCCCGACCACGTACCGTCAACCTCGCAGCCTGCATCCCTCCCGACCCGCCCCAAGCTCAACGACGCGCTCAAACGACTCGAAAAGAGCGTCCTTCAAGAGGGAAGCAACAACGTATCCCCTCTGCTGGAGGAAATCGTCGGACTCAAGGACCCCGCGGCCATCCCCACGATCATCGGCCTGATCGATGCGGACAACAGCTACCGCACGATCTACGGCCTCGGATACTTCGCCCTGACCAGGCTCACCGGCGTCAAGTATGACGATCAGCACCATGGCCCCTGGTGGCGCAAGTGGTGGCAGGCGAACAAACACCGCTATCCGCCCGACGTCCAGGCACTCCCCATCCCCGATTTCCCCAAGACCGCCAAGGGCAAGGCCTTCGCGGCAAATCCGCCCGATCCCTCCACGGTCATTCTGAATCCCACACTCGATGACCTGATCGAACGGCTCCGGCGACAGCTCAAGGCCGGTGCCGACAGACCCTCCATCTGGAATACTGCCCAGCGCATCGCCGAAATGAAGGACCCTCGTGCCATCCCCCGGCTGATTCCGGTGATCGAAGCCGACAACACCCACGATACGATCTACGGCATCGGATACTTCGGCCTCGGCCCGCTGACAGGCGTCGCATACTCCCAAGACCACAACGGCCAGTGGTGGCGCCAATGGTGGGAACAGAACAAGGGGCGGTTTGACAAAGACGTCAAGGAGCGGAGGAACCCGCAGTCCCCCGACCTCGTCCCCCCAGCCCCGCCCGCCCAGGGACAACGCAGCTCAAGTACTCGGCACACTCCGACGAATACGGCCCCCATCTCCGGCCAAGTCTGCACCCCCGACGGCAAGCCCGTCCTCGGCGCAACGGTGCTCCTCTGCACGAGCGACTCCGGAGGATACATCCTTGATGGGCAGCCGCGATCGTTCGGAGGTGCCCTCGGCACGATCACCGATGCCAAAGGCCGCTTCGGGCTGCCTTCTTCGAACGGGCCTTACGCCCTGGCAGTCACCCACGACAACGGGTATGCCGAAGTCACCGGCGAGGAGTTCGCCAAGTCCGGACAGATCGTCCTTCGACCTTGGGCCAGGGTCGAAGGCGTCCTGCGGATCGGTTCGAAACCCACGGCCGGAGAGATCGTCTTGCTCATGTACGAACCGTCATTCCCGTATGCGCCCGACGCACCGCGACTCCACCATGAATGCAAGTCAACGACTGATCACCAGGGGCGATTTGTGCTCGAGAAACTCCCGCCGGGCCAACACCGTGTAGCCCGAGCCATGATTGAGACCGACCTTCCCGGCGGGGGATACCGAACCGGCTTCACCCAGATGGTGCGCGTCGACCTCGTCCCGGCCGAAACCGCCCGCGTGGAACTCGGTGGACAAGGCCGGCCGGTCGTCGGCCGCCTGACAATGCCAAAGGGCTACATGGGCAACGTGAGTCTGCCGTTCGCGCGACGGTCACTCACCCCGATTCGACCCGCCCCGCAGATCCCTGGCCTCGCGGATTTCAAGGCCAACACGCCCGAGGCGAATGCCCTCCGCAACGCCTGGTACGAGACCGACGCCGGCAAGGCCTATGAACGAGCACACAAGTGGTATTCATTCAAGATCGACCCCGATGGGGCTTTCCGAATCGACGACATCCCGGCCGGGCGCTACGAGCTGTACGTCGATGCCCTTGATCAGCCCGAACCCGACCACCACGGCCCGGAGAAGGAAATCGCCTGGGTCCTACACACCATCGAGGTCCCCGAGATCCCCGGCGGCAGAAGTGATGAACCGTTGGACATTGGAACCGTCGAACTGAAGCTACCCGACAAAGCCAAACGATAGGGCGAAGCCGTCACGAACCAACAGTCCGAAGGTCTTGCACGCGCCCATGCGTCGTGCGCCAGACCTCGTCCTTGCGTCCAGAACCGCCAAGGGTACCCTGCAACACAAGGGGCCTCTCCGCCTTCCGCCGTCCCCCCCAAGTACGCGCGACGCCCCCAAACACGCCCAAACTCATCCCTATCCTCAACTTCCCCTTGACTCTGCCCCTTTTGCAGGACTAGTCATAGTAGACGCTAACCCATTTCGGAGGAGAACTTATGCACTCATTAATCGGCCTAAAGAGATTTCGTGACATTACAATTATTGCCACTTTTCCACTAATGCTATACGGCGCCCTCACCGCCTCCGCCCAGGAGGTCACTACCCCCACCGGGCGCGGCTGGATCGAAACACTCAACGAAAACGACAGGTCGCTCAACGTACTGCACACCAGCGGCTCGCACTTCGACATGGGCTACCAGCAGGGCTACCTCCTGAGAGACCAGGTGGTGCAGAATGTCCAGGCCGGCCTGGTCTACCTCCAGAACCCCCGCTACGTGAAGGTGCCCGCCTCTCAGATCGCCGACGCCGTCAACCACCTGATCGCCCAGACACCTCAGAAGTACATCGATGAGGTCAACGGCATGATCGCCGGTGTGGCCGCTGCGGGCGGACCCCAGCTCAGCTTTCAGGATGTCATGACGATTCAGATGACCGCCGACCTGACGCAGGTCGTCGCCTGCACGCAATTCGCCGCCAAGGGTGCCGCCACCTCCAACGGCCACGTCATCCACGGCCGGAATCTCGACTGGGAAACCGTCCCCGGCTTCGCCCACGAACGGGCCATGCTGATGGTCGCACAGGGCAGCGGTGAACAGGCCACATGCTCCGCCTCGTGGGCGGGCTTCGTCGGAACCATCACCGGCATCAACGGCAAGGGCATCTCGGTCGGAACGAACACCTGCTTCTCGACCGACTCGACCTTCGACGGCGTGCCGCTGAGCTTCCTCCTCCGCGACAGCCTCGAATCGAGCACCACGCTCGACGAATACACCAACTTCCTGAACACCCACCCGCGAACCGTCGGTACGAACCTCGTCGTCTCGTCCGGGCAAGAGGCCGGCGGCGGGCGCGTAGCGGCCGTCGAGGTGACGCCCACCCGCAACGAGATCTACTACGACAACGATCCGCGCGAATCGCACTACTGGGACACCGCCACGCAGACCAGCCACGCCACCCAGGACGACCCCGACTGGCTGCGGTTCTCCAGCGGCATTCCCGACGCCATCGTCCGATCGAACCACTTCATCAACTGGGACGGGCCGCTGCCGCTCCAGGCCCTCCAGGCCGGGGCCTCGATCCTCTATGCCCTCGACCCGAACAAGATCATCGCCATGGGCTACGATCCCAACGATCTGAAGGACGCCAACTGGGTCATGGCCAACATCTATCCGAACGTTATCGTGCCGCTGACGCTGGCCCTGCCCCCCTACGATTCCCTCCTGCCGGCGGTCAAAGAGCCCAACTGGACGCAGCACCGCTACGAGGTGATGCAGAACCTGGTGACGGACAACTTCGGCAAGATCGATCCGAACCTCGGCATGGCCTTCCTGTGCGACAATAACGGCATCAGCTACGCACTGACGATGCATTCGCTCGTGTTCGACTCGACCAGCCTCGAACTGTGGATATCCAACGCCCGGACCGAAAACGGCGTCGTGGTCGACGCAACGTCCGAACCGTTCCTCCATTTCAACTTCGGGGCCGCCATTCCCGAGCCGACCTCGCTGGCCATCGCCGGCGCCGGCGCATTGCTGGCCGCAGCCCGACGCAAACGACGCCACGAGCGGCGATAGGCAAAGAAGCCGATCGCACGCTCGCCCCGGAAATGCAGCGCGGCCCTTCCTCGATACCCATCGAAGAAGGGCCGCGTCCTCTTTCCCCCCGTCGCTTTCCTGCTATGCTGACGCGTCGTCTTGCCTGGAGGCCATGCCCATGAGAGATGCCACGCTCGTTGTGTCCTTCTCGGCCATCCTTTGCCTGTTCGCCGCCGGGTTTCTCCGGGCCCAATCGGCCGGACCCTCCTGGACCAAGGTCACCGGCGCAGCCGCCTGGGCACCGCGCGACTCCTCCGGCGAGGTCGTCTACAACGGCAAAATGTGGCTCATGGGCGGCTGGTTCACCTCCGACGACGTCCCGCCGCGCGATGTCTGGTCCTCCAGCAACGGCACCGACTGGACCCGTGTCACCGCGCAGGCGGGCTGGAAGCACAGCGACCTGCCCACCTCGCTGGTCTTCAACAACAAGATGTGGATGATGGCCGGCTGGTACGGCGGACGAAAGCCCTTCGCCTCGTCGAGCAACGAGGTCTGGTGCTCCACCAATGGCGCAGACTGGCAGCAGATCACCGCCAAGGCACCCTGGTGCCCGAGGGTCGGAGCCGCCGGCCTCGTCTTCGCTGGCAAGATGTGGGTCCTCGGCGGGCTGAAAGACTACTACAACGGCACGGACAAAGACCTGCTCAATGACGTCTGGTTCTCCGCCGACGGAAAGAACTGGACCCAGGCCACCGCCCAGGCACCCTGGGCCCCGCGGGCCTATCACGGCGCCATCGTCCTGAACAACCGGATGTGGGTCATGGGCGGCGGTAACTATCGCCCCGGCTGGCTCGGCTACAACGACGTCTGGTCCTCCTCCGACGGAAAGAACTGGACGAAGGCCACCGACCACGCACCTTGGTCGCCCCGCATATGGTTCTCGATGGTCGACTATCGCGGGCGAATGTGGGTCCTCGGCGGATGGTCCGACAAACCCTCGAAGAACTGGAACGACGTCTGGTACTCGACCAACGGCAACGATTGGAAAGAGCTGAAGACCCCCGAGGTCTGGTCGCCCCGGCATGAGCATTCCGCCTGGGTCTTCCAGGACAAGCTCTGGATCGCGGCCGGCAACCCCTGGCCGCTGGTCAACGACGTCTGGCGGATCGACATCCCTCAGGCCTGGCTCGATCGGCAATAGACGGAGAAACGGGGGATACTCCAAAACAGGAGCCCGCACCATGGCGTGTTCACGTCGGCGATTTCTCCAGGTGGCTTCCAGCGGCCTGACGGCAGGCCTGACCGCGCCGCGAGTCCTGCTCGGCGCCTCCGACGATGACGAACGCAAGAAGCTCGCCAACCGGCGCCGGCGGATCATCTTCAATGACGACGGCGACGACGTGTGGCACCCCGACGCCAAGACCCCCGAAGGGTTCGTCAGCGTCCGCCTCCGCCACATGTTGAACACACAAGTCGACACGCTGTTCTACTGCACCACGCAGTCGTTCAACTCCTTCACGCACCACACCCGCGTCGGCGAGGTGTTCGTCTCGCGCGAGGGTCCCTTCCAACACAACAACATGCAGACCCTGATGGACGCCGGCACCGATCCCCTGAAGCTGGCCGTCGAATACGCCCACAAGCACGGCTTCGAGGCGATCTGGACCCTCCGCATGAACGACATCCACGACGCGTTCACGCCGCCGATGTTTCCGAAATGGAAGAAAGACCGTCCCGACGCCCTCCTCGGCAAGCCCGACGACTGGGGCAGAACCCAGCCAGGCTCGCAACAGCATTGGTGGTCGGGCGTAGACTACCAGCGAGACGACGTGCACCAGCGCGTGATCGAACTCATCGACGAGGTCGTCCGCCAATACGACGTCGACGGCATCGACCTCGACTGGCTGCGCAACCCGATCCACTTTCCCGAGACCCTGGCGGGAAAACCAACCACGCGGGCCCAACTCGACCGCCTCACCGAACTGACCCGCCGGATCAGAACGCGGCTCATCGAGGCAGGCCAACGCCGCAAACGCCCCATCCTCCTGTCCGCCCGCGTCCCCGTGACGATCGAGCGATGCCTCTACATGGGCGTCGACGTCGAGGCGTGGCTGAAAGCGGGGCTCATCGACCTCCTCGGCGTGGGCGGCGGCTACACCCCCTTCTCCATGCCGATTGCCGACGTCATCTCGCTGTCGCACCGTTACGGGGTGCCCGTCTACCCCTGCATCAGCATGTCCGGCATGCTCCGCCGAAAGCCCTACGGCAACGACGCACCCTACCCGGCCGATGGTTGGCGAGCGGCGGCCTCAAATGCCTTCCTCGCCGGTGCCGACGGCATCAGCCTGTTCAACCTCTTTCCCGAACCCGGTAGCGACGCCCACAACCAGCTCGTGCGAACCGTCTTTAGCGAGGCGGGCGAGCCGCGTACCCTGGCGGGCAAAGACAAGCTCTTCTGCCTCGACAACTCCGCCCACATGGCCAACTGCGGCTACATCAACCACGTCGTCTCCTGGAGACATTGCCTGCCGAAGCCCATCGAGCCCGGCAGCCCCCTGCTGGCCCCGCTGCCGGTCGGCGACGACCCCGCCTCGGCCCGGTCTGCCACCCTCCGCGTGCAGTTGGACAATCCGGCCACCGTGCGATGCCGATTGAATGAAAGGGACCTCACGCTGAACCCAGCCGATGATCTGACCAAACAGATCGGCGGCATCTGGTACACCGCCCCGCTCGACCCTCGGCTGGTCCGAAAGGGGCGGAACCTGTTCGACATCGAGCACAAGACACCGCCCGAGAAGCCGGTGTCCTTAACCGGACTGGAACTCGCCGTCGGATACGACCACTGAGGACCCACGGATGCCAACCAAGGAGTCAGCCATGAAGCGAATCCTGTGCATATCGATTCTCGTCAGCGCGGTCTGCACATCAGCCTGGGGCCAGTCGGCGGACCTGTCCGCCCTGGCAACACTCACGCCGGGTAAGACCGGCATGCAGAACGGGCTGTGGATCGAAACACCGCTGGAGAGAAAGTTCAACGCCTCCAAGCGGGTTGTCGTGGCCGAGATCAACGGACCCGCCACCCTCACCATGATCCACTTCGCCGTGCCCGAGAGCTACGTCTGGCAGAAGCCCCGGCGGCTCGACCGCGAATTGCTGATCAAGATGTACTGGGACGGCGAAACCACACCCAGCGTCGATTGCCCGATGGTCGACTTCTTCTGCGACCCCGCCGGCGTGCGCGACATGGTCAACACGGCACTGGTCAACAAGCGCCAGGGCTGGAACGCCTACTTCCCGATGCCATTCCGCAAATCGGCGAAGATCGAACTCGTGTACGACGGCCCCACAGAACCCGGACAGGAGCTGTGGCGCATCATGCCGTGCTACAGCTACGTCCTCTATCGAACCGCCGACCGCATCGCCGAAGACACCGGCTACTTCCACGCCCACTGGCGGCAAGACGGCCTGCTCCTGGGCAAGGTCGACTACCTGGCCGCCGATCTGACGGGCAAGGGCAAGTTCATCGGATGGAACGTCACCTGCCGCCGCCCGGGACGATCGGGATACCCGGTGGACCAGAACGAAAAGTTCACCATCGATGGCGAACCCGCCCCGTCGATCGAATTCATGGGAATGGAAGATTCCTTCGGCTTCAGCTACGGCTTCCCACCCACCGAAAACATGTTCCCCCTCACCGGCTACTTCCCGTTCTTCAAGGGCGGGGCGGCCGCCTACCGCTGGTTCGTCCAGGACGCCATCAGCTTCGAGAAATCACTGAAGGTGGCCATCGGCTTCGGCGAGAAGGAAGACCCCATGTTCCGCCGTGAGTTCTCCAAGCCAGGCAGCGAACTGCAATTCTCGAGCGTCTGCTACTGGTACCAGATCGAACCCCACGCCCCGCTGCCGCCGATGCCTCCGGCGGCCGACCGGGCCCCGGCTCCCGAAGAACCACTATGGCCCTACAAGGAGACGCTCCCCACCGCTGAAGACCTCCGCAAGAAGGGCGTGAAATTCCACATGCTCTGCGGACGCCCGGGAAAACAGATCATCTTCGCCGAACCCGGATTCAACGCCGCCATCAGCGGTGGACACCCCTGGGACGGCTGGAACCCCCCGGTCTACCACTGCCATGCGACCGTGGAGTCGATCAACGAGAAGCTCACGATCGATCTGACCGTGCCCAAGGGTGCCGCGGGCCTGCTCCGCCTCTACGTCCTCGACTCCGACAACTTCCGCGGCGGCCGCCGCCAGGAGATGAGCGTCAACGGACAATCCCTCGGCGTGATCGAGAAGTTCCAGGAGGGACGATGGATCGAACACCCCCTGGGCCCCTCACAGACCGAAAGCGGCAAGGTGACCATCGAAATCAAGAACCTCGTCGACCAAGGCAACGGCGTGATATCAATCATCGAATGGGTGGGCCGATAGACCGGCGCCATGCCGCGGGGTCCACGGCATCCCCTTTCAGGAGAACCATGAAACGCATCCTCGGAATCATTGGCAGCCCTCGGAAGCGAGGCAACACCGACGTCCTCGTCTCGGCCCTTCTGGACGCCGCCGCCCAACACGGGGCCCACACAGACCGGGTGTACCTCGGCGACCTGACGATCCGCGAGTGTGACGGCTGCCATGCCTGCTGGGCCGAGAAACCCAAGCCCTGCCCCAAGGCCGACGACATGAACAACCTCTATCTGCTGCTCGCCGAATGCGACGCCGTCGTCTTCGGCACGCCCGTATACTGGTACGGACCCACCGCCCTGATGAAGGCCTTCATCGATCGCTTCGTCCACTTCAACTGTCCGGCCAATCGGGTGAAGATTCGGGGCAAGGCAGCCGCGATCGTCATCCCCTTTGAAGAGAACGACCCCGCCGTAGCCGATCCCACAATCGTCTTCTTCGAGAAGTCATTGGCCTATCTGGAAATGAACCTCGTCGGCAGGATTATCGTCCCAAACGTCACGCGCAGGGGTGAGGTGAAGGATCACACCGATCGCCTGAGCGAAGCGGTAGACCTCGGACGCCGCCTGGCAACCACCGCCTGAAGACGCCCAGGACGTCGCCGGAGCAATCCCCACCCGAAGCCCGTCGCTGCGCGGCCGGGCTCACAGGAAGACGGCTTCCCCGGGCAGCCGATTCCTCAGGGTCTCGTTCGCGGCGATGCCGCCACCAGCATCCATCCCAACGCCAGAATCGCCAGGCCCACGATCGCCGCCGGGAACAGACACGGTAGCGATGTCACGGCCCCCTGAACCACCGGTGTACTGACACGCACCGTCGCCGTCGCCTGGGTCCCGGTCGCATCGGTTACCGTCACGGTGTAGTCCGTCGGCCCGGTGGGGCTGACGGTGATCGCCGCCGTCGTCTCACCCGTGTTCCAGGAATACGTGTACGGAGCCTGCCCGTTCTGCGCAGTCGCAGTCACCGTGCTCGTCTCGCCTTCGGCCACCACCTGCGGATTCGCCGACGCCGTCACGCCGACCACGATCTGAACGGTGGCCGTCCCCGTTGCCGTAGCACCCGTGCTGTCGGTGACGTTCACGGTGTAGGTGGTCGTGACCGTCGGAGCAACCTGCAAGCTCGGCCAGTGAACGCCCGTGTTCCAGACATACGTGTACGGCGCCGACCCACCCGAGGATTGCGCGCTGACCCGCACGCTCGTGCCGGGACTCAGATATCCATTGGGATCGACCGAAGTGGTTACGGTGAACGCCGAAGGCGTGGTGGTTCCGGCCGTATAGGTACCCGTGACCTCCGTCGTATCGTTCAGCAGAACCTCCACCAACTGTCCGTCCGGACGCGTGTACCCGTCCAGAACTCCATAGGTCACCAGATGAGATCCGACCGGAATCTCCCCGCTCCACGAGCCCGTCCCCATCAGCGTGTTGTCGACATAGATCCCGCCGCTGAGGTCCTGCCCGTCGGCCGACACGGTCCGAACCGACAGCGTGCCCGTAATACCGGAAACCTCACCAGGCGTCGCAATGTAGTGCTGGTCGCCGATGTCCTGCCGGACATTCTGGTAGGTCCTCGATGCCGGTTCGAAGACGTACCCCAGCTTGCTCAGTGAAACCGTCCCGCTCCAGCCCAGCCGAACGGGCAAACGATAGAAACCGTCGGTGTCGGTCATGTCCCAACCACCGTCGGCATCCTCAGTGACCAATACCCCGTCGATCCCGGTCCCGTCCGACGAACGGATGTAACCGTAGATGCTCAGCGGATCGACCACATAGACTTCGAAGGTCATGGTCTGACCCGTCGCCGAGACCTTCCGAATCCCGAATCCCAGCGGGATCTCGTCGTAGTAGCTGACCGCCGCAGGGTCCGTCTTGCTGCTGAACGCCGTCACATTGCCCTGGCGGAAGTAGTCCTCGTCTCCGCCGCAGGCCGAATTGGGGTCCAGCAGGTGTTGTACGGGCTGACCCGATGGCCCCGCCTCCACCAACCCCACCTTGAAATGCGTCTCGTCGTCGTTGTCCGCCTGAGCGTCGTCGACGTGCCAGATCAACACACCCCGCTGGAGACCGGGCAGCGACTGATCGAAACCCTGTCCCTGACGGTTCTCCATCAGGAAGTACTCGTTCGCCGAAAACGCACCCTGGATCTTGAAGGCCGTCGCATAGGTCTCGGCCTGTCCCACGGTGTACATCCCCACCTGGCTGATCACGCTGGGAACGACCCAGTTCAACGCAATCTTGCACCAGGCACTCAGATGGGCCGGCTGCTGACCGTCCCCGCCGTTCCAGCTCCCGCTGGCCATCAGGCAATAGCACCCGGCACCCTGGCTGGAATAGTCCCGGTCGTACAGGTCGGGCAATCCCAGAACGTGCCCCAACTCATGGCAGATCACGCCGATCCGCGTGATACCGCCCGAGGAATCCCGGTCGGCAGGCACCGTGCAATAGGTCTGGATAATCACGCCGTCGAACGTCAGAGGATTGCCCAACTCCGACTTGTGCGACCAGATCGTGTCCGGGTCGGTCCCGATCTCCTCACCCACGCCCGCATGGATAACCGTCACCGCATCAACATAACCGTCTCCGTTGCCGTCCACCGAACGAAAATCGAAACCCCGCTCCTCAACCTTGACCAGGGCGTCGCGAACCATGCTCGCCGGCAGAAGGTCATCCTCCCACGTATCGTTCTGACCGTAATATGCATAGTCGTGGTCCAGCGTCACCGCCTCGACCACCACCGAATCCATGGTCAGCGCGCCGTAGGAGACCTCCAGATAGTAGTCCCGGATCGACCCGCGCGCCCCGTCGGTGCTGTAACCCGACAGGTTGCACAGGTCGTCGAATTGCTGCCGCGTCTTGGTGATCGTCTTGTCAGTGAAGTTCACGAGCAATACCAGGTTGCGCATCGTGCCGCTGGCGCCGAATGCCTGAGCCCCCTGCCGCATCGAGGCGCTCAGCGCGCGGGCCCGCTTCGCCGACGCCGTCACCGGACGGGCTGCCGAATCCACCTTCGGAATCCCCTGAGGAGCATCCCGACCCACAACCAGTTCCGTCGGCTGAATCTTGCCGTCCGACTGAAGGGCATACACCCAGAATCGCGTCGACTTCGACCGAGTCACCAGGTACCCGGCACCGTCCTGATACCAGTGGGAATGCTCGTCGCCCCGGGCGAAAACCGTGACGTGCGACCCGTCCGGCTGCGAAACCGTCGCAGCCCGCGGCCGGGCGGGAACCGCCTGAGCCGCCGTCGCCCAGACCAGCACGATCAACGCCGGTACAAAACCCAGAATCTGCCTTCGGTTGGAGAATAGCACCTTCATGGTCATCCACCTTCTGCAAGCCCAACGGGCCATCACCGGAGTCTGCCGAAGCCGAAAGGGTCTCCGCGTCGAGACACCCGACGAGAAAACACCGGCGGCGCACCCCGTGCGCCCAGGTTCCGATAGTCAATGGTCTATTCGACATTTTCAGACCTCGGGTAAACTGTGGAATCCAGGAGGGTAGCCCCCCAACGGCCCGACGGGCCCGCGATAGGGGCACATCCGACTGGAGGCCCCACGCAGGGTCCGATAACCAGAATCCTCGGAGAACGATAATGACTCACCCCTCGCGAACATCCTGGCTTCCCACTCTGGCAATCCTGGCTGCATGGTCGGGTACCCCTCGTCCGGCCGTCTCCTCCGAGGCCGACTCGCTGCTCTTCGGCTTCGAAGAGCCCGACGTGCTCAGCCGCCTCATACGCAACGACACACAGGCCAGCCTCATCGACAGCCCCAGCGGTGCAGGCAAATCGCTCAAGGTGCAGTTCAACAAGGCCACCTGGCCCAACGTCTTCTTCCCGGCGCCCCCTCCCACCAAGGTCTGGAACTGGAGCAACGTCCGAGCCCTCTCCCTCGACGTGACCAATCCCAACCCATACCCCCTCCAGGTGAGCGTCCGTGTCGACAACGCCGGAGCCGACGGTTCGCAACACTGTATTCAGGAAGGCTTCGATGTGGCCGCACGAAACACTCAGACACTCGTCGTCGAGCTGGGAGGCACCACCGACCTGGGACTCTGGGGCATGAGGGGATACCCACCGGGCGTCCGCGGCGAAACCGCATCGCTGGACCCGTCGAAGGTCGTCGCCTTCCAGGTCTTCCTCTCCATGCCCGGCAAGCCCGAAACGCTCATCCTCGATAACATCCGCACCGTCGGCCGGCTCGAAAAACCCCGGGCCGCAAGGTCCAAACCCTTCGTCGATCGCTTCGGTCAGTTCTCCTGGACAGACTGGCCGGGAAAGCTCAAGGATGCCTCCGAGTTCGTGCCCCGGCTGGCGGCGGAACGCGCCGAACTCCAGCGAATGCCGAGCCTGCCCGACCTCGATGCGTTCGGCGGATGGCTCAAGGGGCCCAAACTCGAGGCCACCGGCTATTTCCGCACCCAGAAAGTCCGCGACAAGTGGTGGCTGGTCACCCCCACCGGCCGGCTCTTCTTCTCCCTGGGCGTCGATTGCGTCAACTACGCCGACAACACCATCATCACCCGCCGCGACGATTGGTTCGAAGAACTCCCCGACCGGCAGGGTGAATTCAAGCGATTCTTCAGCACATTCCGTGGCGTCCATCGCGGACCGGTCAAAGAGGGCGAGTCATTCAATGTCTATGGGGCCAACCTCCTGCGCAAGTACGGCACGACCTGGGAGCAAGACTGGCGGGAAATCAGCTACCGCCGCCTGACCTCCTGGGGATTCAACACCATCGGTAACTGGTCACGCTGGGACCTCTTCTCCGATCGTGTGCCCTATGTGGTCGGCATCGGCATCGGCGGCCATCACACCCGAATCCCCAGCGGCTCCGACTACTGGGGCCAGATGCACGACGTCTTCGATCCCCAGTTCGAAAAGGATGTGGTTGCCTCCGTCACCCCGGCCGCCGGCGTGTGGAAGGATCGTCCCTACTGCCTGGGGATCTTCGTGGACAACGAACTGTCCTGGGGGCACGACAACACCCTGGGCCTGGCCATGGGTGCCCTGAACGCCCCCGCCGGCCAACCGGCCAAGAAGGCCCTCGTCGACGCCCTCCGCGAAAAATACACGACCATCGAACAGCTCAACACCGCCTGGAACGCAACCTGGGAAAGCTGGGAGAAGCTGCTCGCCGAAAACGCCTTCCGCCGCGACGTCAAACGCCTGACCGACGCGTGCTCCAAGGACCTTCGCGAGTTCATCTACCGCTTCAGCCTGCGGTACTTCACCCTGATCCGAAACGCCCTCCGCCAGACGTCCGTCAACCACCTCTATCTGGGATGTCGCTTCGCCTGGGGAAACCAGGAGGCCTACCGCGCAGCCGCTAAGGTCTGCGACGTCGTGAGCTTCAACATCTACCGTGAAAAGGTCGACCCCGGCACCTACGGGTTCACCTCGTCGCTCAACGCCCCCTGCATCATCGGCGAATTCCATTTTGGCGCACTCGACCGCGGCATGTTCCACACCGGCCTGGTCAAATCCAAGAACCAGGCCGACCGGGCACAGAAATACGCCCAATACGTCCGCAGCGTCGCCGATATGCCGGCCTTCGTCGGCTGCCACTGGTTCCAATACGTCGATCAACCGCTCACCGGACGGTGGTTCGATGGCGAGAACTACAACATAGGTATGGTGAACATCGTCGACCAGCCCTACCCCGAGCTGATCGAGGCGGCCCGCGCCGTCCATCGTGAGGTATATCCCCGGCGATACGGTCCCTGACCGGCCAAAAATCGATGCCGCATCCCGTCCGCGCCGCCCCCCCGGTCACCCGCGCGGTCTACCGCTGCACGGGAATCCGCGGCAGGATGTAGGGCCCCGACGGAATGATCGCCCACTGGGCGTCGGGGTGCTTCGCCCGAAGGCTGCCCAGCAGGTCATTCAGGATGTCCTGCGCCGGCCGCACACCGCAACCGGGTGCGGGCGTGACCGAACAGTCGCGAAGAGTCGCCTCGTCCACCGCGTGCGTGACGAAATAAAGCCCCTCCGGCCCTGTCTTGCGCAGCACGCGGCACTGCATCTCGAACTCCCACTGATCGCGTTCGACCCGCGAGTTCTGCTTGATATCCTCAACGAACCGCCACCACAGCCCGCCGGTATAGCGCCGCATGATCTCCAGGTAACTCGGGCTGCCGATCCCCTCCGTGCAGCTCGACGCGATCACCAGAACGCCGCCCTGCCGAACGAACGCACTGCCCTGAACCATCCCCTTCACCGCCTGATAAAAGGTTGTGTCCAGGGGGTAGCCGCCGCCGCACGTCACCACGACGTCGTACTCGCGCCGAACCTCGATCCCCATCGCACGCGAAACCGACTCGGCCCCGGCACGGTGGGCCTGTTCGAAATGCCCCGCAAACACCCCCGTAATGTCCTGGTCGGTCGTGACCGTCACGTTCACCAGAAAATCAATGCCCGCCGCACGAGCCACTTCGAGGGCCTCTTCATGACACGGATTGCCGTCGAGCAGCCCGCTCATCGCCAGCGGGTTCTCCAGAAACGCCGGACTGTGGAACTTCTGAATGGTCTCGAGGTTCACCAGTCCGGGGCAAATCGCCTTCCGTCCGCCGCTGAAACCCGCCATGAAGTGCGGCTCGATGAAACCGGTCACGATCTTCAGATCGGCCTCCGCATACAGGCGATTCACCCATACGCGGGTCCCGCTCCGCGTGAGGTTCGGCATCATGCAGAGCTCATCCTGCCGATCGGCATGATGGTCCACGATCCGATACGAGTCCACAACGCGTTGACCCGCCAGCTCGACATGCTCCTGATGCGTGCTGGGGCGATGCATCCCCGTCGCCACAAGAATCGTGATGGCATCCGGCGAATGCCCCGCCCGCTCCAGAACCTCCAGAATCGGCGGCAACAGAACCCGATTCGGCACCGGCCGCGTAATATCGCTGATCACGATGACCACACGCTTGCCGACCATCTTGGCCGCCAGTTCGCTTAGCGGCGGAGAGCCGATGGGGTTCGCTAAGGCATGGTGAATCGCCGCCACAGCATCGGGAACGATGCGGGCGTGCGCCGGTCGCAACACGCTGCAGTGTTCGTCATGCTCGATGGTCAGGGCATCGCGTCCATAGAGAATCGACGTTCGTTCCATCGGTGGACCTCCCAATCAGTCTGAATTGCCCCTGCTCACTACCCCGTCGATTATAGAAGCTCCTTCGAGTTTAAGCACACCTTGCGAAACGCTTCGACATGCTCGTCGATGATCGCCGGCCGGTAATGCTTGAACCACGGCACACTGAAACACCCCGTGGGAATCGTCTCGGTCCGCGGCAGGCTGCCCTTGGGTTGCCGCACATCCCGAACGGCATTGGCCACCCGCGTCGGCTGGCCGTGCCCATAGACATCCAGCTCGTTTAACACCGGATGCAGATGCATCAGCAGATTCGCACCGCCGTATATGTTTACGCCCTCGGCCTTGATGGCCTCCACGAACCGCTCGATCGGCAGGTTCCCGATCTCCTGAGCCTTGTAGATCCCATGGGCGGCATACCACCCACCCATCGTGCTGCCCGAGTCCTTCGGCGGACGATGGGCCCGAATCCCCGGCGTCCCTTCCAGCCGATCCCAGAAGTAGTTCATCGCCTTCTGGATCTCGGCCATCCGATTCTTGTAGTGACGAAGCTGCACACGGCCCATCGCCGAACTCACCTGGTGCATCCGGTTCTTGCACGCCCCCATCGGCAAGCCGGCGAAACGCTCCCACTCTGTGCCCTTGAGCACCTCGGCCGTTCGCTCATAGTGACCGAAGGCCGTCGCCTTGCGCCACATCGTCGTGTCGTCGGTCACCATCATCCCCCCCTCCCCGCAGGGCAGCGCCTTGCCCGACATGATCGACATCGCTCCGATGTGCCCGATCGTCCCCAGCAGGCGCCCCTTGTACAACCCTCCGTGAGCGTGACTCACGTCTTCGACCACCTTCAGATGGTGGCGGCGGGCGATTTCCATGATCGGATCCATATCGCACGGATGACCGGCGTAGTGAACCGCCATGATCACCTTCGTCCGCGGTGTGATACGCCGCTCGATGTCCGCCGGATCGATGCAGAGCGTGTCCGGATCGGTCTCGGCAAAGACAATCGTCGCCCCCAGTGTCAGGGCCGGAAGACAGCTCGCCCAGTAGGTCATGCTCGGGCCGATCAGCTCATCCTGGTACCCCAGCCCGCAGGCAAAGAACGCCGCCTGAATCGAAGCCGTCCCCGTATTAAACGCCAGGGCATGCCGAACCCCGTGCCACGCGGCATACTCCTTCTCGAACTCCAGAGTGACGTCCCACCCGGACATCTTGCCCGCCCTCAAGACCCCCAGAACCGCCTCTTCGTCCTCCGTCGTGACAATCGGCCAGGTGAACAGGTCGCCCACCGGCGTCTGCGCCGCCTTAGGCCCACCCAGAAGTGCCAGGCTACTGGACATCCTCAGAACCTCCGGAAGTCTCACATCGCCGCCCCAACGGACCCCGCGACGACGCAGAGACCGACGCGCCCGTATTGTGAAAGCACCGGCCTGTCATGACAAGCCGTTCGCTCGCCGGCACCCGCTCATCGCACGATGCGTTCGCCCCGACGGCTGCGCAGCAGAAGGCCCAGGAAGAAGGGCCCGCCCAATATCGAGGTGATCACGCCCACCGGCAACTGAACACCCTGAAGGTCCAGACCGCGAAGCCGGCCGTAATAGGGCAACAACAGCCGACTGCCCCAGTCGCACACGATCAGAAACGCCCCGCCGCTCAGCGCCGCGCAGGGCATCAGAATCCGGTGATCCGCCCCCACCACCGCCCGCACCGCGTGAGGCACGATCAACCCCACGAATCCGATCGGCCCGCACACCGCCACCACGGCGCCGGTCGAAAGAGAAGCCGCCATGAAAGCCACACCCTGCACCCACGCCACGGGCACACCCCGCGCGCCGGCCAGTTCCTCGCCCAGAGAAAGCTGATTGAACGCCCCCGACAACAGCAACAGAACCACCCACCCCGGCGCACACAGCGATACCGTGCTGACCACGTCGCGATAGGCCACCGTCTCCAGCCCGCCCATCATCCAGCGGATCATGCCGAACAGCTCGCGATAGTCTGCGAAATACTGGACGGCCATCATCATCGCCGAACAGAAAAGCGAAACCGTCACCCCCGCCAGAAGAAGGTCGTACGTGTTCGGCGTCCCCGTCGACCGCCCCAGGTGATACACCAGCGCCACCGTCGCCAACGCGCCGACAAATGCGAAGATCTGCACCGGCGAAGGACCCGACCAGATCCAGACCAGCCCGAACTCCAGCGCCAGCAGCGCGCCCAGAGCCCCCCCGCTGGCCACCCCCAGCGTGAACGGCTCGGCCAGCGGGTTCCGAAGAACCGCCTGGAACGTCACACCCGCCATCGCCAGCGTCACACCCGTGATCAACGCCAACAGCGTCCGCGGCAGCCGAAGCCCGAAAACAAGCTGATACGCCATCTGCCGATCCGGATCGCGAGACCGATTCAGCCACTCTCGAAACGCCAGCCCCACCTCGCGATGCTGCGTCCCGATCCACAGTGAGACGAGCACAACGATCAACAGAAGGCCAGCCGCCGTCCCGACACACACAAGCCACCGACGAGAGGTCACGTCACCGGCCATCCGAATGCCCCCCACGCTTGTCGGACGACTCCCACTCCGACGGCACCAGAACCGGAGCACCGGTCGTCGGGTGCGTCAGACTGCACACCCCCACCCCATATACCTCCTGAACGCGGGCAGCCGTCAGAACGTCCGTCGGTGACCCGCTGGCGACGTCGCGCCCTTCCTTCAGCATGATCACGTGGTCGCTGAAATGACCGGCCAGGTTCAGATCGTGCGTCACCGTCACCACCGTCCATCCCCGATCGCGACACAATCGCGTCAGCAGCCGGTGAATCCCGATCTGATGATGAAGATCCAACGCGGTCGTCGGCTCGTCCAGCAGCAGCAGCTCGTTGGCCTGAACCAGGGCCGCGGATATCAGCACCCGCTGACGCTCACCGCCCGACAGCGTGCTCAGCGGACGACGTGCCAGCGCCATCGTCTCCGTCCACGCCATCGCCTCGTCGACCAGCATCCAGTCGCGCCGCGTCTCCAGCCCCAGCCCCCGCGTGTGAGGATACCGTCCCATCGCCACAATCTGCCGCGCGGCGAACCCGAAGGCGGGCGCCACCACCTGCGGAAGAAAGGCAACCTGTCGCGCCCGCTGCCGGGCGCCCAACGACTCCAGCGGACGGCCATTCAACAGAACCCGCCCCCGTGTCGGACGGATCAGACCCGCCATGATCCTCAGCAGCGTGCTCTTGCCCGACCCGTTCGGACCGACAAGGGTCCACAACGCCCCCCGCGGGATCGACAGGCTGATACCCGTCAGAACGTCCCGACCACCCGCATAAGCGAAACCGACGGCGTCCAGTTCGAGATGAGTCACATTCGCACCGCCGTCATGTGCCGAAAAGGTCCGGAGGACTCCACGTCATCGCCATCCAAAAGTCTCAACGCCCCACAGGAATTCTTCAGGTCCCTCCTCGCGCCCATCGGAAGACCCCCTCTCTCACGAGCGGACCCTGAAACGTTCCAAACGGTGCCCAGTATATCAGGACTCCACCACCGCCGCGCCCGCGGGATCTGGCCTGCGCCGGCTCGCAACAAACCCAATCAACCTCGGTGTTGTTCTTCCCACGCCTCGACGTCGCCCGTGAAATACCGCACACGCAGCTTCTTCAGCTCCCGTACCGACCAGAGCACCGCACGATCGACGAGGCCGCACCGCGAGGCGATCTCCTCGGCAACCGCCAGACACTCCTCGCGGCTGTGCCCGTGGATCATCGTGTAAACGTTGTACCCCCACTCAGGACACGTCGCCCTCTGATAGCAGTGGCTGACCGCCCGCACACCGGCCATCTCCTGGCCCACCGCTTCGATCCGATCCGTCCCCACCCGCCAGCACACCATACCGTTGGCCACATAACCCACCTGTCGATGCCGAAGCACCGCGGCGTAGCGGCGAAGGGTCCCCGCCGCCCGCAGCCGTTCCGCCCGAGCCAGCAGGTCACCCACGGTCATGCCCGCCTTCACCGCCAGCCGATCGAACGGCTCCGGCTCGATCGAAAGATCCTCCTGCAACGCCCGCACCAGAGGAATATCCCCGGACTCGATCGGCGCGATCGGCCCGACGGCTCGACCGGCCGTCGAACCCGTCGCATCAAGCCCCCCCTCCCCAAGGTCCAGTTGCACCCCAATCTTGAACGTGCGCACCGCCGGCAACGATCGCGTCACCCTCGCCCCCGACAACGCCCCAAGCCGCTCGACCGTCCGATCCGCTCCCCACCGGCTGCCCGGCGGAATCGTCAGGGTGTACCAGAGATTGAAGGCGTGATCCCGCTGGTAGCAGTGCGACACGCCCGGGTGTTCACAGATGATCCGCCCGCCCGCCTCCAGGTGATCCGCATCGTACTGCCCCGCCACCAGCGTCGAGACATACCCCAGAGCGCGACTGTCGAAAATCGCGGAGACCTGGCGGATCGGCCCATCCTTGGCCTTCAGCCTCGTCAGCCGCGACAGAACGTCTTCTTCCGACAGACCCAGCCGCAGGCCCAGCGACGCAAAAGGACGCGCCACCAGCGGAACACCGCCCTGAATCTCCTCCAACAGCCGCTTGTCGATCGCATCACATGAAACAAACACCGTGAGCCTCCCGGCATTCTGCGCCCATGACTCAGATTGTAGCCGCCACAGCCGCCCTCCACGAACACCCCAGCGTGACAGACGATGGGCCCTCCGGCGTTTGACCCTCAATGCACGAAGGCGTATAGTCAGATAGGGGGTGGTCTGTCATTTCTGAGGGTTGTGTCATGAATGCCGATCAACCCAAGACGGTCGAGACAGGTGCGATCCAGCTCCGCCACATCCTCTATCCCACGGACTTCAGCGAAGTCGGCCAGTGTGCCTTCAAATATGCCTGCAGCCTGGCCCAGTCCAACAATGCCGCACTCCATTGCCTTCACGTAGTCGACGAGGCCTACCAGTACCTCGCCAGCATGGGCCCCGACAGCATCGCCATCGGCCCGCCGCCCGATGACCTGGTCAAGGCCGCCTGGGTACAGATGAACGACTACGTCGCCAAATACCTCTCGGGCGTATCGTTTCCCGTGAAGAGCGCCGTCGTCATCGGACGCCCCTTCATGGAGATCATCCGCTACGCACGCGAACACCAGGCCGACATGATCGTCATCGCCACGCACGGGCGAACGGGGCTCAAACACGTCCTCCTGGGCAGCGTAGCCGAAAAGGTCGTTCGAAAATCCCCCTGCCCGGTCCTGACCATTCGGCATCCCCAGCAGGAATTCGTGATGCCATAACCGTCCTCCTCACGGAAGAACGGCCCCCGTGGGTCCCTGCGCCCCCCATCGGCCCTCCAAAGACCGCCAATCCCCGCCTGTCATCCGCAGCGGCGCCTGTGTACAATCCTTCATCGAGGCCGCACGACCCGGCGGATGCGCCGGATGCCGAAGGGCGGCCCCGAGTGGATCCTCGGGACCAGAGGGCACGTCCCCTCCCGAGGCGGTCGTCACCCATACCCCTTACAGGCAAGAGAATCTCATGACACTCTGCGTCTTCAACACGCTCGGACGAACCAAGCAGGAGTTCCGCCCGCTGGCGCCGCCCCGGGTGGGCATGTACGTCTGCGGACCGACGGTCTACGGGCATGCCCATCTCGGACACGCCAAGAGCTACGTCAGCTTCGACGTCGTGGTCCGTTACCTTCGGTACCTCGGCTACCAGGTCACATATGTGCAGAACATCACCGACGTGGGACACCTCACCGAAGATACCCAGGGCATGGCCGACGAGGGCGAGGACAAGATCGTCCGCGAGGCGCGGCGGCGAAGCATCCACCCGATGGCCGTCGTCGAGTACTTCAAAACGTCGTACCTGCAGGATATGGACGCCCTGAACGTCCTGAGGCCCGACATCGCACCCCACGCCTCGGCCCACATCCCCGAGCAGATCGAACTCATCCAGACCCTGATCGACAAGGGGCACGCCTATGCCGTGGGCGGCAAGGTCTTCTTCGACATCAGCACCTTCGCCGAGTACGGCAAACTGAGCAACCGCCGGGTCGAGGACATGCTCGGCGGGGCACGCGTCGAGGTCGATTCCGACAAACGGCACGAAGGCGACTTCTACCTCTGGCGCCCCGCCGCCCCGGAGCACATCCTCCAGTGGCCCAGCCCCTGGGGACGCGGCTACCCCGGCTGGCACCTCGAATGCTCCGTGATGAGCACGAAGTACCTCGGCGAGACACTCGACATCCACGGAGGCGGGCTCGAAAACCAGTTTCCCCACCACGAATGCGAGATCGCCCAGTCCGAAGCGGCCACCGGCAAGCCGTTCGTCCGCTATTGGCTGCACAACGGAATGGTCACCGTCGACGGAACGAAAATGGGCAAGAGCCTGGGCAACTTCGTCACCATGAAACAGGTCTACACCGGCCAGCACCCGCGACTCAGCAAGGCCTACGACCCTCTCGTCGTGCGTCAGTTCATCCTCGGCAGCCATTACCGCGGCCCGGTCGACTTCAGCGACGAGGCCCTCGGCGCAGCCGAAAGCGGCGCCAAGAGGCTGCGAGAGGCGGTCCTGGCCATCCGAGAGGCCGCCGTTCGATCGCCCGCCGGCGAGGCCCCCCAGACCGTCACCCAAATGCTCGAACAGTCCAAGACCCGCTTCGAAGAGGCGATGAATGACGATTTCAATACCGCCGCCGCCCTCAGCGTGATCTTCGATCTGGTCAAACAGGCCAACACCTTGCTGACGAGTGGAATCACCCAGGGAAGCGCCCACGCCGTCGACCAGGCTTTCAGAAAATGGGGCGGCGACGTGCTGGGTTTGGTCCCCGAAAAGTATGCCGAGGAAGGCGCCGGCGGCGGCCAACTGATCACGCCGGTCATGGAGATCCTGATCGCCCTGCGAGCCGAGGCCCGAAAGGCCAAGAACTTCCAGCTCGCCGACGACATTCGAAAGCGACTCACAGCCGCCGGAATCTCGCTGGAAGACAAGTCCGACGGAACCACTTGGCGAAAAGCCTGAAACGCCATGATCGAGGTCACACAGGCAAAAGACGGCGTGATGCTGCGGCTGAAGGTGGTACCCGGCGCCAGTCGCGATCGCATCGTCGGAGAATTGGGCGGCGCCCTGAAGATCGCCGTCAGCGCCCCTCCGGAAAAGGGCAGGGCCAACAAGGCCGTCATCGGCCTTCTGGCCAAGGCCCTGGGATTGCGGGCCAATCAGATCGAGGTCGTCAGCGGCACGACGTCGCCGGGCAAGAGCATCCTGATCCGCGGGGCAACGCCCGAGGCGGTTCGCCGCCTGGCGGGCCAGGCGTGATCGCATAGAATGCCCCGGACGTCCGGAGCACTCGCGATCGGCCGTGAACAAAGGTGAATCCGTCGGTCCCACCCCCCGGGTCCGATCGGGAGACGAAAAAGCATCATGACCACGTGCTCACATGCCGACCCCGAAATCGTCAGGCGATCGCTCGATCTGACCGTCCTCCATCACACGCCCGTCTGCCACGAGCACCACCGCCTGACTCTGCACTATCCCCACGTCCTGGCGGCCCGCGCGGGACAGTTCCTTCAGCTTCGGTGTCGCCGCACCCGACCGGCCGACCCGTCCACCACACACTCGCCGCCGACCGGCACAACGCACATCTGCGTCCCGGGCAACGAGCACGTCGACAGCCCCGTCGTCCTGCCACGCCCGTTCAGCATCGCCGACCTCCGCACCGCCGGCACGCACACGGAAATTGACATCATCTACCGCGTCGTCGGACGCGGAACGACCTGGATGACCTCTCTCCAGCCTTCCGAGCATGTGACGGCCCTCGGACCCTTGGGCAACGGATTCACCGTTCCCTCCGGCGCCAGACCCAGGGCCTACCTCGTCGGAGGCGGCTGCGGCCTGCCCCCGATGATCTGGCTGGCAAAGACCCTCCAGGCCGCAGGCTGCCGAACCACCGTATTCTGTGGGGCCAGAACTGCCAACCTCCTGCCGCTCACGCTCACCGGCGAGCCGTCCACAGACCCCGCCGAACCGAAGCAGATCGTCGAAGAGTTCTCCGCCTGCCAGACCCCCGCCGTCATCACCACCGACGACGGCACCCTCGGCGTCCCCGGCCGCGTCGGCGACGCCATGGAGGCCTACCACGCCGCCCATCCCCCCGGCAGCGATAGCGTCATCGTCTATACCTGTGGTCCCGAAGCGATGATGCGAGCCGTGGCCGCCTGGTGCATCGAGCGGAAAATCCCCTGCCAGGTCTGCATGGAACGAATGATGGCCTGCGGCATCGGCACGTGCCAGAGCTGTGTCGTGCCGATCCGAAGCGACACGTCGCCCCGAGGCTTCATCTACAAGCTCTGCTGCAAAGACGGCCCCGTCTTCGACGCCCGCGATGTCCTGTGGAATCCCTGAAGGTAGGGTCCTGCCCCGCCGCAACTACCCCGCGTGGCACACATACGTTCGATAGTGAAGGCAGCCGATGAACCCGTCGCCCTGCGGCTCCAGGACCTCCGGCAGAACGCCGTAGGTCGCTACAAGTTCCCGGGTGATGTCGGCCATCGTCTCCACCGAGACACTGTATCGCTCGACCAGTTCGCTCGACCGCAACGGCAACGTTGGCGCCGGGAGAATCTCAACCACCTCGAATCCACCCTGCCGTACCACGTCCCCCAGTTCGTCAACCGTGAAGTAGGCCTTGTCGATCCCCATCCGCTCGTAGAGCCGGTTGTAGCAGCCCGCCTCCTGCGGAGTCTCGAAACACGCCGACTGATGGACAAACGACTCCCTCGACGCCATCTGAGAGCGAATCCGGCGCAGGAAACCCATCACATCCCGCTTCCCGAGGTAGTGCAATACCGATCGCATGATGAACATCAGACACCCGTCGCCCACCGCCAGGTCCTGACGCGAAACCTCCGTGATCGACCGCGCAAGCACCTCGATCCGCCGCGGGTCGCACTGCGCCTGCTGTGGCTCCGAAAGCTCCACGTTGACCAGACGCGATGTCAGCGACGGCATGTGCTCGATCAGTTGGCGGAGAACGACCCCTGTGCCGCCCCCCAGGTCCGCCACGACGTCCGGCCGATGCGATTGGATCTCCCGTGCAATCACCTCAATCAGCGGTTGGGCAATCTGAGGATCACCGAAATAGCCCCCATACCGGGCGTTCCACGAACTGCCGTGAACGCCCACTTCCTTGTCGATCAACCGTGTTCTGGCACTCATCGTACGTCCGCACATCTCCCCGCAGGCACCGTGCCCGCATCCGTTTCACCCTACCCGATGAACAGCACGGTAATCAACAGGAACAACGGAATCAGGATGCCGATGCTGTACAGCATGTAGCCGAAGAAGCTCGGCATCTTCACCCCCGATTGCTCGGCGATACTCTTGACCATGAAGTTCGGGCCGTTGCCGATGTACGAGTTCGCACCCATGAAGACCGACCCCAGCGAGACGGCCGTTAGCAGTGGAACCGCGATCACACCACCTGTCGCCAGCGACAGTAGTTCCGAAGGATTGGCCCATTGCAGCGATCGCGCTGTCTCGAAGTAGACCACGTACGTCGGAGCATTGTCCAGGAAACTGCTCAGCACCCCGGAAGCCCAGAAGAAGAACCACGGAGCCGACAGTCCGTGAGCCTTGAGCAGTGGACCCGTGCCCCTCAGAATCTCGATGGGAATCTGCATCGTAATGAAGATGCCGATGAACAGGCAGGCCACCTCACCGATCGCCGTAAAATTGAAGTCGTTGGCCTTGCGAACATCTCTCGGCGTGAGCCACATCGACAACCCCGCCAGCAGAAGCATCATGACTTCTCGATAACCCAGCTCATGCCAGATCCCCCGGACGACCCAGTCCATGCCGACAAACCGCTGATCCGGCACGAGCGTGGCCACACTCACGACCACTCCAAGCAATAGGAGAAGATTCAAGGACCCTCGCAGACGAAGCGGCTGGCGCCGGGTCTCATCGCGAACGATATCCTGCGGCGACTCCCGGCGATACAGACGAGTATCCCAGAGATAGTAGATGACCAGCAGGGAACCACAGGCAAACAGCCACTCCTTCCACAGGTTCAGCGTCCAGAAGAACGGCACCCCGCGGAGATACCCCAGAAACAGCGGCGGATCACCGATCGGCAACAACGACCCCCCGATATTGCTCACCACGAAGATGAAGAAGATCACCGTGTGCTTCACGTGCTTTCGTTCGCTGTTGATCTGCAAGAGCGGCCGGATCAGGAGCATCGACGCGCCGGTCGTGCCGATAAGGCTGGCCAGAACGGCACCCAGCCCCAGAAAGGCCGCGTTGGTTCTGGGATGCGCCGGCAGATCGCCACTCAGGTTGATTCCCCCACTGATCACATACAGGCTGAAGAGCAAGATGATGAACGGCACATAGTCGCTTAGAACGGCGTTCGTCAGCACCCTCGTCACCGTCGGCAAACCTGGCTCGGCACCATGGAAGCCGGTGCCTCGCGCCAGGTAATAGCCCAATGCCACCACGCTGAGCGCCAACGCCACGATCAACTTGTTGCGGTTGTGCTCCCACCAGTGCCGCGTGGCCGGTATCAGCGGAAACAGCGCAATCGCCAGCAGCAGGCCGACAAACGGTGCCACCCAGACGATACTCGGCATGAAGTGCCCCACCGGCGCCGCGTGCCCCGACGACGAAGCCGATGCCGCCGTCGTTGGACCCTGGCTGCCGTAGGCCATGCCCAAACCCACACCGAACACGCACACGCACAACAACCCGATCATCCGACAACCTGGATGCATCTGAAAACCCCTGCACAACGCGATGGAGACTCGGGACAAAGCGGTACGCTTCCCCCCGTCACCGCAGCTCACCGAACCGGCTTCCGTCGATAGACCGAAGCCATCAGAAAGTCGCCATCCCGATAGACACTGAACACCGGAACCGCATCGAACATCTCACGCAAGACCCCTGTCGGCGGGGCATCACCATACTCTGCGAAGTTGCTGACGTGCAAGAGAAGAAAGTCCGCCCCCTCCAGTGAGGGAGGACCGGACACCGGCCGATGCTGCTCGGCCGCCGCGTACACACCTCGACGCACGATCTCAAACGGTTCCGCCCCCGTCAACAACTCATCCAGCACATGATCGGCCCAGAGATAGCTCACCACCCGCTGCCCGGGACGAACGTTCCGACGGCACCAGTCGACCAATTCGGCATACCCGTCACAGGGTATCTGGATCAGATTCCGATAGCCCCGCGCCTCTGCCCCGAGCCAACGGTCCCCGATCAGCCGCCGCCCATACAGGTTATAGTCCGGCCACACCCGCCACGCCGTCCATCCAAGCTGCAACACCAGACCGACCATCGCCGCAGAACAGACCACACCCGCACGAGAAGACCTCGCCGCCACCCATCGCCGAAACGACATCACCGCATCGGCCGTAATGATCGCGATAAGGGGAAAGATGCTCATCAGGTAGAAGGTCTGTCGCAACGGCAGCGTACACACCGACACCACGAAGAACGAAACGCCCCAGATCGGTAGCCGAAGCGCCGGACGATCCCCCTGCCGAACCCAAGCGTAAACAAGTGCCAGAACCGTCACCACGCCTACCGGCACCGTCGACTTGATCAGCAGGATGCCGCTGTACAGCCGCACATGATCCAACCACAGCGAACCCGGCAAACGGTAGTCCCAATGGGCCGTCCGCCGCATCAGCTCCCGCAGGATGCCGGGCTGAACGACATGCTCGGGCATGGCAGCACACGCAACGGCCCCCGCCACCGCGCACAACGTGAAAAGCCCCCCCCATAGCCCCGGCCGCCATCCGCGGCAACCCAGAACCAGATACGCCAGCAACCCGACCGTCGCCGCCGCCAACACGCCCCACGCGACGATCGACATCGCCACCTGCCGCAACTGCGACAGGACGCACGCCGCCGGAATCAGCCCAAGGCACACTGCCCCAAGAGCCATCGCCCACCGGCCGGACGCCTCATCCCCGCCTCCGGCCACGCGTCGACGCCGTGTCTCTACATCACGAAGCATCTCGCACACAACAATCGCCGGAATCAGGAAGATCGAGTACAGCTTCGCCCCGATCGCAAGCCCCAGCGCAACGCCCGCCAAGGCAAGGTTCGGCCCGTTCGGACCCGCGGCATAACGCACAACCGCCCAACAGGCCAGCGTCAGAAAAAGGGCCGGATAGATGTCGCCCTCGGTCATGGCGATCCGGGCAAAACCCAGAAAATAAGGGCTCAGACCCACCGTCGCCGCGGCGATGCATGCCGTCCAACCATCGAAAAGCCGCCGTGCCAGCCCGAACGTCGCCAAGATCGTCAGGGCCCCGATCACCACACTGATCGAACGCCCGACACCCAGCGACGGCCCTGTCAACCGATAGACGGCCGCGCCCACGTACATCGGCAGCCGCATCTGGGTACCATCCAACCCGCTGCCGTAAATCGGATGCCGCAGCAGGGCCTTGACGATACGCTGATCCACCTGCTCGTCCCACGTCATGCCCAGATGATGCCCGCTCGTCCGACACAACACACAAAACGCGACGACAACTCCCAGCACAACGGCCGCCTGCACCCCCACCGTCGCACCGCGGGAACTCCCGGCATCGCACCGAACGGACTCTGAACCCTGCAAAGGCATGGCCGGCATTATAGCGAACGGCCTGCCACACGGCTGTGCCCCGATGCCAGGACCTCCTGCAGCCCCCTGCTCGCCTGTCTCTCCCGTCAATTGCCTTCCAGCAAAAGGCGTCTTATAGTGAGTTCAGAGCTATCCATTGGTTGGGATGATCGGCGTGAACAAGCTGCACGTGCTCATTTCAGGAGTCGTCAGCGCCGTAGGGCTGCTGATTGCCGGGGCATACTTCCTGGGTCTTCTGCTGCATCGCGACGATGGGGCCGAGAGAGCCCTCTGGGCCAGGCTCGATATGCCCCAAGCCTACACCCGCCGCCGCCGGCGACGCACCCTCGGTATGGCCATGATGGCCCTGATCAGCGTCACATTCTTCGTGGGGGCGAACTTCATCCGACCGGAAGCATCACCCCGAGCCGCCCTGACCTTCTGGATCCTGCTGCTTACACTGTTGATCTGGCTGTGCGGCATCGCCCTGGTAGACCTGGCGGAGGTCCGCCAGCTTCGCACCGCCCTCCACGGGGCCACTCGAAAGGTCTTCTTCGAAGAAATGAACCGAAAGCGAACCGCCGCCGAACCCGCACCGTCATCGCCGCCCCCCGATGCCGCGGACGGCGATCGACCCGAGGAAGGAAACGGTACCAGGTGATCGGTCGAACGGTCGACATGTCGAAGTGGTGTGCCATGCTCCTGATCTGTGCTGGATTCGGCGGCTGCGTCGGCAACAACGGGGAACGCAACGACCGCGCAAAAATGGAACAAGCCACCCTGAAGATCAAAGGACGCCCCTTCAACGTGGCCGTGGCCAGAGGCTCTCTGGAGCAACAGTTGGGTCTGATGAACGTCACCTCCGAGGAACTCGGGCCGGATCAGGGCATGCTCTTCGTCTTCACCGAAGACCGCCCACTGAACTTCTGGATGAAGAACACGTTGATCGATCTGGACATCGCCTACATCGCAGCCGATCTGAAAATAGCCAGAATCCAGACGATGAAGGCACTCGACCTCTCGACGTATCCCTCCGGCCAGGCCGTGCGATACGCCCTCGAAGTTCGTGCCGGACGGTTCGCCGCCCTGTCGATCCGCGAGGGCGATACGGTCGAGATTCCTGAAACGGTCCTGAAGCGTTAGCGCCTGGTTTTCCGACAGAATGAAGTGGGATTCCGCCCCCCAAGACCCTGCGCACCGCATGCGGTCGGACGACGTCTCGGACGGCGGAGTTGCCGTGTAACGCCTAATCCGCGAAAATATCAACCATGCCTAGCAACCCTATCCACGTTCTTCTGATCACCAATAATCGGCCCTTGCCCGGCACACTGGCCCGACTCTTCGAGGCCGGCGAGGTGCGGTTCACGAAAGTCCGCGACTGCGGTCTGGTGGAAGAAGACACCGTCACGCAAGGCGTCGACGGCGTCCTCATGCTCCAACCCGGTCCCGAAGACCCGCTCGCCGCCAGCGTGGTAACCGAAGCCACGCGGCTGCTCGAACGCTTCGGCGCCAACCGCGTCGGGTTGCTCGTCATGGCCCACGATGCCGAAACGGCCGAGATGGACGTCGGTAACTTCGTCGAGATCATCCACCCCGACATCCCTGCCGACGAACTCCGCGGCAAGCTGACGACCATGGCCCGCTACCGCCCGATCATCCAGCAGATCGAGCGAGAACTGACGAACATGCAGCGGCTGGGCAAGAAGCTCAACCGGCATTTCACCGAAATCGACCAGGAGATGCGACTGGCCAGCCGGCTCCAGCACGACTTCCTGCCCCAGGAACTGCCCACCGTCGGCGGCATTCGCTTCGCCACCCTCTTCCGACCGGCCAGTTGGGTCAGCGGCGACATCTACGACGTCTTCCGAATCGACGAACACCGCGTGGGCATGTACATCGCCGACGCCGTTGGACACGGAATGGCCGCGGGCCTGCTCACCATGTTCATCAAGCGGGCCATCGTCCCCAAGGAGATCCACGGAAACCAGTACACCATCAACTCCCCGGGCAGCGTGCTGGGCGTGCTCAACGAAAGCCTCAAGCTCCAGAACCTGCCGAACTGCCAGTTCGTCACCGCGTGCTACTGCACATACGACGTCCAGACCCGACAACTGGACGTGGCCCGGGCGGGACACCCCTTCCCGGTGCGCATCGGCACCGACGGCAACCTGACCGAAATCCGATCCGGCGGCGGACTCCTGGGCATCTTCCCGGATGAACAGTTCGAGACGGTCACCACCACACTCGAACCCGGCGAGAAACTCCTGCTCTACAGCGACGGCGTCGAGATCGCTTTCATCGAATCACGATCGCCCTCGGACAAAGAGCCCCGATACAAAAGCGAATTTCGTTCGGTCGCTCAACTGGATGCCGAAGAGCTGGTCCGTCATCTCGGCATATTGCTCGACCGCGAGGAAGGTAGCCTCAACCCGCAGGACGATGTCACCGTTATCGTCCTGGAAACACCCCGTTAGAACCCTGCCGGCGCAGAAACCGCCGTCCAGCCTCCATCGAACCGGTCTGCCGCATCCCGGCCGACCGCAGATGTCTGCCACCCCGCCGCATGTGTGCCCGGAGTTCGTCCCCCCGCGACTTTTTCATCCTTGGCGCCCTTTGCGTGATCCAGGTTCGGTACAATAAGATTCCAAAATCCGGCGAAGGGTCGCAAGCCCCGCCCCAAAGGAACACTTCATGTTGACCGAACTCAGAACGCTGAAGAAGCTCGAGAAGATCGAGCGCGACTACGAAAGCCTCCGTTTCGAGAAGATCGCCGACGTCCCGGTCGAAATGTGCGAAACGACCGAACACTTCCGCAAGGAGCCCGGAAGGCAGGCCCGCCTGAAGTGGCGACATGCCCCCCGCGGCACCCGCTGGGGAGGTGACTGGATCACCGCATGGTTCCGCGGCAACCTCCGGCTGCCCAAGGACTGCGACGGACGCCGGGTCTTCATCCGCGCCAAAACCGGAGGAGAAACCCTCTTCCTCGTCGATGGCGAACACCGCGGCGTCTTCGATGTGTGGCACCCCGTCGTCATGATGGCCAAGAAAGGCATCGCCGGACGGAAATACCACCTCGCCTTCGAAGCCTACGCCGGACACTCGTTCCCCAACTGCATGCCGAGTGACGAACCCGTCGTCGTCGCCCCGAAGTCCCGGTGCTTCGACGGCATCGAACTCGTCCTCGAACGCGATGACGTGACGGCCTTCGTCTTCGATCTCCGCGTCTTGCGCCAGCTCGTCAAGACCCTCGATGAACACAGCCTCCGCCGCAACAAGATCGTCCGCCGGCTCGAGAGCGTCTACCGCCTGGTCATTTCCATGCCCCAGGAGTGCGACGAATCCGAATGGCGGCCCAAGCTCGTCGAGGCCCGAAAGATCATGCAGCCGCTGCTCCGCTCCAAGAACGGGCCCACCACCCCCCTGTTCGGCATCATCGGACACTCGCACATCGATACGGCCTGGCTCTGGCCCATCGCCGAAACCGTCCGAAAGTGCGCCCGAACCTTCTCCTCCAGCCTGAACCTTATGGAGCAGTACCCCGAATACCGCTTCATCCAGAGCGCCCCCTGCCATACCGAATGGATGCGCACAGAGTACCCCGACATCCACAAACGCATCCGAAAAGCCGTCCGGGCCGGCAAGTGGGAACCGAACGGCGCCATGTGGGTCGAACCCGACTGCAACATCACCTCCGGCGAATCGCTGGTACGCCAGCTCCTCGTCGGACAACGATCGACGCGAGAGCAGTTCGGCTACATCTCCGACACGCTCTGGCTGCCCGACGTCTTCGGCTACTCCGCCGCCCTGCCCCAGATCCTCCGCGGCTGCGGCGTCGAGTTCTTCTGCACCACCAAGATCAGTTGGAACGATACCACGCGGTTCCCCTACGACACCTTCGTCTGGAAAGGCATCGACGGCACCTCCGTCATCGCCCACTACCACACCATCCACTGCTGGCCCGACCCCGAAGCGTTCGATGCCCAGTGGAAACTCGTTCAACACAAAGATGTCCAGGACCGCCGCTATTGCCCCTTCGGCTTCGGTGACGGCGGCGGCGGGCCCATGGCCGAAATGCTCGAAATGGCCCGCCGGGTCGAAGACATCGAGGGCTGCCCGAAGGCCCGCTACATGTTCATCAGCGACTTCATGGACTCCATCCGCCAGGAGATGCCCGACATCCCCGAATACAGCGGCGAACTCTACCTCGAACTCCACCGCGGCACGCTCACGTCCGTCGCGAAGGTCAAACGCGGAAACCGAAAGTGCGAACTCGCCCTCCGAGAGGCCGAGTTTCTCAACACCCTCGCCGCCCTCCGAGGCAAAAAATACCCCTCCGACCGGATGCTCGAACTGTGGAAAACCCTCCTGACCCATCAGTTCCATGATATCCTGCCCGGCTCCTCAATCGCCCGCGTCAACGACGAGGCCGTCGAAACCTTCTCTCAGCTCCTCGCCGACGTGCAGGACATCAGCCGAAGCGCCGTCCGAACGCTGACCCGAGCCGCGGCGCACAAGCCTCGATCCGTCCTCCTCATCAACAGCCTGAGCTGGAACCGAAAGACAGCGATGACCCTCGGCGACGTCCCCGATGGAATGGTCCCCGCGGCCGCCGGCGCCAAGGGCCAGTGGATCGAAGATGTCCAGGGCCATCGCAAGCTCATCATCGGCGGACTGACGGTACCGGCCATGGGCGCCGCCGCCGTCGAGCTGACCCAGGACCGGCAGAACTGGCCCTCGCCCTTCAAGGTCGAACCTCGCGTCATCGAGACCCCACACGCCCTTGTCCGATTCGACTACATCGGGCGAATCGACTCCCTCATCGATAAGGCGACCGGACGGCAGGTCGTCCGCCGTGACGGACAGCTCAACACCTTCCTGATCGGCGAGGACATCCCCGAATCCTGGGACAACTGGGACATCGACATCGACCAGCATCTCAAAATGCGAATCGAAGACCGCCTGATCAGCCGGAGAGTCATCTCGAACGGCCCGCTTCAACTCCGCATCCGCAGCCGCTACAAGCTCGGAAACCACAGCCGCCTCGTTCAGGATATGGTCTTCCACGCCGATACGCCGCGGATCGATTTCGAGACGGCCGTCGACTGGAACGAGAAACACCGGCTCTTTAAGGCCGAGTTCGAACTGAACATTCAGGCCGACACCGCCCGGCACGAAATCCAATACGGACACGTCGAACGACCGACGCACCGCAACCTGCCCCAGGATCGCGCCAGGTTCGAGGTCTGCGCCCACAAGTGGACCGACCTGTCCGAAGGCAACTTCGGCGCAGCCCTGCTCAACGACTGCAAGTACGGTGTCAGCGTCCTGGGCGGAGCCATCGGACTGAGCCTCCTGAAGGCCGGCACACACCCCGATCCCCGCGGCGATCAGGGACGACATGTCTTCACCTACTCGCTGCTGCCGCACAACAGCGGCTTCTCTGTCGAATCCGTCATCCGGCCGGCCTACGAACTCAATATCCCGATCACTGTCGCACCCGCCGGCGCCAGAACACAGGCCTTCGGCTCGCTGCTCACCGTGGACAACCCCAACGTGATCGTCGAGTCGGTCAAGTGGGCCGAGGGAGGCCAGGCCTTCGTCGTTCGAATGTACGAGGCCGGCCGCACGGGCGGAAAAGCCCGAGTCCAGCTCGGCACGACGGTTCGATCGGTATACCGCACCAATATGAGAGAAGAACGTCGAGAAACCGTGGCCGTCCGGAACAGTGGCTTCACCACGTCCTTCCGGCCGATGGAGATCCAAACCTTCCTCTTCGAACTGTAGAACCGGAGGCACACACCCGAAAAGTGCCGGATCGACGGAAACGGCAGCCCATCCCTCCCGTCAGACCCGCAGGAAGATCTTGCGCCGATACAGAAACCGCACCACACACAGAGATAGCCCCAGTGAGACCGCCGTCTTGAGCAGATACGCTACGTCCGGACTGACAGAGGCCTTCAGGCTCCCACCCACGAACCGCTCGGCCAGAGCGTTGAAGTCCATCAGATTCCTGGCCATGTAGATCGTAATCGCGTTCGACCCGATCCACAGAAACGGCGCCGTCCACCAGCGAATCCGCAGGACGTCCACAATGAGATAGAACACCCCCAGCAGGATGACGCTGTACCCACCGGCCACCAGCACATACGAAGACGTCCACAGCTTCTTGATCACCGGACAATAGGGGTGCACGATCCAACCCAGTGCCACCATCCCGGCCCCGCCCATCAGAAACGACACAACCTTCCCCTTGTCCGAAAGGGCCGGCGTCTGGAGAACCTTCGACGCCAGCACACCGAGCAGACAGCTCGCCACCGCCGGCAGCGTACTCAGCAGACCGTTGGCGTCCCATGTCCCTTCGTGCTTGTGCCCCGGCAGAAACCGCCCATCGACATAGGCCGGCCACGTCTGGGTGGGCTCCCACGAAACACGATCCTGCCCCGGCGCCGGGATGGACGCCAGGAGTATCGCGTAACCCACCAGCAGCACGCAGCCCACCACAATCAGCCCGCGCGTTCGCAGGTGGCAAAACAGCAGCCCCGTGAACAGGTAGCACAACGCCAACCGTTGAAGCACCCCCAGCCACCGCACGTCGCCCAGGGGCGAGGTCATCCCGCCGTTGTAGATCACCCCCAGCAGAAACATCAGCAGCGTCCGCCGGAAGATCCGCCAATACGCAATGCGACGCCCCCCTCGTTCGATAAGACGACCCAGCGAGAACGTCACCGACATACCGACCATGAAGACGAACAGCGGAAAAATCAGATCGTAAAACGTGAACCCCACCCACTTGGCATGATCGAGCTGAGGCAGAATGACATCCCGAACCGAAGGCCGGCACAACCGGCCGATCGCCAGCCCCAGACCGGTGCCGCCGGCCAGCCAGAACATGTCGAAACCCCGAAGAACGTCGACGCTGACCACCCGCTCGCCCTGCGCCACGCGGTGAATGCCACGCGACGCATCGCGACCCTCGGCCTCCATGATCACCTCAGACACCCCGCCCGCCTCACAAAGAAACGCTACGGGCGCGTCGTCGGCTCCGCCTCGCTCCCGTACACCCCGAACTCCGTCAACGAGGGCACCTCGGTGGCCGCCTTGACCAACAGGCGAACCTTCGTTGTCTGCACGGGGTCAAACCGATGCCGCGGCTGAGTCCGATTCGCCTCCTTGGTCGCCGTCACCACGTCCCGCCACTGCGAGCCCGTCCACACCTGAATCGCATACTCCGTAATCCGGCCGCCGCATGCCTCAACGAAACGAACCTCGCGAACCATCCGAGGCTTGCCAAGGTCAACCGCCAGCCACGACCCCACCTTGTCGTCCTTGGCGGCGTTCCACCGCGTGGACACGTCCCCGTCAATCACCTTGGCCGCGGCGTGCTCCTCGGCCCAGACCGACGAGGCGTTAGCCGTCGCCCCACGCCGCGCCAGGTCCAGTCGCGTCACAACCGCCTCAGCCGACGGAGGACCGATCAGCGGAAGCACACACGACGCGTTGAAATACCGCACCTCCGGCGGCGGAATCGGCCGCTTGCCGTCGGCATCGTCCGCGATCGCCCGGTTCGTCACCACCCAGGCCGAAACACGACAGCCGGGCAAGGCCTCAATCTCGGCCTGAACCGCCGACTTGCCCGCCGGCAGATCCGCCAGGCACCACCGCCAATACTCATTGTCCTTGTGCCCCGAAGCCCGCCACCCGGTCTCAGACACCGTCGTCTGTACCTTCACCGCCGCCCCGTTGGCCTTCACCTTCACGACCGGCTCCAGCGTCGGAGCCGCCGACTCGTACAGAATCCAGAGCTGACCCTGACCACGATCGGTCTGAGCGTCCAGACCGAGCGTGTACATCCCTCCCTTCGGATCGATCTTCAGGTCCACCGATGCCGTCGTCAGCACCGGCCGATCCTCCTGCAATACCGGGGCATCGGCCGCACCGCCCACCGCCACCAGCCGCGTCTCGTACGGACCGAGATCCATCTCGATCGGCGAGCCGTAGGACACCTTGCCCGGCAGCCGGCCATAGGCCGGATACAGAACCACCGCCGCAGCATCCTTCAGCGCCGGCGGACAGCCGATCGCCTCATCCAGAACAACCGACGTCCTGCGGGGCTGAACCCACGGGTTTCGCAGCATCACCAGACCCCGATCCCCCTTGAAGTGGGCATAACCGTAGGGGTCGCGCGGCAGCGTGCCCTCCCACAATCGCGAGGCCTTCTCGTCGTTCCAGTCGCCCTGACAGATGATCGCCGTCGTGTTCAACACCTCGGCGTTGGCCCGGGCCCAGTTGCACAACCGGGCCAGAAAACGCCACCGTCTCGCATCCATGAACTTCGGATTGACATACAGCGGAATGAAACTGTGCCCCCGAAGAATCGTCACCACCGAATCGTTCTGAAGTGCATCGCTCGTCTGGTGGATGATGCCCAACACCTCCTGGGCATTGATCGGAATGAGCACATCCTTGGCCCCCTGCAGATTGAAGAAGTCGCGGGCCGTTGTATAGCTCTCCCGATAGATCGGACACGGCACCCGCCCCGGCGGTGCGTCGTCGCCGAACGTGCCGATCACCGTGTTGACATACATCAACCACCACGGGCTCGGACGGAAACCAAAGCACGTCGGCTCGAACCACGAGTTGGGGTTCACCCCGTGAATCGTCTTGTACATGTCGATCATGCCCAGCGCGACCCGCTCGGCCGACAGCTCGCCCGGCTCGTGACCATGATTGCTCTGAGGACAGAACGGCCGGTACCCGTCGAACTTGATATGGCTGACCTCATACCGGCGGGTCAGGTCGGCCAGCGAATCCCGGAAGGCCCCCTCATATCGCGCCCCCCCTAGACACCCGAAACGCGGGCCTTCCACGAACGTCTCGTAGCCGTTCTTCTCCGCCCAGTCCAGGTCCTGCGCATCGGGGTAGCAACTGCTCGGCGAGCACCACAGCCCCAACCGCGATTCAATCTGACGCAGGGCCTTGTCGAGATTGGAGAATCCCTGAGGAAAGTTCTTCGAGTCGATCTGCCAGATCGTCTGCCGATTCGTCCAGCCCATGTCCAGGCAGAACGTGTCGAGCCTCGCCCCGTGAGGCTTGTAGAAGTTCGCGCGGAAGGCCTCGATCAGATCGAGCATGTGCTTCTCGGTAAAGGGATACGGTGCCGACCACCAACTGTTGTACTGAATGTGCATGGGCCCCGAGGCAGGACGCATCGACTGAATGTACGCCTCAAAGGCCGCACGGCTCTTGCCCGGCTTCGAAACGCCGTACACCGTCGGCCACACCTCGTACCGCGCCCCCGCCTTCAACCGTACACCGGGCGCGTACGCCAGCCGGGCCACTTCCTGGCTGACCGTCGCATGCGCCACCGGAAACTCCACGCCGCAGAAGAACGATGTGCACAACACCGGATAGCTCTGCCAACCGTCGAAGGGCTGACGCGGCGACTGCCCCTTCAACGAAAGCGAATCGATGACGACATCCTTCAGAAGGACCGCCTGATCGAAACCGCTCAGGGTCAGAACCGGCCGCTTGCGAATCCAACCCCCCGCCCGATCGAGCTCGAACGTCACCGCAAGGTTTACCGTCATCGGCGGCCGGGGCGAAACCACCGGCGAGAAGGCGAACGCCCAGACCGTCCCCCGATCCGTCTCGCCCACCTCCACTTTCACAGGCTTCCCGCCCAAACCGCCAACCCGATCCGCGCCCAGTCCCAGCGACTCGATCCCGATCGGAACCGTCACGCGATCCTTCGTTCCGAGATTCGTGATCTCCAGGCTCGATTCGCCCAGACGCCAGCGGACACGCAGAGAATCGTTCTCCCAGCTCATCGCCCGAGCGGGCAGGCGAGCCGACGAGTCGGACGCCCATACCCCAGAGGTAAGAAGGCCCGTGACGGTAACAGCCCAGGCCGCAACTCGGCCGACATGTGCCATGGAAGGTCTCCTTCCGAGAGGCGTCTGCCCCATTCAAGCCCGGCCGATGCACCCCGCCCCCGATGAACACCGGACGGGAACACCGGCCAACTCAGCATCATTTCACAACCACCGCCCCGTCAAACGGATCGAGCGGTAACTGCTCGACAACCGCCCCGTCGTTGGTGCGAGCGGCACTCTCGATACGAACCGCATCGGCGGCCGCAGCACCAGCCCCCCCGCTGACCAGAACGATACCGCATCGCTGCCCCGCCGTCAGTCGAACGCCAAACAGTCTCATCCACCCGCCGTCGCCGTCACGCTGGCTGATCGTCACCGCGGGAGATTCCGCTGCTCCTTCGACGTGATAGGCCGCCGCATCCGTGAGCCGCCGCCCACCAGGCACGCACGCGAAAACCTCATAGGTGTCCGTCGCAGGTGCCGAAAAGTCCCACCGTGCACGGTCGCCCGGCTTGGCGGCACGCCGCCAGGTCGCACCATAGTGCGGTACCTCGCCCCCGACAACCTCCCAGGCCCCCTGACACGAGAACCCCTTGGAAAGATCGTCCACCTCGATCGCCTGCCTCGGGGCCGCCGGATCCGACAATCGCCGCATCGGACGCGGCAGACGGGCAACAACCGGCCAGGGCGTCGGGTTCAATACCGCCGCACCCCCTTCGAACTCCCGCAGCCAGTAACTCCGGCGAATGAGCTGGATACGAAGCCCCTCCAGACGCATCACACCGGCACCCAGATGATGCCACTGCACCGCGTAGTCGTCGAAGCCGTCCAGCACAACGTCGCACCGAATCGGCCAGGGTGTCCCCGACGGCCCCGAATGAAGGGCCACACCCTTGTCATGATGCTCCCATCCGCCCTTGCCCGTCCGTACGGTGAACTGAAAGGCCCCCGTCGCCTTGGTCGGAACAACACAATCCGCCTCGATCCGATACGCTCCCCCCGGATCCAGCCGAACCTTGCGGACATCCGTACTGATCACACACCGCCAGCCGGAGGCCGGATCCTTCTCCTCCACCAAAATCCCCTCAGGCCTCACCCGGCATCCGGTGCCGGGTTGAAGACCCTCGGCGTCCTGACCCGCCCTCCACTCAAACACCGTCTGCGGCGGAACCTCAAACACCTCCCGTGCCGCCCCAACCGGCTTGCCCAGCGGAGCATCATACTCCGCATACCAGAACTTCAGGCCGTACCACACGGTCCCCACATCGTACGCATAGAACGCATCCGACATCAGCGTGGTCGCCAACCCAAAACGCACCCGCCGAAAGTCCCGTCGAACGCGATCGACCTCCCCGGGCGTCGTCACCTTGTCGCCCTTGCCGACCCGCCAACCCTCCCAGCCCAGTGGATGAGTCATCAGGGCAAAAGTCAGCCCCGGCTGAACGGATTCCCTTGTCCAGGCATTCAATGAGTCGATAACCGACTTGGCCCCCTCGCTGCCGTCGATCGCCCGATCCAGCAGCGTCGCCCCCTCAAACAGCCGCCCGTTCACCTGCACCCGATGGCTGGCCTCCACATCATTGGCCATGATCACCACGCCAGGCCAACGCTGTCGCAGACGCCCGAAGAACTCACACTGACGCTTGAGCCACCGCGGATTGACCTCGTCGGCGACGTCCGCCTTCCCGTCGCCGTTGGTGTCCACCTCGCCCAGCCACGTCACGGAGCCGACCACACTGTCGTAAAACAGCCCGTCCAGCACCCGTTCCTTCAGCAGTGCGCCGTACGATCCCGCGGTCTGCTCCACCAGCGCATTCAGACAGTCGTCGATGAACAGATTGGGCACATACACCTGACCCGCCCACCACTCCACCTTCTTGCCGTCGGGACGACGCAGAAACCACGCATCCTTCATCCACGGCGTCCCCGCCGGGGTCCCGAGATTCACAAGCGGCGCCGAACCCAGAAGCACGATCTGCGGATTCCGCCGTCGCACCTCCCGACTGAAAATGCGAAACGCCTCCGGCGAACCGCCGGGCATCACCAGCAGACCATACCGCGCCCACCGGTCGTACTCCGTCGCCTCCGGTCCGACCCCCCAGAGATTGGCGATCCGAGGGTACCCCCCCGCCGACGCAGCGGCCGAGGCAGACACCTGCAGGAGTATCATCCACATCGGCAGCAACCGGCGACCCATGATGCCCTCTCCTCACAGAATCCATGCCCATCTGACGCCAGCGGCCGTCGGAGGTCCGTCAGGAGGTCCCGATCCCCCGTTCCGATGCCGCGCCCACCCGGCACAGGCCGTATAATGACAGATGCCATAAGGCCCAACAAGGCGGATGGACGACCATGGAATTCGTCGGAGAAGTCATCTCGGTCGAGACCGAAGGAGAGGTCAAACGCCTCTCCTCCTTCACCTGGAGAGATCGCACCTATCGCGTCCAGCGCATCCTGGCAAGCTGGCACGATCACAGCATGCCCACCGAGCTTCGACGCCCCAAGTGGACCATGCGGCGACATCGCAACTATTACCATGTTCAAGCCGACTCGGGCGAGCGATTCGAAATCTACTACGACCGCGGCGCCAAACGCCCCGAGTGGGTCCTGCTGAAATGGTGGGAAACCGCACCCCGCTGAATCGATACGGCCCACGTGGCCGGAACACCGGCCCGCCCCTGCCCGTCACACGTTGAACCGGAAGAGAATGACGTCCCCGTCCTGAACGATGTAGTTCTTCCCCTCGAGGCGAACCTTCCCGTGAGCCTTGGCCCCCTTCATGTCGCCCGCCGCAATCAGGTCCGTATAGGCAACCGTCTCGGCCCGGATGAACCCCCGTGCAATATCGGTGTGAACCTTGCCGGCCGCCTCCACGGCATTCGACCCCTTGCGCACCGACCAGGCGCGAACCTCGTCCTCGCCGACCGTCAAGAACGACACCAACCCCACGGCGTCGTACACGGCCCGGACCAGAACGTCCAACGCCGGCTCGGCGATTCCCAGATCCGACAGAAACGCCGGACGATCCGCCGGGTCCAACTGGGCAATCTCGGACTCGATCGGGGCCGAAAGAACCAGCATGTTCGCAAGGTACTTCTCCGCCAGGGGTACCGGCTTGCCGATGTCTCCTTCGTTGACGTTGACCACCACCACCAGCGGACGCTGCGTCAAAAAGGAATAGCTGCGAAGCATCGCACGCTCTTCCTCGTTCTGACCGACGGCGAGAATCGGCTGATCCTTCTCCAGCGCCTCGCGACACCGCTCCAATACCACCAGTTCTCGCTTGTCGTGCTCCTGCGTGGGAATCGGCTTGGTGATCTGCTTCTGAAGCTTTTCGATCCGGGTGGTCACCACCTCCAGGTCGGCAAAAACGATCTCCGTGCGAAGCTCCGCCAAGTCAGCCGCAGGATCAATCCGATCGCGATAGGGCGGCACCCCCTCGTTCTGAAACGCCCGAACGACCGCCACCAGGGCATCGCAGGTTCGAACGTTCGCCGCGTGACGCCGAAACTCCGCCTGACCCTGCGGTGTCGTCAGCGAAAAACCCGGAAAGTCGATCAGGTCAAGCGTCGCAGGTACCACACGCTCCGGCTTGTACATCTCCGCCAATATGCCCAGCCGGGGGTCGGGAACCTTCAGCGACGCCAGGTGTTCCTGAATCATCTGACCCGGCGGCGGTGTGTGCCCGGTAATCGCGGTAAACAGGGTGCTCTTGCCCGATTGCGGCAATCCGATCAAAGCGGCTTTCATGGGCCTGCTAGCTCCAGTCCGGCGTCGTGTGGAAAACCTCGGCCGGATCTTCCTCCGTGCGGAAGATCACATGCGTCGAGCCAATCCGAAACCGGTCCCCGTCACTCAGCGCGTGCTCGGTGACCGACCGGCCGCCGATCCACGTATGGTTCTGGCTGGCCAAGTCGGCAAGATACCAGCTTTCCTGCACCAACACCAATTGACAGTGCCGACGTGAAACCTTCGGATCGACCACCTGAACATCGCACTCGCGACCCCGACCGAGCACCGTAGGGCTCTTCGTCAGTTCGATCCGCTGAACTCGCCCACCCTGAAACCGCAGAAAAAGATGTGCCATTACGTCGCCACACGCTGCCCCGGCCCCTCAGACCGGGTTCGTCTCGCCCTGCCTCCCGCACACGCACCGTCTGCGGAACGCACCGGGCCCCCATTGAACATACGAAGCCCACGATCGTTCGTCAACGAGTCGGATTCATCCGTAGACCTGTTGCCGACGAGACCGCTTTGGGATGTAATGCTCCTGAATTCCATGAACGACACGATCTTCGGGAGCAATACATGCCATCGACCATCAGCCGACGGGGATTCATCAGAAACTCCAGTATCCTGGGTGCCTGGGCAATGATGGGGCGCCGAACCAACGCCGAGGACACATCGGCGTCACCCGCCACCCGAGCCCTTCGCAGTCCCAACGACGAGATCCGCACCGCCGTCATCGGCATCCGAAGCCAGGGACGCGGGCACATCGGCTGGCATGCCGCCGTCAAAGGTGTACGCGTCGTCACCCTCTGCGACGTCGACGAACGCCTCTTCGCCGACCGGCTCAAACTCGCCGGCAGCAAGCCCCCCAAAACCGAAACCGACATCCGGCGCGTCCTCGACGACAAGGACATCGACTGCGTCTGCATCGCCATGCCCAACCACTGGCACGCCCTCGCCGCCGTCTGGGCCTGCCAGGCGGGCAAGGACGTCTACGTCGAGAAACCGCTCACCTACAGCATCTGGGAAGGTCGGAAGGTCATCCAGGCCGCCAGGAAATACCAGCGCGTCGTGCAGAACGGCACGCACATCCGGGCCAGAAAGGGCCGCCAGCAGGCGATGCAGTTGCTCAAAGAGGGACTCATCGGCCCCGTCTACATGACTCGGGCCTATATCTTCAATCCGCGAAAATCCATCGGCCGAAAAGAAGACTGCCCCGTGCCCGCGGGCGTCCACTACGACCGCTGGCTCGGCCCGGCACCCGTACGCCCCTTCAACCCGAACCGATTCCACTACGAATGGCACTGGAACTGGGACTACGGCAACGGCGAAATCGGAAACAACGGCCCCCACATGACCGATGTCGCCATCGAAGGAATGGACAAACAAACCGTCCTGCCAACAAAAGTGTACAGCCAGGGCGGCCGATATGTCTGGAACGACCAGGGTGAGACTCCCAACACCCAGGTCACCGAATATCAGTATGAAGACGGCACCCTGCTGTCGCTCGACGTCCGGAATCTCGAGTCGCCCAACGAAGCCGGCACCGATGAAGCTGTGACCTTCCTGGGCTCCAAAGGGTGCCTGACCCTGATGGTGGACGGAACCTTCAAATCGCAGATCGGCGGCAAACCCGGCCCCAGCGGCGGCGAGAAGCGAGGCGCCCACCAGGATCATGTGCAGAACTTCTATGACGTGGTCCGAAGCCGAAAGACCTCGGACCTGCTCGCCCCGGTTGAATACGGGCACACGGGCGCGGCATTGTGCCACCTGGGCAACATCTCCTATCGGCTCGGCCGATCGGTCCGGTTCGATCCCAAAACCGAGACCTTCCCCGGCGACGCCGAGGCCAATGCCATGCTCAAGCGGCAGTACCGGGCCCCGTTCGTCATTCCCGACGACGTGTAGGTCGACCTGCGACCCACCTCGAACGGAACACCGACGGCCGGACCCGTCCCATACGGCGACGCCCCCGCAAGTCCGTCGCTCGTTCGCCGGCACATAAGGCCCTTTCGTCGGGCCGACCTAGAGGGAGACTATCGAGATGACGCTTATCATCAGCGTTTCCGGAATCCGTGGCACCATCGGAGAAGGCCTCACCCCACAGGTGGCCTGCAACTTCGGATGCGCCTTCGGCACGTTCCTCAGAGGCGGACGCGTCGTCATCGGACGTGACACCCGCCCCAGCGGCCCCATGATCGGCCATGCCCTGATCGCAGGCCTCTCCGCCTGCGGATGCGAGGTGATCGACCTGGGAATCGTCAGTACGCCCGGCGTCGCCCTCATGGTCCGACGCCTCAGCGCCGCCGGTGGCGTCGTCATCACCGCCAGCCACAATCCCCAGGCGTGGAATGGCATCAAGTTCCTATCCTCCGAAGGCTGGGCCTTCCCCCCCGAGGTGGCCAACACCATCCGACATCGATATGAAGCCGCCGACTTCCACCTCAAAGACGCCGTGCACACCGGCAACGTCTTCGATAACCCCCAGACACACCAGTACCACGTCGAGGCCGTCCTCGAATCCCTCGACGTCGAACGCATCCGGCAGCGCAAGTTCAAAGTCGTCCTCGACAGCATCAACGGCGCCGGCGGCGCCGGTGGAGCCATGCTGCTCCATCGACTCGGATGCGAACTGATCCACGAAAACGCCGAACCCTCCGGCCTGTTCGCCCACACCCCCGAGCCCACCGCCGAAAACCTGACCTCGCTCTGCGATGCCGTCCGCGCCCATCGCGCCGACATCGGATTCGCTCAAGACCCCGACGCCGATCGGCTCGCAATGGTCGATGAAACGGGAACCTACATCGGTGAAGAATACACCCTGGCCCTCGCCGCCCGGCACATCTTCGCCTCCCGACCCGGTCCGGCCGCGGCCAACCTGTCCACCTCCCGAATGCTCGACGATCTGGCCGCCGCCGCAGGAACCGCCTGCAAGGTCTACCGCACCCCCGTCGGCGAGGCACACGTCGCCCGCGCCATCATCCTGAACCACTGCGTCATCGGCGGCGAAGGAAACGGCGGCGTGATCGACCCCCGAATCGTCCCCGTCCGCGACAGCTTCACCGCCATGGGCCTGACCCTCGACCTCCTGGCGGCCTCTGGCAAGACGCTCAACGCCATGGTCAGCGAGATCCCGCGCTACACTATGATCAAACAGAAGTTCCCCTGCACCCTGGAACGTGCCGCCGATGTCCTGGCCGAAGTCCGAAAAGCCTTTGCCTCCGAGCGAATCAACGACGCCGACGGCATCCGGATCGACTGGCCCGAAGGATGGGTCCACGTTCGCGCAAGCAATACCGAACCGATCATGCGAATCATCGCCGAGGCCAAGGATCAACCGACGGCCGAACGCCTGACCTCGCGGATCCGCGACGTCGCCCAACGCATCCTCAAGACGTGATCGTCAAGGAAGGAAAGCCGGCGCACACGACGCCGGCGCACAGAACACCCCCCCGAAACCCACCCGCTCCCGGCCGGCACCTAACGTCGATGCCAGGCATTGAGCGTCTCCAGATACGACACCGGATCCCCGATGTCATACCGCTGCCCTTGCACCAACAGCCCCAGAAAACCCTCCGCCCTCCGAAGCCGTTCCAGCGCCGAGGTAAGCTGAAACTCACCCCGCTCCCTTAGATTGTGCTCGATATGCTCCTGCAGATATTCAAAGACCGCCGGCTTGATGATGTAGTGCCCGAACAGCGTCAGATACTCGTCGGCCGCCAGCTCCGCCGTCCCCAACTGCAAACGGGCATACTCCCCGTCGGGCTTCTCGGCAAACTGGCTGATCTCCAGCAACCCCGGCTCCCGCCACTTGCCCGTCACCGCGCCGTAATGCCCCACCTCCGCCGCCGGCGTCTTCCGCAAGGCCACAATGCTCGATGCATGGGCCTCGTAGGCATCCAATAGCTGCCGGGCGCAGGGCCGGTCGACATTCGACGCATAGATGTGATCGCCCAGCATCAACAGGAACGGCTCGTTGCCGACCCACGAACGCGCGCAGTACACCGCATGACCGAAGCCGTCCTGTACCTCCTGCCGCACCAGCGTCACCCGGCCACCAATGTCCATCAGGGTCGCTTCATAGTCACGCCACTGCTGCGGCAGACGATTCAATTGCTCGATCTTCAGCGGCCGATGGAACAACTCCTCAAAGAAATGCTCGTCGTCCGGCTGAACGATCAGGCAGATCTCCTCGATACCCGAGGCAATCGCCTCCTCGATCACCGTCAGAATGGCCGGCTTGGCCAGCCCGTTCCGATCGATCACCGGAAGCAGCTCCCGCTTCGCCGCCTTGCTGGCCGGATAGAGTGCCGTGCTGAACCCCGCCGCCGGAATCACCGCCTTGCGAACCTTCTGAACTGCCCGAAGCACCAGCTTCAGACAGGGCATCTTCAAACCCGACTCGATCAGCTCCACCACACGCTGCTGATCCGACAGACTCCGGCAGATGAACTGGGCCGTGCCGTCACCCTGACTGCCGACACCCTTCCCGCCCCAGACATGAGGCTGAACCGCCTCGTAGTTCAGCACCCGATGAAGCACCGGAGCTGTCAACTGCGACGGACACGCCGGCCCTAAATGCGAATCAAACAGCGCCTGAGCCTCTTTCATCAACTCGCCCACGCGACGGGCATCGCCCCGAATGATCGCCTCCCGCGCCTCAAACGCAATCCGCCGATTGATCGGCCCCAGGTACTCCTGAACCCGCTTCTGAAGATCGTCCGCCGCCCGCGGGTAACAGCGGTTCAGCGATGCCAGAATCTCCATCGTGTCCTTGCCCGCACACAGGTCCACGATCACGAAGTACAGCTCCCCGTGGATCGGCAACTCCTCCACGTCCAGCCGATCCCCGTCGAACGTCATCAGAATCGGACGGTCACCATACGCGCAGCCCTGGTCCATCCGACCGCACCGGCTCGGCGTGACAATCTCGCCCTGATACGCGTACTCCATCTCACCCCGAATGGTCATCTTCAGGTCGTATACCCGGTTGAACGCCCGCGCCACCAGTACGCAGATCGCCGCGCTGCTGCTCAAACCCTTCTTGATCGGCAGGTCGGTCAGATCGTTATCGATCTTCAACCCGCGGACGTGATAGTGCGTCGCAATCTGATACGCCACCCCGCAGGCATAGCTGAAGAACTCGCCCCGCTCCGCCTCCCGTCGAAGCGCCTTCATCTCCATCGGCGCCTCGAACGGACCCATCCGCGTCCCGTCCGGCCGCGTCGCCGTCAGAATCAGCTTGTCCGGATGCGACTCGACCTCGGCATGAATCCCCTGATTCGTCCCGCTGATGATCGTGTAGCCCTTCTCGATGCCACTGTCGATCCGGCGATACCCGCCGGCCCAGTCGCTGTGCTCACCGAACAGGCAAATCCGCCCTGGCACGAAGATTCGCATGGTGACCTCGTGAAATGACGGAAGGCCGTTTCGGGCCCTCGACGCCGTGTCCTACGTCTCTTCAAAGGCAGGTTCCGCTCACAGCCGTCCGCCGGCCTATGACCGCCGCACCTCGTCATACCCGCGCGCAACGCTTCCCGCAACCCGATACCTGTCGCTATTATCGGTGAATTGACAGGACCGATTCATGTTCAACGTGATCGACGACACCATCGCAGCGATCTCTTCCGCCATCGGCCACGGCCCCCGAGGCATCGTACGCCTGTGCGGTCCCCTGGCCATCCCCATCGCAGACCGCCTCTTCGTGCCGGAGGCAGCCCCTCTCCTGCGAGATCGGCCCGGACATGCCCACATGCTGGGCCGGCTGCGCCTGATGCCCCCGCAACCGTCGCCCGACCTCCCCGCCGAGGCATACCTGTTTCGTGCCCCGCGCAGTTACACCCAGCAGGACATCGTCGAACTGCACACCCTCAGCGCCCCGCCGATCCTGTCCATGATCCTGCACGAATGCTTCGCACAAGGCGCCCGACTCGCCGAACCCGGCGAGTTCACCGCCCGGGCCTTCTTCGCCGGCCAGCTCGACCTCAGCGAGGTCGAAGGCGTCGCCGCGCTGATCCACGCCGAATCCGACGCCCAGTTGCGAGCCGGCGAACAACTCCTCCACGGAGCCCTCTCTTCCCGCGCAGCCGAACTCCAGAACCAACTCAGCGATGTCCTGGCCCTCGTCGAGGCTGACATCGACTTCGCCGAAGAATCCATCGCATTCATCACTCCAGGCGACCTCCGGCAGCGCCTCGCCCTCATCGCCGACGACCTCCGGCAACTCCTCGATTCATCGCCCAAGGCCGAACGTATCGAGGTCCTCCCACGCATCATGCTGCTCGGCCCGCCCAACGTCGGAAAGAGCAGCCTCCTTAACCGGCTTACCGGTCTCGACCGGGCCATCTGCTCCCCCATGCCCGGCACGACCCGCGATGTGCTCACCGCACCCCTCGAATTGCCCCACAGCGAAGCCATCCTCGTCGACGGAGCCGGGCTCGGACTCAACGAAACCCTCATCGACCGCCTCGCCGACGAAGCCGTCCACCGCGCCGTCCATCGCGCCGAACTCATCCTCTTCGTCGTCGACGCTGCCGAATCCCCCATGCAGCCGAAATTCGAATTGCTCGCCGACCTGCCACGTCGCCCCCTCATCGTGCTGGTCAATAAGGTCGATCAGGTCGCCCCCGAACGCCTCCGCGACCGCCTCGCGGCCCTCGCCCCGCCCCGGCCTGCCGAAGTTCTGCCCGTCAGCGCCAGAACCGGCGCCGGCTGCGACGAGGTCCGCGCCGCCGTCGCCCGAATCCTCCACGCCGACGGCATCGACCCCCGAACCGACCTGATCACCCTGAACGCACGCCACCGGGCCGCACTCGACGGCGCCGCCGCCGCCATCGACCGCGCACTCGACGTCGCCCGCAGCGCCGGTGAAACCCTCGACGTCGCCGAACTCATCGCCATGGAATTGCGTGAAGCCGGCGAGCAACTCGGCCACATCGTAGGCCAGGTCGTCACCGACGATCTCCTCGGACGAGTCTTCGCCCACTTCTGCATCGGCAAGTAAAACACAGCGGCCCTCGCGGCCACACACCCCCCAGACCCTACGGGAAACTCGCCCGCCGCTTGCCGTCGGAACCTGTGACAACCGCCACAACATCGCCCTCGCCGCTCAGCCCCTCAGACTGAACCCGAACCCCGTCCTTCGCCCTCAGCCCGATCAGAACCTCTCCGCTCGCCAGCGCCGCCTTCACAAGGTGGCCGTACGCCGTAGTCTCGATCTTCGCCTCCGTCGCAGGATTCTGCCCCGCCCGATATGGCCTCAGAAGCGTCACGAACTCACAGTGGGTAGCGGCCTGAGTCGTACTGGCCGTCAGATGCCATTGCGTCAGCTTCACCCGATCCCGCGGCGGCGGATCAAACCGATTCGTTTGGCTGATCTGCAACCCCGATGGCTGAAGGAAACTCACGCGACACCGCGCCACGTTGTCGCGAACCTCGATATCGCGAGGGTCCCGAACCGCCATCTCCTGAAATGAGTGCAGCCAGTAGTTGAACGTCGCCGGCTGCGGCGTCTCCAGCCGATCGTACACAACGATCAACTCCGGCTTGATAAAGAGGATGTGCCGCGTATACCGCCGAGCCGTCTCGCCATAACACCCCCCCGCCTCGCCGCAGACATAGTCGAACGCCTCCGATGTGAAGAAGCCCGTGATCCGCCCCTTCGATGCTGCCGAGTGCATCAACTGCCCCTGGCCGTTGATCGTAATGTTGTTCCCCGACTTCGTGTGGTGCATCCACTTGTAGTGATGCTCGCTGCCGTGGATGTCCCGCTCCCCGCTGCGAACCAGCAGCCGCTCGCCGAAGGCATACAGGGCAAACGAGTTGTTCGCCTCGAACCCATGGCTCTGCTGACCGAACGGACTCGACTTGAAGAAGACCGCCACGTTCTTCCGCGCATCGAGCAGGGTCGTGTTCAGCACCGCCTGCCCGATACCCCGGAAGCACCGGCTCGACGGCAGGTCGGTCGGCACCTTGGCCTCCACTTTGGGCAGAACCCCCCGCATGAAGCCGATGTAGCCGCCCTCGCCCGACGGCCCGCCGTTCGCCTCGACATACCATTGCCAATAGCCGTTATGGGCCTGAATCGCCAGGTTGGTCATCAGCCGGCAGTGCATGGCCGAAGGCGTGCGTTCAGTCTGATCGCCAAAGCCGCCCCCCACCGTCCCCGGCGGCTGAAAGTACATCGGGTAATACCCGACCTGCGAAAAATATGGCTTCTGATAAGCGCTGATCCCCATCTCCGATCGCATGATGTCCGCCCACCAGGTGAACCGCTCAATGTAGCTCTTCCAGTAGGAGACGCCCTCGTGCCAGCCCCCGTCGTCGTCGCACCACACCGGATAGACGTTGAAGAAGACGTTCATGGCGAACCAGACCCACTCGCTCGCCTCCGGTATTTCATCCAGAAACGCCACCCCCACCTCACCCAGGAAGTGCCACGCCCGATTCGAATGACTGGCATACGGCATCCAGATGTGTCGCGGACACAGGTGCTTGTACATCTCCTGACCGCGAACACGCATCACCTGCCGGCACTTGGCCCGCTCCTCCTCGCTCAACAGATCGTTAACGAACGTGTACGTACGCGAGAAACGGGAAGCATACGGCATGCCCGCCTCGTCGTTGTACAGGTAACCCGTTGCCCCCTTCGGCGCCCACTCGGCAGCCGCCATCAGAAGCCGCCGGGCCATCTGACCATACGCCTCGTTACCGCTCAAAAGCCGGGTGAACGCCAGCGTCGCCGCACCGTCGAGCAGGGTGATCGTATACTCCCGATTGCCCCACCAGATCTTCCGCCACTCCTCGCTCTTCTGAACCATGCCCGACGGATACTTGGGTGGCTCGGCCGTCGGCGGCGGCTTCTTCATGAGCTGATTGCATTGCCGGATCAGTTGGTCGCACGCGGGCTTCAAATCGCTCTTCGCCCGCTCACGAAGCGCCGGCAGATCCTCGGGACGAAGAAACATCCGGGGATGAGCCTTCGGAATACGGCCCAACAACTCCCCCCGCGGCGGCATCGGATAGGCAACCGCATCCGGACCGATCGTGAACTCGCGAGGCTTGCTCCATGCCGATGCCTTGCCGGCATCATCGACGAAGCGAAAACGCCAAAACCACCTGCCCGGCGCTAACACCTTCGACGGACAATGGCAGTTGTACGAAATCTTCGCCGCCTCGTACTCCACCGGCTCAAAGGTGGCATCCCGCCCGATCTGAAGCGTGTACGACGTGGCCTTCTCCTGCCGCCGCCACACGAAACCCGGCGGCGTCGTCCGAGACGTCGAACCCTCCTCCGGATGGAATCCCCACTCACCCGGCTTGCCCGGCGTGTCGTCTACCGCCGTGGCCGCCTGCGCCCCGACCGAAAGTGCCACCAGAACCAGCACGGCCCCCAGTCTCCAAATGCCTTGTCTCATGATGTCCCTTTCTCTTATTTCGCCCGTCCGGAAATGCGATCGAACAGAAGCAGTGACGTCAACCCGAGAATCGGAAAGACCCCCAACAGCACAAACACCAGGTGGTAGTTGTGTGTGGCATCCACATACCGGCCAATCCATGGATTGACCGTCGCCCCCACCACATTGCCCGACGCGCCCAGGATCCCCGCCACCAGCCCCACGCCGGCAAACGAAATGTCCTGAAGCGCCGCCAGGTAGTTCGCCGTCACACCCATGATCCCCACCGACGCCAGTGTCAACAGCCCCACGCACACATACGCGTTGTCGACATACCCCGCCATGACCGCTGGCAGAATCATCGACGCACTCACGCAAACCGTCAGCCCCCGCGCACGACGGATCGTCCAGCCCCGACCCGCCAGATACTTCACCAGCCCCCCGCCGCCGATGTTCCCCACGTCCGCACCCAGAAAGATCGGCGTCGCCACCAGCCCCGCCGCCAGAAACGTGAACCCCCGCTGATCGTGCATATACTTCGGAATCCAGTCGGCACAGAAATACCAACACGGATTGATCGTCGCCGAAACCACCATCAGAAGCCAGAACCCCGGATGCCCAAGCATCACGGCAAGCTGACGCGACAGAGACGGCCCCCTCATCCCCCCCTCCGAACCCCCAAGACCTTCCGCCGACACAACCGACAGCGCCTTCAGCCGTCGACTGGCCACCCACCACAAGACAAGCCATAGCCCCCCGATGGCTCCGATCAGAAAGAACGCCGTCCGCCAGCCGAAGTAGTGCGCCGTCGGCGCGATGATCAGCGGCGCGATCAAGGCCCCCACCGCCGAACCACTACTGAAAAACCCGTTGGCCAGCCCGCGGTCCTCGGGCGGCAGCATGTTCGCCGTCACACGCAAGGCACAAGGCCAGTTGAATGCCTCGCCGACGCCCAGAACCCGCCGCGTCCATGCCAGCGACACCGCGTTGCCGACAAATGCCGCCGCCGCCCCCGCCGCCGACCACAACCCCACCGCCAGCGCAAAGACGATCCGCACATCGAACCGATCCGCCAGATACCCCGCCGGAATCTGCGCGATCGCATAGGCCCAACGAAAGGCCGACAGCAGCCTGCCGAACTCCTCGTTCGAAAGCGAGAACTCCTCCGTGATCTTCGGACCACAGATCGACATCGTCTGCCGATCGAGATAGTTCAGAACCGTCGCCAGAAACAGGACAAGACAGATGAACCACTTCCACGCGCTGCCCGACGGCTTTGCGGCCTGAAGCGACACAATCGGTCCTCCCACAGGAACATGCCAGCGCCCCACATGGTAACACCGCCCCCCCATCCCCGCATCCGATCTCCGAACATCGATACGCCCCTCAGACTCCCCGGAGAGGCGACGAAATTCCACCGAGACCGTCGCCCGAGCTCCATCCGAGCCGGTCGTCCCCGACCCGCTCTTCTGCACATCTCCGCCCTACCCGGCCGGAGAGCCTGAAAACGAGGGTTGCCTGGAGCCTGGTACCCCGTTTCTTACACCCCAGAACACGGTTGCCGGGACTTGTGTAGAACAACGAGTCGTCCCCGACCCGGTTCTCTACACAAGCTTCCCACTCTTCTCCCACAATCCCACGATTCGCGCGACCACGCGGCATGTGCCGTAGGCACAACCGACACTAGCCCAGCGATTCATCGCTGGGATCCTCGCCCCATCTCACCATCGAGTCCCGTAGGGACGGCAGAATCCCCTCGTCACCGTTCCAACGCATCCTCCGAGCCGGGTCGTCCCGACTCGTTGTTCTACACATCTTTTGATCCGGCATTGTGGAATCGGGT